>NZ_JAGGOK010000058.1 GCF_018614615.1 Streptomyces sp. ISL-100 | reverse complement strand
CAAGCAACTTGACAAGGCCCCGCCATGCTCATCGAGTACGCCCAGGCCGACGGCAAGGACTGGGAGACCTTTGAGCGCCTCCTGGACCACCTCGCCCGCGAAGGCATGAAGCTCATCCAGTACGGCCGGGGCCCGCTCCAACCGGACCTGGAGAAAGCCGCCCGCGTACAGATCGAACAGGCCGCCGGAACCACCGCCCGGCAAGGCGGCATGCGCGAACACCTCCACCAGCGCACCGCCGCCTCGCTCCTGGCCACCGTGTGGTTCGCCGGACAACACCACCTCGTCGAAGCCGACGACTGGCCCGACACCCTGCCCGCCACCGTCCTCGGCGCGATCCGCCAGGCCCCGGCCATCAACGACGACCCCACCATGCGCAACCTCCGCGACACCGGCGACCCCAACCGATAGCCGCCCCGGGGGGCACCGGTCACCCGCTCAAGATCGCGCTGCTATCCCTTTCGGCCGTATCTCGGCTGACCCTCGTATAGGCGGCCGCCACTTCCCACGGTCTCGATCGAATGTATGGAGAAGCTGAAACCGTCTTCCGCCTCGAACGTCTGACCGCCCAGGCGAATCAGTCCACCCGCCGAGCGGACGTACGACACGAAGGAGGGCTTCACGCCCCAGCACAGGGATGAGGGCCTCATAGCCGGTCGCTCACCGCTTCCTCGGCGGACCGGCGATCACCTGGAGTTCGCTGAACCCGTAGAGACCCCACGGTCCATTTTCGACTCCGATCCCACTCCATTTGTGGCCGCCGAAGGGAAGGTGCATTTGCACGCCCGCCCCATGACTGTTGATCGCCACCTGGCCACTGTCCACCTCGGCTGCCAGTTTGCTCGCGTGCTCGGGATCGCCGGACCAGACCGACGCGGTGAGTCCGTACTGGCTCCGGTTCGCTCGGCTCACGGCGTCTGTCTCATCGCGGAACGGGACCACCGGAAGGACTGGGCCGAACTGCTCCTCGTCCACGACACGAACACCGTCATCGATGTTGTCGAGGATCGTCGGCGCGTAGAAATATCCGGGACGGTCCAAGGGACTTCCGCCTGCCACCGCGCGAGCCCCGTGACCCAGCGCGTCGCTCACGAGCTCGTTCACACGATCGAACTGGGGCTTGTTGTTGATGGGCCCGAGTTGCACGCCCTCGACGGTGCCCTCGTCGACCTTGGTCGCCGTCGCAAGCTCGGCCAAGGCGGCCACGAGGTCGGAATGGATGCTCTCGTGCGCGTAGACACGCTTGACGGCGAGGCAGATCTGCCCGTTGTTCCCGAACGCGCCCCAGAAGAGCTGCTCGGCGATCGCGTTCACATCGACATCGCCGAGGACGATGGCCGGGTCGTTCCCGCCCAGTTCGAGGGTGACGCGCTTCAGGTCGGCGGCTGCTGAGATGGCGACCTTCTTCCCTGTTGCCGTCGACCCCGTGAAACTCACCTTCCGCGGCACCGGGTGCTCGACCATCGCGGCCCCGAGGGGGTCAGGCCCGCTGAGGACGTTCAGGACCCCGTCGGGAAGCACCTCTCGCAGGACGCGGCCCAATGCGAGCGTTGTGAGCGGGGTGAAGGGTGAGGGCTTGGCGACGATCGTGTTGCCTGCGCGCAGTGCCGGGGCGATCTTCCACATGGCAAGCGCGATCGGGAAGTTCCACGGCGTGATCGCAGCCACGACGCCGAGGGGCCGCCGGAAGACCTCTTCGTACCCGCCTTCGTCGTCGCGAATCACTTCGCGGGGCAGCTCCAGATCCGCGTAGTAGCTCAGCCACGCCGACGCCGCGAGAATCTCGTTCCGGGCATCGGCCAGTGGCTTACCCTGCTCCGCGGTCAAGACCGGCGCCAGGTGATCCGCCGCGGCCGCTACGGCGCCCGCAGCTGATCGGAGGTGGTCTCGCCGCAGGTCGTCGTCTCGGCGCCATTTCTCGTATGCGGTGGCAGCCGCACCGAAAGCGTCGTCGAGGGCGGACGCGGTCACCGCGGGAGCTTGCGCCAGGGCTTCGCCGGTCGCCGGGTTGATGACATCGAAGGTGGCATCCGTGGGGTAGTCCGCTCCGTTCACCGTCGGTGCGAAGGTTTCACGAAGTGGTTCGACGAAGGTCATTTGCGCTCCTGGTTGCTCAGCTGGCCGGTCAACAACACAGGCTTGATCGTCTTTCCTAACCGCGAGTCCGCATCGGCGGCGTTAATGTCGTCGAGCGGGTAGGTCTGAATGAGCCGGTCGAACGGAAATCGGCCCTGTTTCCAGAAAGAAATCAGGCGCGGCAAGAACACCTGAGGCACTGCGTTGCCCTCAAGCACATACGTGATCTTGCGACCCGCCAGCAGGTGCGGACTGACAGAAAGCTGTCCCATACCCGCGCCCACGAAAACGGCCGTACCCGGCCGGTCGAGCACCTCCACAGCAGCCGAGATCACCTCGGTGACGGCGGTGGTCTCGAAACTGAAGTCGACACCCGGCCCGGCGCCCTTCACCTCGTCGACGACACTGTCCTTTGTTCCCAGGACAACGCGTGTGGCGCCCAGCGAGAGAGCCAAGTCCAGCCGCGACTCGTGGAGGTCGTCGACGACGATGTCGCTCGCGCCGGCGAGCTTGGCGGCCATCACCGCGGCGAGACCGACGGCACCGGCACCGAAAACGGCCAGTGACTGCCCGGGAGACAGTCGCATCTCGTTGAGAACGGCGCCCGCGCCGGTCTGCAGACCACACCCGAGCGGCCCGAGCAGTTCCAGGGGAAGCTCCGGGTCGACGACCACGACGTTCCGCTCGGTGGCGACGGCATGGTCGGCGAAGGACGACTGGCCGAACCAGCGATTGGCGATCGGCCGGCCGTCGCTCCCCCGCGCGCCCGTGCTGCCGTCGGCGTATCGGCCCGACGTGTTACGGAGTTCGAACTCCTGGCAATAGGCGGGCTGCGCGCGGAGGCAGTTCCAGCACGTGCCGCACGAGGCGTAGCTGATCAGGACATGGTCGCCAGGCTGCACGCCGGTGACGTGACTGCCAACCTGCTCGACGACACCGCTGCCCTCATGCCCGAGGATGATGGGCCCGAAGTCCCCTCCCAGTTCGGGGTCGCGGGGAAGCATGTCGGTGTGGCACATTCCCGCTCCGACAATGCGCACCAGCACCTCGTCCGGCCGCAGCTCATCGAGCGTCACGTCTTCGAGCACATATGGGCTGCCGGCAGTACGCGAAACCGCTGCTCTTGTGTGAATCATGGTCAGGTCCGTTCTTGCCCATCCAAGTCGGATGGTCAGTTGCCGGCATAGATTTCGTTGCGTGGCCGCGCCGCTCGACC
This sequence comes from Streptomyces sp. ISL-100, assembly GCF_018614615.1. Lineage (GTDB taxonomy): Bacteria > Actinomycetota > Actinomycetes > Streptomycetales > Streptomycetaceae > Streptomyces. The sequence goes on along the minus strand of NZ_JAGGOK010000058.1, from coordinate 5,709 downwards.
CACCTCGGCCCAGCTTCCCCGGCCGCCGATGTAACGCCGGTGCTTCATGATCTTTCGCGGTTCGTTGAGCGTAGCCGCGGCGGCAAGATGCGACCCTCGCCGGTAGAGCGCCACAAAACGGTCGTCGTCCTGCGCTCCGGAAGCGAAAGTCACGCTGTCCGCCACAGCGGTGCCCACGAATTGAATGCGATGTCCGTACCAGTCGCTCCAGAAGTAGGGCACGGTTTCGTATGCCCGAGCGCGCTCGGGGAAGAGCGCGTTCGCCGCCGCGCGGGCGCCTTGGTCCACCGCGCTCGTCCAGTTCTCCAGGCGCATCGTGCCGTCGAACAGCGCGTTGGGCCAGCGCGCTATGTGACCGGCGGCATACACATCCGGTGCGGACGTCCCTGAGGAACGCGTCGCAAACGACACCACCGTCGCGTGGGTCGAGCTCTATTCCGGAGCCCCTCAGCCAGTCCGTCGCCGGCACTGCGCCAATTCCCACGACCACCACGTCGGCCTCCACCATCTACCGCTCGACAGCCCGACAGCTTGAACACGCTCGTCGCCGACGATACGTTCGACCTGGACACCACAGATCAGCCGTGTGCCGTTTCTGCCGTGGGGCCCCGCGAGGGCTTCCCCGACCGGCTCGCCCACCGCCCTGACGAGCGGCACCGCCGCGGCTTCGACAATGGTGACCTCGGTTCCGAGCGAACGTGCGGAGGACGCGATCTCCGACGCGATGAATCCCGCGCCGACAACGACAACCTTCCCCGCGGCCCGCAATGCCGACCGCAACCCGAGCGAGTCGTCGAGAGTCCAAACCCCGTCGAGCGGCCGGGTCTCTGGGAGCACTCGCTGCTCCGCTCCAGTCGCGATGATGAGCCGACTGTAGGAGATCGGACCACAAGTGGTCTGTATCCGCCGGGTCGTGGGATCCAGGGACTGAGCTTCTCCGCCGTGGTGAAGAACGTTGCTTCCGCCTCGTTGGTCAGGAATGCCTTCGACAACGGAGGTCGATCGTAGGGAAGATGCGCCTCAGCTCCGACGAGTGTGATCGGGCCGTCGTAGCCTTCGCGCCTCGCCGCCTCGACCGCACGCAGACCAGCCAGCGAAGCCCCGACAACCACGAGCCGCCGTGGCCGCTCACCATCGTTTGGGAGAAACGGCTCGGGTACCCATTCTCCGAGGCGCCCTTTGTCACCGAGGGCGCCCATCAGGGCCTGGTCGGGGACGAACCGGCCGGGTCCCGTGGGCGGATTGAGTATGTTGAACTGTGCGGTGACCCGTTCCCCTCGGGCCACGGCCTGTGACACCAGGGCATGGTGCTCTTCCGTGGTGGTGAATGTCCTGCAGGTCCGAGGCGTGGGGTGTCCTGCTCGCCGCAGAAGTTCCAGGATGTCCGGCGTAGCGGTGTACTTGTGGCAGATGAGGTCCGCGGAGTGAGAGAACACGGTGGGGGTGTCACTGCGAGCGTTCTGGATGTCGCTGAGTGCCGGGAACCCGGGATGAGGGCCCAGTTGTGCGAGTTCTTCCGGGAAGTCCGTGATGACATCGTGTTCAGGGAGCATGCGCTGCTGGCCTTTCGAGGGGTAGGGACGATCAGCACGGCCCACGGGGTGGGCAAGGGGGCCGGTGGGAGGCGCCGCTCGCTCTTTCTCGGACCCTTATCCGTTCAGTTGTGCGTCCCGGTAGGCGGCGAACAGGCCGAGCGCCCGGAGCATGGCCTTGATCGGGTAATTCGGCAGGAGCGGTTCGAGGGCATCCCACTTCCTGTCGATCAATGCCCGGGCGCGTTCCAGGGCGAGGTCGACACCGCCGGAGTGTTCCAGCAGGCTGATGCACGCGGCTACTTCCTCCGGTTGCCAGGGCCGGGCACTGACGCGCCGCCAGAGTTCCTGGGCCCTGCCGTTGGGCAGCAGTTCGACCGCGCATGCGAGCGGGTAGGTCACTTTCCCGTTGCGGATGTCCTCACCCGCCTCCTTCAAGGGTTCTCCATCGCTGTTCACGTGGCCCCGGAGGTCGAATACGTCGTCCGAGATCTGGTAGACGAGTCCCAGAGCCTCGAAGTAGTCGCAGACCGCCCTGTGTTGGGCAGGGTGGGCGTCGGCGAGGGTGGCGGCGAGGTCTGCCAGGGCGCGTACCGGCAGGGCGGTCTTGAGGCGATGGACTGCCAGGACGCGGTCGCCGATCCTTCTTCCGCTGCCGGCGGCCACCGCTTCGTCCATGGCCCGGGTATGGCCGTGGATGTCGAGGGCTTGACCGGCGTGTGCGCTGCGGAGCACACCGCAGAACAGCTCATAGGCGTGCAAGCGGACCTCTGGCCGCAGGTCCAGCCCGCGCAGAACCCGGTCGAAGGCGAAGTAGGCGGCGGTGCCCGCGTTGATGGCCGTGGCCGTGCCGAAGACGCTGTGCGCGGCTGGGCGGCCCCGCCGCAGTACGGCGTCGTCTTGTACGTCGTCGACGATGAGGCTGCCGGTGTGCAGCAGTTCGACGACGGCCATCAGGGGACGGTAGGGGTCGCTGTCGGCGCCCAGCGCTTCGAGGACGGCGGTGAACGCGAAGGAGCGCCAGTTCTTGCCCGCGGCCTCCACCAGATGCAGGACAGGTCTGGCCAGCCTCTCGTGCACTGCGCTGTGGGACACGGCCGACAGCAGGTCTTCCGTTCCGGGACCCAGAAAACCGAGGCTGGCCTGCGGGCTGGGGGTGGACGGATAGAACTCACTGATGACTCGGCGTGTCTCCGCGCCGATGGGGGTCATCAGCTGGTCCATCCGGGCGATCGCTTGCGCCGGCTTGACCTCCACAAAGCCGGTCCCGTGCACGGCCGCACCGTCGAGTCTGCCGCTGACGGAGACCCGGCCCTCCCAGAAGCCGCGGTGAACGGTGACCGTGCGCACCTCCTGGCGGGCGAACGCCGCCTGGAGTGTGAGGTCAAGGCCGAGGGAGGGTGCGGTGAGCGTCCAGCTGAGCGGGTACTCGTTGAAGGTCTGCAGGGACGTCCATACGGGCCCGCGCTCCAGCGCGTAGTCGTCGATCGTGCGGGCCGTTCCGTCGGGCGACACGACGAGCGAGGTACGGTCTCGGACTTCACTCTTGCCGTCGGCCACATTCACCTTGCTCCAGGTGGAGGCCGAAATGTCCCAGCCGTTGTCCAGATGGAGGCCGCACCAGTCCCAGGCCGCTTCCTCCGCCGGGAAGCCGCTTTCGGCCCGCTGAGGGGCGAGACCCCACTCGTGGTCGTACCAGGCGGTGCCGTGGGCGACTTGGTGCCGAGTGCCGGCGATGGTCACCTCGCCGGCGACAGCCAGGCGGGTCACGCTGTAGTAGCGCATGGCCTCGTCCTCATCGGCGATCCCCGACACCGTCCCGCTCCCTCCCTGCCAGGCTGCCGGGCGAAGAGGCTCGAATACGAGATTCATGGTGTACGGCTCCGCGGGATGATGCAGCCGCAGTCGATAGGTGCCCTCGTCATCACGCCGGAACTCGGCATCCGCCCCGTAGCAGACTGCGAACGGATCGGTGCCAAGACGCACCGGTCCCTCCAGAGGGAGGTCGGGCAGCGGAGGGCGGTCGCTCGACGCCATGGCCTCAAGCGCCTCACGCAGTTTGGGGTCGTAGACGCGATCGTTCCTCAGCACCTCCCGGATCAGCGCGAGATTCGCACCGTCGAGCTGCGTCAGTTGCTGGTAACGCCCGCTGTGCGGATCACACCATCCGGCAGTGAGGGCGTGCGAGTGATCCACTTCGCCATCGGCGCCCGCTGCCCCGATCCGGAAGAACGCCGCGAAACCGGAGAACTGCCTGCCCTCGACCGTTTCCACATGGAAGTTGATGTACCACCACTCCATGCCCGCTGTGTCGTCAGGATGGTCCGGATCGCTCTCCATGCCGAGACTCATCAGATGCTCCGGCACCGTCACGGGCTTGTTCTGCACAGTTTCACCACGCATGATCAGGGATTCTCCTCGGGCCCGCCAGGCGGCTGGCGCATGACTGGCGGGTCGATGCCGATGGAGCTCACGTGGCGTCGTCCCTCGCGCGGCTGCGCAGGAGCTGCTTGTCGGGCTTGCCAGTGGAGTTCAGTGGTAGGTCGTCGACAAAGGTGAGGCTGGCTGGCACATACATCGGTCCCAGGTGTTCCCGGAGCCTTTGGCGAAGGTCGGCCGTGCTGACTTCGCTGTGCGCAACCGGCACGACTGCTGCGTGCACCTGCTCGATGCCATCTGCGTCCTGGACGCCGAACACAGCGCTGTGCTGGACGTCCTGATGGGCGTTGAGGACGTCTTCGAGTTCGGTGGTGTACACGCGATACACGCGACCGCCATGAACTTTGATCACGTCTTTGAGTCGGTCCAGGACGGTCAGATAGCCCTCGTGGTCCAGTGAACCGACGTCGCCGGTGTGCAGCCAGCCGTCCCGCAGCACTTCGGCGGTGAGTTCGGGGCGCTTCCAGTAGCCGGCCATCACGGTGGGCGAACGCACGCAGATTTCGCCGACCTCGCCTGCGGGCAGGTGCCGGCCTGACGAGTCCATGACGGCTACCTCCACGCTCGGCAGGACCTGCCCGACGCTGCGCAGGAGCGCGGGACGGTCTAGGTCGTGGTCGTGGGCGGACAAGACGCTGATAACGCCAGCTTCCATCTGCCCGTACACCTGGACGAGGATCTGGCCGAAGAGGCGTAGCGCGTCGGCGAGGCGCGCGGGCGAGGCCGCATGGCCTCCGTAGAGGATGTGGGTCAGGCTGGAAAGGTCGCGGCGGGCGGCGTCGGGATGGTCCGCGAGCTGGTAGAGCAGGCACGGCAGTACGAACAGGTCGGTGATGCGTTCGCGTTCGATGGCGGCCAGCACGGTGCCAGCGTCGAAGTCTTCCAGCAAGACCACACAGCCGCCGGCGTGCAGGGTCTTGTCGGCGAGCGCTCCGGCCAGGTGGGCGAGGGTGGTACACACCAGAAGCCGGGAGTGCGTCTGTTCCTGGTCGAGGGCCATCCATGCCGAAGCCCGTGCGTAGGTCAGGCAGATTCCCTTGGGATGGCCGGTGGTGCCGCCGGTATGGCGGATGAGGCACACGTCCTGGGGCCGCGCGTCGCTGGCCAGTGGCTGCTGTGGCTGCCTGCCTGCCAGATCCAGCAGATCTCTGCCCACTGACGCGGGCCCGAGCGTGAACAGGAGCTCCACCGGCGCCATCTCGGTGATCTGGACGGCCCGGCGGGCGAGGCGCGGATCGGCGATGAGGACGCGGGTTTCCACGTCATCCACGATGGCCGCCTGCGTTCTGGCCGACTGACCCTGGTAGAGGTGGTTGACCCGGCAGCCAAGCAAACTGGCTGCGTAGCGAGTGGCCAGAGCCTCGGGATGGTTGCCGCTCAAGAGCGTCACGGTCTGGCCGCGACGCACGCCCTGGTCGGCCATGGCCCGTGCCAGTGTATAGACGAGTGCGCGCAGCGCCTTCGCGCTCATCCGGCGCGACTCATGCTCCACGGCCGTCCGCTCGGGATCCGCCGTCAAGGCATCGAGGATCTGTTCCACATGAGAACAAAATGATGGCGTCTTGGGCATATCCCTTATATATACAGGCTCTCCTGTCGGATCCGTGGGTCATCGGGTCGCGAGTTGACGGCCTGGTAGCTGGGGGCGGTGTCCGCCGAGGCTGAGCATGGCGAGGGCGATCAGGGCGTCGGGGCTCTTGAACCCGAAGGCCAGGCGGGGGCCTTGTCAAGTTGCTTG
>NZ_JAGGOK010000057.1 GCF_018614615.1 Streptomyces sp. ISL-100 | reverse complement strand
GGGGGTAGGGGGGGGGGTGGGGCGGGGGGCGGGCCGGCCGGGCGCGGTACGGAGGTGGCGTGGGTGGTGCGTGCGTCTGGTGTGCCGGTGCCCTCGGTGTCCATGCGGTGCCCTGCCCCTCGTCCCCTGACCAGCGTGTGCGCAGGGCCTCAATCTAGTGCCCCGGGCTGGGCAGTTCACCGCCCACGCGCCCGGCCCTGCGGGGCTGTTCCCCTACCCGCCCCTTCCCGGACTGGGGCTCCACCCCGGGCGCCGCTCCTCAATCGCCGGAGGGGCTGGAGGGTGCCGTGGAGCGGGAAATTGCCGCTGAGCGGCAAATCGGGAAGGGCGGGGTAGGGAAAAGCCCCGCAGGGCACCGCCGCCGCCCACGCCCCCGCCCGCTCTATGTCCGCCGCGGACAACGACACGCCTCCACTTCTCCCGAACGGAACATGCCACGTACCACCCCCCACCCCTAGCCTGCGAAGTAAAGAAGCGTCCGGAATACCCCCAGGAGCCCCACCATGACCGCAATCCCGCAGGAGCGCCGCGTCGTCACCGCGATTCCCGGCCCGAAGTCGGCCGAGCTTCAGGCCCGGCGCACCGCCACGGTCGCCGGTGGCGTGGGCTCCGTGCTGCCCGTCTTCACCGCGCGCGCGGACGGCGGCATCATCGAGGACGTCGACGGCAACCGCCTGATCGACTTCGGCTCCGGCATCGCCGTGACCTCCGTCGGCGCCTCCGCCGAGGCCGTCGTACGCCGCGCCTCCGCGCAGCTGCAGAACTTCACGCACACCTGTTTCATGGTCACGCCGTACGAGGGCTACGTCGAGGTCTGTGAGGCGCTCGCCGAGCTGACCCCGGGCGACCACGCCAAGAAGTCCGCGCTGTTCAACTCCGGCGCCGAGGCCGTCGAGAACGCCGTCAAGATCGCCCGTGCGTACACCAAGCGCCAGGCCGTCGTCGTGTTCGACCACGGCTACCACGGCCGTACGAACCTCACGATGGCGCTGACCTCCAAGAACATGCCGTACAAGAACGGCTTCGGCCCGTTCGCCCCCGAGGTCTACCGCGTCCCGGTCGCCTACGGCTACCGCTGGCCCACCGGCGCCGAGAACTGTGGCCCCGAGGCCGCGGCCCAGGCCATCGACCAGATCACGAAGCAGGTCGGGGCCGACAACGTCGCCGCGATCATCATCGAGCCGGTGCTCGGCGAGGGCGGCTTCATCGAGCCGGCCAAGGGCTTCCTGCCGGCGATCGTGAAGTTCGCCAACGACAACGGCATCGTCTTCGTCGCCGACGAGATCCAGTCCGGCTTCTGCCGCACCGGCCAGTGGTTCGCGTGCGAGGACGAGGGCATCGTCCCCGACCTGATCACGACCGCCAAGGGCATCGCGGGCGGTCTGCCGCTCGCCGCCGTGACCGGCCGCGCCGAGATCATGGACGCCCCGCACGGTGGCGGCCTGGGCGGCACGTACGGCGGAAACCCGGTGGCCTGCGCCGGTGCGCTCGGCTCCATCGAGACGATGAAGGAGCTCGACCTCAACGCGAAGGCGAAGCGGATCGAAGAGGTCATGAAGGGGCGCCTCGCCACCATGGCCGAGAAGTTCGACATCATCGGCGACATCCGTGGTCGCGGCGCCATGATCGCCATCGAGCTCGTCACGGACCGCGACACCAAGGAGCCGAACGCGGCCGCCGCCGGCGCGCTCGCCAAGGCGTGCCACGCCGAGGGTCTGCTGGTCCTCACCTGCGGTACGTACGGCAACGTGCTCCGCTTCCTGCCCCCGATCGTCATCGGCGAGGACCTGCTCAACGAGGGTCTGGACATCATCGAGGCGGCTTTCGCCGGCGTGTGACCGGGGTGTGACCTGTGAAGAAAGGGTGGGGGGCCAATGGCGGGATGACGATCCGCCTGTCGGTCCCCCACCCTCTGCCGTACGGTTTCTGCAGATGAGAGAAACACCCCGCTCGCAGGGGACTGCGGGCGGTTCCAGGTCGAGGCACCCCCTGCCCCGCCCTGGTCGTGCCGTCGCGCACACCACCGGAGCTTCGGGCTCCGGAACTCCTCACCGATCGGATCGCCGCCCGTCCCACACCCCCCGGGGCGCGCGGCACACCGGTCCGGGCGGCTGCCCCGGAACTACCCCCCCTGTTCCGGGGCAGCCGGCTTTCCTCTTCGCCGCCTTCGCCCCCCTCGCCCTCTTCGGGCTTCTCTTCGCGCTGATCACCTGGCAGGTCGCGGCCCACGGCCCCCTGCGCCGCGCTGACGAGCGCATCGGCCGGGCTGTTGTGGGCCATGGCCCGACCGGTCTCACGGAATTCCTCGCCGATCTCGGCAATATGGCCGTCGCGCTGCCGGTACTGGCCGCGGCTGTCGCGTACACGCTGTGGCGCGGCGGCCGCGCCCCCGCTGCTGCCGCCGTGCCCTCCATGGCGGCGGTGCCCGCCCTCGTGGCCCCGGTCAAGTCCTGGATCGCCCGCCCCGGGCCGCTCACGCAGGAGACCGGCTACTACCCGTCCGGGCACGCGGCGACAGCGGCCGTCGCCTACTGCGGCGCGGCCCTGCTCGTCTCGGTGTACGTACGCCACCACCGCTGGTGGCCGCCCCTTCTCGCGCTCGTCCTTACGCTCGCCACCGGCGCCGGCCTGATCCTGCGCGGCTACCACTGGCCGCTGGACGTTGTGGGCAGCTGGTGTCTTTGCCTGCCCTCGCTGGTTCTGGTCAGCCATCGCCTTCCCGCGCGATACCGGCCGCCGCCTCGTGCATCGCGAGCTCCAGCAGCGCCGGATCAGTGAGCGTGCCCGTGCCGTCCGGCAGGACGAGCCAGCGGACTCCGCCGGCCGCCCGGCCGGGATAGGGGACGACGATCCAGGTGCCACGGCCCGCGCCGCGTACGCCCGTACCGATCCAGCGGCCGACCGTGCCCGGCGGCACGAAGAAGCCCATGCGGGAATCGCCGAAGTCGGCGAGGACGGGCCCCGGGCGGTCGATGAGACGCGCCAGGATGTCGAGCGTGGGGTAGCCGAGCTCGCCCGGCAGGATCAGGACGTCCCAGCGCCTGCCGGCGGGAAGGAGAGCGACCCCCAGGGGGTTTCGCTCCCATTCCCACCGGCAGGCGTCAGGGTCCGGTGCCACCGATACGAGCCATTCCACCGCGGTCTTGGGCCCCGAGCCGGCCATTGTGTCCCCGCCTCCATTCGTGTGCGCAGCCAGTGCGTTCACGAGGGAGAGGGGGCTGGGCCGGGATCATTACGCGGGTTGGGCCATCTCGTGGTGGTGAACGGATTCACACCACAAGTGCGGTTGTGCGCGGGCGCGCTCAGCTGTCGAAGCCGAGCCCCAGCTTGTCCATGGCCTTCAGCCACAGGTTGCGGTGGCCGCCGTTGTCGTCCGACCGGGCGAGCGACCACTTGGTGATGCCGATGCCGGCCCACGCGAAGGGCTCCGGCGGGAACGGCATCGGCTTGCCGCGCACCATCTCCAGCTCGGTACGCTCGGTCCGCTCGCCCGAGAGCAGGTCGAGCATGACGTCCGCGCCGAACCGGGTCGATCCGACACCGAGGCCGGTGTACCCGGCGGCGTACGCGACCTTCCCCGCGTGCGCCGTTCCGAAGAAGGCCGAGAACCGCGAGCAGGTGTCGATCGCGCCGCCCCACGCGTGGCTGAAGCGCACGCCCTCCAGCTGCGGGAAGCAGCGGAAGAAGTGCCCGGCCAGCTTGAGGTACGTCTGCGGACGGTGGTCCAACTCGGCGCTCAGCTTGCCGCCGAAGGGGTAGATGGCGTCGTAACCGCCCCACAGGATGCGGTTGTCGGCGCTCAGCCTGAAGTAGTGGAATTGATTCGCGCTGTCGCCCAGCCCCTGCCGGTTCTTCCAGCCGACCGAGGCGAGCTGCTCGTCGGTGAGCGGCTCGGTCATCAGCGCGTAGTCGTAGACCGGGACGGTGTACGGGCGGATGCGCTTGACCAGCGACGGGAAGATGTTGGTGCCCAGCGCCACCCGGCGGGCGAAGACCCGTCCGTACGGCGTGCGTACCGCCATCCCGGCGCCTGCGGAGACCAGGTCCAGTCCCCGCGTGTGCTCGTACATCCGTACGCCCAGACCGAGGCACGCCTGCTTCAGCCCCCACGCCAGCTTCGCCGGATTCAGCATCGCGACGCCGCGCCGGTCGAGCAGCCCGCCGACGAAGGTCGGCGAGTCGACCTCGGCCCGGACGGCGTCCTGGTCGAGGAGTTCGAGATGGTCGCCGAAGCCGAGCCTGTGTGCCTCTTCGTACATCTCCCGCAGCTCTTCGAGCTGGTGCGGCTCGGTGGCGACGTCGATCTCACCGGTGCGCTCGAAGTCGCAGTCGATGCCGTACGCCGCCACCGCCGCCTCGATCGCGTCGAGGTTGCGCTCGCCGAGCTCCTCCAGCTTGGCCAGCTCGCCCGGCCAGCGCGAGATGCCGTTGCTCAGGCCGTGCGTGAGGGAGGCGGCGCAGAATCCGCCGTTGCGGCCCGAGGCGGCCCAGCCCACCTCGTGCCCCTCGATCAGTACGACATCCCGCTCGGGATCGCGTTCCTTGGCGAGGAGCGCGGTCCACAGTCCGCTGTATCCGCCGCCGATGACGAGCAGATCGCAGCGCTCGTCGCCGGTGAGGGCGGGCTGTGGTGCGGGCTTTTCGGGGTCGTCCAGCCAGAACGACACCGGCTTTACGCCGGAAAGGGATTGTGCAGCACTACGCATGGCAACTGGGGCCATGGTTTCCAACTCCTTCAGGACTTACTGGGGCTGTGCGTTGTTCTTTCGCCGGCTCGCGAGAAGCTGACCGCCGAGAACTATCAGCACGGCGATGACGAACATAGCCGTACCAATGACGTTGATCTGTACGGGCGTGCCACGCTGCGCCGATCCCCACACGAACATGGGGAAGGTGACGGTCGAGCCCGCATTGAAATTGGTGATGATGAAATCGTCGAAGGAAAGCGCGAAGGCGAGCAGCGCTCCCGCGGCGATTCCGGGCGCGGCGATCGGCAGGGTCACCCGTACGAACGTCTGCACGGGACCTGCGTAGAGATCGCGCGCCGCCTCTTCCAGGCGCGGGTCCATCGACATCACGCGCGCCTTGACCGCCGTCACCACGAAGCTCAGGCAGAACATGATGTGCGCGATGAGGACGGTCCAGAAGCCCAGCTGGGCGCCCATGTTGAGGAAGAGCGTCAGCAGCGAGGCGGCCATGACGACCTCGGGCATGGCCATCGGGAGGAAGATCAGCGAGTTGATCGCGCCACGCGCCCGGAAGCGGTAGCGGACCAGCGCGAAGGCGATCATCGTGCCGAGTACGGTCGCGCCGACCGTCGCCCAGGCGGCGATCTGGAGCGAGAGGGAGAGCGAGCCGCACAGGTCGGCGACGCCGCACGGGTCCTTCCACGCGTCCAGGGAGAATTCCTGCCAGGCGTAGTTGAAGCGCCCCTTCGGGTTGTTGAAGGAGAACACCATCACGACGATGTTGGGCAGGATCATGTAAGCGAGCGTCAGCAGCCCGGCGATGACGACGAGATTGCGTCGTATCCAGCGAATCAAAGACATCAGACCAGATCCTCCGTCCCGGACTTGCGGATGTACACGGTGACCATGGCCAGCACGATCGCCATCAGGATGAAGGACAGCGCGGCCGCCGTCGGATAGTCGAGCACCCGCAGGAATTGCGACTGGATGACGCTGCCGACCATTTTCGTGTCGGTCGAGCCGAGCAGTTCGGCGTTGACGTAATCGCCGCTCGCCGGAATGAAAGTCAGCAGTGTGCCCGAGACGACACCCGGCATGGAGAGCGGGAAGGTCACCTTGCGGAAGGTGGTCGCCGGGGTGGCGTACAGGTCGCCGGCCGCCTCGTGGAGCCTGCCGTCGATGCGCTCCAGGGAGGTGTAGAGCGGCAGGATCATGAAGGGCAGGAAGTTGTACGTCAGGCCGCAGACCACGGCCATCGGCGTGGCCAGCACCCGGTCGCCCTCGGTCCAGCCGAGCAGGCTGGTGATGTCCAGGACATGCAGGGTGTTCAGTACGTCGACCACCGGGCCGCCGTCCGCGAGGATCGTCTTCCAGGCGAGCGTACGGATCAGGAAGCTGGTGAAGAACGGCGCGATGACCAGCACCAGGACCAGATTGCGCCAGCGGCCCGCCTTGAAGGCGATCATGTACGCGAGCGGGTAGCCGAGCAGCAGGCACAGCAGGGTGGCGGTGCCGGCGTACAGCAACGACCGTATGAACTGGGGGTAGTAGTCCTTCAGAGCGTCCCAGTACGTCTGGAAGTGCCAGGTGACCTCGAAGCCCTTCTCCAGCGAGCCGGTCTGCACCGAGGTCGACGCCTGGTAGACCATCGGCAGCGCGAAGAAGACGATCAGCCACAGGATGCCGGGCAGCAGCAGCCAGTACGGTACGAGCCGCTTGCGGGTGGAGGCCTTGCGCGGGGCGGGCGGTTCCTCCGCCGGTGCGGGCGCCAGGGGCGGCGCGTCGGTGACGCTCACGCGCTCTCCTCCACCGTCTCCACGCCCGCGTCGATGTCCTGGTCGGCGTCCAGACCGAAGGTGTGCTCCGGGTTCCAGTGCATGACGACCTCGGCGCCGGGCGTCAGCCGCGCGTCGCGCTCGATGTTCTGGACGTACACCTCGAAGTCGGAACAGGCCGGGCTGTCGACGATGTACTGCGTCGAGACACCGATGAAGCTGGAGGCGACGATCCGGCCGGTGATCTTGTTGCGGCCGATCGCGACGCTGCCCGCGTCGTCGGCGTGCGCGACCGAGACCTTCTCCGGGCGTACGCCGACGAGCAGCTTGCCGCCGGTGCGGGGCTGTGACGCACAACGCTCGCCCGGGACGCGGAGCTTGGAGCCACCGCAGGTGACGACCGTGTCCTCGCCCGCCGTCTCGACGACCTCGGCCTCGATGAGGTTCGACGTACCGAGGAAGTTGGCGACGAACGTCGTCTTCGGGTTCTCGTAGAGGTCGGCGGGGGCGCCGAGCTGTTCGACGCGGCCGCCGTTCATCACCGCGACCTGGTCGGCCATGGTCATGGCCTCCTCCTGGTCGTGGGTGACGTGCACGAAGGTGATGCCGACCTCGGTCTGGATGCGCTTGAGCTCAAGCTGCATCTGGCGGCGCAGCTTGAGATCGAGCGCGCCGAGCGGCTCGTCGAGAAGCAGCACCTGCGGGTGGTTGATGAGCGCCCGCGCGACGGCTACGCGCTGCTGCTGGCCGCCGGAGAGCTGGTGCGGCTTGCGTCCGGCGAAGGCGCCGAGCTGGACGAGGTCCAGCATGTCGTCGACCTGCTTCTTGACCGACTTGATGCCGCGCCGGCGCAGGCCGAAGGCGATGTTCTCCGAGACGTTGAGGTGCGGGAAGAGCGCGTAGCTCTGGAAGACGGTGTTGACCGGGCGTTTGTACGGCTGGAGGTCGGTGACGTCCTTGTCGCCGAGGAAGACCGTGCCGGTGGTCGGCTCCTCAAGCCCCGCGATCATCCGCAGGGTCGTGGTCTTGCCGCAGCCGGACGCGCCGAGCAGGGCGAAGAAGGAGCCCTGCGGAATGGTCAGGTCGAGCGGGTGTACGGCCGTGAACGAGCCGTAGGTCTTGCTGATCCCGGAGAGGCGGACGTCGCCGCCTTCTGTCTTCTGCGTCATGGGGTGTGGTCCCAGGGTGGTGAGAGGGGCGGAAGCGGACAGCGGCTCAGGCGCCGATGAGCTTGGCGAACTTCTCTTCGTACGCCGTCTCTTCCTTGCTGCTGAGCGAGCGGAAGGCGCGGGACTTCGCGGCCATCGCCTTGTCGGGGAGGATCAGCGTGTTGGAGGCCATCGACTTGTCGATCTTCGCCAGTTCCTCGCGGACACCCTCGACGGGGCACACGTAGTTGATGTACGCGGCGAGCTGGGCGGCGACGGGCGGCTCGTAGTAGTAGTCGATGAGCTTCTCGGCGTTGGCCTTGTGCCGCGCCTTGGCGGGGACCAGCAGGTTGTCGGTGGAGGTGATGTAGCCGGCCTCCGGGATGACGAACTCGATGTCCGGGTTGTCGGCCTGGAGCTGGATGACGTCACCGGCCCAGGCGAGGCAGGCCGCGAGGTCGCCCTTGCTCAGGTCGGAGGTGTAGTCGTTGCCGGTGAAGCGGCGGATCTGCTTCTTGTCGACGGCCTTCTGGATCCGGGCGACGGTCGCGTCGAAGTCGTCGTCGGTGAACTTCCCCGGGTCCTTGCCCATGTCGATGAGGGTCATGCCGATGGAGTCGCGCATCTCGGAGAGGAAGCCGACCTTGCCCTTGAGCTTGGGGTCCTCGAGGAGCTGGCTGACGCTCTCGATCTTCCTGCCGCCGGTCGCCTTCTTGTTGTACGCGATGACGGTGGAGATGCCGGTCCAGGGGTACGAGTAGGCGCGCCCCGGGTCCCAGTCGGGGGACCGGAACTGCGACGACAGGTTGGCGTACGCGTGCGGCAGGTTCGCCGGGTCGAGCTTCTGCGCCCAGCCGAGCCTGATGAGCCGGGCGGCCAGCCAGTCGGTGACGTTGATGAGGTCGCGCCCGGTGTCCTGGCCCGCCGCGAGCTGCGGTTTGATCTTCCCGAAGAACTCGACGTTGTCGTTGATGTCCTCGGTGTACTTGACCGTGATCCCGGTGCGCTTCCTGAACGCCTCCAGGGTGGGCCGGCTCTTCTCGTCCTCGCTGACGTCCATGTACTCGGTCCAGTTGGAGAAGCTGATCCGCTTCTCCTCGGCCGAGTGGTCGTCGGAGGCCGGCGCGTCGCCTTCCCGCTTGGCCGGCGGGATGCCGCAGGCGCTCAGCGTGCCGAGACCGCCGACCGCGAGCGCGCCGATGCCTGACGCACGCAGCATGGAACGGCGGGTGAGGGCACCCCTGCCGCTGGTCATGCTGCGTCGCATGGCGGCCAGTTGGGCCGCGGAGAGGCTGTCGGGCTGGTACTGCTCCATGCGCAAGTGCCCTTTCGGGTGGGTGTGGCCGCTGGTCGTGCGGCGTACTTATCGGTCCCCGAAGATCGTGCGGTGCCAGTCCTTGCGGGCGACCGCGGTGTTGTCGTACATCACATGCTTGACCTGCGTGTACTCCTCGTGGGAGTACGACGACATGTCCTTGCCGTAGCCGCTGGCCTTGTAACCGCCGTGCGGCATCTCGCTGATGATCGGAATGTGGTCGTTCACCCATACACAGCCCGCCTTGATCTCGCGGGTGGCGCGGTTCGCGCGGAACACGTCGCGGGTCCAGGCGGAGGCGGCGAGTCCGTACGGGGTGTCGTTGGCGAGCGCGATCCCTTCCTCGTCGGTGTCGAAGGGCAGCACGACGAGGACGGGGCCGAAGATCTCGGCCTGGACGATCTCGCTGTCCTGGGGGGCGTCGGCGATGAGGGTGGGCCGGTAGTACGCGCCCTTGGCGAGGTCTCCGCCAGGCGCTTCGCCGCCGGCCACGACGCGCGCGTACGCACGGGCCCGCTCGACGAAACCGGCGACCCGGTCGCGCTGGGCGTGGCTGATGAGCGGCCCGATGTCGGTGGACGGGTCAAAGGGGTCACCGAGCCGCACGCTGTCCATCAGTTCGGCGACCCCGGCGACGAAGGCGTCGTACAGCGGGCGCTGGACGTAGGCGCGGGTCGCGGCCGTGCAGTCCTGCCCGGTGTTGATGAGCGAGCCGGCGACCGCGCCGTTCACGGCCGCTTCGAGATCGGCGTCGTCGAAGACCACGAAGGGTGCTTTGCCGCCGAGTTCGAGGTGGATGCGCTTGACGGTGGAGGTGGCGATCTCGGCGACGCGCTTGCCGACGGCGGTCGACCCGGTGAAGGAGGTCATGACCACGTCGGGGTGCCCGACGAGGTGCTCACCGGCGTCCTTGCCGGCCCCGGTGACGATGTTCACGACACCGTCCGGGATGCCGGCCTCCTTCGCCGCCTGCGCGAACATGATCGACGTCAGCGGCGTGATCTCGGCGGGCTTCAGGACGATGGTGTTGCCCGCCGCGATCGCCGGCAGGACCTTCCAGGCCGCCATCTGGAGCGGGTAGTTCCAGGGTGCGATGGACCCTACGACACCGATCGGCTCGCGGCGTACGTACGAGGTGTGGTCGCCGGAGTACTCGCCGGCCGACTTGCCTTCGAGGTGGCGGGCCGCGCCCGCGAAGAAGGCGGTGTTGTCGATGCTGCCCGGCACGTCGAACTCGGTGGACAACTTGATCGGCTTGCCGCACTGGAGCGACTCGACGTACGCGAAGTCGTCGGCCTGCTCGGCGAGTACGGCGGCGAAGCGGTGCATCGCGTCGGAGCGCTCGCCGGGGGTGGTGGCGGCCCAGCCGGGGAAAGCGTCGCGCGCAGCGGCGACAGCGTCGTCGACGTCGGCGGTGGAAGCGAGTTCGTACTCATACACCTTCTCGCCGGTCGCGGGATCCACGACGGCGTGGGTACGTCCCGAGGTGCCTGCCCGCAGCTGTCCGCCGATGTACTGCGCACCGTCCGCGAATCGGTCCTGCACCGGGAAGCGGTTGACCATGACGCACTCCGTAGCTCCAGCTGGATTTGAGTGCCGATCCTGGCAGAGTGGTCCATCACCAACAAGGGATTCCGTTGTTGCCTTTTGGTTACGCGACGGAATCGGTCGACCTGTGTCGAGGCAGGACGGAAATACGGTACGGAGTGTCCGTGGCGCGGCTCGAAGCGGCGTGGCATGGCGGGGCTGCGGGACGAAAGCGCAGGTGGGGGCGGGTGCGGGTGGGTGCGGCCGACGTGACCGTTGCGACCGGTGCCTGCGGCGCATTCCCCCACCCCGCCCCTTCCCGAACCGGGGCAAGCCCCGGACCCCGCGGGCTCTGGGGCAGCACCTCAGTTTCGGGAGGGTGGGGGAAGAAGAAACGGGGCGGAGCCGCGTCCCCTAGTCGCGGACGGCCGCGTCGACCACCAGCGACGAGTTCGCGTACGGGTCGTACTCCTCCGAGTCGAGGTCGTCCCTCCCGTTCTCCCCCTGGACAACCGCCCAGACGATGAACCCGATGAACGCCGCGCTCAGCACGAAGCCGATGACCCCGAGGATGATCCCGGCCAGCGCCATGCCACTGTTCGTCGCCTCGCCGCGCGTAACCCGCTTGCGGCCCAGGATGCCGAAGATCAGCGCCAGGATGCCGAGGATGATGCCAAGACCGTAGGCGCAGAAGAACGTCACGGAGATGATGCCGAGCACCATCGCGGTGATGCCGAAACCATTCGCCGGCGCGGGACCATGCTGCCCGGTCCAGGCGGCCGGGCCGCCGTACCCGGGATATCCGGGGTAGCCGCCGGTGTTGTACGGAGCCGATGCCGACGGGGTCGCGTACGCCGCCGGGTAGCCGTACTGGCCGGGCGTCGCCTGCGCCGGACCCACCGGTGCGGCCGGAGGCGGCGGCACCGCGCCCTGCCCGGGAGCAGTGGGACCGAAGCCCGGTACCGGATCCGCGGCCGGCATCGAGGTGACCGTCTGCTGGTCGTGCACCGGGGGAGACCCGGCCGGCGGCTTGTCCAGCGGCACCTTCTGCGCCGACTGGTCCGGCGGAGCCCAGGGGTCCCGCGACTGCTCGGGCGGCGGGCCCGAAGGGTGGTTTGCGTTGTCCGACATGTGCTCCCCCATCGTGGTTCCGCCATGCTACGGCCTGGCTTCCGGCCCGTACCGCCCGCCTACGATGATCCCTGAAGCCGCTCCAAATGCCCGTACACCGGAGGATCCGATGACCGATCTGCACCCCTTCATCGCAGGGCTGCCCAAGGCCGAACTGCATGTGCACCACGTCGGATCCGCCTCGCCCCGCATCGTCGCCGAGCTGGCCGCCCGCCACCCCGACTCCAAGGTCCCGACCGACCCCGAGGCGCTCGCGGACTACTTCTCGTTCACCGACTTCGCGCACTTCATCGACGTGTACCTCTCCGTCGTCGACCTGATCCGCACCCCGGAGGACGTCCGGCTGCTGACCTTCGAGGTCGCCCGCGACATGGCCAGGCAGAACATCCGGTACGCCGAGCTGACCGTCACGCCATTCAGCTCGACCCGTCGCGGCATCGACGAGAAGGCCTTCATGGAGGCGATCGAGGACGCCCGCAAGGCCGCGGAAGCCGAGCTCGGCACCGTACTGCGCTGGTGCTTCGACATTCCGGGCGAGGCCGGTCTGGAGGCGGCGGAGGAGACGGCGCGGCTGGCCGTGGACCTGCGGCCGGAGGGCCTGGTGTCGTTCGGACTCGGCGGCCCCGAGATCGGCGTACCGCGCCCGCAGTTCAAGCCGTACTTCGACCGCGCGATCGCGGCGGGGCTGCGTTCCGTGCCGCACGCCGGTGAGACGACCGGTCCCGAGACCATCTGGGACGCGCTGAACGACCTGCGCGCGGAGCGCATCGGCCACGGCACCAGCGCCGTCCAGGACCCGCGGCTGCTCGCTCACCTGGCCGAGCACCGGATCCCGCTGGAGGTCTGCCCGACGTCCAACATCGCGACCCGCGCGGTGGCCACGCTGGACGAGCACCCGATCAGGGAGATGGTGGAGGCAGGCGTCCTGGTCACGATCAACAGCGACGACCCACCGATGTTCGGCACGGACCTGAACAGCGAGTACGGCGTGGCCGCCCGCCTCCTGAACCTCGACGAGCGCGGAGTCGCCGACCTCGCGAAGAACGCCGTGGAGGCCTCCTTCCTCGACCCGGCGGGCAAGGCCCGGATCGCCGCCGAGATCGGCACGTACACAGCGGCCTGGCTCGCGCGGTAACGCATCGGCACGCCGGACAATGGGGCCATGCTCATACCCATGCGCACCGTCACTGCCGTGGCCCACCGCGGCGACCCGTACCGAGTCCGCGAGAACACCCTCGCCTCGCTCCGCTCAGCGGTGGAGCGGGGCGCGGACGCAGTGGAGATCGACGTACGCCTGACCCGCGACGGCGTCCCCGTCCTCCTCCACGACGACTCGCTCAAGCGGCTCTGGGGCCACGAGCGGCTGCTCGCCCGCCTCACCGAGCACGACCTGCGCGAGCTCACCCACGGCGGCGTCCCCACCCTGCGCGAGGCGCTGAGCGCCATCGACTCCCACCGCGTCATGATCGACCTGCCGGGCGCCACCGCCGAGTCGGTACGCACCGTGGCCGGCGTCGTCCACGAGTGCGGGGCGGGCGAGCGCGCGTACTACTGCGGGGGCACCTCCGCCATGCTGGCCGTGCGCGCCGCCGACCCGGGCGCCGAGATCGCCATGACGTGGACGACCCTCACCCCGCCGGGCGCGGCGCTGCTCGACGCGGTGAAGCCCCACTGGCTCAACTACCGCTTCGGTCTGGTCAGCCGCGACCTCACGGACCGCGTGCACAGGGACGGACTGCTGGTCTCAGCGTGGACCGCCGACACCGGGCGTACGATGCGCCGCCTCATCGGCCGCGGCGTCGACTCCATCACCACCAACCGCATCGACGTACTGCACGCACTCACCACCACCGCCGCCACCGCCGCCGCCAAGAAGCTCCGCACGTAGGCTGGTTGAGCGTTCCGGCGTGATGACCGGATGGACAGAATCCGCACGACATGCCCTCTACACCGTCGCCGCGCCGGCGTTCGCGGTCGTCTTCCCCTCGGCGGCGCTGAACACGGGCGAGGCGCGCGAGCTGATCTTCTCGCTGATCGTCTTCGGCGGGACTCGCGATCCACCACCTGACCCGCCAACCGGCCCGCCTGGCATGCTGCGGACATGACCACGGAGCCCGCCGCGGATCCCGCCGCAGAGTTCGAAACGCACCGCACTCGGCTCTTCTCGCTCGCGTACCGGATGCTCGGTTCTGCGAGTGAGGCCGAGGACGTCGTGCAGGACACGTATCTGCGCTGGAGCGCTGCCGACCGGGGCGCCGTCCGCACACCGGCCGCCTGGCTGACCAAGGTCATGACGAATCTCTGCCTCAACCAGCTCACCTCCGCCCGCGCCAAGCGCGAGCTGTACGTCGGCCCCTGGCTCCCGGAGCCGGTCTTCACCCACAGGGGCACCAGCCTCGGACCGCTGGAGTCCGCCGAGCAGCGTGAGTCCGTGTCGCTCGCGCTGCTCACGCTGATGGAGCGCCTCACCCCGGCCGAACGCGCCGTGTTCGTCCTGCGTGAGGCGTTCGGGCACAGCCACCGGGAGATCGCCGAAGTCCTCGGCATCGAGGAGGCCCACTCGCGGCAGCTGCACCGCCGCGCCCGCGCACAACTGGGCCGTCCGCGGCGCCGGTTCTCCGTCGACGACGACCGGCGCCGGGAGATCGTCGAGAGCTTCTTCGCCGCCACCCTCGAAGGCGATGTGGCCGGACTTGAGCGGCTGCTGGCCGACGACGTGGTCGCCTGGGCCGACGGCGGAGGTCAGGTGTCGGCGGCGCGCCGGCCGATCGTCGGACGGGAGAAGGTGCTCCGTTATCTGCTGGGTCTGGGCGCCCGCCCGGAAGCGGCGCACGTCAGAGCCGAGTCCGTCGAGGCGAACGGCGAGCCGGCGGTGGCCGTTTTCGTCGGCGAGACGCTGCTCGCGATCGTGGTGCCGGAGATCGCCGACGGTCTGGTCAGCGGTGTCCGTACGGTCATCAGTCCCGCCAAGCTCGCCTTCGCCGCCGCCCAGCTCAGGTGATCCGCTTCACACCCTGAGCTGTCACGGAACCGCCCGCTCGCCGGTTCAAGGCGCATGACACATCACATCGTGGTCCTCGGAGCCGGGTACGCCGGACTGGCCGCCGCAAAGGGCGCGGCCCGCAAGCTGCGCCACCACGGCGGCGCACGCGTCACACTCGTCAACGCCGCCGGCCATTTCGTCGAGCGGGTACGGCTGCACCAGCTGGCCGCCGGCCAGCGGCTGAGGGACCTGCCCCTGAGCAGGCTCCTCGCCGGTACGGGCATCGAGCTGGTCGTCGCCCGGGTGACCGGCATCGACGCCGCCAGCCGTACGGTCCGGGTCGACTCCGCTCCGTACGCCATCGGATACGACACCCTCGTCTACGCCCTGGGCAGCGCCGCCGACACCGCCGCCGTCCCCGGAGCCGCCGAGCACGCGACGCCGGTCGCCACCTACGAGGACGCGGTGCGCCTGCGCGAGCGGACGGCCGGGGCCCACGGCTCGTCGGCCGCGGCCGTGGCCGTCGCCGGAGCGGGCCTGACCGGCATCGAAGCCGCCACCGAGCTGGCCGAGAGCTACCCGGGGCTGAAAGTGCGGATGGTCACCGGTGGCGAGCTCGGCGCCAGCCTCTCGGAGCGCGGCCGGCGCCATCTCCGCCGCGCGCTGGAGCTGCGCGGGGTCGAGCTGCGCGAGCACGCCCGGGTCCGCGAGGTCGCCGCGCACGGCCTGGTCCTCGCCGACGGGGGCGAGATCCCGGCCGACGCCGTCGTCTGGGCGGCGGGCTTCCGCGTACCGGATCTGGCGCGCGAGGCCGGTTTCGCGGTCGACGCGCGGGGGCTGATCAAGGTCGACGGGACGCTGCGCTCGGTCTCCCACCCGGAGGTCTTCGCGGCGGGCGACGCGGCGGCGGCGTACGGACCCGACGGCAGCGCATCGCGCATGTCCTGCCAGACCGGACTGCCTATGGGTATGTACGTCGCGGGCAGCGCGACCGCCGCACTCACCGGCCGCACCCCTGAGCCGCTGCGGCTGCGCTACGTCTGGCAGAACATCAGCCTCGGCCGCCGAGACGGCCTCACCCAGTTCACCCGCGCCGACGACAGCCCGGTGGGCGCCGTCCTCACCGGCCGCGCCTCGGCCCGCTTCAAGGAGGCCGTTACGCGCGGCACGGTGCTGGCCCTGCGCCGCTGAATCGGACCGCAGCGGTTGCTCAGACCGCCGCCGGCACCGCGAACCGCACCGGCGCGGTGAGCGCCTCCAGCTGCTTGATCTTCCGGCGTACGACGTACAGAGGGATGATGCCGAAGATTCCGAAGAACATGTCGATGACCGACCACCAGAAGGGGATGCCCCGGATCGGGCCGCAGATCAGCGCGAGCGGGATGATCCCGGCGCACGCGATCATCCCGAACTCGATGACCCAGATGTTGCGTACCGGATCGCGGTACGGACCGTAGAACGCGACGGCGATGACGAGGTGCGCGAAGGCCAGCCAGTCCGTCCCGTACAGGACGAAGGGGTACTTGGCGTCGGTGGCGTCGAGGCCCGCCCGTACGCGCTCGATCCACTCCATCAGACCGGGGAAGAACTCGGCCACCGGGGAGGCCGAGTTCTTCAGCAGGCTCTCCAGCCAGTGGAGTTCGGTGACGAGCGGGAAGGCCGTCAGACCGCTCAGCACGAGAGCGACGATGAAGAAGACCAGCCACACGCGTATGCGCCGCAAAAGGACGTTCGCCTCGTTCATGCCCGCAGCGTACGCCCGCATTTACCTGCTCTTTACACCGGCCCCGGCGCCCCCGGCCGCCCCCGCCTCCCGAGCACTCGCCGCGCCACGACGTGCGACAGCGCCGTAGCGGCTCCGGCGAGGGCCAGGCCCTGTACGGCGTCCCGGGCTCGCGTCGGCCGCAGCACACCGGCCCGGCGCAGCCGCCCGCGCGCCCAGAACGAGAAGGGCACCACGAGCAGCGGCGAGGTGGCGACGCCGGGGGTGTAGCCGCGCACGGCGGCGGCCTGGGCCATGTGGAGCAGGCCGTGCAGGCCGAAGCCGTACAGCGTGGACTGGTAGAAGCCTGAGCGGCCGCCGGAGCGGTGGCCGGCGACGGCGGCCGAGGCGACGATCGTTCCCATCACGCCAACGGCGACGGCGAATTCGCGCTCGTCCGCAGACTCCATGGCCCGCCATATACGCTCGGGGACCTGCGGGAACCGCTTGCGCAGCCGTGGCACGTTCTCGCGCATCCACACGGGCAGCGTCGCGAGCTCCTCGATGTCGTGCAGGGCCCAGGCGGCGAACAGTCCGTACGTCACCAGGGAGTTGAGGCCATCGCGGTCATCACTCATGATCGTGATTCTGCTAGAGCCCCACGATCGAGTTCCAGGTTTACGCGAACCCCACGCGCTCGTCCGCCGTGATGTCCCGCGCGATCGCCAGCCGCTCGCGCATCGCGTCGTCGGGAAAGATCAGCGGGTCCTCGGCGAGTGCGGCGGTCTCCTCGTCCTTGGCCGAGGCCAGGATGTCGCGCGCCGCCGGCACCGGGCAGACGTAGTTGACCCAGGCCGCAAGCTCCGCCGCGACCCCGGGCTCGTAGTAGTGGTCGACGAGCTTCTCCGCGTTGCGCTTGTGGCGGGCGAGGTTGGGGATCATCAGGCTCTCCGCCCAGAGCTCCGCCCCTTCCTCCGGCACCACGAACTCGATGTCGGGGTTGTCGGCCTTGAGCTGGATGACGTCGCCCGAGTACGCCTGGCACGCCAGTACGTCGCCGCTCGCCAGGTCCTTGATGTAGTCGTTGCCGGTGAAGCGCCTGATGTGCTTGCGCCGCACCAGCTTCTCCACGTGCTCACACATCGCGTGGAAGTCGTCGGCTGTCCACCGCGTGACATCAGCGCCGTTGCCCTGCATCAGCAGCGCGAAGCTCTCGTCGAGCCCCGAGAAAAGGGTCAACTTGCCGCGCAGATCGTCGGCCCACAGCTGAGCGGTGGAGCGGATCTCGTGGCCGAGTTTCCTCCGGTTGTACGCGATGCCGGTGATCCCGGACTGCCAGGGCACGGAGTGCCGCCGCCCCTCGTTGAAGGCGGGCGTACGCAGCTGCGGGTCGAGGTACTTGGCGACGTTCGGCTGCTTGGCCCGGTCCATCTCCTGGACCCAGCCGAGCCGTACGAACCGGGCGGCCATCCAGTCGCTGATGACGATCAGATCGCGGCCGGTCTCCTGGTGGTTCATCAGAGCGGGGCTGATCTTCCCGAAGAACTCGTCGTTGTCGTTGATCTCTTCGGTGTAGCGGACGGATATCCCGGTCCGCTCGGTGAAGGCGTCGAGCGTGGGCCGCCGCGACTCGTTCTCGTCGTCGGTGTCGATGTACAGCGGCCAGTTGGCGAACTGGAGACTGTGGTCCCGGTCCGACCGGTCGTCGGCGGCGGCCCGGTCCCCCGGTTCGACGTACGCCGCCGGCACCCCGCACCCGGTGAGCGCGGCCAGCGCGCCTGCCGCCGGGAATCCGCGGAGCAGCGTACGACGCGAGACACGACCAAGATCACTCATGTCGCCCACTCTCGTCCCATGCGCGAAGGGCGGGCAATAGACAGTCTGTCTATCGCCCGCCCTCCAGGAACAGCGTCCTGATCAGCCGGTTCCGATCAGCCCTCGATCGAGGTCATCACGTGCTTGATGCGCGTGTAGTCCTCGAAGCCGTACGCCGAAAGGTCCTTGCCGTAACCGGACTTCTTGAAGCCACCGTGCGGCATCTCGGCGACCAGCGGGATGTGGGTGTTGATCCACACACAGCCGAAGTCGAGGTTCTTGGACATGCGCATCGCCCGCGCGTGGTCCTTGGTCCACACCGAGGACGCCAGCGCGTACTCGACGCCGTTGGCCCACTCCAGGGCCTGCGCCTCGTCCGTGAAGGACTGGACGGTGATGACGGGGCCGAAGACCTCGTTCTGGATGATCTCGTCGTCCTGCTTGAGGCCGGAGACGACGGTCGGGGCGTAGAAGTAGCCCTTGTCGCCGACCCGCTCGCCGCCCGACTCGACCTTGGCGTGCGCCGGCAGCCGCTCGATGAAGCCGCTGACCTGCTTGAGCTGGTTGGCGTTGTTCAGCGGACCGTAGAGCACGTCCTCGTCGTCCGGCTGCCCGGTCTTCGTGTCGGCGGCGGCCTTCGCCAGCGCGGTCACGAACTCGTCGTGGATCGACTCCTGTACGAGCACGCGCGTCGCGGCGGTGCAGTCCTGGCCGGCGTTGAAGAAGCCCGCGACCGAGATGTCCTCGACGGCCTTGGCGATGTCGGTGTCGTCGAAGACGACGACCGGCGCCTTGCCACCGAGCTCCAGGTGGACGCGCTTGACGTCCTTGGCGGCGGACTCGGCGACCTGCATGCCGGCGCGTACGGAACCGGTGATGGAGGCCATCGCCGGGACCGGGTGCTCGACCATCGCGCGGCCGGTCTCACGGTCGCCGCAGACGACGTTGAAGACGCCCTTGGGGACGATCGAACCGATGATCTCGGCCATCAGAACAGTCGACGCGGGCGTCGTGTCCGACGGCTTCAGCACGACCGTGTTGCCCGCGGCGAGCGCCGGGGCGAACTTCCACACGGCCATCATCATCGGGTAGTTCCACGGCGCGACCTGGGCGCAGACGCCGACCGGCTCGCGGCGGATGATGGAGGTCAGACCCTCCATGTACTCGCCGGCCGAGCGGCCTTCGAGCAGCCGGGCCGCACCCGCGAAGAAGCGGATCTGGTCGACCATGGGCGGGAGTTCTTCGGTACGCGTGAGGCCGAGCGGCTTGCCGGTGTTCTCGGACTCGGCCGCGATCAGTTCCTCCGCCCGCTCCTCGAAAGCGTCCGCGATCTTGAGCAGCGCCTTCTGACGCTCCGCGGGCGTGGTGTCGCGCCAGGCCGGGAAGGCCGCGGCGGCGGCCGCCATGGCGGCGTCGACGTCCTCCTGGCCGGAGAGCGGCGAGGTGGCGTACACGTCGCCTGTGGCCGGGTTGACCACGTCGATGGTCCGCCCGTCGGCGGCTTCGCGGAACTCTCCGTCGATGTAGTTGCGCAGGCGGCGCAGTTCGGTGGTCACAGCCACCCCTCCCTTGTCAGATGTCCGGTTACTGAGATCCCCACCCTAGTCGCTCGGGTATCGCTTTCGACATACCCGCACGCCGCGAACTTCGGATTCAGTGAGATCCAATGCCCCAAACAACGAATTTCATCGGTTTGGGGTTGCGGAACAGCGGAGACGTCGTGCACAGTGAAGACGTGGCCAGTAGAAGCGCAGATTCCAGAATCGGGAACGGCTCGTCCCCAACGGTCGATGCCGTGTCTCTGGCGATCATCGAGCAGCTCCAGGAGGACGGGCGCCGTCCTTACGCCTCCATCGGCAAGGCCGTGGGCCTTTCCGAAGCGGCGGTACGCCAGCGCGTACAGAAGCTGCTCGACCAGGGCGTCATGCAGATCGTCGCCGTCACCGACCCGCTCACCGTGGGCCTGCGGCGGCAGGCCATGGTCGGCATCAATGTCGAGGGCGACCTCGATCCCGTCGCCGAAGCGCTGACAGCCATGGCCGAATGCGAGTACGTGGTGATGACCGCGGGCTCCTTCGACCTCATGGTGGAGATCGTCTGTGAGGACGACGACCACCTGCTCGAAGTGATCAACAAAAGGATCCGTGCGCTCCCCGGCGTGCGATCCACCGAGAGCTTCGTCTACCTCAAGCTGAAGAAGCAGACCTATATGTGGGGAACCCGATAGTCGTGAGCCAGGACCTCTCCAAGACCGCGTACGACCACCTGTGGATGCATTTCACCCGCATGTCGTCCTACGAGAACGCACCCGTGCCCACCATCGTGCGTGGTGAGGGCACCTACATCTACGACGACAAGGGCAAGAAGTACCTCGACGGCCTCTCCGGCCTGTTCGTGGTGAACGCCGGCCACGGCCGTCACGAGCTCGCCGAGACCGCGTACAAGCAGGCTCAGGAACTCGCCTTCTTCCCGGTGTGGTCGTACGCCCACCCGAAGGCCGTCGAGCTGGCCGAGCGTCTCGCGAATTACGCGCCGGGCGACCTCAACAAGGTCTTCTTCACCACCGGTGGTGGCGAGGCCGTCGAGACCGCCTGGAAGCTCGCCAAGCAGTACTTCAAGCTCACCGGCGAGCCGACCAAGTACAAGGTCATCTCCCGTGCGGTCGCCTACCACGGCACCCCGCAGGGCGCCCTGTCGATCACCGGTCTGCCGGCCCTGAAGGCCCCCTTCGAGCCGCTCGTCCCGGGCGCTCACAAGGTGCCGAACACCAACATCTACCGCGCCCCGATCTTCGGCGACGACCCGGAGGCCTACGGCCGCTGGTGCGCCGACCAGATCGAGCAGGAGATCCTGTTCGAGGGCCCGGAGACCGTCGCCGCCGTCTTCCTGGAGCCGGTGCAGAACGCCGGTGGCTGCTTCCCGCCGCCGCCCGGGTACTTCCAGCGGGTCCGCGAGATCTGCGACCAGTACAACGTGCTGCTCGTCTCGGACGAGACGATCTGCGCCTTCGGCCGCCTCGGCACGATGTTCGCCTGTGACAAGTTCGACTACGTGCCGGACATGATCACCTGCGCCAAGGGCATGACGTCGGGCTACTCCCCGATCGGCGCCTGCATCATCTCCGACCGCCTGGCGGAGCCGTTCTACAAGGGTGACAACACCTTCCTGCACGGCTACACCTTCGGTGGCCACCCGGTCTCCGCGGCCGTCGGTATCGCCAACCTCGATCTGTTCGAGCGTGAGGGCCTCAACCAGCACGTCCTCGACACCGAGGGTGCGTTCCTCAGCACGCTGCAGAAGCTGCACGACCTGCCGATCGTCGGCGACGTACGCGGCAACGGCTTCTTCTACGGCATCGAGCTCGTGAAGGACAAGGTCACCAAGGAGTCCTTCACGGACGAGGAGACCGAGCGCGTGCTCTACGGTTTCCTCTCCAAGGCGCTGTACGACAACGGTCTGTACTGCCGCGCCGACGACCGTGGCGACCCGGTCGTCCAGCTCGCGCCGCCGCTGATCTCCAACCAGGAGACCTTCGACGAGATCGAGGGGATCCTGCGTCAGGTGCTCACGGAGGCCTGGACCAAGCTCTGATCCCGGAGCCGGAGCGGGCCTGCCGCTTGCTCTGATCGTATGACCCAGTCGCGGCCCGGATGCGCCCGTTCGAGTGAGAACGGATGCCTCCGGGCCGCGCGCTTGCCACGCCACCACGCCTCGCGTCCTTACGGTGCAGTGACCGATCGGCCCCGTCTTCGTTCCCCCATACGGGGGACGGGATATCTGCTGACACTCAGACGTGCTGTGACACTCAAGACGACGTGAGGTGTACGCCATGGTGGCCCCGCCCGACAACGATGTGCTGTGGGCACGCTCCCTGCACTACTCCCACGGCGGATCCCCCGCCCTCACCGGCGTCTCGCTGGGAGTGCGCGAAGGCGAGATCCTCGCCGTCAGCGGTCCGCGCGGCTGCGGTAAGACAACCCTCCTGCGATGCCTCTCCGGGCAGCTGGTCCCGCAGCAGGGCGAGGTGTGGTTCAACAGCGCGCCCGTGCACACCATGAGCCCGGCCCTGCGCGAGCGCCTGCGCCGCGACCGCTTCGGCTGGATCGACCCCGAACCGGGGCTCGTACCGGAACTGAACGCCTGGGAGAACGCGGCCCTCCCGCTCCTCCTGCACGGCACCTCCCACCGCGCCGCGAAGAAGGCCGCCATGGAGTGGCTGGAGCGGCTCGACATCGGCATGGTCGCGCGCAAGCGCCCGGCCGCGCTCCTCCAGTCGCAGCGCCAGCGGATCGCCGTCGCGCGGGCGCTGGTCAGCGCCCCGTCGGTGCTGTTCGCGGATGAGCCGACGGCGTCGCTGCACCGCACCGACCGCGCCCAGGTCCTGCGTACGCTCACCACCGCGGCCCGCTCGCACGACATCACGGTCCTCCTCGCGACGCACGACGCGGAGGTGGCGGCGCTCGCGGACCGTACGGTGTCGCTGCTCGACGGGCGCCGCGTCAATTCCGTACAACTGGACGGCACCGACGGTGCGGAAGGCCGGGCCGCGTGCTCGCTCTCCGTCTAGCCCGCGGCAGCCACCCGCTGGTCCTGCTGCGGCGTCTGCTGGTCGCGGCGGCGTCGGGCGGCGTGGGTTTCCTGCTCCTGTGCACCCTGGGTTACGCCATGGGCCACCCCGAACAGTCGACGGCTTCGGTGCGGCGCCTGCTCTGGTGCCTGCCCCCGCTGGCGGCCACGGTGTAC
This sequence comes from Streptomyces sp. ISL-100, assembly GCF_018614615.1. Lineage (GTDB taxonomy): Bacteria > Actinomycetota > Actinomycetes > Streptomycetales > Streptomycetaceae > Streptomyces. Next base: position 22,846 of record NZ_JAGGOK010000057.1, on the reverse strand, counting down.
TTCGCGGTGGCGGTGGCCCGTACCGACCCGAGTACGAAACCGGCGCGCGCGGGGCTCTCCGGGGTGGGCCTCGGCCCGGTCCGCCTGGCGGCGCTCGCGGCCGTGTCCACGGCGGTCACCTGCACCCTGGGCAGCGCGCTCGCCCTCCTCTTCTTCCTCCACCTGCGCGGCGACCTCTCCGGCCTGCCGTTCGACGGTGCGCAGGCGGAGCTGCTGGCCGCGGGGCAGCCGTTGCCGCTGGCCGCCGCGCTCACCCTGCTGAGCGTGGTGCCGGTCGCGGCGGCGGGGGCGAGCGCCCTGTCGCTGCGCCCGCGCACCCCGAAGCACCCGGACGACCAGCCCTCAGGCCCCCTTGCCCCCACCGGCCTGCCGTGGGGCGTGGCCCTGGTCGCTGCGGGCCTCGCGGTCGAGACGTACGCGAGCCGCGGCACGCCCGGGGCCGCCCTCCTGCTGCCGGGCCGCCTGGAGTTGGTCCCGACCGGCGTCCTGGCCGGCTGGGCCCTCACCGCCCTCGGCCTGGCCATGGCGGGCCCGGGCCTGACGTACCTCTCCGGCCGCGTTCTGCAGTCCGTACGCCCCGGTGCGGTGCGGCTCCTGGCGGGCCGCGTCCTGATGGCCGAAGCCCGCCGCATCGGCCGGCCGCTGGGCGTGGTGTGCGCGGTGGCATCCGCGGCGATCGCGGGGGCAAGCCTGCACGGGGCCGCCCCGCCCCCCTTGGGCCCGCTGGCCGGCCTGGGCGCGGCGCTGGTGATGGGCTGCACGGTCGCCACGCTGCTGACGGCGACCCTGGAGGCGAAACAATCCCGCACCGCGACAACCGAAGCGCTGACCGGCCTGGGCACCCCGGCCCAGACCCTCCGCACGGCAGCAGCCCTGCGCGCGGCAGCCATCCTCACGATCTTCACGCCGGTAACCATCGCCCTGGCAGCCCTGGCAGCCTTCCCCTTGACCACGTGACCCCCTGCCCCCCCCTGACCGCCTGGCCACGTGACCACCTGGCCCAGCCCCCGGGCCACTGTCCCGCGCCACCCACCCCCTAGCATCTTCCGCGTGCCTCAACTCACGGACCACGACGCCCAGGACCCCGCCCACGATCGCGAGATCGAAACCCTCGCCGAGTTCGACGAAGCCGTCGCGCGCGGCTCGCTCGGCGGCTCCCGGGTCCAGGCCGTCGACCTGACGGCCCGTACGCCCGACCTCCTCGCCGTCGACACCGCCGGCGCCGTATTCCTCGGCTGCCCCATGCACCCCGACGGCCTCGCAAAGGTCCGGGCCGACGGCGCGCTCGTCTTCCCGCCCGTCCCCGACCTGCCCTTCGACCCGTACCGCGGGCTCCTCTACACGCCCGGCGCCCTCTTCGAGCACCTGGACGCGGGGTACGACGCCACGCCCGACGCCCTCGCCTACGCCTGGTTCCAGCGCACCAAGGCCGACGGCGACATATTCGCCTCGATGCTCCGCTCCATCCACGACGACGCCGTCTCCGACGCCCTCGATGAACACCTCGCCGGCGCGCGCGTCGTCGGCGTCATGGGCGGCCACGCCATGGCCCGCGGCACCAGCGCCTACGCCGGCGCCGCCCGCCTCGGCCGTACGCTCGCCCGCAGCGGCCTGACCGTCGCCACCGGTGGCGGCCCCGGCGCGATGGAGGCCGCGAACTTCGGCGCGTACATGGCCCCCTTCCAGGACGACGCCGCACTCGACGAGGCCCTCGAACTCCTCGCCAAGGTCCCGTCCTTCACCCCCTCGATCACCGACTGGGCCCGCGCCGCCTTCGACGTACGTGACCGCTGGCCGGCCGGCGGCGACTCCATCGGCCTCCCCACCTGGTTCTACGGCCACGAGCCCCCGAATGCCTTCGCCGGCCACATCGCCAAGTACTTCGCGAACGCCACCCGCGAGGACGGCCTCCTGGCACGCTGCAACGGCGGTGTCGTCTTCCTCCCCGGCGCGGCCGGCACGGTCCAGGAGATCTTCGACAACGCGACGCCCAACTACTACGAGTCGCGCGGCGAACCCACCCCCATGGTCCTCGTCAACCGCGCCCACTGGACCCAGAAGCTCCCCACCTGGCACCTCCTCCAGTCCCTGGCCAAGGGCCGCCCGATGGAATCCCGCATCGCCCTGGTCGACACCGTCGAAGAGGCCCCGGCGGCGCTCGCCCGTCTGTCGACCAAGTAGCCCGGCCCGGCCCGCCCGTCCGTCCCGGGATCCGACGATCCGAAGCCCGTCCGCCTTGAGCTGTTCGCTGTGACCGCCGCCTGTTACGGGCCACGGGGTGGGTCACCGGGCTACGGGTTCCGGTACGGCCCGCCCGCTCCCCGCGGTCGCACGGTCAGGCGCGACCATCGGCCTTGAGCAGCTCACCGTGATCGTCACCGGCGGAGGACCCCACCAGCACCACCACCTCCTCCGCCGCGAAGGCCACCCCCACCTGCGCCCCCTCCTCCGGCGCATCCCGCAACGCGCACTCCGCCTCCAGCAGCGGCGCGCCCACCGGCTGCAGCAGTACGGCGACATGGTTGCCCCGGAAAGTGCGCCCCGTCACCACGCACGGCAGCCCGTCCTCGGCCGGAACCATCCTGACGCCCGCCGGCCGGACCAGGAGACGCGCCTCCCCCTGCGCCGTCCCCGCCGGGACAGGGACCTTGCCCCACACCGTGTCGGCCGCCTCGCCACTGACCGTCGCCGCCACGACATTGTCGAAGCCCAGAAAGCGCGCGACGAACTCGGAGGCCGGCCGCTGCCAGACCTCCAGCGGCGTACCGGTCTGCGCGATCCGCCCCTCCCGCATGACCACCACCCGGTCGGCGAGCGCGAACGCCTCGCCCTGGTCGTGCGTGACGGCCAGCACGGTCGTACCCAGCCGCCCGAAGAGCTGACGCAGCTCCACGACAAGCCGCTCACGCAAGCCACGGTCCAACTGCCCCAGCGGCTCGTCCAGCATCAGCAGCTTCGGCTCCGGAGCGAGCGCCCGCGCCAGCGCGACCCGCTGCTGCTCACCGCCCGACAGCGTGCTGATCGCACGCCGCCCGGCGCCCGGCAGGCCGACCATCTCCAGCAGCTCACCGACCCGGCGTGCCTGTTCCGCCTTCCCCTGCCCCCGCATCCGAAGCCCGAAGGCGACGTTCCCGCCGACGTCCCGCTGCGGGAAGAGCTGATGATCCTGGAACATCAGGCCGACACCCCGCCGGTGCACCGGCACCCCGTGCTGGTCGCGCCCGTCGAGCAGCACCCGCCCGGCGTCCGCCGCCTGGAGCCCGGCGACCACCCGCAGCAGCGTGGACTTCCCGCTGCCGCTCGGCCCGAGCACGCACACGATCTCGTGGTCGGCGACCTCCAGGTCCACGGAGTCGAGCACCGCCCGCTTCCCGAACCGCACGGTCGCCCCGTCCAGCCGCAACATCTGAATCAGAACTCCCCGGATCCGGATCGGTCGGGCCGCATCCGCTCAAGCACCAGCAGCGACACCGCGCACACCACCATCAAAATCGTGCTCAGGGCCATCGCCTGCCCGTAGTTCAAATCCCCCGCCCGCCCCAGCAGCCGCGCCACAGCCACCGGCAGCGTCGGATTGTCGGGCCGCGCGATGAAGACGGTCGCCCCGAACTCGCCCAGCGATACGGCGAAGGCGAACCCGGCGGCGACCAGCAGCGCCCGCCGCACCATCGGCAGGTCGACCTCCCGCCACGCCCGCAGCGGTGAAGCCCCGAGCACCGCCGCCGCCTCGCGCAGCCGCGCGTCGACCGCCCGCAGTACGGGCAGCATCGTCCGTACGACGAACGGCACACCCACCAGCGCCTGAGCCAGCGGCACCAGAATCCACGACGTACGCAGATCCAGCGGCGGCCGGTCGAGCGTGATGAGGAAGCCGAAGCCCACCGTCACCGCCGACACCCCCAGCGGCAGCATCAGCAGCGCGTCGAAACCGCGCACCAGCCGCCCCGCCCGCCGGGTCAGGGCCGCCGCCGCGAGCCCGCCGACGACCAGCGCGATGGCGGTGGCCGCCAGGGCGTACTGGAGCGAATTCCACACCGCCTCCAGCGGCGGTACGAGAAAGGTGCCCCCGCTCGCGGCCGCCGACTGAAGCGCCCGGTAGTACCCGAACCCGTACCCGTCGGGCCCGTCCACCGACCGCTCGACGAGCACCCCGAGCGGCACCAGTATCAGGAGCACCACCGTCGCCAGGACTCCGCCGAGCAGCGCCCACTGCCCGGCCCCGCGCGGCGGCCGCGAGGTCTGCGCCGCGTCGACCAGCTTCAGCGCGCTCTCCCTGCGCCGTACGGTCCACGCGTGTACGGCAAGGATCGCGCCCACCGCGGCGAACTGCACCAGCGTGAGCACGGCAGCGGTCGGCAGGTCCAGGAACTGCGCGGTCTGCCGGTAGATCTCCACCTCCAGGGTGGAGTAGGCGGGCCCGCCGAGGATCTGCACGGTTCCGAAGGAGGTGAACGTAAACAGGAAGACCATCAGCGCGGCGGCCGCCACGGCCGGTACGAGCGCCGGCAGCGTCACCCGCCGCCAGGCGGCGAACCGCCCCGCGCCGAGCACCCGCGCCGCTTCCTCCTGGCGCGGGTCGAGCTGCGACCACAGGCCGCCCACGGTCCGTACGACCACCGCGTAGTTGAAGAAGACGTGGGCGAGGAGGATCGCCCATACGGTCGTGTCGAGCCGTACGCCCCACAGCTCGTCCAGCAGCCCGCCCCGCCCGAGCAGCGCCAGGAACGCGGTGCCGACGACGACCGTCGGCAGCACGAACGGCACAGTGATCACAGCGCGCAGCAGCTGCTTGCCGGGGAAGTCGAGCCGGGCGAAGACGTATGCCGCCGGAAGCGCGATCAGCAGCGTCAGCCCCGTCGAGGCGAGCGCCTGCCAGGTGGTGAACCACAGGACATCGGTGATGTCCGGATCGCCGAGCACCTCACCGATCCGGCCGAACTGCCAGACGCCGTCCACCTTGAGCCCGCGGCCGACGATCGCGGCCACGGGATAGGCGAAGAAGGCCGCGAAGAACGCGACGGGCAGGGTCAGGAGACCGAGCCGCACCGCGCTCCCGCGCACGTTCCTGGTCGCCTTTGTTACTTCAGGACGAGCGAGGACCACGACTTGACCCACTGCTCACGGTTGTCGGCGATCTTGTCCGGGGCCACGGTCTGCGGCTTGTCGACGACCACACCGTGCTTCGTGAACAGCTCGGGCAGCTTCGCGTCCTTGACCACCGGGTTCACGAACATGTTCAGCGGCATGTCCTCCTGGAACTTCTTCCCGATGAGGAAGTCGATGAGCGCCTTGCCGCCCTCCTCGTTCTTCGCCCCGGTCAGCAGTCCGGCGAACTCGGTCTGCCGGAAGCAGGTGCCGGTCGCGACGCCGGTCGGCGCCTCCTTGGGCTGCGGCTCGGCGTACAGCACCTCGACGGGCGGGCTGGAGGCGTACGAGACGACGAGCGGCCGGTCCGCCTTGGCCTTCTTGCCGCCGGCGGAGCCGGAGAACTCCTCGTTGTAGGCCTGCTCCCAGCCGTCGACGACCTTGACGCCATTCGCCCTGAGCTTCTTCCAGTAGCCCTGCCAGCCGTCGTCGCCGTACTGACCGACCGTGCCGAGCAGGAAACCGAGGCCGGGCGACGAGGTCGCGGCGTTCTCGGTGACGAGGAGGTTCTTGTACGCCGGCTTGATCAGGTCGTCGAAGGACTTCGGCGGCGCGAGCTTCTTGTCGGCGAAGTACTTCTTGTCGTAGTTGACGCAGATGTCGCCGGTGTCGACGGGCGTGACGCGGTGCTTGTCGCCGTCGAGCTGAACATCTTCCGGTACCGCGTCGAGCCCCTTGGCCTCGTACGGCGTGAAGATGCCGTTGTCGAGGGCGCGTGAGAGCAGCGTGTTGTCGACGCCGAAGAAGACGTCGCCCCGCGGGGAACCCTTGGTCAGGATCTCCTGGTTGAGGGCGGCGCCCGCGTCCCCGCTCTTGAGGACCTTGACCGTGTAGCCGGTCTCCTTGGTGAACGCCTTCAGTACGGCGTCGGAGGCGTTGAAGGAGTCGTGGCTGACGAGCGTCACGGTCTTGGACTTCTGCTGCCCGTCGCCGGACCCGGATTCGTCCTTGCCCCCGCACGCGGCGAGCGTCGAGACGCCGAGGGCGGCGGCCAGCGCGGTGACCGCGAACTTCTTGGTGGTGCTCACTGAATTCCTCCTGGGATGGCACATCCAGGAAGAGACGCGGCCCTGCCCGCAGAAAACGGGCAGGGCGCAACAGCTCGAGTAGTGACCGAACTTCCTACCCAGAATGACCTGGGCAAGGTTCAGAGGGTCTGCGGCGTACCGCACTCTCAGCGCTGTGGCGCTCCCCTGTCGGAATATGTAAATGTGCGGCCCACGTTACACGGGCCCTCTCACCGGCCTATCGCTCGGTGGCCGCCAGCTGCCCGCACGCTCCGTCGATCTCCTGACCACGGGTGTCCCGTACGGTCACGGGCACGCCATGAGCTGCGATCGCCTCGACGAACGCCTTCTCGTCCTCGGGACGGGACGCGGTCCACTTCGAACCCGGGGTCGGGTTCAGCGGGATCAGGTTGACGTGCACCCGCTTGCCCTTGAGGAGGCGGCCCAGCAGGTCACCGCGCCACGCCTGGTCGTTGATGTCGCGGATCAGGGCGTACTCGATGGAGATCCGGCGGCCGGACTTCTCGGCGTACTCCCACGCCGCGTCCAGGACCTCCCGCACCTTCCAGCGCGTGTTGACCGGCACGAGGGTGTCGCGCAGCTCGTCGTCGGGCGCGTGCAGCGAGACGGCGAGGCGGCACTTGAAGCCCTCGTCGGCGAACCGCAGCATCGCCGGCACCAGGCCCACGGTCGACACGGTGATGCCGCGCTGCGACAGCCCGAGCCCGTCCGGCTCCGGGTCGGTCAGCCGGCGAATCGCACCGACCACACGCTTGTAGTTGGCGAGCGGCTCACCCATGCCCATGAAGACGATGTTGGACAGCCGCGCGGGGCCGCCGGGCACTTCGCCGTCGCGCAGGGCGCGCATGCCGTCCACGATCTGGTGCACGATCTCGGCGGTCGACAGATTGCGGTCGAGACCGGCCTGCCCGGTCGCGCAGAACGGACAGTTCATGCCGCACCCGGCCTGCGACGAGATGCACATCGTGACCCGGTCCGGGTAACGCATCAGGACGGACTCGACGAGCGTCCCGTCGTGCATCTTCCACAGGGTCTTGCGGGTGGTGTCGTCGTCGCAGCTGACGTGCCGCAGCACGCTCATCAGCTCGGGCAGCAGCTCCGCCTGGAGCTTCTCGCGCGAGCCGGCGGGGATGTCGGTCCACTCCGCCGGGTCGTGCGCGTACCGCGCGAAGTAGTGCTGCGAAAGCTGCTTGGCGCGGAACGGCTTCTCACCGATCGCGGCCACGGCCTCGCGGCGCTCGGCGGGCGTGAGGTCGGCGAGGTGCCGCGGGGGCTTCTTGGCTCCGCGCGGCGCGACGAAAGTGAGTTCTCCAGGTACAGGCATGGTTCTTCCAGTGTGGCAGACGGCCTGGGGTACTCACGGTCGTCGCCTGCTGAAGGGCCACCGACAGCCCCCGCGGCGCGTGCATCAGTGACGCATCCCACCCGCGCCAGGGCCGGTGGCGGTCATACCGGTCGCTTCCAAGCCTTTGTACTTGGTTGCTGTACGGCTTGGGCGGCACGGCGCGCATGGGCGAGGTTGTCGCGGCTGGCCAGGGTGTGGGGGTGGGTGTCGCCGAGGACCCGCTCACGCTGGGCGAGGGTGGTCTCGTACAGCGGGACGGCACGCTCCAGGTCCCCCGCCGACTCGTAGGCCCCGGCGAGGTTGCTGCGACTGGTCAGGGTGTCGGGGTGGGTCTCGCCGAGCACATGCTCACGCCGGGCGAGGGTGGTCTCGTACAGCGGGACGGCACGCTCCAGGTCCCCCGCCGACTCGTAGGCGACAGCAAGCGGAAACGCCAAAACCGCCATGCCCCGGAGGCATGGCCCTACCAGTGCCGCAGACATACGCAAAGGGTCCGCCGCCCAGTGGACGACGGACCCCTCACATGAACAAAACGCAGGTCAGCCCGTACCCACGAAGATCACCAGCAACAGCCAGACCACCGGAGCCGTGGGCAGCAGTGAGTCCAGCCGGTCCATGATTCCGCCGTGGCCCGGGAGCAGCGTGCCCATGTCCTTGATGCCGAGATCGCGCTTGATCATGGACTCGCCGAGGTCACCGAGCGTCGCACTCGCGGCCACCACGAAACCGATCAGCAGTCCCTGCCACCACGTCCCGCCGTCCACGAGGAACTCCATGCACAGCGCGCCCGCCGCCATCGCGAAGGCAACCGCGCCGCCCAGTCCTTCCCGGGTCTTCCCGGGGCTGATGCGCGGCGCGAGCTTGTGCCTGCCGAAGCGCCAGCCCACGGCGTACGCCCCGGTGTCGCTGACCACCGTCAGCAGCAGGAAGGTGAGCACCCGCTGCGCACCGTCGTCGGCCGCCAGCATCATCGCGACGAAAGTCGCCAGGAACGGCACGTAGAACGCCGCGAAGACGCCCGCCGTAACGTCCTTGAGGTAGCCCTCGGGAGACTCGGTCATCCGCCAGATCAGCACCGCGAGCGCGGTGAGCGCCATGGCGACCCACGCACCCTCCGCGCCCCTGACGTACCCGGCCACGATCATCGCCGCGCCGCCGACCGCGAGCGGCACCAGCGGAGCCTTGATCCCCTTGCGCTCTTCCAGCCGCGAGGTCAGCTCCCACAGCCCGACCACCACGGCGACCGTTATCACGCCCACGAAGGCGGCTTTCCAGATGAACAGCGACGCGACGATCACCACGCCGAGTCCCGCGCCCACCCCTATGGCGGCACGCAGATCACGCCCCGCACGCTTCTTCTGCGGGGGCTGCGGCGGGGTGGGCATGGGCTCCTCGGGCGGCACGATGGGCATGGGGCGAGTCTGCTCGGCCTGCTGCGCATCGTAGGCGGGACCCGCCGGGGCAGGCCCCTGGTCGGAGGGTCCCCACGCGGCGGCGTAACCGCCCCGCGCCGGGGCCCCCCAGGAAGAGTCGTTCATCAGACCTCGAGCAGCTCGGCTTCCTTGTGCTTCAGCAGCTCGTCCACCTGCGCGGCGTACTTCGCGGTGGTGTCGTCGAGCTCCTTCTCCGCACGGCGGACCTCGTCCTCGCCGGACTCCTTGTCCTTGACGAGCTTGTCGAGGGTCTCCTTGGCCTTGCGGCGGACGGCGCGGATCGAGATCTTGGAGTCCTCGGCCTTGGTCTTGGCGACCTTGATGAACTCCTTGCGGCGGTCCTGCGTCAGCTCGGGGAACGTCACCCGGATGATGTTGCCGTCGTTGCTGGGGTTGACGCCCAGGTCGGAATCGCGGATCGCCTGCTCGATGTTGCGCAGCGCGCTCTTGTCGAACGGCGTCACGATCGCCATCCGCGCCTCGGGGACCGAGAACGAGGCCAGCTGGTTGATCGGCGTCAGCGCACCGTAGTAGTCGGCCACGATCTTGTTGAACATCGCCGGGTGCGCACGGCCGGTGCGGATCGCGGCGAAGTCCTCCTTGGCCACCACGACGGCCTTCTCCATTTTCTCCTCGGCCTCGAGGAGGATTTCTTCGATCACCACTGCTCCTGCATGTCTTGAGTGGGCCCGGAACTCAGCATTCAGGCCCGGCGTAACCCGCGTCTTGTCCTGCACGGTGTCCGACCGCCAGGGCTTTGTCTATCCCCTCACAGGGCGCTGCCGGATCAGCTCCGGGTGCCCTGAGCGCTCACGAGAGTGCCGATCTTCTCACCCTTGACGGCGCGCGCGATATTACCCTCGGCCAGCAGCTCGAAGACAAGGATCGGAAGCGCGTTGTCGCGGCAGAGGGTAATGGCAGTGGCGTCTGCGACCTTGAGGTCGCGGGAGAGCACCTCGCCGTACTCCAGCGCGTCGAACTTCACCGCGTCCGGGTTCTTCTTGGGATCGGAGTCGTAGACGCCGTCCACACCGTTCTTGCCCATGAGCAGGGCCTCGGCGTCGATCTCCAGGGCGCGCTGCGCAGCGGTGGTGTCCGTGGAGAAGTACGGCATGCCCATACCGGCGCCGAAGATGACGACGCGGCCCTTCTCCAGGTGGCGTACGGCCCGCAGCGGGATGTACGGCTCCGCGACCTGGCCCATGGTGATGGCGGTCTGGACGCGGGAGTCGATGCCCTCCTTCTCCAGGAAGTCCTGGAGGGCGAGGCAGTTCATGACCGTACCGAGCATGCCCATGTAGTCCGAGCGTGCCCGGTCCATGCCGCGCTGCTGGAGCTCGGCACCACGGAAGAAGTTGCCGCCGCCGATGACGACGGCGATCTCGGCGCCGTCGCGTACGACCGCGGCGATCTCGCGCGCCATCTTGTGCACGACGTCGGGGTCGACGCCGAGCCCTCCACCGCCGGCGAACGCCTCACCGGACAGCTTCAGCATGAAGCGGCCGACCTTTTTGCCGTTGTCGATCTTGTCGTCGGCAGACTGTTTGGCGTCCGCGCCCTGTTTCATGGAGATCTCCTCGTGCACATACGAAGAAGGCCATTGCCGGTGGATCCTCGCGGTTCCCTCACGGCAATGGCCTCCTCGTCAGATCTGCGGTCGTCCGGCGCGCACGCGGACGACTGCGTCAGACCCTATCGGGGTCTTGGGTCGATCGCGTACGGACTCAGCCGCCGACGCGGATGCGCGCGAAGCGCTTCAGCGTGACGCCGGCCTCGTCCAGAACCTTCTGGACGGACTTCTTGTTGTCCTTGGCGAACGGCTGCTCCAGCACGACGACGTCCTTGAAGAAGCCGTTGACACGGCCTTCGACGATCTTCGGCAGAGCCGCCTCGGGCTTGCCCTCCTCGCGCGAGGTGGCCTCGGCGACGCGACGCTCGTTCTCGACCGTCTCGGCCGGGACCTCGTCACGGTTCAGGTACTTCGGCGAGAACGCGGTGATGTGCTGAGCGACATCCTTCGCGATCTCGGCAGCGTTGTCGGCCGCCTTGTCCAGCTCGACCAGCACGCCGACCTGCGGCGGGAGGTCGGGCATGGTGCGGTGCATGTACGCCGCCACGTAACCGCCGGTGAACTGCACGAAGCGGTCCAGGACGATCTTCTCGCCGAGGTTGGCGTTGGCCTCGTCGACGTACGCCTGGACGGTCTTGCCGGGCTCGATCTCGGAGGCGAGCAGCGCCTCGACATCGGCCGGGGACGTCTTGGCGACGTGGGCGGCCAGCGCGTTGGCGACGGCCTGGAACTTGTCACCCTTGGCGACGAAGTCCGTCTCGCACTTCAGCTCGAGCAGGACGCCGGAGGTCTTGTCCTCGGAGATGAGGGAGACAACGGCACCGTTCTCGGCAGAACGGCCTTCGCGCTTGGCGACGCCCTTCTGACCCTTGATACGCAGGGCCTCCACGGCCCCGTCGACGTTGCCCTCGGCCTCGTCGAGCGCCTTCTTGCAGTCCATCATGCCGGCGCCGGTGAGCTCACGGAGCTTCTTGACGTCCGCGGCGGTGTAGTTCGCCATGATCTGTGAATCTCTCTCGAAGTCGAAGCGAAGATCTACGGGTGGCGGCGGGGGCGGGCGCTCGTCGCGCCCTCCCCCGCCGTCGTCAACCGTGACGGGTGTCAGGCCTGCTCAGCCTCGGCGGCCGGGGCAGCAGCCTCGTCGGCCTTCTCGGCGTCGGCGGCCGGAGCGGCAGCCTTCTCCTCGGCCTCAGCCTCGGCGGCAGCCGGGGCCTCGGCGGCGGCGGCGTCGGCGGCCGGAGCGGCCTCGTCAGCCTTCTTGTCGCCCTCGAGCAGGTCGCGCTCCCACTCGGCGAGCGGCTCGGCGGCGGCCTTCTCGCCCGGCTTCTGGTCGCCGGTCGCGGCGCCGGAACGGGCGATGAGGCCCTCGGCGACGGCGTCGGCGATCACGCGGGTGAGCAGGGTGACGGAGCGGATCGCGTCGTCGTTGCCCGGGATCTTGTAGTCGACCTCGTCGGGGTCACAGTTGGTGTCGAGGATCGCGACGACCGGGATGTGGAGCTTGCGCGCCTCACCGACGGCGATGTGCTCCTTCTTGGTGTCCACGATCCAGACGGCGCTGGGCACCTTGGACATCTCGCGGATACCGCCAAGGGTCTTCTCCAGCTTGGTCTTCTCGCGGGAGAGGACCAGGAGCTCCTTCTTGGTGAGGCCGGACGCGGCCACATCCTCGAAGTCGATCTGCTCAAGCTCCTTCAGACGCTGAAGGCGCTTGTAGACGGTGGAGAAGTTGGTCAGCATGCCGCCGAGCCAGCGCTGGTTGACGTAGGGCATGCCCACGCGCGTCGCCTGCTCGGCGATCGCTTCCTGCGCCTGCTTCTTGGTGCCGACGAACATGATGGAGCCGCCGTGGGCGACGGTCTCCTTGACGAACTCGTAGGCGCGGTCGATGTACGACAGCGACTGGAGCAGGTCGATGATGTAGATGCCGTTGCGCTCCGTGAAGATGAATCGCTTCATCTTCGGGTTCCAACGACGGGTCTGGTGACCGAAGTGGACGCCGCTTTCCAGCAGCTCCCGCATCGTGACGACGGCCATGGCCGTACTCCTTGAGTTACTCGGTTTGCCGCGACCGCAGGATTGCGGTCACGCCTGACGCCCCATGCGCCGTGCCACGAGGGACCGAGCGGCGCGGCCACCGACCGCAGAGAGGGTGTGGTGGCGGGGCGTGCGAAGTCGACCCGGTGACCCGGATCGCCACAAGAAGTGTACGGGACCTACGCAGTGCCGGGTGACGGCGATGTCCACAACCAGCCGCCAATCCACAGATCGGGGCCATGATCCCCACGAATTGCCCCATCGCGCGACGGTTCGGTCATGCACCCCATGACTGCGCTGGTACTGATCCTCATGACCGCGATGTCCACCCGACTCCCGGCGGCGGCGGTGTGGCCGGTGGGCGAGCGCCCCTTGGTCGTACGCGCCTGGGAGCCACCCCCGTCCCCGTACGCGGCAGGCCACCGCGGCGCGGACCTGGCGGCGGGACCAGGGGACCTGGTACGGGCGTCATCCTCCGGCCGGGTCTCGTTCGCGGGGCCGGTAGCCGGACGCGGAGTCCTGTCCATCACCCTGCCGGACACGGGCGACCCACCCCTGCGCACGACGTACGAACCGGTGCGCGCGCTGGTGGCGAAGGGCGACGAGGTAACCGCGGGCCAAGTGGTGGCCGTACTCCAGCCGGGCCCGTTCCACTGCCCGTCCGCCTGCCTCCACTGGGGCCTACTCCGAGCCAAGACCTACCTGAACCCATTGACGCTGCTCCCACCCCATTCGCTCCACCGGGGTCCGCCACGCCTCCTGCCGGTCTTCGGCGTACCGGAAGCCACAGGAACGACTGATGAGCTGCACACGACAGCGCCAGCCGGGCAAAAGCAGCCCGTCCGGCGTTTGTGGACACACCCGGAGGACGCCCGGGGCCCGGGGTCCGGGACGGAGCCCCTCACGCGGCGGAGCCGCAAATGTCACAGCGGGAAGGGGCGGGGTGGCCGCGGACGCGAGCCGAGGGTCAGCCCTGGACGCCCCGCAGCGCCATAGCCACAGCCGTATCCGCGATCACGCCCGGATCCTCGGCCGCACCAAGCTCAATACGCCGCACGGCAGCGTCAACAACGCCCTGCAGCATCATCGCCGCCAGCCGAGGCTGCTCGTGCCCCAGCTCCCCCAGCGCCGCGACGATCATCGTCACCAGCCCACCGTGCGCAGCGCGGATCTTCTCCCGCGCACCCGCATCGAGCTCACTCGCCGAGATCGCGACGACGGCCCGGTGACGCCGGTCGCCAACCAGAACCAGCTGCGCCCGCACATACGCCTCGACCTTGCCCGCCGGCGTATCCGCCGACTCCATGGCGTTCTCGACCTCCGCAGCCCAAACCGGGAAGTCGACCGCACACAGCTCCTCGACCACAGAGGCCCGCGATCGGAAGTACTCGTACACGGACGACCGGGCGAGCCCGGTGCGCTCAGCGAGGGCGGGGAAGGTCAGCGCTTCCGTACCGCCTTCGGACAGCAGGGAGCGGGCGGCGTCCAGCAGGGCGCCGCGCTGCATTGTCCGGTGCTCGGCCACCGAGGCCGCTCGAATCCTTGGCACGGTCCCACTCTACGGATGAGCCGCCGCGATGACGACGTAACCGACGACGTAACGGACGACTCAACGAGCGCGGCAGGGACGATTCAGCGCCGGAGTCAACGCCCCGCGTCGGCCAGCTTCGCCCTCAGCTGGAGGACCGATTTCGTGTGGATCTGGCTGACCCGGCTCTCGGTAACGCCCAGCACATTGCCGATCTCAGCCAGCGTGAGGCCTTCGTAGTAGTACAGCGTGACCACAGTCTTCTCCCGCTCGGGCAGCGTATTGATCGCCCGGGCCAGCAGCCGGCGCAACTCACGGTCCTCGGCCACCTCGACCGGGTTGTCGGCGTGCGTGTCCTCCAGCGTGTCCATGAGACTCAGCCGGTCACCGCCCTCACCCCCGGCGTGCAGCAGCTCCTCCAGGGCGACGACGTTCGCCAGCGACAACTGGCTGAAAACAGCGTGCAGTTCTTCCAGCAGGATGCCCATCTCCGAGGCGACTTCGCTCTCGGAGGGCGTACGGCGCAACTGCGCCTCCAGCGTCGTGTAAGCGCGCTCGACCGCCTTGGCCTTCTGCCGCACCGAACGGGGGATCCAGTCCAGCGCCCGCAGTTCGTCGATCATGGCGCCGCGGATGCGCGTGATCGCGTACGTCTCGAACTTGATCGACCGCTCGATGTCGAACTTCTCAATGGCGTCGATGAGCCCGAAGACTCCGGAGGAGACGAAGTCGGCCTGCTCGACATTGGGCGGCAACCCGACGCTCACCCGCCCCGCGACGTACTTCACCAGCGGCGAGTAGTGCAGGATCAGCTGCTCCCGCAGCCTCTCGTCGCCCGTGGTCTTGTACGACCGCCACAACTCGTCGACCGACGAGGGTGCGGCGGGCCGCACGCTGCCACGCGCCGCGTGTGGCACTGCCGCGCGGTCAGACCCGGAGGTGTGCTGGGGCATGCGTTGCCTTGAGCCGTTCTGCTGTGACGTCGGGGGAATGGTGCGTCTGGGCGGGAACCTCGTGAGCGTAGCGTGACTGAGGTGTCGCAGTCCGCGCAGGATATGGGATGCCCCCCTTCAAGTTGAATGCCGTCAGGCACGCCCCTCCCCGGGGCCGTCAACGTGTACGACAGCCCCGGGAAGCGGTCCGGGAGGGCTGAGAAGGTCATGAGCAGTACCTTTTCACCCGAATGCCGCTGGTCAAGTACCGCCTCGCCCCACATTCGCATGGTGCATGGCTCCGGGCGTCAACTGCCAGCCGTCACCCCGCCGTTCAACGAACCCCAAGGAGTGCAGTTCGTACAGCTTGCCGAGCGCGTCGTCGGGGGTGGTCCCCGCTGACCGGGCGACGCCGCGCGCGTCGACGGAGCCCCGGGCCGGCAGGGACTCCAGTACGAGTGCCGCGACCGGATCCAGCAGATCCCTGGGCAGTACGGGCCCCCGGCGCGCCGGGGCCAGATCGCCGATGTCACCGACCAGCTCCACCACCTCCGCGGCGTCCGTGACCAGCACGCCCTCGCCCCGCAGGAGTTCGTGCACGCCCGCCGAGAGTCCACTGGTGGCGGGGCCCGGCACGCCCATCGTGAAACGCCCGAGCCGCTGCGCGCTGCGCGCCGTGACGAGCGAGCCACTGCGGTACTCCGCCTCCACGACGACGGTGCCCCGGGTAAGGGCCGCGATCACCCGGTTCCTGAGGATGAACCGGCTGGGCGTGGGATGCCCTCCGGGCGGCAACTCCCCGACCACCAGGCCCTGTTCCGCGATACGCCCGATCAACTCCGCATGTCCGCGCGGATACACCACGTCGACCCCGCACGCCAGCACCGCCACGGTGGCGCCCCCAGCGGCCAGCACCCCCCGATGGGCGGCGCCGTCAACGCCGAACGCCGCCCCGGACACCACGACCCAGCCGCGCTCCGCGAGCCCGGCGCCCATTGACGCCGCCATGTGTGCGCCGTACGACGTGCAGGCCCGGGCCCCGACGAGGGCGACGGACCGCAGCGCCCACATCCGCAGATGCGGCCGCCCCCGCACCCACAGCCCGACCGGTCTGCCGTCACCCAGGTCGTCGAGTTGCCCGGGCCACTCCTCGTCGCCGGGGCAGACGAAGCGGCCGCCGACCTCCGCCACTGCCGCCAGGTCACGCGCGGGGTCGGCGGCCGCCGCCCGCATCCGGTAGCCGCCGAGCCGCTTCCCCGTCACGCCGGTGAGCACCTCGGCCGCTTCGTCGAAATCGAGCGAGGTGAGCCTGCGCATCAGCTCCACCGGCCCACACTCCCGAAGCCACCGCCCGCCGACCTCGTCCCCGGGCTCAACGACCCGCGTCAACGCCGCCCGCGCCAGCCGCTCCAGATCCCCCACTGCCTGGCCGGCTCCCTGACCCACGCCAGCAACCGCCCCCTCGACCGTTCCCGCACCGGATTCCCCGACCGTCTGCTCGCCCGCGCCCCCGCTCACCCCGCGCCTCCCATCAGCGCAGGCGCGCCCCGCGCGATCCCCGTACGCAGCTCCAGCGCCAGGTCGACATGGCGTGCGTCGGGCCGGTCGCTGCCCGCCAGGTCGGCGACGGTCCAGGCCACCCGCAACACCCGGTCGAGACCACGGGCCGTCAGCAGCCCGCGCTCCATGTCCCGCTCGGCCGCGCCGAGGGCGCCGGCCACCGGCTGCCAGCGCGTACGCAGCTCATACCCCGGCACGTCACTGTTGGTGTTCCACGGGGTGCCTTCCAGCCGCGCAGCCGCCCGCGCCCGCGCTTCCCGCACCCGTTCCGCGACCACCGCCGTCGGCTCGCCCCGGCCGCCCTGGCCCAGCAGATCGGCCCGCTGTACCGGCTCCACGCCCACCCGCAGGTCGACCCGGTCCAGCAGCGGCCCCGACAGCCGCGCCTGGTACTTGCGGATCACCGACGGCGGGCACTCGCACCCCGAGCCGTTCAGGGTGTGCCGTCCGCACGGGCACGGATTGGCCGCCAGGACCATGAGGAACCGGGCGGGCAGCCGCACCACACCCCCGCTGCGCGCCACCACCACATGCCCGGACTCCAGCGGCTGACGCAAGGAGTCCAGGGCCCGCCCGCTGAATTCTGGAGCCTCGTCCAGAAAGAGAATCCCGCGGTGCGCCAGCGAGACGGCCCCCGGCCTCGGCAGTCCGTTGCCGCCGCCCACCAGCGACTGCATCGTCGCCGAATGGTGCGGGGCGCAGTACGGCGCTGTCCTGACCAGCGGCTCGCCGGGCGGCAGGATGCCCGCCACCGAGTGCACGGCGGTCACCTCCAGCGACTCCTGCCTGGTCAGCGGCGGCAGGACGGCCGGCATCCGCTCCGCCAGCATCGTCTTGCCCGCGCCCGGCGGCCCGTGGAGCAGCAGATGGTGGCCTCCCGCGGCAGCGACTTCAAGGGCGGTACGAGCCGCGTGCTGCCCCGCGACATCCGCGAGGTCCGGGCCGCCGTCACCCCCGCCCCCTCGGTCACCGATGGCCAGCCCGGTACCCACCCCGGCGCCCGGCACCATCAGCCCCGCCAGCATGGCGTCGGGCCGCCCTTCCTCGTCCCCCGCCTCCTCCGGCACTTCGGCCCCGGTCAGTACGGCGATGAGCTGGCGCAGGCTCCGCACGCCGAGAACCGAGACTCCGGGCACCAACCCGGCCTCCGCCGCCGTCAGTTCCGGTACGACGACCTGCCGGTACCCGGCTTCGGCCGCGGCGAGGACGGCAGGCAGGATGCCGCGCACCGGCCGGACCCGCCCGTCAAGTCCCAGCTCCCCGATCATCACCAGATCGGCGATCTCTCTGGGATCGATACGCTCCGCCGCCCCCAGCACGGCCACGGCGACGGCGAGATCAAACCCGCTGCCGCTCTTGGGTACGAAGGCCGGGCTGAGCCCCACAGTGAGCTTCTTCTGCGGCCAGTCGGCGCCGGAGTTGACCACCGCCGCCCGCACCCGGTCCCGGCTCTCGACCAGGCTTTTGTCCGGCAGCCCCACCAGCGTGAAGGCGGCCACTCCCGGCTCCAGGTCCGCCTGGACCTCCACCACCACACCCTCGACCCCGACCAGGGCCACCGAGCACGTGCGCGCGAACCCCATCACGCCACCCCCCGCGCATGCTCGACGACGGGTGCCCCGCGCCGGGGCAGCACCACCCCGACAAGGTCGATACGCACCCCGCCCGGCGGCGGTCCTCCGTGCTCGTGCGTCCAGCGCTCGGCGAGGCGGCGCAGACGCTCGGCCTTCGTGGTCCTGACGGCCTGCATCGGGTGCTCGAACGGTCCGGCTCTGCGGGTCTTGACCTCGCAGATGACCAGTGAATCGCCGTCCCGGGCGACGATGTCGATCTCTCCCGCCCGGCAGCGCCAGTTGCGCTCCAGGACGGTCATTCCGGCCTCGACCAGCCTGCGTACCGCGAGATCCTCGCCGTACCGGCCGAGTGCTCCTGTGGCATTCTTCGCGTTCATCGGTTCCACCTCCGGAACCGAATGTGCCGCGATCACCGCCAACTAGTGGATCTTGGTGGACAACCCGCCAGTTGTGGACAAGTCAGCCACTCGGAAGCTCGAGATCGCTCTTGTTGAGCTCCTCGATATTTACGTCCTTGAACGTCAGTACCCGCACCTGCTTGACGAACCTGGCCGGCCTGTACATGTCCCAGACCCAGGCGTCCGCCATGGAAACTTCGAAGAAGACCTCACCCTGGACCGAGTGCACCTGCATCTCGTAGTCATTCGTGAGGTAGAAACGCCGCTCGGTCTCGATCACGTATTTGAACAGACCGACGACATCGCGGTACTCCCGGTAGAGCTTCAGCTCCATCTCGGTCTCGTACTTCTCGAGGTCCTCGGCGCTCATGGCATGTTCCCCTTCAGCCTTGCGTCCCCCTATTGTGCGCCAGCCCCGTGCGCCCCTATGCGACTTCCGGGGCCAAGACCATCGGCGTACCAGGAGGACCCTCGTCGAGCAGCGTACGCAGCAGCCCGGCGAGCTTGATGGGGTACACCGTCTCACGCGTCGCGGACAGTTCGGCGGAGGTCCACCACCTCAGCCCCGCGACGCTCCGCAGCTCCAGTCCGGTCAGCCCGTCCAGCACCGTCTCGGTCCGCGTCGTACGGGCCAGGTAGAACCATTCGTCCTGGTCCCAGCGCCGCCCGTCGAACACGAACGAGCAGTGCCGCTGCCAGATCACCGGGCCGAGCTCGACCTCTGTGATCCCCGTCTCCTCCGCGAGCTCGCGCAGCGCGGCCTCGGCGCGCGTCTCGTCGCCCTCCAGCCCGCCGCCCGGCGTGAACCACCAGGTCACCGCAGGGTCCTCCGGCTCGTACCCGTGCATCAGCAGGACGCGGTCGTCCGGGTCGAGCAGGATCACCCGCGCGACCTTCCGAAGCTGTACCGGCTCCCGCGCCGCTGTTTCCGATTCCACAGTCGCCTCACCGTCCACCGGTACCCGCCTTCCGCCGCCCGACCCGCTTCGCGACAGGTCCGTACGCCGCCCCGCCGAAGATCAGCACCACACCGGCGGCGACAGCCGCCAGCACCTGAGCGACCGGTCCGGGCTGGGAAACCCCGCCGGGCAGTGCCTCAAAGGAGTCCGGCCGGTCGAGAATCCCGCCCCACGGCCAGGCAACGGCATCGACGCGCGCGTCCACCTTGCCCACCGGGACCGTTCCCTTCCCGGCGTCCTCGATGTGCCCCCGCGAGTCCACTGACGTACGCCGCTCGTCACCCAGCAGGAACAGATGCCCCTCGGGCACCTCGGAGGTGAAGGGAGTGGTCGACGCCGGCTCCCCGCCCGCCAGGTACGGCTCATCGAGGGGCTTGCCGTTCAGCGTCAGCCGGCCGTCCTTGCCGCAGCAGGCGACCTTGTCGCCGCCGATGCCGACCACGCGCTTGACCATCGGCAGATCGCCCCACACGGAGTCGGTGAAGATCACCACGTCTCCGCGCCGCACCTCGCCGCCGTCTATTCGCTGCGCGAGCACCCGGTCCCCCGCCTTGATGGAGGGCGTCATCGAATCGGTCGGCACCGTGTACGGCTTGTACTGCACAGCTCCCCAGGCGAAGCCGCCGAGGAAGAGCACACAGCCGACGGCCACGGCCAGCCCGGACAACGCGTTGCCGAGCCGGCCGCGGCCGCCTTCTCTACGTCCTGTTCCGCCCATCGCAGCGCTCCCCACCTCGGAGATCGAAAATCGCTGATCCGAGCGGCACCCTACCCGGCGGTACGCCCGCCGGTCAGCCTCCGCCTGCGCCACAGCACCAGCGGCACCGCTCCCGCGAGCCCCATCGCCCCGGGCGCCGCCATGGCGACACCGGCGGCGTTGAGACCCTGCTGGTCGAACGTGCCCGGAACCGGCAGCGTGGACCAGCGGTTGACCGGCCACGCCACCACGATGGCGCGCCCGACGACCTCGTCGTTCGCGACCGTGCCGTGACCCGGCAGCTCCTGGTGGTAACGCGAGTCCAGCGAGTTCTGGCGGTGGTCGCCCATCACCCAGATCCGGCCGTCCGGCACCTTGAGCGGCCCGAAGGGCTCGTCGTTGCACGGAGTGTCACCGGGGAAGATGTACGACTT
Source organism: Streptomyces sp. ISL-100 (assembly GCF_018614615.1). Taxonomy (GTDB): domain Bacteria; phylum Actinomycetota; class Actinomycetes; order Streptomycetales; family Streptomycetaceae; genus Streptomyces. The sequence goes on along the minus strand of NZ_JAGGOK010000057.1, from coordinate 2,206 downwards.
CTCGTCGAGCGCCTTCCCGTTGACCTTGACCGGCCCGTTCTTCTTGCACTCGACCGTGTCCCCGCCGACCGCGATGACCCGCTTGATCAGGTCCTTCTCCTCCGCGGACGGCATCAGGCCGATGAAGCTGAGGAACTTCTGTACGACGTTCGGGTCCGGTGCCGCGGTGGTCTCGAGCCAGCCGCCCGGGTCGTGGAACACCACGACCTCGCCCCGCTCCGGCTCGGAGCCGAACCACGGTGTCAGTTTGTCGACCAGCACTCGGTCGCCCCGCTGCAAGGTGTCCTGCATCGAGTCCGAGGGGATCGAGAACGCCTGCACCAGGAAGGTCTTGATCAGCAACGCGAGCAGGAGCGCGATGCCGATCAGCAGCGGCAGCTCCTTCCAGAACGAGCGCGGCTTCTTCGGCCCCGCGCCCTCGCCACTGCTGTCGCTGCTGCTCGGGTCTTCACCCCGTACGTCATCGCTCACGGCTGCGGGTGACTCCGGTCGTTCCTCGGGCTCGTCGCGTTCGGATCGTGCGCCGACCGCCAAATCCCCCACATCCACTCCTTACTCCGTTCCACCGCCCACGCCAAACCTGACGCAGGCCCACCACTCCCATAACGAGCGGGAGTTCCGCAGGGGTCGGGAGCAGGATCATCGCGTTCGGATCCTGGGACGACACCCTATTCGACGGGCCGGTGGCGGACGTCGCCCCGCCGCGCGGATCAGGAACGCTCGCGTACGTCTCGGGCTCCTCCAGCTTCCGCCAGTGGCTGAACGGCCACGCGATGACGACGGCCCGCCCGACGACCTCCTCCTCCCCGACCGTGCCCTCGAACTTCTCGTCCAAGTGGAAACGGGAATCGGCCGAGTTCGACCGGTGGTCCCCCATCACGAACAGCCGCCCGGCGGGCACCTTCACATCGAACGCCAGGTCAGAAGGACGGTCGCCCGGATTCAGATACGGCTCCGCGAGCGGTACGCCGTTGACGGTGACCCGCCGGTCCTTGTCGCAGCACTTGACGGTGTCCCCACCGACCGCGACCACTCGCTTGATGAGGTCCTGTTCGTCCTCGGACGGCAGCAGCCCGATGAAGGTCAGGCCGTCCTTGATCTGCTTGACGACGACCGGGTCGTCCTTGATGTCGGTCTTCTCTTCCTTCAGCCAGCCGCCGGGGTCCTTGAAAACCACGACATCACCGCGCTCCGGCTTGGATCCGAACCACGGTGTCAACTTGTCGACCAGCACCCGGTCGCCGATCCGGATCGTCTGCTCCATCGAGCCCGACGGGATCACGAAGGCCTGCACCAGGAAGGTCTTGAGTACGAGCGCGATCAGCAGCGCCACCGTTATCAGGATCGGTATCTCTTTGACGGCCGACCTCTGCCGCCGCCGCTTGACCCGCCGCGCCAGCTTGCGCCGGTCCGCCCGCCCCGGCAGCGCGGGCCCGCTCGTCGGCCGCGTACCCGTGGGCAGCCGGGTGTCCGCACGGTGGCTCGCCCGTGCCCGCCCCCGGTTACCCATGGGACCCGACCGGCCCCGGCGCGCGTACGTCCGTATAGGCGTCCGGCCGCTCCAGCGAGCCCCAGCGGCCCGCCGGCCAGCCGATCCAGTCCGCCCGCCCCACGACCTTCTCGACGGGCACCATGCCTCCGCCCGGCTCACCCAGATGGTCCCGGGAGTCGCGGGAGCGCGATCTGTGGTCACCCATGACCCACAGCGTCCCCTGCGGTACGACGACGTCGAACGGGACCCGCGACGGGGCGTCGCCCGGATACAGGTACTCCTCGTCCACCGGCCGGCCGTTCACCTCGGCCCTCCCCCGCTTGTCGCAGCACACGACCCGGTCGCCCCCCACGCCCACCACGCGCTTGATGTAGTCGGTCTCGGCGGGCTCGGCCAGTCCCACGGCCGCGGCCGCCCACCGCACCAGCCCGGTGACCGGATTCCCGGCGGGCGCCTCTCGGACGAAGGACCCCGTGCCGTCGAAGACGACCACATCACCGCGCTGCGGTACGGAATCGAAACGGTACGCCAACTTGTTGACGAGCACCCGGTCGCCGATCTCCAGGGTGGGCTGCATCGAGCCACTGGGGATGAGGAAGGGCTGCATGACGAAGGTGCTGAAGAGCAGCAGAAAAGCCGCGCACGCGGCGCCGAGCAGAGCCGGCCGGCGCCACGGGGCGTCGAGAAAACGCGCGGAGCGTGACCGCTCTTCCG
>NZ_JAGGOK010000056.1 GCF_018614615.1 Streptomyces sp. ISL-100 | reverse complement strand
CCCGGGGGTCTGGGGCGGAGCCCCAGTTCGGGAAGGGGCGGGTCGGGGAACAGCTCCGCAGGACCTGCACCCCGCCGCACCCCCTGCCCCGCCCCCCCCTCAGCCGATGTCCGGCGGATCGATCCTGATCCGCACCGGATCGCCCCCGCCACGAGCCATCCGCGCCGCCTGCGCAGCCTTCAGCGCCGCAGCAAGCGCCGCCCCACTGCCCGGCGGAACCCTCAGCAGCGCCCGCTCCCACACCTCACCCACCGGGGGGTCGCCCGGCCGGCGAGGCCGCCCAGGCTCCGTGACCGGCATCGGCACAGGGCCCAGCACCTCGACCTCGCCCGGCAGTTGGGCGGTCGCCAAGAACGCGGCGATCGCCTCGGCCCGCCCACTCACCGCCGCCATCCGCGACACCGGCGGAAAGCCAAGCTCGGCCCGCTCCGCCAGCTCCCGCTGCGCATGCCCCACGGGATCCCACCGCACCAGCGCCTGCACGGGCCGAAGCGTCGGCTCGGCGACCACGACGACCGTGCCGCCGCCCTCCCCCTGCCCCCTGACCAGCGCCGAGGCGCTTATCCAGCGCCGCAGGGCCTCCTCCCCGGCGCGCAGGTCCTGCCGCCCGAGCATGGCCCAGCCGTCCAGCAGCAGCGCGGCCGCGTAACCGCCCTCGGCCACCGGCTCGGCCCCCGGCGTGCTCACGACGAGCGCCGGCACCCCCGGCACGCTCTCCAGCACATGGTCGCGCCCGGACGTACGCACCGGGACAGCCGGAAACGCCCGCCCCAGCTCCTCCGCCGTACGCCGCGCCCCCACCACCTGGGCCCGCAGCCGCACACTCCCGCACTCGCCGCACCGCCACCCCGCCGCGTCCCGGCCGCACCACCCGCAGTGCAGTTCCTGCTGGTCGGCCGCTTCGAGCGGCCCCGCGCAGTGCCGGCACCTCGCCGGCGTACGACATCGCTCGCACGCGAGACTCGGTACGTACCCACGCCGGGGCACCTGCACCAGCACCGGCCCGGACTTGAGCCCGTCACGAACCGTCTGCCACGCCAGACTCGGCAGCCGCGCGGCCCGCGCCGCCCCGTCCCGGGCCACCTCCTCGTCTCCGACCGTACGAATCAGCGGCGCCGCGGCCCGCACCTGCTCCCGCCCCGCACGCAACGGCACGGCCCACTTGCTCTCAACCAGCTGAGCAGCCTCAACCGTGCAACTGACAGACCCGAGCAGAAACCCGCACCTACTGTGGTGCGCCCGCAGCTCCAGCACCTCCCGCACATGCGGAAACGGCGCGTGATCGTCGGCGTGACTCGAATCCCCGTCGTCCCACACCACCACCAGCCCCAGATCCGCCACCGGCGCGAACATCGCGGCCCGCGTCCCGACCACCGCCCGCACCGCCCCCCGCCGCACGGCCAGCCACTGCCGGTAGCGCTTCTGGGGCCCGGCGTCAGCGGTCAGCAGCGTGTGGTGCCCCTTCCCCACCAGCGCGGTGAGCGCGGCGTCGACCCGGGCCGCGCTCCGCCCGTCCGGCACCACAACCAGCGCGCCCCGCCCGGAGGCGAGCGTCGCGGCCACCGCACGCGCCAGCTCGTCCGGCCAGTGCGGTCCCGGCAACGCATTCCACACGGCCCGCGGGGCCCCGCCCCCCGCCAGCTCCCGCAGAAAGGCGGGCCCGTGCGCGTACCGCTCCCACGTCCCGGCCCCCGGCACCTCCGGCGGCGGCAGCGGCTCCGGTGAAGGCTTCGCCTCGGCCGGCCCGTTCCTCGGCGGAACAGCCAGCTGCAGTACGTCGGCGAGGCTCCCCGCGTACCGGTCGGCGATCGCCCGCGAGAGCGCCAGCAGCTCCGGACCGAGCACCGGCTCGGGGGACACCACATACGCGAGCGCGGCCAGCGGCCCGGCGTAGTCCGACTCGGCCCGGCGCTCGACGATGAACCCGTCGATCATCCCGCCGCCCTCACGGCGTCCGCCCCGTACGTTGTGCGCCCCCGCCCCGAACCGCACCCGCACCCGCACCCCCGGCTGCGCGACGGCGTCCAGCTCCTCCGTCACGGCATAGTCGAAGTACTGGTCGAGGTGCAGCACACCCTTGTTGACCAACACCCGGGCAACGGGCAGCTCCTTGGCCAGCGGCGCCCCCCGCCACGTCCGCGGCTTGGCCTTCGGAACCTTCGCCTTCCGCACACTCTCCCGAATGAGCGCAAGCTTGAGCGCAAGCTGCTCCGGCACCCCGCCCCCGGGCTGCTCGTCGGACCGCTCATCGTTCCTGCTCACAGCCAAATTCCTATCAGACCCCACTGACAGCGCGGCAAGCACGAAGGCCCCGGACCAGTACGGACGCTGTTGGCGAATTCGGGGGCCGGTTCTACTTCGCCCCGTCGAGCGTGAGCTCGGCGGGGCGAAGTGCTGCGAAGTGGCTGGTGCGGGTGCGGGCCCGGGGTGTGTCGGTGAGGTGGGCATCGATGCGGGCGAGGTTGATGGCGGCGCCGGTGAGCTGATGCTGGAGGCTGGTCTTCGCGAGGCCTCGGTAGCGGGATCTGCGCAGGCCGCAGCGCCCGACGCCCTGGGAGATGGTGCCCTCGACACCTGCGCGGATCTTGTAACGGTCCTTCCAGGCGTCGGTCTGCTGCTCACGGCGGGCCGCCTGGACGACTTCGTGTTCGTCGCGGTGCCGCAGATTGAGCGAGCGGCGTTCGGCCTTGGGTGAGCTGACGCAGGCGCGCAGTTGAGGGCATGGACGGCAGTCGGCGGGGTTGAAACGGACCCGGATCACGGGCAGCCCTTGCTGTGAGTGCCGGTGGTGCCACTGGGTGCTGGTGACACCGTTCGGGCAGGTCACCCGCTGGTTGTCCCAGTCGATGCGGAAGGCGTCTTGTCCGTAGGGGCCGCGGGCCGAGACGGCGGTGTTGGCGGCCATCGGCCCTTGCAGGTCGATGCCGTGCTCGGTGCGGGCGGCCACGACCTGGGCTGCGGTGGGGTAGCCGGCGTCCACCCAGTGCTCGCCGGGCAGACACTCCCGTTCGGCGAGGCCCGTATGGATCTCCTCGCTCATCACGCTGTCCGGGGTGGTGGCGACGGTGGTGGCCATGTTCGTGATCAAGTTCGGGGCATCCGGCTCGCAGGTCTCGGTGACATGGACCTTGTAGCCGTCCCACAGAGTGTCGCGTTTGACGCTGCCACGTGCGTCGGGGTCATAGGGGGTGACCAGGCGCATCGCGCCCGGCGGCCGGTCTTTTGGGTCCCGCCGCCTCACCTCGCCCTCCACCAGGTGGAAGTGCTGGACCCACATCTGCCTCAGGATCTCCACCGTGTCCAGCGAGCGCAGGCCGTCAGGCGCGTCGGCGGCGAGGACCGCCTCAAGCAGCCGCGTCCCGTCCCTGCCGATCCGCAGGCCCACCTCGTCGCGCTTGGTGCGGGCCTTGGGGAAACGGGAGTCCTCGGCCCTGGTGGCGTAGTGCCTGAACCAGTCCGGCTCGGCCACCTCCACCAGCCAGTCGGGATCAGCCAGGGCCAGCTCGTTGAGAGCCGAGCGCAGCGTCTCAGCGACCATCTCCAGCCAGCACAGCTCCCGGGCTGCCGACAGCACGTGCGTGGAGTCCGTGCGAGCCCGGCCCGTCGTCTTGAGCAGGCCCTTCTCCCGGGCCGCGACCAGGATGCCGTCCAGCACCCGCCGCCCGGCATCCGCTTCGACGAGCCGGTCCCGGAACTCCGACAGCACCGAGAAATCGAAGCCGGGATCAGCCAGGTCCAGCGCCAGGGCGTACTTGAAATCGATCCTCGCCCGCACCGCCTCCGCCGCCTGCCGGTCGGTGAGCCCCTCCACGAACTGCAACACCAGCACCAACGCCAGCCGGCCCGGTGACCAGGCAGGTTTTCCCCGCGCCGGGAAGAGATCCGCGAACTCCCCGTCTGTGAACAACGGTCCCAGCTCGTCCCTCACCCGGATCGCCAGGCTCCCCTTCGGGAACGCGGCCCGAGCCACCCGCACCGTCTCCGCCGGGATTTCCCCCGACCCCTTCGGCTGCATAGACATCCGCACCCACCCCATACGACAACGTCGGCCCTCAAGACCACAACCAGGTCTTGAGGGCCGACGTCACGCACGACCCCGGAATAACCAACAGCGTCCAGTACGGTCCGGGGCCTTCGCGGCCGAGCAGTGCGCCAATAGCGCCAGTACCGACTAGAGACCAGCCGCCGCGCGCAGCGCGTCCACGCGGTCCGTGCGCTCCCACGTGAAGTCGGGAAGCTCGCGGCCGAAGTGGCCGTACGCCGCGGTCTGGGCGTAGATCGGGCGGAGCAGGTCGAGGTCACGGATGATCGCGGCCGGGCGGAGGTCGAAGACCTCACCGATGGCGTTCTCGATCTTCTCGGAGTCGACCGTGGCCGTACCGAAGGTCTCGACGAAGAGACCCACCGGCTCGGCCTTGCCGATCGCGTACGCGACCTGGACCTCGCAGCGCGCGGCGAGACCCGCGGCCACGACGTTCTTGGCGACCCAGCGCATCGCGTACGCCGCCGAGCGGTCGACCTTGGACGGGTCCTTGCCGGAGAAGGCGCCACCGCCGTGGCGTGCCATGCCGCCGTACGTGTCGATGATGATCTTGCGGCCGGTGAGGCCGGCGTCGCCCATCGGGCCGCCGATCTCGAAGCGCCCGGTCGGGTTGACCAGCAGGCGGTAGCCCTCGGTGTCCAGCTTGATGCCGTCGTCGAGAAGGCCGCTCAGGACGTGCTCGACGACGAACTCGCGGATGTCGGGAGCGAGCAGCGAGTCCAGGTCGATGTCCGAGGCGTGCTGCGAGGAGACGACGACCGTGTCGAGGCGGACGGCCTTGTCACCGTCGTACTCGATGGTGACCTGGGTCTTGCCGTCCGGTCGCAGGTACGGGATCGTCCCGTTCTTGCGGACCTCGGACAGCCGGCGCGAGAGCCGGTGCGCCAGGTGGATCGGCAGCGGCATCAGCTCGGGCGTCTCGTCGCACGCATAGCCGAACATCAGGCCCTGGTCGCCCGCGCCCTGCTTGTCGAGCTCGTCCTCGTCGCCTTCGACCCGCGTCTCGTACGCCGTGTCGACACCCTGGGCGATGTCGGGAGACTGCGCGCCGATGGACACCGACACGCCGCAGGAGGCGCCGTCGAAGCCCTTCTTCGAGGAGTCGTACCCGATGTCGAGGATCTTGTTGCGTACGAGCGTGGGAATGTCTGCGTAGGCCTTGGTGGTCACCTCGCCGGCGACGTGCACCAGGCCAGTGGTGATCAAGGTCTCCACGGCGACCCGGGAAGCCGGGTCCTCCCGCAGGAGCGCGTCGAGGATCGTGTCGCTGATCTGGTCAGCGATCTTGTCGGGGTGGCCCTCGGTCACGGACTCCGAGGTGAACAGGCGGCGGGACACATCGCTCCCTGGGGTTGCAGCGGCTGCTGGCTGAGCATTGATGGAACGGACCGGGAGCTGCGCCCGGCGTCGGTCCGGGACCAGTTTATCGGTCGCTTCCGGTCGGCGGACCATGTGTCTCGCTTCTTGGAGGCCCTGTGACCAGCGGCACTGCATTGTGCGGGACGGCCCTCACCCTTCGCCAGAGCACGATACGCCGGATTCGCAAGGGTTTATGGCTTCCGGTACAGCGTCTCAAGAATTAACCGAGCCGACGTGTCACGAGGTCCCAGACTGTGTCGGCCAGGGCCTCCTTGGGTCCGTACGGCACCGGAGTCTCGCCCCCGTCGGCGTCGAGCACCACGGCTTCGTTCTCCTCCGAGCCGAACGTCTTGCGCTCCCCCACCTCATTGACGACCAGCAGGTCACAGCCCTTGCGGCGCAGCTTGTCCCGGCCGTTGGCGAGCACGTTGTCGGTCTCGGCGGCGAAGCCGACGACCACCTGCCCGGGCCGTCCGCGCCGCTCGGCCGAGAGCTCGGCGAGGATGTCGGGATTACGGACCAGCTCGACCGCGGCGGGCTCCTGGCCGTCCTTCTTCTTGATCTTCCCCTCGGCGTACGCCGCCGGGCGGAAATCAGCCACGGCGGCCGCCATCACGACCACATCGGCGTCCGCCGCTGCCTTGAGCACGGCCTCGCGCAGCTGCACCGCCGTCCCGGCGCGCACCACATCGGCGCCCGCCGGGTCCGGCAGACCGGTGTTGGCCTCGACGAGCGTGACCCTGGCGCCGCGCGCGACAGCGGTGCGGGCCAGGGCGTATCCCTGCTTGCCGGAGGAACGGTTCCCCAGGTAGCGGACCGGGTCCAGCGGCTCACGCGTACCGCCCGCACTGATCACGACATGCCGGCCCGCGAGATCCGGTTCGCTCACGCCCCGCGCGAGTACCCGCCGGCAGACCTCGAAGATCTCGTCCGGGTCGGGCAGCCGGCCCTTGCCGGTGTCCACACCGGTCAGCCGGCCCACCGCGGGCTCGACGACGACCGCGCCGCGGCGGCGCAGCGTCGCGACGTTCTCCTGGGTGGCCGGGTGCTCCCACATCTCGGTGTGCATGGCGGGAGCGAAGATGACCGGACACCGGGCGGTGAGCAGAGTGTTCGTGAGGAGGTCGTCGGCCAGCCCGTGCGCCGCCTTGGCCAGCATGTCCGCGGTGGCGGGGGCCACCACGACCAGATCGGCGGCCTGCCCGATCCGTACGTGCGGGACCTCGTGCACCGACTCCCAGACCTCCGCCGAGACGGGGTTGCCGGAGAGCGCGGACCACGTGGCGGCGCCGACGAAGTGGAGCGACGCCTCGGTCGGCACGACGCGCACATCATGGCCGGATTCGGTCAGCCGTCGCAGCAGCTCGCACGCCTTGTACGCGGCGATGCCCCCGCTGACTCCCAGCACGACCTTCGGCTTGTCCACTGCGTCTCCCCGCTTCGTACGACCGTTACGTCCCCTATGACACACCACAGGCCCGGCAGTCTCACTGCCGGGCCTGAGATGAAAAAGATTCCTGCGCCTGCTGACTACTGCGCCGGCCCCTCAATGGCCTCGGAGGTCAGCAGACCCGCGTTGATCTCGCGCAGGGCGATCGAGAGCGGCTTCTCGTGGACATGGGTGTCCACCAGCGGACCGACGTACTCGAGCAGACCCTCACCGAGCTGCGAGTAGTACGCGTTGATCTGACGCGCGCGCTTCGCCGCGTAGATCACGAGGCTGTACTTCGAGTCAGTAGCCTCGAGCAGCTCGTCGATCGGCGGGTTGATGATGCCCTCGGGCGTGGAAATGGAAGAGGACACGCTCTACCTTCCGATAAGTGAACAAAGATCAAGCAACTTCCATCAAGGCTAGCAGCTCGCGCGCCACGTCCTCGACGGAGGTGTTGACCAGGGTGGTGTCGAACTCCGCCTCCGCGGCGAGTTCGATCTTTGCGGCCTCGAGACGACGCTCGATGACATCGGGCGCCTCCGTGCCGCGGCCGGTCAGCCTGCGGACCAGCTCGTCCCAGCTGGGCGGGGCCAGGAAGACCAATTGAGCCTCGGGCATCGATTCACGGACCAGCCGTGCGCCCTGGAGATCGATCTCCAGGAGCACGGGGTCGCCCGCTTCGAGCCGATCGCACACGGCACGCCGGGGCGTGCCGTAACGATTGCCGGCGAACTCGGCCCATTCCAGCAACTCACCATTGGCGACGAGCTTGTCGAATTCGTCGTCACTGACGAAGAAGTACTGGATACCGTGGCGCTCGCCGGGTCGCGGCTTGCGTGTGGTGGCCGACACCGAGAGCCATACCTCGGGGTGGACCTTGCGCATATGGGCGACGACCGTGCTCTTGCCGACGCCCGAAGGGCCGGAGAGCACGGTCAGCCGCGGACGTACGTCCGGGGGTACGGGGGTCGTCCCCCGGGATGTTGCAGCCATGGATGCGATTATCCAGGTTCTCGGGGGTGCCCGAGAACGTCAGGCAGCTCCGCCGCCGAACTCGCGCTCCAAAGAGGCGATCTGGTTGGAGCCGAGACCGCGCACACGACGGCTCTCGGAGATCCCGAGCCGCTCCATGATCTGCTTGGCGCGGACCTTGCCCACGCCCGGCAGAGACTCGAGAAGGGCGGAGACCTTCATCTTGCCGACGACGTCATTCTCCTGTCCCTGCTTGATGACCTCGTGGAGCGAGGCGCCGGAGTGCTTGAGTCGATTCTTGACCTCGGCCCGCTCCCGGCGAGCCGCGGCGGCCTTTTCGAGCGCGGCTGCGCGCTGTTCAGGGGTAAGGGGCGGAAGAGCCACGCCTACGTCACCTCGGATGTCGAACTGTCGGATACGGACCGGTGAGGAACCTAGTCGCCCCACACCAGGGCGAGCAACGAACAGCGAGCTGCGAAACAACGAGCTGCGCGTTTGCTCTCGACGGAGACTAGCGGCCATGGCCGCTCCAGTCAGCGAGAAGCGGCGAAAAGTCCTGGTCAGCCTCCGTCGACTAAGGCATATCAGACATAACACCCCGGTTTTCGGTCAGGATTCCGTCAACATGAATCGCTGACACCCCGTTACGCGCCCGAGACGGCCGTCCTGACCTCGTCGGCGAAGCGAGAAGCGGACTCCCGCAGTCCGCCAATATCGGGCCCGAAGCGCAGTACACCGCGGCTGACGCTCGGTACGACATTGCCGACAGCCGACCCGAAAACGCCCGGAAGGTCCGCCGGGGTAGCGCCCTGCGCGCCGATGCCCGGAGCCAGCAGCGGACCGTTGATCGCGAGGTTGACGCCCGCGTCGCCGAGCGTCGCGCCGACCACCGCGCCGACCGACCCGAGCGGCTCGGCGCCCTCGTTCTCGGCCGCCATGTGGTCGAGCATCAGCTGGGCGAGCGACCGGCCGTCGGCGGCGGCGGCCCGCTGGACCTCCGCGCCCTCCGGATTGGACGTGAGCGCGAGTACGAAGACGCCGCAGCCGTTGATCACGGCCGCGTCCAGCGCCGGGCGCAGCGAGCCGAAGCCGAGGTACGGCGAGACGGTCACCGCGTCCGAGAAGAGCGGCGAGCCCCTGTGGAGGTAGGTCTCGGCGTACGCGCCCATGGTGGAGCCGATGTCGCCGCGCTTGGCGTCCATGAGCACCAGCGCGCCCGCCGCCCTGGCCTCCTCGACCGCCTTCTCCAGTACGGCGATGCCACGTGAGCCGAAGCGCTCGAAGAACGCCGACTGCGGCTTGAGTACGGCGACCCGGTCTGCCAGCGCCTCGACGACCGTGCGGGTGAAGGTCTCCAGGCCCTTGATGTCGTCGTTCAGGCCCCAGGCGCTCAGCAGCGACGCGTGCGGGTCGATACCGACGCAGAGGGGTCCGCGGGTGTCCATGGAGCGGCGCAGGCGGGCGCCGAAGGTTTCGACAGTCGCTTCAGTCACTTCGCGCTCTCCCTGGTTTCGGCGCCGACAGCCTCGGCGAGCGTGGCGTACGGGCTGTTCGCGAGACGCTCGGCGAGGCCCTGGTGGATCGCGCGGGCCCAGAACGGGCCCTCGTAGATGAAGGCGCTGTAGCCCTGTACGAGCGTGGCGCCCGCCAGGATGCGCTGCCAGGCGTCGTCGGCGCTCTCGACGCCCCCGACCCCGATCAGGGTGATCCGGTCCCCCACACGGGCGTACAGGCGGCGCAGGACCTCAAGGGAGCGCGCCTTGACGGGCGCTCCGGACAGTCCGCCGGTCTCCTTGACGAGAGCGGGGTCCGACTTCAGGCCGAGGCCCTCGCGGGCGATGGTCGTGTTGGTGGCGATGATGCCGTCCAGGCCGAGCTCCAGGGCCAGGTCGGCGACGGCGTCGACGTCCTCGTCGGCCAGGTCGGGCGCGATCTTGACGAGGAGCGGGACGCGGCGGTCGGTGACCGTACGGTCGGCCGCCTCACGCACCGCCGTCAGCAGCGGGCGCAGCGACTCGGTGGCCTGGAGGTTGCGCAGCCCGGGGGTATTCGGGGACGAGACGTTGACGACCAGGTAGTCGGCGTGGGCGGCGAGGCGCTCGGTGGAGGTGACGTAGTCCGCCACGGCCTCCTCCTCCGGCACGAGCTTGGTCTTGCCGATGTTGACGCCGACGACGGTCCTGAAGACCGGGTTACGGGCCGCCAGGCGGGCCGCCACGGCCTCGGAGCCCTCGTTGTTGAACCCCATGCGGTTGATGAGCGCGCGGTCCTTCACGAGGCGGAAGAGGCGCTTCTTGGGGTTGCCGGGCTGCGGCTGGGCGGTGACCGTACCGATCTCGATGTGGTCGAAGCCGAGCATCGACATGCCGTCGATGGCGACGGCGTTCTTGTCGAAGCCGGCGGCGAGGCCGAACGGGCCGTGCATGCGCAGGCCGAGCGCTTCTGTGCGCAGCGAGGTGTACCGGGGCGCGAGGACGGCGGCGACGAAGGTGCGCAGGACCGGGACGCGGGCGGCGAGGCGGATCCAGCGGAAGGCCATGTAGTGGGCCTGCTCGGGGTCCATGCGCTTGAAGACGAGGTTGAAGAAGAGTTTGTACATGGGCTGGGTGCTTTCCTCAGGAGGCTCGGGCGTCGGGCTGGGCTCATGAAGAGGGGGACACCGCAACCGGTGTCCCCCTCATGGGCCGCTTAGACCTCGCGGGCCGCTGTCAGGTGTTGTGCGTGTTCCTGAAGGGAACGGACCCCGACATCGCCGTGGGTGAGCGCGTCGATGCCCTGGACGGCGGCCGCGAGGGCCTGGACCGTCGTGAGGCAGGGGACGCTTCGCGCCACGGCTGCCGTACGGATCTCGTAGCCGTCGAGGCGGCCGCCCGTGCCGTACGGCGTGTTGACGATGAGGTCGACCTCGCCGTCGTGGATGAGCTGGACGATCGTCCGCTCGCCCTGCGGGCCCGGGCCCTCGCTCTGCTTGCGCACGATGGTGGCGTTGATGCCGTTGCGCTTGAGCACCTCGGCCGTGCCGGACGTGGCGAGCAACTCGAAGCCGTGGGCGACCAGTTCGCGCGCCGGGAAGATCATCGTCCGCTTGTCGCGATTGGCGACCGAGATGAACGCGCGGCCCTTGGTCGGCAGCGGACCGTACGCCCCGGCCTGCGACTTGGCGTATGCCGTGCCGAAGACGGAGTCGATGCCCATGACTTCACCGGTGGAGCGCATCTCCGGGCCGAGGACGGTGTCCACGCCGCGGCCCTGGATGTCGCGGAAGCGGCTCCACGGCATCACGGCTTCCTTGACGGAGATCGGCGCGTCGAGCGGCAGCGTGCCGCCGTCGCCGGTCTTCGGCAGCATGCCCTCGGCGCGCAGCTCCGCGATGGTGGCGCCCAGCGAGATGCGGGCGGCGGCCTTCGCGAGCGGCACCGCGGTCGCCTTCGAGGTGAAGGGGACGGTGCGCGAGGCGCGCGGGTTGGCTTCCAGGACGTACAGGATGTCGCCGGCCATCGCGAACTGAATGTTGATCAGTCCGCGTACGCCGACGCCCTTGGCGATGGCCTCGGTCGAGATCCGCAGCCGCTTGATGTCGAAGCCGCCGAGGGTGATCGGGGGCAGAGCGCAGGCGGAGTCGCCGGAGTGGATGCCGGCTTCCTCGATGTGCTCCATGACGCCGCCGAGGTAGAGCTCGGTGCCGTCGTAGAGCGCGTCGACGTCGATCTCGATCGCGTCGTCGAGGAAGCGGTCGACCAGGACCGGCCGGGTGGGGCTGATCTCGGTGGATTCGGCGATGTACGAGGACAGGCGCGTCTCGTCGTACACGATCTCCATGCCGCGCCCGCCGAGCACGTACGACGGGCGTACGAGGACCGGGTAGCCGATCTCGTCGGCGATGGCCTTGGCCTCGTCGAAGGTCGTCGCGGTGCCGTGCTTGGGGGCCGGGAGACCGGCCTCGGCGAGGACGCGGCCGAACGCGCCGCGGTCCTCGGCGGCGTGGATGGCCTCCGGCGGGGTGCCGACGACCGGGACGCCGTTGTCCTTGAGCGCCTGGGCGAGACCCAGCGGGGTCTGGCCGCCGAGCTGGACGATGACGCCCGCGATCGGGCCCGCCAGCGTCTCGGCGTGGACGATCTCCAGCACGTCTTCGAGCGTCAGCGGCTCGAAGTACAGACGGTCGGAGGTGTCGTAGTCGGTGGAGACGGTCTCCGGGTTGCAGTTGACCATCACGGTCTCGTAGCCGGCGTCGCTGAGCGCGAAGGAGGCGTGGACGCAGGAGTAGTCGAACTCGATGCCCTGGCCGATGCGGTTCGGGCCCGAGCCGAGGATGATCACTGCGGGCTTCTCGCGCGGCGCGACCTCGCTCTCCTCGTCGTACGAGGAGTAGAAGTACGGGGTCTTGGCGGCGAACTCGGCGGCGCAGGTGTCGACCGTCTTGTAGACCGGGCGGACGCCGAGGGCGTGCCGGACCTCGCGTACGACGTCCTCGCGCAGCCCGCGGATCTCGGCGATCTGGACGTCGGAGAAGCCGTGGCGCTTTGCTTCCGCGAGCAGGTCGGGGTCGAGCTTGTCGGCGGCGGCGAGCTCGTCCGCGTGCTCCTTGATGAGGAACATCTGGTCGACGAACCACGGGTCGATCTTCGTGGCGTCGAAGATCTCCTCGGGCGTTGCGCCGGCCCGGATGGCCTGCATGACGGTGTTGATGCGGCCGTCGGTGGGGACCTTGGCGATCTCCAGGAGCGCGGCCTTGTCGCCGGGCTCACCGGTGAAGGCGAACTGGCTTCCCTTCTTCTCCAGCGAGCGCAGCGCCTTCTGGAGCGCCTCGGTGAAGTTGCGGCCGATCGCCATGGCCTCGCCCACCGACTTCATGGTGGTGGTGAGGGTGGCGTCGGCGAGCGGGAACTTCTCGAAGGCGAAGCGCGGCACCTTGACGACGACGTAGTCGAGCGTGGGCTCGAAGGACGCCGGGGTCTTCTCGGTGATGTCGTTGGGGATCTCGTCGAGCGTGTAGCCGACGGCGAGACGGGCGGCGATCTTGGCGATCGGGAAGCCGGTCGCCTTGGAGGCCAGCGCGGACGAACGCGACACACGCGGGTTCATTTCGATGACGATGATGCGGCCGTCGTCGGGGTTGATCGCGAACTGGATGTTGCAGCCGCCGGTGTCGACGCCGACCTCGCGGATGATCGCGATACCGACGTCACGCAGCCGCTGGTACTCGCGGTCGGTCAGCGTCATCGCCGGGGCGACGGTGATCGAGTCGCCGGTGTGCACGCCCATCGGGTCGAAGTTCTCGATGGAGCAGACGACCACGACGTTGTCGTTCTTGTCGCGCATCAGCTCCAGCTCGTACTCCTTCCAGCCGAGGATGGACTCCTCCAGGAGCACCTCGGTGGTCGGCGAGAGCGTGAGGCCCTGTCCGGCGATGCGGCGCAGCTCGTCCTCGTTGTGCGCGAAGCCGGAACCGGCGCCGCCCATGGTGAAGGAGGGGCGTACGACGACGGGGTAGCCGCCGAGCGTGTCGACGCCCGCGATGACGTCGTCCATGGAGTGGCAGATGACCGAGCGGGCGGACTCGCCGTAACCGATCTTGGCCTTGACGGCCGCGACGACACCCTTGAAGAGGTCGCGGTCCTCGCCCTTGTTGATGGCCTCGACGTTGGCGCCGATGAGCTCGACGCCGTACTTCTCCAGCACACCCTGCTCGTGCATGGAGATCGCGGTGTTGAGCGCGGTCTGGCCGCCAAGCGTCGGCAGCAGCGCGTCGGGGCGCTCCTTGGCGATGATCTTCTCGACGAACTCCGGGGTGATCGGCTCGACGTACGTCGCGTCGGCGATCTCCGGGTCGGTCATGATCGTCGCCGGGTTGGAGTTGACCAGGATGACGCGCAGGCCCTCGGCCTTGAGTACCCGGCAGGCCTGCGTGCCGGAGTAGTCGAACTCCGCGGCCTGGCCGATGACGATCGGACCGGAGCCGATGACCAGGACGGACTGGATATCGGTGCGCTTAGGCACGCTGGCCCTCCATGAGCTGTACGAAGCGGTCGAACAGGTACGCGGCGTCGTGCGGGCCTGCGGCTGCCTCGGGGTGGTACTGGACGCTGAAGGCCGGCTGGTCGAGCAGCTGGAGGCCCTCGACCACGTCGTCGTTCAGGCAGACGTGGGAAACCTCGGCGCGCCCGTACGGGGTCTCGGAGACCTTGTCGAGCGGGGCGTCGACGGCGAAACCGTGGTTGTGCGCGGTGACCTCGACCTTGCCGGTCGTGCGGTCCTGCACGGGCTGGTTGATGCCGCGGTGGCCGTACTTCAGCTTGTACGTGCCGAAGCCGAGCGCACGGCCCAGGATCTGGTTGCCGAAGCAGATGCCGAAGAGCGGCGTCTTGCGCTCCAGCACGGCCTTGATGACGGTGAGGTCGACCGTGGACGGGTCGCCGGGGCCGTTGGAGAGGAACACCCCGTCGGGGGCGACGGCGTACACGTCCTCGGCCGTGGCGGTGGCGGGCAGTACGTGCACCTCGATGCCGCGCTCGGCCATCCGGTGCGGGGTCATGCCCTTGATGCCGAGGTCGATCGCGGCGACGGTGAACTTCTTCTCACCGATCGCGGGGACGACGTACGGCTCCTTGGTGGCGACCTCGGCGGCGAGCGAGGCGCCCACCATCTGCGGGGCCTCCTTCACGCGGGCGAGCAGCGTCTCGTCGTCGGCCAGTGCCTCGCCGGAGAAGATGCCGACGCGCATCGCACCGCGCTCGCGCAGGTGGCGGGTCAGCGCGCGGGTGTCGATGCCGCTGATGCCCACGATGCCCTGCGCGACGAGCTGGTCGTCGAGCGAGCGGCGGGAGCGCCAGTTCGAGGGGATGCGGGCGGGGTCGCGTACGACGAACCCGGCGACCCAGATCTGCTTCGACTCGTCGTCCTCGTCGTTCACACCGGTGTTGCCGACGTGCGGGGCCGTCATGACGACGACCTGACGGTGGTACGACGGGTCGGTGAGGGTCTCCTGGTAACCGGTCATGCCGGTGTTGAACACCGCCTCGCCGAAGGTCTCCCCCACGGCCCCGTAGGCACGGCCGCGGAAGCTGCGGCCGTCCTCCAGGACGAGTACGGCGGGAGCCTTGGCAGCTCCCCGGGTGGAGATCGTCATCGTGCGGTGCCTTCCGTCGTAATCACTTGGTTCATGGAATTGATGGCCTCGACCCAGGCCGTGTGCTCGGCCGCCCGGTCGGAGCGGAAGCCGGAGTCGATCTGCTTGTCGCCGTGCTGCCAGGTGACGACCAGCAGGCCGCCCTCGGCGAGGACCTTGCCGGCGATGCCCTTGTCGAGCCGCGCCTCGCGAAGCTGCCCGGCCGGTACGAAGAAGTCGGCCGCCCCGGGGCGTACGACCTCCAGGCCCGCGTCGGTGAGCGTCAGCTCGGCGCGGCTGCGGGTCCCGAGGCCGTGGGCCACGATCCGGTCGAGCCACTGCCCGGCAGTCGTCGAGCCGTGGTAGCGGCCGCTCATGCTCAGCTTCGCCTCGCCGGGCGTCTCGGGCGCGGTGGGGAGCTCGGGCAGGTCCGACTGGAGGGTGGCGCGCCACTTCCAGCCCTGGCGCATCAGCCAGTACACGAGCGCGATGAAGAGCAGCAGCCCGACGACCCAGCCGATGCGGGCGGCCCAGTCGGTCACTTCGGCCGACTTCCGCTCCGCGGCGGCGGCCTCGGCGGCCAGATGGATGAAAGGTGTCACGCCAGATTCCCGTCGACGACCGTTGCGCGGCCCCGCAGCCAGGTGTGGGTGACGCGCCCCGGCAGCTCACGACCCTCGTAGGGGGTGTTACGGCTGCGGGAGGCGAAGCCCGAGGGGTCCACTGCTCCACGGTAAGCCGGATCGACCAGCGTGAGGTTGGCTGGCTCGCCTGCCGAGACGGGCCGGCCGTGTCCTTCGAGTCGGCCGATGGCCGCCGGGCGGAACGACATGCGGTCCGCGACGCCCGCCCAGTCGATGAGGCCGGTGTCGACCATCGTCTGCTGGACGACGGACAGAGCGGTCTCCAGACCGACCATGCCCATGGCCGCCGCCGCCCACTCGCAGTCCTTGTCCTCGTGCGGGTGCGGGGCGTGGTCGGTGGCGACGCAGTCGATGGTGCCGTCGGCGAGAGCCTCGCGCAGGGCCATGACGTCGGCCTCGGTGCGCAGCGGCGGGTTCACCTTGTAGACCGGGTTGTACGTACGGACCAGCTCGTCCGTCAGCAGGAGGTGGTGCGGGGTGACCTCGGCCGTGACGTTCCAGCCCTTGGACTTCGCCCACCGGACGATCTCCACCGAGCCGGCGGTCGACAGGTGGCAGATGTGCACGCGGGAGCCGACGTGGGCGGCGAGCAGCACATCGCGGGCGATGATCGACTCCTCGGCGACGGCCGGCCAGCCGCCGAGACCCAGCTCGGCGGAGACGATGCCCTCGTTCATCTGGGCGCCCTCGGTCAGGCGGGGCTCCTGGGCGTGCTGGGCGACGACGCCGTCGAAGGCCTTCACGTACTCCAGCGCGCGGCGCATGATCACCGCGTCGTCCACGCACTTGCCGTCGTCGGAGAAGACCCTCACCCCGGCGGCCGAGTCGTGCATCGCGCCGAGCTCGGCGAGTTTCTTGCCCTCCAGGCCGACGGTGACGGCGCCGACGGGCTGCACGTCGCAGTAGCCGGACTCCCTGCCGAGGCGCCAGACCTGCTCGACGACGCCGGCGGTGTCCGCGACCGGGAAGGTGTTGGCCATGGCGTGGACGGCGGTGAAGCCGCCGACCGCGGCAGCCTTCGTGCCGGTCAGGACGGTCTCGGAGTCCTCACGGCCGGGCTCGCGCAGGTGGGTGTGCAGGTCGACGAGGCCGGGCAGCAGGACCTTGCCCTCGGCCTCGACGACGGTCGCGCCCTCGGCGCTCAGGCCGGTGCCGACCGCCTCGATCGTCTCGCCGTCGATCAGAACGTCCTGCGGCTCGCCGCCCAGCACCTTCGCACCGCGGAGCAGAATCTTCGTCGTCTCACTCATGGCTTACTTGCTCTCCTCGGTGCGTGCGGGGGTGGGGCTGATGGCGGACTCGTTGCCGCCCAGAAGCAGGTACAGGACGGCCATCCGGGTCGAGACGCCGTTGGCGACCTGTTCGACGGCCGTGCAGCGGTCGGAGTCCGCGACCTGCGCGGTGATCTCCATGCCCCGGTTCATCGGGCCGGGGTGCATGACGATGGCGTGCTCGGGCATCCGCGCCATCCGGTCGCCGTCGAGGCCGTAGCGCCGCGAGTACTCGCGCTCGGTCGGGAAGAAGGCGGCGTTCATCCGCTCGCGCTGCACACGAAGCATCATCACCGCGTCCGACTTCGGCAGCACCTCGTCGAGGTTGTACGAGACCTCGCACGGCCACTGCTCGACACCGATCGGGACCAGCGTCGGCGGCGCGACGAGCGTCACCTCGGCGCCGAGGGTGTGCAGCAGGAGGACGTTGGAGCGGGCGACCCGGCTGTGCAGTACGTCGCCGACGATCGTGATCCGGCGTCCTTCGAGGTCACGCCCTATCCCCGCGTCGGCGCCGACGAGCCTGCGGCGCATCGTGAAAGCGTCGAGCAGCGCCTGCGTGGGGTGCTCGTGCGTACCGTCGCCCGCGTTGACGACCGCGCCGTCGATCCAGCCGGAGGTCGCGAGGCGGTAGGGCGCGCCGGAGGCGCCGTGCCGGATGACGACGGCGTCGGCGCCCATCGCCTCCAGGGTGAGCGCGGTGTCCTTGAGCGACTCGCCCTTGGAGACGGACGAGCCCTTCGCGGAGAAGTTGATGACATCGGCGGAGAGGCGCTTGGCGGCGGCCTCGAAGGAGATGCGGGTGCGGGTCGAGTCCTCGAAGAAGAGGTTGACGACCGTACGTCCGCGCAGGGTCGGCAGCTTCTTGATCGGCCGGTCCGCGACGCGGGCCATCTCCTCGGCGGTGTCGAGGATCAGCACGGCGTCGTCGCGGGTGAGGTCGGCGGCCGAGATGAGGTGACGCTTCATCTGGTGCTCCGTGGTTCGTGAGGGGCGCGTATGTGG
Source organism: Streptomyces sp. ISL-100 (assembly GCF_018614615.1). Classification (GTDB taxonomy): domain Bacteria; phylum Actinomycetota; class Actinomycetes; order Streptomycetales; family Streptomycetaceae; genus Streptomyces. The sequence continues at coordinate 237,043 of NZ_JAGGOK010000056.1, read as the reverse complement.
AGGCGGGCAGGAGGGCAGGCCGGAGCACGGCCCCGGCGGTCCGGGTCCGTACCGGAGCCCGCTACTGCTCGCCGGCCGGAGCGGTCTGCTGGAGCCCGAGCAGCACGGCGTCGCGGCCGTCCTCCTCGGAGAGCTGGACCTTGACCGTCTCCCGCAACGACGTGGGGAGGTTCTTGCCGACGTAGTCGGCGCGGATCGGCAGTTCCCGGTGGCCCCGGTCGACGAGGACCGCGAGCTGTACGGCGCGGGGGCGGCCGATGTCGCCCAGCGCGTCCAGCGCGGCCCGGATCGTACGGCCGGAGAAGAGCACGTCGTCGACGAGCACGACGAGCCGGTCCTCGATGCCGTCACCGGGGATCTCGGTACGGGCGAGGGCCCGCGCGGGGCGCATGCGCAGGTCGTCGCGGTACATGGTGATGTCGAGGGAGCCGACCGGCATTTTGCGGCCGGTGATCTCTTCGAGCCTGGCGGCCAGCCGGCGGGCCAGGAAGACGCCGCGGGTGGGAATGCCGAGGAGCACCACGTCGTCGGCACCCTTGGCGCGCTCGACGATCTCGTGGGCGATGCGGGTCAGTACCCGCTCGATGTCAGGGCCCTCAAGAACAGGGCGCGGGGCATCGGAATTAACCGTATCCATTGGAAACGGACCTCCTTCTCCGCCTCACGGGACGGACCTTAAAGGACGTCGGAATTGCGCCACCCACCGTACCAGCAGTATTCGACCGCCCTTGCGAGACCCTCCGCGTAGGCGGTCTGGACCCATTCGGCTTGACGCACCCAAGTAACGCTGCGTAACCTCACAGTGAGTTACCAAGTGAGACCAGCCGCGCGGCGGAGCCGCACGTCGTCACAGCGTCCGGGGAGCCATATGTCCAGCGAATACGCAAAACAGCTCGGGGCCAAGCTCCGCGCCATCCGCACCCAGCAGGGCCTTTCTCTTCATGGTGTCGAGGAGAAGTCCCAGGGCCGCTGGAAAGCCGTCGTGGTCGGCTCGTACGAGCGCGGCGACCGTGCCGTGACCGTGCAGCGCCTCGCCGAGCTGGCGGACTTCTACGGCGTCCCGGTCCAGGAACTCCTGCCGGGCACGACGCCGGGGGGCGCCGCCGAGCCGCCGCCGAAGCTGCGCCTGGACCTGGAGCGTCTCGCCCACGTCCCGGCCGAGAAGGCGGGCCCGCTCCAGCGTTACGCCGCGACGATCCAGTCGCAGCGCGGCGACTACAACGGCAAGGTCCTGTCGATCCGTCAGGACGATCTGCGCACGCTGGCCGTCATCTACGACCAGTCGCCCTCGGTCCTGACCGAGCAGCTGATTAGCTGGGGTGTGCTCGACGCGGACGCGCGCCGTGCGGTCGCTCACGAGGACGTCTGAGTCCGAGCGACGCCAGCAGAAACGTAACGCCGGGGCCGGCGGAAGCTTTCGGGCTTCCGCCGGCCCCGGCGTTCTTCGTACATCGCCCCGCGCCGAACGCAACGAAAGGGCCCGCAGCACGCTCAAAAGCGCGCTGCGGGCCCTTTCAGCCGTTTATAACCCCGGCGGGGCTTTTACTGGCGACGCAGACTCGGCTTGAGGTCCTTGAAACGGCCCAGGAGGCCGTTCACGAAGGACGGGGAGTCGTCGGTGGAGAACTCCTTGGCGATTTGCACCGCCTCGTCGATCACCACCGCGTCGGGCGTCTCGTCCATCCACACCAGCTCGTACGTGCCGAGCCGCAGGATGTTCCGGTCGACGACCGGCATCCGGTCGATCGTCCAGTCGACTGCGTACGTGGCGATGAGCTCCTCGATGCGGTCCGCGTATTCCGCGTACCCCTCGACAAGCTGCATCGTGTACTCGCTGACCGGCGGCTGACGCGTGTCGGTCCGGGCATGCCGCATCCAGTCCGCGAGGACCGTCTGCACGGACTCACCGCGCTGGTCGGCCTCGAAGAGGATCTGGAAGGCGCGCTTGCGCGCCGTATTCCGGGCAGCCACGGTTAGCTGTTCACCCGGCCGAGGTAGTCGCTGGTGCGGGTGTCGACCTTGATCTTCTCACCGGTGGTGATGAAGAGCGGGACCTGGATCTCGTGACCGGTCTCCAGCGTGGCGGGCTTGGTGCCGCCGGTGGAGCGGTCGCCCTGGACGCCGGGGTCGGTGTGCTGGATGGTGAGCTCGACGGCGGCCGGGAGCTCGACGTAGAGCACCTCGCCCTCGTGCTGGGCGACGGAGGCGGTGAAGCCCTCGATCAGGAAGTTGGCGGCGTCGCCGACGGACTTCCGGTCGACCATCAGCTGGTCGTAGGTGTCCATGTCCATGAAGACGAAGTACTCGCCGTCCATGTACGAGAACTGCATGTCGCGCCGGTCGATGGTGGCCGTCTCGACCTTGACACCGGCGTTGAAGGTCTTGTCGACGACCTTGCCCGACAGCACGTTCTTGAGCTTGGTGCGCACGAAGGCAGGGCCCTTGCCGGGCTTGACGTGCTGGAACTCGACGACGGACCAGAGCTGGCCCCCGTCGAGCTTGAGCACCATGCCGTTCTTGAGGTCGTTCGTGGAAGCCACGGTTGCGGAATCTCCTGGACTGAAGGCTGGTGGGACCGAGGATGCGCGCTGCGGCACTGCGCTACAGCGCGAGCAGCTCCTTGGTCGTAATGGTGAGTAGCTCGGGTCCGCCGTCCGCCTCGGGGCGCACGACGAGCGTGTCATCGATCCGAACACCGCCCCGGCCCGGGAGGTGGACCCCCGGTTCGACGGTGACCGGCACACAAGCGTCCAGTTTACCCATGGCCGCAGGTGCCAGCTGCGGGTCCTCCTCGATTTCGAGCCCGACACCGTGCCCAGTCTGCGGCGCGAGGGCCTCGCCGTGGCCCGCCGCGGCCAGTACATGGCGGGCCGCGCGGTCGACTTCTCGGTACTCGGCGCCCGGCACGAGCGCCTCCCGGCCCGCCCGCTGAGCGGCGAATACGACGTCGTACAGCTCGACCTGCCAGTCCGCGGGCGTCGTACCGATGACGAAGGTACGGCCGATCTCGCAGCGGTAGCCGCGGTAGTTCGCGCCGAGGCAGACGGAGAGAAAATCACCCTCCTCGACCCGCCGGTCCGACGGCCGGTGCCTGCCCAGGCCGGCGTTCGGCCCGGTGGCCACCGAGGTGGGGAAGGCGGTCCCGTCCGCCCCGTGGTCCACCAGGCGGCGCTCAAGCTCCAGGGCGAGGTGCCGCTCCGTGCGGCCGACCAGGATCGATTCGAGCATTTCGCCGAGGGCCTGGTCGGTGATCTCGGCCGCGATCCGCAGGGACGCGATCTCTTCCTCGTCCTTGACGATCCGCAGCTGCTCGACGGCGCCGGCGAGGTCGCCCAGGCGCAGTCGCGGGGCGACCGAGGCGAGCGCCCGGTGCCTGGCGACAGTCAGGTGGTGCTCCTCGACGGCGAGCGAGTCCGCGCCGGCCGCCGCCGCCGTCCTGGCCGCCGCGACGACGGCGTCGCCGCCCGGCGCGGGCAGGACCGTGATCCGCAGCTGTTCGTCGGGCCGGCCGTCCGCCGGGTCGGCGACCGAGGTGCCGGGGCAGACCAGCACGTCCTCATCAGGTCCCAGCAGCAGCACGGCGCCGGGCGGGGCGCCGCCCGCGAGGTAGCGGACGTTGGCGGGACGGGAGACCAGTGCGGCGGCGCTGCCGGCAGCGGCGCACCGGTCGCGCAGCCGTCCACGGCGGACCGCATACAGCTCTGACATGTTTCGAGCGTACGAGCGCGGCCGCCGTCCGGCCGCTTCAACGCGTCCGACCGTGCGCCGCGGCACTGTGTAAGACCGGCCAACCGGCGCTACCAGGCCGGCGGGCTGGCTATCGAGCGGGCCAGCACCTCGTCCAGGACGCGGGCCGTCGTCGGCACGTCGTACTGCGAGTTGTCGATGATCGGCAGCCCCGAGCCGTACCAGCCCGCCATCCTGCCGTGGATACGGGCGACTTCCTCGTCCGACAGGCGCCGGTTACCGCTGCGCTGGGCGTTGCGCTCCAGCACGATCTCCAGACCGGGGAGTATGACCACGGGCAGCAGCCCGGGCCCGACGTGGCGCTTCCAGCCGCCGAGTCCGACGACGGGACGGTCCGGGAAGACCGCGTCGTCGACGATGCACGAGATGCCGTTGGCCAGGAAGTTGCGGGCGGCGAAGCCGCAGGTGCGGCGGGCGAGGCGGTACTGGGCCTCGGACTGGTCGTTCCAGCCGGACTGCGGGTCGGCGAACCCCGAGCACACCCATTCGCGTACGTCGTCGAGGCTGATGTGCGCGGTCGGCACCCGGCGGTGCTGGGCCCAGTGCTTGGCGACGGTCGTCTTGCCCGCGCCCGCGGGGCCGATGAGCAGCACCGCCAGCGTCGTACTGCCGGTGTCCGTGGGCGCGGCGGCGGGCGGCGGCGCCGGGACGGGGACCGGACCGCCGGGCGGCAGCTGGATGTGTCCGGTGGTCTCCCGGGACGGCGGCCTCTGCGCGTGCTGCGGGGGCTGTTGGGGCTGTGGGGCCTGTGGGGTCCAGCCGGGAGCCGGTGCGTGCCCAGGGGCCGCTCCCGGGGCGTGAGGGCCCTGAGGGGCCTGGGAGGCGTGTGGAGGCCCCTGAGGGGCCGGCGGGCCCCCGGGAGGCCCTGCGTGCGGTCCGGCGGGGTGCGGGGCGCCCTGCGTCCACCCTGCGGCGGGCCTGTGGGGTGGTGGCAGCGGAGCCCCCACTGCGTGCTGCATCCGGTGCCACTCCGTCTCGTACAGGCGACTCTTGCTCGGCCAGGACGGCCCGGGCCTACCGAAAGGTACCTGCCCCCGCCGTTCTACTGTGAACGGCGGGGGCAGGTCCAGAGTGCCCGCTCAGCCGTCGAGTTCCTCGGCGAGGGCACGCAGGGCGAGCCGGTACGAGCCGATGCCGAAGCCCGCGACCGTACCGCTGGCGACGGCGGCGATCACCGAGGTGTGCCGGAACTCCTCACGCGAGTACGGGTTCGAGATGTGCACCTCGATGAGCGGCGCGGTGCGCTGGGCCGCCGCGTCCCTCATTCCGTACGAGTAATGCGTGAAGGCACCGGGGTTGATAACGACCGGAATTGACCCGTCCGCGGCCTCGTGGAGCCAGCGGATCAACTCCCCCTCGTCGTTCGTCTCGCGTACGTCGACGTCGAAGCCCAGCTCCTTGCCGAGCCGTCCGCACTCCTCGACGAGCCCGGCGTACGACGTCGCGCCGTACACGTCGGGCTCGCGGGAGCCGAGACGCCCGAGGTTGGGCCCGTTGAGGACGAACACCCGCCGCGTCACTTGGACACCTCGCCGTACGCTGCCAGCAGCACCGCCGGGTCGGGGCCCTCCAGCACGGTCGGCTTGGCGAGACCGTCGAGGACGATGAAGCGCAGCAGGTTCCCGCGCGACTTCTTGTCGACCTTCATGGTCTCCAGCAGCTTGGGCCACTGGTCGCCGCGGTAGGTCAGCGGCAGCCCGACCGATTCCAGCACCGTGCGGTGCCGGTCGGCGGTCGCGTCGTCCAGACGGCCCGCGAGGCGGCCCAGTTCGGCGGCGAAGACCATGCCGATCGACACAGCCGCGCCGTGACGCCAGTTGTAGCGCTCGTTCTTCTCGATGGCGTGCGCGAGCGTGTGACCGTAGTTGAGGATTTCGCGCAGACCCGATTCCTTCAGGTCGCTCGATACGACGTCGGCCTTCACCCGGATCGCGCGCTCGATCAGCTCGGCGGTGCGCGGCCCCTCGGGCGTACGGGCCGCCGCCGGGTCCTCCTCGATCAGGTCGAGGATCACCGGGTCGGCGATGAAGCCCGCCTTGATGATCTCGGCGAGGCCGCTGATGTAGTCGTTGACCGGCAGCGAGTCCAGCGCCGCCAGGTCGCACAGCACACCGGCCGGCGGGTGGAAGGCGCCGACGAGGTTCTTGCCCTCGGCGGTGTTGATGCCGGTCTTGCCGCCGACGGCCGCGTCGACCATGCCGAGCACGGTCGTCGGTACGGCGATCCAGCGCACCCCGCGCAGCCAGGTCGCCGCGACGAAACCGGCCACGTCGGTGGTGGCTCCCCCACCCACGCCGACGATCACGTCCGTACGCGTGAAGTTGGTCTGCCCGAGGGCCTTCCAGCAGTACGCGGCGACCTCGACGGTCTTGGACTCCTCGGCGTTCGGCAGCTGGATCGCGATGACCTCGTAGCCCTGGGCCGCGAGGTCCTCGCGGATCGTCTCACCGGTGCCGGCGAGCGCCTCGGGGTGCAGGACGGCGACGCGCTGGGCCCGGTCGCCGATCAGGCCGGGGAGCTCACCGAGCAGCTGCCGGCCGACCAGCACCTCGTAGGGCTCCGAGCCCTCGCTGCCGCCGATCTGGATACGGGTGACTGCCTGCTCCGTCATGCTTCCTTCAATTCGAGTGCGTCGAGGACCGCCTGCGCGACCTCTTCGGGGGTGCGGTCGTCCGTCTCGACGACCGCGTCGGCCACCTCGGCGTACAGATGACGGCGCGCTTCCATCAGCTGCTTCCACTGCTGGCGCGGGTTGACGGCCAGCAGTGGGCGCGCGGTGTTGAGCCCGACGCGCTTGATCGCCTCGGTCACGTTCATGGAGAGGTAGACGACGGGCAGCCCGGCCAGGGCCGCCCGGGTGCTGTCGTCCAGGACCGCGCCGCCGCCGAGCGCGAGGACGCCCGTGTGCTCGGCGAGGGCGGCCTTCACAGCCTCCCGCTCCAGGTCACGGAAGTGCGCCTCGCCGTCGTCGACGAAGATCTCGGCGATGGCCCGGCCGTCAGCCGCGACGATGTCGGCATCCGTGTCCCGGTAGGCCACGCCCAGCCGCTCGGCGATGAGCGCGCCCACGGTCGACTTGCCGACCCCCATGGGCCCGACGAGTACGACGACAGGGCCGCCTGTCGCGCTCACCGCACGACCAGGTTGTCGAGGTAGCTCTGCACATTGCGCCGGGTCTCCCCGACGCTGTCGCCGCCGAACTTCTCCGCTACGGCGTCCGCGAGGACGAGCGCGACCATGGCCTCCGCTACGATCCCGGCGGCCGGAACGGCGCACACGTCGGAGCGCTGGTGGTGCGCGGCCGCGACCTCCCCGGTGGCGGTGTCGATGGTGGCGAGCGCGCGCGGCACGGTGGCGATGGGCTTCATAGCGGCCCGTACGCGCAGCAGCTCACCGGTGGACATGCCGCCCTCGGTGCCGCCGGCGCGCCCGGTGGTACGGCGTACGCCCTCGGCGGTCGGCACGATCTCGTCGTGCGCCTTGCTGCCCGGCACCCGGGCCAGGTCGAAGCCGTCGCCGACCTCGACGCCCTTGATGGCCTGAATGCCCATCAGCGCGGCGGCGAGGCGGGCGTCGAGGCGGCGGTCCCAGTGCACGAACGACCCGAGCCCGACGGGCACGTGGTACGCCAGCACCTCGACCACACCGCCCAGCGTGTCGCCGTCCTTGTGAGCCTGGTCGATCTCGGCGACCATCGCCTTCGACGCGTCCGCGTCCAGGCAGCGCACCGGGTCCTCGTCGAGCTTCGCCTCGTCGGCGGGCACGGGCAGCACGCCGTACGGCGCCTTGGCGGCCGCCAGCTCCACCACGTGCGACACGATCTCGATGCCGGTGGTCTGCTTGAGGTACGAGCGGGCGACGGTACCCAGCGCCACACGGGCCGCGGTCTCGCGCGCACTCGCCCGCTCCAGCACCGGCCGGGCCTCGTCCAGTGCGTACTTCTGCATGCCGGCGAGGTCGGCGTGCCCGGGGCGCGGGCGGGTCAGCGGCGCGTTGCGCGCCAGTTTGGCCAGCTCGTCGGGATCCACGGGGTCGGCCGACATGACCTGCTCCCACTTGGGCCACTCGGTGTTCCCGACCATGATCGCTACGGGACCGCCCATGGTGAGCCCGTGCCGCACGCCACCGAGGAAGGTGACCTCATCCTTCTCGAACTTCATACGCGCGCCGCGCCCATAGCCGAGGCGCCGCCGGGCGAGCGCGTCCGCCACCATCTCCGTGGTGACGGGGACGCCGGAGGGAAGGCCCTCCAACGTCGCGACGAGTGCGGGGCCGTGGGATTCCCCCGCGGTCAGCCAGCGCAACCTGCTCAACGGTGCTCCTCATGCTCGCGCCTGGAACTGCAACGGCGCGACCGGGTGCGCGGCCCTGGCCCGCCACCCCGATCCTCCCACGACCGGGCGCCCGGCCTGCCCCCGGTCCAGCAAACGGACGGGTTTCTCAGTCAGCGGGACGCTCCGGCCTGATTCTGCGCGCCGCCAGGATGCGCCACAGCCTCCGGGTACCGACCACGAGCAGCACGAGCAGAGTGGCCGCCCCCAAGGTGATCCGCAGCCATTCCGGCAGGAAGTACAGCGTCAGCTTCAGCAGGTCGGGCGCTGCCAGCGTCTGCTCCATCACCATGCTCACGATCGAGCGCTCCTCACCCCTGTGACCTGCGGTTCTCCACGGATCCTAGTAGGCGGCGAGCGCGAGTTCCCCAGCGGCCCGCATGACGGCGAGCGGCGCGGAGGCGCAGCCCGTCATCTGCTCCACCTGGAGCACGGCCTGGTGTACGAGCAGGTCGAGGCCGCCGACGACCGCGCCGCCGCGCGCCGACCAGGCGGCGGCGAGTGCGGTCGGCCAGGGCTCGTACAGGACGTCGAAGAGCGTGCCGGGGCGGTCCGGCACGGCCTGCGCGAGGGCGTCCGTGGTCCCGGCCGGGGTGGTGGCGATGACGAGCGGCGCGTCGAACGCCCGCTCCGCCTGCGCCCAGTCGGCGATGCGTACGTCGACTCTGAGCCGCTCGCCCCACTGCCGCATCTCGTCGGCGCGGGCGGTGCTGCGGACGTACGCGGTGACCGGGCCCGTGCACAGACGGGAGAGCGCGGCGAGTGCGGACGAGGCGGTGGCTCCGGCGCCCAGTACCGCGGCGGAGCCGACCTTCTCGATGCCGCGCTCACGCAGGGCGGCGATCATCCCCGGGATGTCGGTGTTGTCGCCGAGCCGACGGCCGTCCTCGGTGAAGACGACCGTGTTCACCGCCTCGACCGACGCCGCCGTGTCGCTGATCCCGTCGAGCAGCGGGATGACGGCGCGCTTGAGCGGCATGGTGAGGGACAGGCCCGCCCAGGACGCGTCGAGCTCCGCGAAGAAGCCGGGGAGACCTGCCTCGTCCACTTCGAAGCGGTCGTACGACCACTGGGTCAGGCCCAGTGCCTCGTACGCGGCGCGGTGGAGCACCGGCGAGAGCGAGTGGGCGATGGGCGAGCCGAGGACGGCCGCCCGGCGCGCCTCAGTCGATTCCCTGGCTTGCATTGAACTTGTCCCTCAGCTTCTTGAACTCGGGGTAGGTCTTGGCGAACTCCGTCTTGTCCCGGCCGTCGGTCGCCACGAAGTACAGCCAGCCCTCGGCCGTCGGCTGCAGGGCCGCGGCCATCGCCTCGGTTCCCGGGTTTCCGATGGGCCCCGGAGTGAGACCCCTTTGCGTGTACGTGTTGTACGGGTCCATGTTGCTGTTGGCTTCGGCCTCGCTGATCTCGATCTCGCTCTGCCCCTTGAGGTAATTCAAGGCGGAGTCGAATTGGAGCAGCTGGTTCGTCTCCGTGTTGCTGGGCTTCAGCCGGTTGTAAATGACCTCGGACATCTTGCGGAAGTCGTCGTGCGTCTTGCCTTCGGCCTGCACAAGGCTCGCCACGGTAATGAGCTGCAACGGAGACTCGAGACCGAGCCTCTTGGACTCTGCTTCGACCTTCGTGGCCGCGTAATTCCCATTGGCCCGCGCGACCATTTCCTTGAGCACCGACTTGGGTGTCGATTTCCCACCGACCTCGTAACGCGACGGGTAGAGGAAGCCTTCCAGCGGGTCCTTGATGTCGGAGTTGTCGTTGGCCCACTCGGGCAGCCCGAGCTCCTTGTACTCCTCCTTGGCGACCTCTTGGGTCGTACCGGCGTCGACCCTCAGTTTCTTGTCGATCTCCTCGTAGACCCTGAGGTTCCGCCAGCCCTCCCCGATGGTGATGGCGTTCAGGTTCGACGGATTGATCATGAGGTCGACGGCCGCCTTGGCGGACATCTCCTTCTTCATGGGGTAGACGCCGGGCTGGATCCCCTTGGCCTTGGGGTTGGCGGTCGCAGCCGAGACGAAGGCTTCCGAGCTCTTGACCACCCCCGCCTTCGCCAGGATGCTGCCCATCTGACCCAGGCCCGCGCCCTTGGGGATCTCGACCTCGACGGATCCCTTTCCGGTGCCCGTGAAGTCCTCGGGCGCACCGAACTGGTCCTGGTAGAACTGGTAGCCGAAGTAGCCGATGCCGCCGACGCCGCCGACCAGGACCACCGTCACGAAGAGGCATGCCGTGCCGTTGCGGCTCTTCTTCTTTTTGGGCTTTCCGCCGCGGCGGTCGCCGCCCCGGGCCCTGCGGGATTCGCGCGGCTCATCGTCGTACGCGTCGTCGTCGCGGTCGTCGGCTCCCGTGAAGAACGGGTGCTCCTCCGGCGCTTCGTGCTCGGGGGCCCACTCCGGGGCCGGCTCCGGCTCGGCGGCGCGGCGGTGGTTCGGGGGCTGCGGCGGGGGGTAGGCGTCCGGCGCGGCGTAGTAGTCGGGGCTGTCGGCGGCGGCGTAGGCCGGCTGCTGGCCCGCGTAGGGGTCGGGCGCCGCGTTCATGCCGTACGGGACCGGCTCCTGGTGCTGATGCGAGTGCTGCTGCTGGTGCCGGCCGGTGTCCCAGCCGCCGTTGTTGCCGTACTGCTGTTCGTTGTACGGCTGTTGCTGCTCCGAGTAGCCGGGGTGCTGCTGCTGGTGCTGCTGGCCTTCGTAGTACGGCTGCTGCGGCTCCTGCTGGTACTGCTGCGGCTGACCGCCGTACGGACCCTGCTGGCCTTGTGCGGCCTGCTGTCCTGCCCACCCCTGGTCCCCGTACAACGGGTCCTCGGGATGCCACGGTTCGTGGCCTGCGCCCCGGCCATACTCAGTCATGAAACCCCATAGTGTGCCGCGAGGCGGTGGCTGCTTCGCGCGTGGGGCACGGCATCCGTTCCGCCTCTTCTTTGTGCGGCAGCTGTTCGAACACCGCCGCATCGCGCGGAACGTTACCGTATCGCGATCAGACAACCACTTCGACGCCCTCGCCCGGGGGATTGCCCGAGACCCGTTCGGCCTCCAGAGCGTTCTGAAGGATGACAATTGCCGCCGCCTGGTCGATCACAGACCTGCCCTTCTTGGACTTCACGCCCGAAGCGCGCAGTCCCTGAGTGGCCGTCACTGTGGTCATCCTCTCGTCGACAAGTCGCACCGGAACCGGTGCGATGCCGCGAGCGAGCTCCTGGACGAACGCCCGGACCTTGACGGCCGCCGGCCCCTCGCCCCCACTGAGGGAGCGAGGAAGGCCGACCACGACCTCGATCGGTTCGTACTCCTCGACGAGCTGCCTCAGCCGCCGGTGGGCGGCCGGGACATCGCGTCCCGGCACGGTCTCCACCGGCGTCGCCAGCACCCCGTCGGGGTCGCACGAGGCGACCCCGATCCGGGCGTCCCCGACATCGATCGCGAGGCGACGGCCGCGTCGCATCAGGCGCTCTCGCCGACAGCGCGTTCGACGGCGGCCACGGCGTCGCCGATGGCCTCCGGGTTCTGACCGCCGCCCTGGGCGACGTCCGGCTTGCCGCCACCGCCGCCGCCGAGGGTCTTGGCGGCCGTACGGACCAGCTCGCCGGCCTTGAGACCGCGCTCGCGGGCGGCCTCGTTGGTGGCGATGACGGTCAGCGGGCGGCCGTTGGCGGTGGTGAACAGGGCCACGACCGCCGGGCGGTCACCCGGAATGCGGCCTCGTACGTCCAGGACCAGCCTGCGCAGGTCATCGGCCGACGTACCGTCCGGCACCTGACCCGTGACGACCGCGACGCCGCGCACGTCCTTGGCACCGGCGGCGAGACCCGCGGCGGCCTGGAGGACCTTCTCCGCGCGGAACTTCTCGATCTCCTTCTCGGCGTCCTTGAGCTTGGCGAGCATCCCGGAGATCTTCTCCGGCAGCTCCTCCGGACGGCCCTTGACCAGCTCCTGGAGCTGGGCGACGACCGTGTGCTCACGGGCGAGGAAGTTGTACGCGTCCACGCCCACCAGGGCCTCGATGCGCCGCACGCCCGAGCCGATCGACGACTCGCCGAGCAGCTTCACCAGACCCAGCTGGGCGGTGTTGTGGACGTGCGTACCGCCGCACAGCTCCTTCGAGAAGTCGCCGATGGTCACGACGCGCACGCGCTCGCCGTACTTCTCGCCGAACTCCGCGATGGCGCCCTGCTTCTTGGCCTCGTCGATCGACATGACCTCGGCCTGGACGTCGAGTTCACGGGCGAGCACTTCGTTGATCTTGTGCTCGACGTCGGTGAGGACCGTGCCCGGTACGGCGTTCGGCGAGCCGAAGTCGAAGCGGAAGCGGCCCGGCGAGTTCTCCGAACCGGCCTGGGCGGCGGTCGGGCCGAGCGCGTCGCGCAGCGCCTGGTGAGTGAGGTGCGTGGCGCTGTGGGCGCGGGCGATGGCGCGGCGGCGCTTCAGGTCGATGGCGGCGTAGGCGGAGGCACCCACGGTCACCTCGCCGACCTGGACCGAGCCCTTGTGGACGGAGACCCCCGGGACCGGCTGCTGCACGTCGCGCACCTGGATGATGGCGCCCGTGTCCAGCTTGATGCGGCCGGTGTCGGCCTGCTGACCGCCGCCCTCGGCGTAGAAGGGCGTGCGGTCGAGGACGACCTCGACCTCGTCGCCCTCGGTGGCGGCCGGCGAGGGCAGCCCGTCCACGAGCAGGCCGACGATGGTCGACTCGCCCTCGGTGTGGGTGTAGCCGGTGAACTCGGTGGTGCCGGAGGTGTCGGCGACCTCGCGGTAGGCGGAGACGTCGGCGTGACCGGTCTTCTTGGCCTTGGCGTCGGCCTTGGCCATGTCCCGCTGCTTCTTCATCAGGCGCCGGAAGCCGTCCTCGTCCACCGAGAGGCCCTGTTCGGCGGCCATCTCGAGGGTGAGGTCGATCGGGAAGCCCCAGGTGTCGTGGAGCAGGAACGCCTTGTCGCCGGAGAGGACCTTGCCGCCGGCGGCCTTGGTCTCCGTAACGGCGGTGTCGAGGATGTTCGTGCCGCCCTTGAGGGCCTTCACGAACGCGGCCTCCTCGGCGAGGGCCACCGTCTCGATGCGCTTGCGCTCGGTGAGGAGCTCCGGGTACTGCGCGCCCATCGACGTGATCACGGTGTCGACGAGCTCGGCGACGACTGGGCCGGTGGCGCCCAGGAGGCGCATGTTGCGGATGGCGCGGCGCATGATGCGGCGCAGCACGTAGCCGCGGCCCTCGTTGCCGGGGGTGACGCCGTCGCCGATGAGCATCACCGACGTACGCATGTGGTCGGTGACGACGCGCAGCGAGACGTCGGAGGCGTGGTCGGTGCCGTACCGGACGCCGGTCAGCTCGGTGGCCTTGTCGATGACCACCATCGAGGTGTCGATCTCGTAGATGTTCTGCACGTCCTGGAGGATCATCGCCAGACGCTCGAGACCGAGGCCGGTGTCGATGTTCTTCGACGGCAGGTCACCGAGGATGGGGAAGTCTTCCTTGCCGTCGCCGGCGCCCCGCTCGTACTGCATGAAGACCAGGTTCCAGATCTCCACGTACCGCTCGTCGTTGACGGCCGGGCCGCCCTCGACGCCGAACTCGGGGCCACGGTCGTAGTTGATCTCCGAGCACGGGCCGCAGGGTCCGGGCACGCCCATGGACCAGAAGTTGTCCTTCTTGCCCAGGCGCTGGATACGCTCGGCCGGTACGCCGATCTTGTCGCGCCAGATCTGCTCGGCCTCGTCGTCGTCGAGGTAGACCGTGATCCACAGCCGCTCGGGGTCGAGGCCGTAGCCGCCGTCCGCCACGGAGCTGGTGAGCAGCTCCCAGGCGTACTCGATGGCGCCTTCCTTGAAGTAGTCGCCGAACGAGAAGTTGCCGCACATCTGGAAGAACGTGCCGTGGCGGGTGGTCTTGCCGACCTCTTCGATGTCCGGCGTACGCACACACTTCTGCACGCTGGTGACGCGCGGGGCGGGCGGCTTGACCTCGCCGAGGAAGTACGGCTTGAAGGGCACCATGCCCGCGGGGACCAGCAGCAGGGTCGGGTCGTCCGCGATGAGCGACGCCGAAGGCACGACGTTGTGTCCGCGCTCCTCGAAGAAGCGCAGCCAGCGGCGGCGGATTTCAGCCGACTCCATCAGTGGTCCTCATTCCGGTTGTACGAATGCTGTGAGTGGTCGAGAGCAGCGACGCGTCGGTGCTCGATGACTTTGGGGTCGTTCTGCGCTTCGAGGCCGAGGGCTTCGCCGAGTTCGGCTTCGCGCTGCGCCATTCCCGCCTTGACGTCGAGCGCGAAGTCCTTGAGCCGGTGGCCTGCCTCGACCGCCTTGTCGGCGGCCTGCGCGGCGAGACTCTCGGGCGTCAGCTGCTTGAGCTTGCGGTTGACCTTGGTGGTGGCCCACACGCCGGCTGCGGCGCCTGCGGTGAACCAGAACGTACGGCGGAACATTGCGGCTTCAGCCCTTCCGCTTCCTGCGCCGGGCGGACGGCACGGTCCGGCCGACGATCACAGTGCGACGCGACGGCTGCTCCGTCGTCGCCGGAGCGTCCTTGCCGCGTCCCATCGCCCGGCGTACGCCATACCCGAAGGCGGCGACCTTGACGAGCGGGCCGCCGAAGGTCGACGCGACGGTCGTCGAGAGCGCGGACGCGTTGGAGGTGACTTCCTGGACGTCCGTCGCGATGGCGTCCACCCGGTCGAGCTGGGTCTGCGCGGAGCGCACGGTCGCGGAGGCGTCCGCCAGCAGCGGGACGGCCTGCTCGGTCACATCCGCCACCAGCTTGGTCGTCGCCCTGAGCGTCTGGGCCAGCCTCACCAGCACCACGGCGAGGAAGGAGACCAGGATCGCCCAGAAGACGGCCACCAGGATGCCGGCCACCTCTCCACCGGACACTTTGCACCGCTCCCTGTACGTGAGAAAAGTCGTTCTGCGAGCCTATCGCGCCAGGGCTCCGGGTCCGTACCGCATTACGGGCAGGCACAGCGGCCGCCGCCGGGGTGATTGTACGGAGTGCTTACGGATCAGTACGCTCCGTGTTCCATGCGACGCACTTCCCCTTCCGTGCCCCACTCCTCCGCGCACGACGGCCTTGTGGCGGAGCTGAATCCGTTCATCGGGCGCCGCGAGGAACTGGCGGAGCTCGGCCGCCTGCTGGAGAACGCCCGGCTGGTCACCGTGACCGGGGTCGGCGGCGTCGGCAAGACGCGGTTCGCACTGCGCGCCGCTTCTGACGCGCAGGAACGGTACTGCGACGGGGTCCGGCTCGCCGAGCTGTCCGCACTCACCGACCCCGGTCTGCTGGAGCACGCGGTCGTCGAGGCACTGGGGCTGACCGACCACACCAGCAAGCCGCCACGCACTGTGCTGGTGGAACATCTGGCGGGGCGCCGGCTGCTGCTCGCACTCGACGGCTTCGAGCACCTGGTGGACGCGGTCGCCGGGCTGGTCAGAGAGCTGCTGCGGCGCGCTCCCGGGCTGACGGTACTGGCCACCGGGCGGCTGCCGCTGTGTGTCGACGGCGAACAGACCTTCCCCCTGCCGCCGATGCCGGACCCGGACGCGGTGCGGCTCTTCACCGACCGGGCCACCGCGGGGCAGCCCGGTTTCCGGCTGACGGACGCCAACAGCGGCGCCGTGCACGAGCTGTGCCGCCGCCTGGACGGGATTCCGCTCGCTCTGGAGCTGGCGGCCGGGCGGCTGAAGGCGCTCTCCGTCGAGCAGATGCTGGACCGGCTCGACGACCGGTTCCGGCTGCTGACCGGCTCCACCCGTGGCGCGCTCCCCCGCCACCAGACGCTGCGTACGGCGATCGGCTGGAGCCACGAGCTGTGCACGCCGGAGCAGCGACTGCTGTGGGCGCGGCTTTCGGTGTTCGCGGGGCAGTTCGACCTGGAGGCGGCCGAGTACGTCTGCGGCGGGCCCGAACTCCCGGACAGCGGTGTGCTCGACGTACTCACCGATCTGATCTCGCAGTCCGTCGTGGTCCGCGAGTCCGTCAGCACGCCGGCGGGGGCCCGCTACCGGATGCTCGACACCGTCAGGGAGTACGGCGCCGACTGGCTGGCGGCCATGGGCGACGCGGAGCGCGTGCGCCGCAGGCACCGCGACTGGTACCTCGGGCTCGCGACCTGGTGCGAGCTGGACTGGTTCAGCCCCCGCCAGGCCGAGGTGGCGGCGCGCGTCGACAGTGAACTGCCGAATCTGCGCCGGGCGATGGAGTACTCGCTCGATCACGCCGAGGACGTGCACCTGGGCCAGTATCTGGCGGGCACGCTCTGGTTCTACTGGGTCGGCTGCGGGCGCCTGTCGGAGGGGCGGCACTGGCTGGACCACGCGCTGGAGGCAGAGGGCGAGCACGAGGCGCACCGGCTGAAGGCGCTGTGGGTGCTCGGCTATGTGGCCGTGCTCCAGGGCGACGCGATCGGGGCGCTCGCCGCCCTTCAGGAGTGCCGGGAGGGCGCCGAGCTCAGCGCGAACGCCCTCGCGGCGGCGTACGCGGTGCACCGGTCCGGCTGCCTGGCGCTGGTCACCGACGACATGCCGCGCGCGGAGGAGCTGCTGCGGGAGGCGCTCGCGCGGTACGAGGAGATCGGCGAGCTCAACAGCAATGTGCTGATGGGGCAGGTCGAACTGGCGATGGCGGTGGCGTTCCGCGGGGATCTGGCGCAGGCCGTCGCGATCTGCGAGGAGGTCAGCGAGGTCTGTGAGGACCACGGGGAGCGCTGGGCTCTCGCGTACGCGCTGTACGTCCGCGCCTATGCGGAGCGTACGGACGGCCGCCCGGACCGGGCGAGGGAGCTGCTGGTGGAGTGCCTCGCCATCGACCACGCCTTCAACGATCTGCTCGGCGCGGTGCTCGCCCTGGAGCTGCTGGCGCTGGTCACCCTCGACGCCGGCGATCCGGCGGAGGCGGCCGTGCTTCAGGGGGCGGCCGAGCGGATCTGGCCGTCGGTGGGACTGCCGCTGTTCGGTTCGGCGTACTACAACGCTCCGCACGCGTTGTGCGAGGAGAAGGCGCGCGAGCGGCTCGGCGACGGCCGGTACGAGACGTTCCGGTGCGAGGGCGCCTCGCTGGGTCTGGACGCGGCGGTGGCGAGGGCGATCGAAGGGCCGCCCCGTCCGGTGCCTGCCCCGCCGCTGCCGCGCGTCGCGGCGCCGGCAGCCAGGAACAGTGCCCCGCACACGCGAGAGCCCGCCGCCTCCCGTTCCGTACGGAACGAGGAGACGACGGGCTGAGGCAATTGCCCGACTACAGCCGCTGGATCAGCGGGCGTAGTACTCGACGACGAGCTGCTCGTCGCAGATGACCGGGATTTCCTTGCGGTTCGGGTCGCGGTCCAGGCGGAAGGCCAGGGCCTTCAGGTTCACCTGGAGGTAGCGCGGCGTCTCACCGTCGGTGTCGTAGCCACCCTCGCGAGCAACCTGGAAGGGGTGCTTCTCGCGGCTGCGCTCGCGGACCATCACGACGTCGTCGGGACGGACACGGAACGACGGCTTGTCGACCTTGCCACCGTTGACCTCGATGTGGCCGTGAACGACCATCTGACGGGCCTGGTAGATCGTGCGGGCGATGCCCGAACGAAGAATGAGGGCGTCGAGGCGGCGCTCGAGCTCGATGACCAGGGCCTCGCCGGTCTTGCCTTCGGCCTTCTTGGCGCGGTCGTAGGCGCGGGCCATCTGCTTCTCGCTGATGTCGTACTGGGCGCGCAGACGCTGCTTCTCGAGCAGACGGACCTTGTAGTCCGAGTTCTGCTTGCGTCCACGGCCGTGCTCGCCCGGCGGGTAGGGGCGGGCCTCGAAGTACTTGACAGCCTTCGGCGTCAGCGCAATGCCGAGCGCACGGGACTTCTTGACCTTGGGACGCGACTGGTTAGGCACGTTCTCCAGACCTCCGTTGTAGGTTAGGTTAGGCTCACCTTACTCAAGGAGATCGCATGTCTCGCCCGGGGAACACCAGTCACGTCACGGACAACACAAAGAAGGCCGACAATCAGAGTGTCGACGCGACGGAGGTCCGATCAGATCGTGGTCAGCCGCGTCCCAGCGGACTTGAAATCGCGCGGATGCCGTCAGCAGCCGAGCGCACACGAACTCTCGTACAGAGTACCTCGTCCGCGGTACTGCTTCTCCCGGGCCCTGTCGTGGCCCGTCCTGACCAGCTGGTGCCCGAGGAGCGGAGCGTAGGGCCCGACGGTGAAGTGCTGCTGGTCTACCCCGCGGATTCACCGGCCGTACGGGCCGCCACGCACGCACAGGACGACGAGCTGCGCGTGGTGCTGGAGATCACCGATGTCGCACCGGTCTCGGTCCCCAACCGTATCCGGGGCCGCGCCTGGGTCTCCGGCTGGCTCACCTGCGTACGCGGAGTGGCGGAGCCGGGGCGCATGCTGCTGCGGCTGGAGGTCGGCGAGGCCCGCGTGGACGACCTGTGGGGGACGGGGATGGTCGACCCGGAGGGGTTCGTGGCGGCTGCCGCCGATCCGCTCGTCGAGCACGAGGCCGAACTGCTCCAGCATCTGCACGCGGCGCACAGCGACCAGGTGCGGCAGCTGTGCGGTCTGGTGGGCGACCGGGCCGCCGGGACGAGCGCGGTGCCGCTGGCGGTGGACCGGTTCGGGCTGCGGGTGCGCTTCAGCGGCGGCGCCGGCGGACGGGTCTTCGACGCGCGGTTCGACTTCCGCGAACCGGTGCGCGACATCATCGGACTGCGCCGCGCCATGCACCAGCTTTTCGAGGCGGCCGCTTCGCAGTGAAGCGGCCGGGCGTCAAGGGCGCGTTTCGGACTGACCGTCGCCGCGCAGCCGGCCGCGCACCTTCTCGACGACGTCGGCGTAACGCGCTTCCGCTCCGTAGCGCGTGGGTTCGTAGTAATGGCGGCCCTGCACG
The DNA here is from genome assembly GCF_018614615.1 of Streptomyces sp. ISL-100. Lineage (GTDB taxonomy): Bacteria > Actinomycetota > Actinomycetes > Streptomycetales > Streptomycetaceae > Streptomyces. The sequence continues at coordinate 218,109 of NZ_JAGGOK010000056.1, read as the reverse complement.
GCGTCCGGGGCGTACTGCTGGGCGGCGATCGCGCCGGGCACGTCGTGCGGATACACATAGCCCTGCGCGTGGCCGAGCTTGGCCGCGCCCTTGTAGTGCCCGTCGCGCAGGTGCGCGGGGACCGGGCCGGCCATTCCCTTCCGTACGTCGGCCTGGGCGGCGAAGATCGCGTTCGTCGCGGCGTTGGACTTCGGCGCGAGCGCCAGCGCGATCGTCGCGTGGCTGAGGGTGAGGGCGGCCTCCGGGAAGCCGATCATGGCGACGGCCTGGGCAGCGGCGACGGCCGTCGGCAGCGCGGTCGGATCGGCGAGGCCGATGTCCTCGCTCGCCGAGATCATCAGGCGCCGGGCGATGAACCGGGGGTCCTCCCCCGCCTCGATCATGCGGGCCAGATAGTGCAGCGCCGCATCGACGTCGGAGCCGCGGATGGACTTGATGAGGGCGCTCGCCACGTCGTAGTGCTGGTCGCCGTCACGGTCGTACTTCACCGCAGCGCGGTCGACCGCCTCCTCGACCGTTTCGAGCGTGATTTCCTTCTCGCCCTTGGAGATGGCGGCGCCCGCCGCCGCTTCGAGCGCGGTGAGCGCGCGCCGGGCGTCGCCGCCCGCGATGCGCAGCAGATGAGCCTCGGCATCACCGCAGAGCGTGACCGCGCCGCCGAGACCGCGCTCCTCGGTGAGGGCGCGGTGCACCAGGGCGCGCAGATCGTCGTCGGTCAGCGATTCCAGCGTGAGCAGGAGGGAGCGGGAGAGGAGGGGCGAGATGATCGAGAAGTACGGGTTCTCGGTGGTCGCCGCGATGAGCGTGACCCAGCGGTTCTCGACGGCGGGGAGCAGCGAGTCCTGCTGGGCCTTGCTGAAGCGGTGGATCTCGTCGAGGAAGAGGACGGTCTCCTTGCCGTAGCCCCCGGAGGCGCGGCGGGCGCCGTCGATGACGGCCCGGACTTCCTTCACTCCGGCGGTGATCGCGGAGAGTTCCACGAAGCGCTTCTGGGTGGCCAGGCTGACGACGTACGCCAGAGTCGTCTTTCCGATGCCGGGCGGCCCCCAGAGGATCACTGAGGATGGCCCGGCGGGACCGCCGCCGCCCTCCTCCACCAGCCTGCGCAGCGGGGCTCCCGGCTTCAGCAGATGCTGCTGGCCGACGACCTCGTCGAGGATGCGCGGACGCATCCGTACGGCCAAAGGGCTGCTGGACGGATCCTTGAGCTGGCGGTCTTCCGCGGCTGCGGTGAACAGGTCTGGCTCCACGCATGAAGCCTATGTCAGCCCACTGACAACGCCGCGAGAGCGAAGGCGGCTCAGCTGGTCCAGAAGTCCCACCAGCGGGTCAGGATCAGCATGCCGATGATCCCGATCCACATGACCGGCGGCACCCAGTGGAACTCCATCAGGGCGCTGCGCAGGCCGCGGGGGGCCGGGAGGATCCGGTGCTTGATGTTGTGCGTGGTGACGTAGCAGAACATCACGATGGTGGCGACCCAGGCCAGAGCGCACCACAGGCACAGCGAGTTGATGTTGTACAGCGACTGGTACTGGAGCCAGGTGCAGAAGCCGACGCCGAAGAGGGTTCCCGCGTTCAGCCCGAGCCAGAACCAGCGGCGGTAGCGCGCCCCGGCCAGCAGACCCACGCCGATGGCGACGACCATCGAGTAAGTGACGAGGCCGAGCATCGGATTGGGGAATCCGAAGGCCTCGGCCTGCTCGCTCTTCATGATGTTGCCGCACGCGACAACAGGGTTGAGGCTGCAGCCCGGAGTGAAGTTCGGGTCCTCGAGGAGCTTGATCTTGTCGATCGTGATGACCCAGGAGGCCAGCAGCCCGGCCAGACCCGTGATCACCAGCAGCAGGGCGAAGGGGCGGCCGCTGCCGGTCGTGCCCGTCGGGCCTTCCTGCGCACCGTTGGAGGTGCGGTCGTCTACCGATGCAGTCGTCATATCGCCGTTCCGTCGCTGAGTGGGCTGCCGGACAGAGTCATTCTGCCGCACCGCCGCTCGTGGCCACCGTTCGATAAACATAAGGACGTACGCACATACGTCCCGCCGGTTTGGCTCCGGCAGGGCTGTGACCGGCGGGAAGTAACGATCCTGGGGGCCGGCTTGGCGCAGGAGGACCGTACGGGTCTGTCCGGAACCGGCATGGCCCGGCAGGACGAATCCGCGCGCACCATGTTGACCCCCACGCCTGTCCGTGCCCGCCACCGCCCAGGAGACGTATTGCCCTGCTCTGCTACCGCTTCAGCTGACGGTACGGGCGAACGGCAGGGCCCGGCCGCCCTGGTGGACGGCCGGGCCCGTGTCCCGTGCGGTACTCAGGACAGGCGGCGCTGGATTTCAGCGGTGATCGCGTCCAGGGCCACCGGCACCTGCTCGCCGGTCTCCATGTCCTTCAGCTGGACCTGGCCGTCCGCCAGATCCCGCTCGCCGGCGACGATCGTGTACCGCGCGCCCGAGCGATTGGCGTTCTTCATCGCGCCCTTGAGGCCCTTGCCGCCGTAAGCGAAGTCCGCCGCGACACCAGCCCTGCGCAGCTCGGTGACCGTACCGAACAGAACGCGGCGCGCCTCCTCGCCCAGCGGCACCGCGTACACGCTGGTCGTGGCCGGCAGGTCGAGCTCGACGCCCTCCGCCTCCAGGGCGAGGACAGTGCGGTCCACGCCGAGCGCCCAGCCGACGGACGGCAGCGCGGGGCCGCCGATCATCTCGGACAAGCCGTCGTAGCGCCCGCCGCCACCCACCGCGGACTGCGAGCCGAGCCCGTCGTGGACGAACTCGAAGGTGGTACGGGTGTAGTAGTCGAGACCGCGCACCAGCTTCTCGTCGTCCTCATAGGCGACGCCCGCCGCGTTCAGCAGCTCGCGCACCTGCTCGTGGTACGCCTTGCACGCGTCGCACAGGTAGTCGCGCAGCATCGGCGCGCCGACCAGCTGCTTCTGTACGTCGTCGCGCTTGTCGTCCAGCACCCGCAGCGGGTTGATCTCGATGCGACGGCGGGTGTCCTCGTCCAGTTCGAGATCGCGCAGGAAGCCCTGGAGCGCCTCCCGGTAGACGGGCCGGCACTCATTGTCGCCCAGCGAGTTCAGCAGGATGCGGAACTGCGAGAGGCCCAGCGAGCGGTACGCCTGGTCGGCCAGGATGATCAGCTCGGCGTCCAGCGCCGGGTCCTCCGCGCCGATCGCCTCGGCGCCGACCTGCGAGAAGTGGCGGTAGCGGCCCTTCTGCGGGCGCTCGTAGCGGTAGTACGAGCCGGAGTACCAGAGCTTGACCGGGAGGTTGCCGCTCTTGTGCAGGTTGGCTTCGAGGGCCGCGCGCAGCACGGACGCGGTGCCTTCGGGACGCAGCGCGAGCTTGTCGCCGCCCTTGGTCTCGAAGGCGTACATCTCCTTGGACACGATGTCGGTGGACTCACCGACACCGCGCGAGAAGAGGGCGACGTCCTCGAAGCCCGGCGTCTCGATGTAGCCGTAGCCGGAGTTCCGCAGCGGCGCGGAGATGGCCTCGCGCACCGCCAGGAACTTCGCGGAGTCCGGCGGGATCAGGTCGTACGTGCCCTTGGGGGCCTTGAAGGTGCTCATGGGACTTGTCTCGTCACATTCCTCGTCGGGGAGCAGCGGCCAGACCGTTCAGATACGGGTTGGTGGCGCGCTCGCGGCCGATGGTCGTCTGGGAGCCGTGGCCGGACAGCACCACGGTCGAGTCGTCGAGCGGCAGGCACACGCGGGCCAGCGACTCGAGCAGCTCGGCGTGGTCGCCGCCGGGCAGGTCGGTGCGTCCGACGGAGCCGGCGAACAGCAGGTCGCCCGAGAAGAAGACCGACGGGATGTCGGCCTGCTCGGGCATCCTGAAGGTCACCGACCCCTTCGTATGGCCGGGCGCGTGCGAGACGGTGAATTCGAGACCCGCCAGCTTCAGCTCCGCGCCATCGGTCAGCTCCTTGACGTCGTCCGGCTCGCCCACGGTCAGCTCGCCCATCAGCGGCATGCCGATCGAGCGGCCGAGCGCCTTCTCGGGGTCGCTCATCATGTACCGGTCGGCGGGGTGGATCCACGCCGGTACGTCGTGCGCTCCGCACACCGGGACGACCGAGGCGACGTGGTCGATGTGGCCGTGGGTGAGAACGACCGCGACGGGCTTCAGGCGATGCTTCGCGAGCGTTTCCTCGACGCCCGCGGTGGCCTGGTGGCCCGGGTCGATGATCACGCACTCCTCGCCTGCGGCGGGGGCGACCAGGTAACAGTTGGTCCCCCAGGCCCCGGCGGGGAACCCGGCAATAAGCACGATCGTCCTCAATATGTCGTCCGGCGGGAGGTTGCTGGATTGATTCGCAACAGGTCAGAGCCTACCGGCGCCGCTCAACCCACAGCGAACCCATATACGGTACGGGCAAGCTCGGCTCGGCCGGACAGCAGTGACAGACGAGACGTACGAGGAGAACACCGGTGGTCAGCAGCGATCAGCGGCGGCGGCAGCTCGCCCGGGAAAAGTTCGAACGCCAGCAGCAGCGCCGCGCCGAGGCCCGGCGCAAGGCGCGCCGCCGCAACACCGTGATCGCCTCGACGCTCGCCGTGGTGCTCGCGGCGGGAGCGACGGCGTACGCGACGGGTGCGCTGAGCGGCGGGGACGACAAGAAAGACAGCAAAGCTGCCACCGACCCCTGTGCCAAGCCCGCCGCGGGATCGGTCAAGAAGCTGTCGTACAAGAAGGAGCCCGCGCTCTCCATCGACAAGTCCGCGTCGTACACGATGAAGCTGCAGACGACGTGCGGTGACATCACGCTCGGCCTGGACGCGGCGAAGGCCCCGCGCACGGTGAACTCCTTCAACTTCCTCGCTTCCAAGGGCTACTTCGACCACACGAAGTGCCACCGGCTGACGACCAGCGGCATCTACGTCCTGCAGTGCGGCGACCCGACCGCACAGGGCTCGGGTACGCCCGGCTACAAGCTGCCGGACGAGAACCTGAAGGACCCGAAGCTCAAGGGCGGCGTCTACCCGGCGGGCACGGTCGCGATGGCGAACGCGGGTCCGGGGACCGGCGGCAGCCAGTTCTTCCTCGTCTACCAGGACAGCAAGTTGCCGCCCAACTACACACCGTTCGGAACCATCAAGGGTGGTCAGGACGTGTTGAAGAAGATCGCTGATGCGGGTGAGGCGACCGGTCGGGGCGACGGGGCGCCGAATGCCACCGTCGTCATCGACAAGGCGACCGTCACCAAGTAAATCCGGAAGTGCGGGATGCGGACAGCCGCCCTGCCGTTCGCCTATGTTGGCGGTGTGCAGGGCGTCTGTGGCCCCGCGAAAGAAACTGTGGACGATGCCCAGGGGCGAACAGCCCCTCGCAGGCGTCATGTGGAGGAGGCGCTGTGAGCAGCGACCCGTGGGGCCGTGTCGACGAGACCGGCACCGTGTACGTGCGTACGGCCGATGGCGAGAAGGTCGTCGGATCCTGGCAGGCGGGCTCTCCCGAGGAGGCCCTGGCCTACTTCGAGCGCAAGTACGAGGGCCTGGTTGTCGAGATCGGCCTCCTCGAGCGGCGGGTGAAGACCACCGACCTGTCGGCCAAGGACGCCCAGGTGGCGATCGGCCATCTGCGACAGCAGGTCGACGAGCACCACGCTGTCGGTGACCTCGACGCGCTGAGCAAGCGGCTGGACGCGCTGGTCGCGACCGTCGAGGCGCGCCGCGAGGAGCGCAAGGCCGAGAAGGCGAAGCAGACCGACGAGGCGAAGCACGCCAAGGAGGCGCTGGTCGTCGAGGCCGAGGAACTCGCCCAGAGCGAGCAGTGGCGGTCGGCCGGTGAGCGGCTGCGGGCGCTCGTGGACATCTGGAAGGGCCTGCCGCGGCTCGACCGGAAGTCCGACGACGAGCTGTGGCACCGCTTCTCGCACGCCCGCTCGGCGTTCTCCAAGCGGCGCAAGGCTCACTTCGCCTCGCTGGACGCTCAGCGAGAGGAGGCTCGCAAAGCAAAGGAGAAGCTGGTCGCGGAGGCGGAGAGCCTTTCGGGCTCCACCGACTGGGCCGCGACGGCTGCCCGCTACCGCGACCTGATGACCGAGTGGAAGGCCGCCGGCCGCGCCCAGCGCGAGGCCGAGGAAGACCTGTGGAACCGCTTCCGGGGCGCCCAGGACGTCTTCTTCGCGGCGCGCAGCGCGGTCTTCGCGGAGCGGGACGCGGAGCAGTCCGAGAACCTCAAGCTCAAGGAGGAGCTCGCGGCCGAGGCCGAGAAGCTGGTGCCGGTGAAGGACCTGAAGGCGGCCAGGGCCGCGTTCCGTTCCCTCAACGAGCGCTGGGAGGCCATCGGCCACGTGCCGCGCGACGCCCGCCCGAAGGTCGAGGGCCGGATGCACGCGGTGGAGAAGGCGCTCCAGGAGACCGAGGAGAACGAGTGGCGCCGTACGAACCCTGAGGCGCGCGCCCGCGCCGCGGGTCTGACGGGCCAGCTCCAGGACGCGGTCGACAAGCTGCGCTCGCAGATCGACACGGCACGCGCGGCGGGCAACAACGCCAAGGCGGACAAGCTCGCGCGCGAGCTGGAAGGCCGGCAGGCGCTGCTGGACCAGGCGCTGAAGGGCCTGCAGGAGTTCGGCGGCTGACACCCCTTTGCGGCTAAGCCGCCGCCGCTCTCGCGGAGGTGGTTGCTCGCCGTGGGAGTTGCTCAATTGATGGCTGATGTCCCAAGACGAGGGCCCCCGGTGCGGAATTCGTACCGGGGGCCCCTCGTGTGTACAGCGTCACGGCCGGCGGGCCGAGGTGACGCGGTAGACGTCGTACACGCCCTCCACGCCGCGCACCGCCTTCAGGACGTGTCCCAGGTGCTTGGGGTCGCCCATCTCGAACGTGAAGCGTGACGTGGCCACCCGGTCGCGGGACGTCTGGACGGCGGCGGACAGGATGTTGACGTGCTGGTCGGACAGGACGCGGGTGACGTCGGACAGCAGCCGGGACCGGTCCAGCGCCTCGACCTGGATGGCGACCAGGAAGACCGAGGACTGGGTCGGGGCCCACTCGACGTCGAGGATGCGCTCCGGCTCCTTCGACAGCGAGTCGATGTTGACGCAGTCGGCGCGGTGCACCGATACGCCGCTGCCGCGCGTGACGAACCCGATGATCGGGTCGCCGGGCACGGGCGTACAGCAGCGGGCCAGCTTGACCCACACGTCGTCGACGCCCTTGACCACGACGCCCGGGTCGGTGTTCGAGCGGCGTTTGCCGCGGCCGCGCGAGGGCGGCGCGCTCTCGGCGATGTCTTCGGTGGCGGCCTCTTCGCCGCCGAGCGCCTGCACCAGCTTCTGGACGATGCTCTGGGCCGTGACGTGACCCTCGCCGATCGCGGCGTACAGCGAGGAGATGTCGCTGTAGCGCATCTCGTGCGCGAGCGTGACGAGGGAGTCGCCGGTGAGGATGCGCTGGATCGGCAGGTTCTGCTTGCGCATGGCCCGCGCGATGGCGTCCTTGCCCTGCTCTATGGCCTCGTCGCGGCGCTCCTTGGAGAACCAGGCGCGGATCTTGTTGCGGGCGCGCGGCGACTTGACGAAGCCGAGCCAGTCGCGGGACGGGCCCGCGCCGGCCGCCTTGGAGGTGAAGACCTCCACCAGGTCGCCGTTGTCGAGGGTCGATTCGAGCGGTACGAGCCGCCCGTTGACCCGCGCTCCTATCGTCCGGTGGCCGACCTCGGTGTGGACGGCGTACGCGAAGTCGACGGGGGTCGCACCGGCCGGCAGCGCTATGACGTCGCCCTTCGGCGTGAAGACGAAGACCTCGTTGCGGGAGAGGTCGAAGCGCAGGGACTCCAGGAACTCGCTGGGGTCCTCGGTCTCCTTCTGCCAGTCCAGGAGCTGCCGAAGCCACGCCATGTCGTTGACGGTGTCCTGGCCGCGCCCGGTGTGCTTGGGGATGTCGGTACGCACCTTGGAGGCGCCGGCGACGGCTTCCTGCTTGTACTTCCAGTGGGCGGCGATGCCGTATTCGGCGCGGCGGTGCATGTCGAACGTACGGATCTGGAGTTCGACCGGCTTGCCGCTGGGGCCGATGACCGTCGTGTGCAGCGACTGGTACATGTTGAACTTCGGCATCGCGATGTAGTCCTTGAACCGGCCGGGGACCGGGTTCCATCGCGCGTGGACGGTGCCGAGGGCCGCGTAACAGTCACGAACCGTGTCGACAAGTACACGAATGCCCACCAGGTCGTAGATCTCCGCGAAGTCACGGCCGCGGACGATCATCTTCTGGTAGACGCTGTAGTAGTGCTTCGGCCGTCCGGTGACGGTGGCCTTGATGCGGGCGGCGCGCAGGTCGGACTGGACCTCGTCGGTCACTATGGCCAGGTATTCGTCGCGCTTGGGCGCGCGCTCGGCGACGAGCCGCACGATCTCGTCGTACATCTTGGGGTAGAGGATCGCGAAGGCGAGGTCCTCCAGCTCCCACTTGATGGTGTTCATGCCCAGGCGGTGAGCCAGGGGCGCGTAGATCTCAAGCGTCTCGCGGGCCTTCTTCTCCTGCTTCTCCCGCTTGAGATAGCGCATGGTGCGCATGTTGTGCAGTCGGTCGGCGAGCTTGATGACCAGGACGCGCGGGTCCTTGGCCATGGCGACGACCATCTTGCGTACGGTCTCGGCCTGCGCGGCCTCGCCGAACTTGACCTTGTCGAGCTTGGTGACGCCGTCGACCAGGAGGGCGACCTGGTCGCCGAAGTCGCGGCGCAGGGTGTCCAGGCCGTACTCGGTGTCCTCGACGGTGTCGTGCAGCAGCCCCGCCATCAGGGTGGCCGGGTCCATGCCCAGCTCGGCGAGGATCGTCGTCACGGCGAGGGGGTGGGTGATGTACGGGTCGCCGCTCTTGCGCTTCTGGCCCCGGTGCCAGCGCTCGGCGACCTGGTACGCGCGCTCGATCTGGCGCAGCGTCGACGTCTCGATCTTGGGGTCGTTGCTGCGCACGGCCCGCAACAGCGGTTCGAGGACCGGGTTGTACGGGCTGGAGCGCTGTACGCCCAGCCGGGCGAGCCGGGCCCGTACGCGGTTGGAAGAGCCGCCGGTGGTGCGCGGGGTGGAGCCCTGGACCGGCTTGGGCGCGGAAACGGCGGGCGGCGTCGAGCCCGTGGCGGCGCTGCCGGCCCGCTCGGGGGCGGTCTTCGGCTTGCCGGTGGGCGCGGGGTTCTTGTCGGGGGCGGCGCTCTTGGTGGCCGGTGGGCCGCTCGCGGGGATGCCGCTCTTCGCGGGCGGAGCCGGCGGGCTGGCCGCGGGCGTGGCCGGGCTCGCCGCGGCCTTGGCGGCCTGCTGCCGCTGGTCGGGCTGCGCGGCTGCGGCGTCCCCCGGACGGGAGCTGGGGGAGAGTGGCTGGGCCTCGTCTGGCAAGAGCGCTCCTCGTGCGGGTCCGGGTCCCCCGGTCAGGCCCGGAAAGCCCATGGTAGCGATGCCTGGCTTCTGATTCCCCCCGGGCCTGTTACATGAGCCAACGCGAAAGGCGGGGCCCGGAATTCCTCCGGGCCCCGCCTCTCACGTACAGCCGTGCTGGTCAGACCACGTCAGACCGTGATCAGGGCATCCAGCGGAGCACCCCGCAGCGCCGGTTCCAGGCGGCTGCGACCGCCGAGGAATCCGAGCTCCATGAGCACCGCGACCCCGGCGACCTGGGCTCCGGCCCGCCGGATGAGCTCCAGCGAGGCCTCGGCGGTGCCGCCGGTGGCGAGGACGTCGTCGATGACGATGACACGGTCACCGTCGGCCAGGTCCTCGGCGTGGATCTCGATCTCCGCGGTGCCGTACTCCAGCTCGTACGCCTGCGAAAGCGTCGCACCCGGCAGCTTCCCCGCCTTGCGTACGGGGATGAAGCCGAGGCCGGCGCGGACCGCGACGGGCGCGGCCAGGATGAAGCCGCGCGCCTCCAGACCGACGATCTTCGTGGCGCCGTGGCGTAAGCACAGCTCCGCGAGGGCGTCGGTCAGCGCCGTGAACGCCACCGGGTCCGCGAGCAGCGGGGTGATGTCCTTGAACATCACACCGGGCTTCGGATAGTCCGGTACGTCACGGATGCGGCTGAGCAGGAGTTCCTGCGTGGTTGTCGTCATCGCCGCTTGCCCGAAGGCCTGCCGCGGCCACCGCTGCCGCCACGGGGCCGGCCGACGACCGCCCCGGCGGGCGCCGTGTCGTTCCCCGCGTCGTCCTGCGGCTCGTCGGAGCCGACGGAGCCGTCGGCGTCCGGCCACTCGCCCTTGGCCATCGCGGCCGCACGCTTGGCGAGCACGCGCTTCTTCAGGGCCTTCATCTGCGGGTCGCGTTCCTTCAGGTCGGCGACGAGCGGAGTGGCGATGAAGATCGACGAGTACGCACCGGCGGCCAGGCCGACGAAGAGCGACAGCGAGATGTCGTTGAGCATGCCCGCGCCCAGCACACCGCCACCGATGAACAGCAGGCCCGCCACCGGGAGCAGCGCGACGACCGTGGTGTTGATGGAACGCACCAGCGTGCCGTTGAGGCTGCGGTTGGCGATCTCGCTGTACGTCCAGCGCGTCTGCTTCGTGATGTCCTTCGACCCCTCCTTGAGACCGTCGAAGACGACGACGGTGTCGTAGAGGGAGTAACCAAGGATCGTCAGCAGACCGATCACGGTGCCCGGTGTGACCTCGAAGCCGACCAGTGCGTACACACCGACGGTGATCGTGAGGTCGTGGATCAGGGCGATGAGGGCGGCCACGGCCATGCGCCATTCGAAGGCGATGGCGAGGTAGACGACCACCAGGACCATGAAGATCGCGAGGCCGGTCCAGGCCTTGTTGGCGATCTGCTCACCCCAGCTGGGACCGACCAACTCGGAGGTGATGTCGTCCGGCGCGACGCCGAGGTCCTTCGCGAGCTCGTCCTTGACCGGGTTGGCGGTGTCGGTGTCCAGACCACTGATCTGGACACGCATGCCGCCGTTGCCGAGCTCCTGGACGATCGCCTCGTGCCCGGACGCCTTCTCGGCTTCTTCCTGTACCTGGGCGACGGAGACATTCGTCTTGTCCGTCGTGAAGACGGCGCCGCCCTCGAACTCGATGCCCATGACCAGACCACGCACCGCCAGGCCGACGATGGCCGTGATGGTGATCAGGATCGAAAGGCCGTACCAGATCTTCCGCTTGCCGACGAAGTCGTAACCGACCTCACCGCGGTAGAGGCGGGCGCCGAGGCTTCCAAGTCGGGACATCTCAGGCCTCCTTCGGGTCGATGGGGGCGGAGACGCGACGGGTACGGCGCAGCGGGGGCTGTACGCCGAGCCGCTTGGGGTCCAGGCCGGACCACGGGTGGCCCTGGCCGAAGAACTTCGTACGTGCCAGCAGCGTCATCAGCGGCTTGGTGAAGAGGAACACCACGACGACGTCGAGCAGGGTGGTCAGGCCGAGCGTGAACGCGAAGCCCTGCACCTTGCCGACGGTCACGACGAACAGCACCGCGGCGGCGAGGAACGACACGAAGTCGGAGACCAGGATCGTGCGCCGGGCACGCGGCCAGGCACGCTCCACGGCGGGCTTGAGCGTACGGCCTTCGCGGATCTCGTCACGGATGCGTTCGAAGTACACGATGAACGAGTCCGCGGTGATGCCGATGGCAACGATCGCACCACACACCGCGGGGAGGTTCAGCGCGAAGCCGATGCCCGGGCCGAGCAGCGTCATGATCGTGTACGTCAGGATCGCCGAGACGATGAGGCTGACGATGGCGACGAACGCCAGGCCGCGGTAGTACGCGAGCAGGTAGATGACGACCAGCGCGAGACCGATCGCACCGGCGATCAGGCCGGCCTTGAGCTGCTCGCCACCGAGCGCGGAGGTGACCGTGGTGACGGTCTCCTCGCTGAAGGTGAGCGGCAGCGCGCCGTACGAAAGGATGTTGGCCAGGTCCTGGGCCGACTCCTGGGTGAAGCTGCCGGAGATCTCGGCGTTGGCGCTCAGCGTCTCGTTGACGGACGGGGCCGAGACGACCTCGCCGTCGAGGACGATGGCGAACTGGTTCTGCGGGGGCTGCTGCTGCGACAGCTTGCTGGTGATCTCCTGGAACTTCTTGGAGCCGGCGTCGGTGAACTCCATGTTCACTTTCCAGCCGCCACCGCGCTGGGTGTCCAGGGTGGCGCTGGCGTCGTCGACATCCTTGCCGTTGACCTCGGCCGGGCCCAGGATGTACTTCTCCCACTCACCCGCGTTGTTCTTGCCGCAGGCGACCATCGGGTCCTCGGGCTTGACGCCCCGGTTGGCCTGGACACGGTCGGTCTTCTTGGTGCAGTCCAGAGCCGCGAACTTCTTCTCCAGCGCGGAGGTCGCGGGATCGGCCGACGGCGTGGCCGACGGCTTCCCGGTCTGGTCCGGACTCTTGGAAGCGCTGCCCGTGGGAGTCGGCGTCGGGGCCTTCTTGAGCCCGTCCGTCACGGCGCGGCCCTGGGTGGTGGCACTGGCCGACGGCGTCGCGGTCGGCGTGGACTTGTCGTCCTTGCCGTCCTTGCCGCTCGTCGAGGCCTTCGGGGAGGGCGTGGCGTCGGGCGTCGGGGTACCGGTGGTGTACGTGACTACCGGCCGGAAGTAGAGCTGAGCGGTGGTGCCGACCTGCTCCCGGGCCTGCTTCTCGTTCGTCCCCTTGGGGATGTTGACGATGATGTTCTCTTCGCCCTGAGTCTGAACCTCAGCCTCAGAAACGCCCAGACCGTTGACACGGCGGTCGATGATGCCGACCGCGGTGTCCATGTTGGTCTTGTTGATGGCGTTCGGCTTGCCCGGCTCCGGCTCGGCCTTGAGCGTGATGCTCGTGCCGCCGGCGAGATCGATGCCCAGACGCGGCGTGAGCTCACCGGCCGCGAACATCCCGCTGGTGAGCGCGACCATGGCGATCACGATCAGAGCCAGGGCGCGCCCTGGCCTGCCCGGAGCCCCCGCGGGCCTGCGGCCCTTCTTCGGTGCTGCCACCTTCTCGTTTCTCCCTGTCCAACCGCCCCCGCGCCGGGTGAGCGCCAAGGCGGCCACGAAGTATGTGGGGCCCAGCCCCGCGGAAGTCGACACGATCCGGGGACCGGGGTACGCCGGTGGGCGCGCCGCGGTCCCCCTACGTGACTACTTCGCGTCGCTCTCGCCGTCGGTCTTCTTGTCCTTCGACTCGTCGCCGGCCGCGGCGGTGACGTCGTCGGCCTTGTCAGCCTCGGGCTTCTTGCCGAGGTCGATGCGGGCGGCGTCGTCCACGTCGGAGTCCGTGTCCGTGTCCGTCAGCGACGAGGCGTCGTCGGGAACGACCGGAGCGTCGACCTCAAGGCCGGCACTCTCGCCGTGGACGATGCGGTTGTACTCCTCGTCGTCGAGGACGGCACCGACGGAGTTCTTGGCGTAGACGGCGTGCACGCCGGGCGCGACCTCGAGGAGGATCGTGTCGTCGTGGACTTCCTTGACGGTGGCGTACATGCCCCCGATCGTCCGGATGCCGGTGCCGGGCTGCATTTCGTTGCGCATCTGCGCAGCCGCCTGCTGCTTCTTCTTGGCGGACCGGGTCATCAGGAACATGGCCCCGATGAGCACGATGAAGGGGAGGAAGGTCAAGATATCCACGGGACGAAATTCCTTCGCACGACCGCGCTGGGAGGCGGCCTGATCTACGGGGGTGGGCACGCCGACCCTGGAAGGACGGCATCGGCGGAGTCTAAGCGAGTCCGCATCAATGGAACAACGCCCAGCATCGCACCGTGGTTCCTGACAGGGCGACCCTCCGCGCCGTCACGTCCGTCACGTCCCGAATAGACCCTGTTGTCCGCTTCCTCCGTTACCCTGCCGCGGCGGTACGAGGCCGAGGTGTGCCCAGGCGGCGGGCGTGGCCACCCGGCCCCTCGGCGTACGGGCCAGCAGGCCTTCCCGTACGAGGAACGGCTCGGCCACCTCTTCGACCGTCTCCCGCTCCTCTCCCACGGCCACCGCGAGCGTGGACAGACCCACCGGTCCGCCGCCGAACAGCTTGAGCAGTGCCCCCAGCACCGCCCGGTCGAGGCGGTCGAGGCCGCGGGCGTCGACCTCGTACACCTTGAGGGCCGCGGCGGCGATCTCGCGGTTGATGACGCCGTCGGCCTTGACCTGGGCGTAGTCACGGACGCGGCGCAGCAGACGGTTGGCGATGCGGGGCGTACCGCGGGAGCGTCCGGCGATCTCCGCGGCGCCCTCCACGTCTATCTCCAGGTCGAGGAGGCGCGCGGAGCGGTGGATGACCCGCTCCAGCTCGGCGGGCTCGTAGAACTCCATGTGGCCGGTGAAGCCGAAGCGGTCGCGCAGGGGGGGCGGCAGCAGACCGGCCCTGGTGGTGGCGCCGACCAGGGTGAAGGGCGGCAGTTCCAGCGGGATGGCGGTGGCGCCGGGGCCCTTGCCGACGATCACGTCGACGCGGAAGTCCTCCATGGCCATGTAGAGCATCTCTTCGGCCGGGCGGGACATCCGGTGGATCTCGTCGAGGAAGAGGACCTCGCCCTCCTGGAGGGAGGAGAGGATCGCGGCGAGGTCGCCGGCGTGCTGGATGGCGGGGCCCGAGGTGATGCGGATCGGGGCGTTCATCTCGGCCGCGATGATCATCGAGAGGGTGGTCTTGCCGAGCCCGGGGGCACCGGACAGCAGCACGTGGTCGGCGGTGGCGCCGCGCGCGCGGGCCGCCTTCAGGACCAGGTCGAGCTGCTCGCGGACCTTCTCCTGGCCCACGAACTCGTCGAGGTCCTTGGGGCGCAGCGCGGCGTCGACGGCCTGGTCCTCGCCGTCGGCGCCGGAGTCGACCAGCCGCTGGTCGGTGTCGGGTCCGGTCTCGTCCCAGTTCATGTACGGATCTCTCGAATCAGCGGGCGCGGTTGAGGGTCTGGAGCGCGGCGCGCAGCAATTGCGGCACCGGCGGCTGGCCGCCCCCGGCCAGGGCCGCCTCGGCCTGCGGGGCCACCGCCGCTACCGCGTCCTCGGCCTCGCGCGACGCGTACCCGAGGCCGATGAGCGCGGCCTGCAGCTGCTCGCCCCACGGTGCGGGCCCCGAAGCGACGCGCTGGGCGCCGACGTGGCCGCCGGCGCCGAGCGGCTCGCCGAGGCGGCCCTTGAGTTCAAGGAGCAGCTTCTGGGCGCCCTTCTTGCCGATGCCGGGGACGGCGGTGAGTGCCTTCTCGTCGCCCGTGGAGACCGCCAGGCGCAGCGCGTCCGGCGAGTGCACGGCGAGCATGGCCTGGGCGAGACGGGGGCCGACGCCGCTGGCGGTCTGGAGCAGCTCGAAGACCTGCCGCTCGTCGTCGTCGGCGAAGCCGTAGAGGGTCAGCGAGTCCTCCCGTACGACGAGCGAGGTCGCGAGCTTCGCGTCCTGGCCCATGCGCAGGGTGGACAGGGTGTTCGGGGTGCACTGCACGGCCATGCCGATGCCGCCGACCTCGATGACCGCCGTGGTGGGGGCGAGTGCGGCGACCGGGCCGCTGACGAACGCGATCATCGCGTGACCTTCCGTACGGGGATGCGGGGCGTGCGGGCCGCGGCGTGCGCCTGCTGGAGGCGGTTGACCGCGGGGGCGCGCCAGATGTGGCAGATGGCGAGCGCGAGGGCGTCGGCGGCGTCGGCCGGTTTGGGCGGGGCGTCCAGCCGCAGCAGCCGGGTCACCATCGCGCCGACCTGGTCCTTCTCGGCCCGGCCGTTGCCGGTGACCGCCGCTTTGACCTCACTGGGCGTATGCAGGGCGACGGGCAGCCCGCGGCGGGCGGCGCACAGCATCGCGACCGCGCTGGCCTGGGCCGTACCCATGACCGTACGGACGTTGTGCTGACTGAACACGCGCTCCACGGCCACGAATTGGGGCTGATGCTCGTCGAGCCATTCCTCGACGCCGCGCTCGATGGCCACCAGACGCTCCCCCAACTCGGCAGCCGACGGCGTACGCACGACTCCGACCCCGAGCATCTTCAGGGGACGGCCCGCGACACCTTCGACGACGCCGACGCCGCACCGGGTCAGCCCCGGGTCCACGCCCAGTACGCGCATCGCGTCCCGCCCCCTCACTCTTTCGACTGATCAGCACAGTAGCGGCTGGCGCTGACAACGCACGGACGGGCCGCCGGGAGCGTGTCCCGTCGGCCCGTCCGTGTGTGCACGTGCGCAAGGCACAGTCGACGTGCTGATCAAACCTCAGGCCGCGTCGACCTTCTCCATGACCTCGTCCGAGACGTCGAAGTTGGCGAAGACGTTCTGCACGTCGTCGCTGTCCTCCAGCGCGTCGATCAGCTTGAAGATCTTCCGCGCGCCTTCCTCGTCGAGCTCGACCTGCATGGTCGGGACGAAGTTGGCGTCCGCCGAGTCGTAGTCGATGCCGGCGTCCTGGAGCGCGGTGCGGACCGCGACCAGGTCGGTGGCCTCGCTCAGGACCTCGAAGGACTCACCGAGGTCGTTGACCTCCTCGGCGCCCGCCTCCAGGACGGCGTCCAGGACCTCGTCCTCGGACAGCTCGCCCTTGGGGACGATGACAACGCCCTTGCGGTTGAAGAGGTACGAGACGGAACCCGGGTCGGCCATCGAACCGCCGTTGCGGGTCATGGCGACGCGTACGTCGGAGGCGGCGCGGTTGCGGTTGTCGGTGAGGCACTCGATGAGCACCGCGACACCGTTCGGGCCGTAACCTTCGTACATGATCGTCTGGTAGTCGACACCGCCCGCCTCAAGACCGCCGCCGCGCTTGACCGCGGAGTCGATGTTCTTGTTGGGGACGGAGCTCTTCTTCGCCTTCTGGATGGCGTCGACGAGC
The DNA here is from genome assembly GCF_018614615.1 of Streptomyces sp. ISL-100. GTDB lineage: Bacteria > Actinomycetota > Actinomycetes > Streptomycetales > Streptomycetaceae > Streptomyces. The sequence continues at coordinate 201,367 of NZ_JAGGOK010000056.1, read as the reverse complement.
GTCGGGTTGCCCTCGGGGTCGATCCCGCCGGTGCGGGCCGCGACCTCGATGTTCTTGATCAGCTTCGCGAAGAGCTTGCCGCGCTTGGCATCGATCACGGCCTTCTTGTGCTTCGTCGTAGCCCATTTAGAGTGGCCGGACATCCGCCTGTCTCCTTCGCGTCACCAAATACTGCTGCGTTCGGCAGAGATCCTACCGGGATCCCGTCAGCCTACGGCGCGCACCATCTCTGTGAAGAGCTGGTGCACCCGGTGGTCGCCCGTCAGTTCGGGATGGAACGACGTGGCGAGAGCATTGCCCTGACGTACGGCGACGATGTGGCCGTCGTGCTCCGCGAGCACCTCGACGCGGGCGCCGACCGACTCCACCCACGGGGCGCGGATGAAGACGCCCTCGACGGGACCGTCCGCTATGCCCTCGACCTCGACGCCCGCCTCGAACGACTCGTTCTGCCGTCCGAAGGCGTTGCGGCGCACGATCATGTCGATGCCGCCGAAGGTCTCCTGGCCCGAACGCGGGTCCAGGATCTTGTCGGCGAGCATGATCAGGCCGGCGCACGTGCCGTAGACCGGCATGCCGTCCTTGATGCGCTCACGCAGCGGCTCACGCATGCCGAAGAGCGTGGCCAGCTTGGACATGGTGGTGGACTCGCCACCGGGAATGACCAGGCCGTCGACCTCGGCGAGTTCCTCGGGGCGCCGGACCGGCCTGGCCGTGGCGTCCGCCACGGCCAGGGCGACCAAGTGCTCCCGTACGTCGCCCTGGAGAGCCAGGACTCCGATCACGGGGTTGCTCATCACAGGGACTACCAGCCGCGGTTGGCGTAGCGCTCGGACTCGGGGAGGGTGTCGCAGTTGATGCCGACCATGGCCTCGCCCAGGTTCCGCGACGCGTCCGCGATGATCTTGGGGTCGTCGTAGAAGGTGGTGGCCTTCACGATCGCGGCGGCGCGGGCGGCCGGGTCGCCGGACTTGAAGATGCCGGAGCCGACGAAGACGCCCTCGGCGCCGAGCTGGCGCATCAGCGCGGCGTCGGCGGGGGTGGCGACGCCACCGGCGGAGAACAGGACCACCGGAAGCTTGCCGAGCTCGGCGACCTCCTTGACGATCTCGTACGGGGCGCGCAGCTCCTTGGCGGCGGCGTACAGCTCGTTGTTGTCGTAGCCGCGCAGCTTGGCGATCTCGTTCTTGATCTGGCGCAGGTGACGCACGGCTTCGACGACGTTGCCGGTGCCGGCCTCGCCCTTCGAGCGGATCATGGCCGCGCCCTCGGCGATACGGCGCAGGGCCTCACCCAGGTTGGTGGCGCCACAGACGAAGGGGGTGGTGAACGCCCACTTGTCGGAGTGGTTGACCTCGTCGGCCGGGGTCAGGACCTCGGACTCGTCGATGTAGTCGACGCCGAGGGACTGGAGGATCTGGGCCTCGACGAAGTGGCCGATGCGGGACTTCGCCATGACCGGGATCGAGACGGCCTCGATGATCTCTTCGATCATGTTGGGGTCGGACATCCGGGCCACGCCGCCGTCCTTGCGGATGTCGGCGGGCACCCGCTCCAGCGCCATGACGGCAACGGCGCCCGCGTCCTCGGCGATCTTCGCCTGCTCGGCGTTGACGACGTCCATGATCACGCCGCCCTTGAGCTGCTCCGCCATGCCGCGCTTCACGCGTGCGGTGCCGGTCTCGGGGGCCTGGAAGTTGCTGGTGCTGGACACGGATGGACCTCACTCGAAGGAAAGAAGGTTTTTGCTCTCTCCGAGAGAACATCGCCCGACCAGTCCACCGCAAGGGCCAATGTGTAGCCGGTGGATCGTTTTACTGGCTGCCGGGGCGGTCGGCCAGCGCCACAGGAGGTGCGTCGTCCATCTCGAATGCCAACGGGAACGGAGCGTGGCCCGCAAGCCGGAACCACCTGACCTTGCGGTGGCGGCGCAGGGCACGGGCGGCGCGTACGGAGTCGTTGTGGAAGCGCCGGGCCATCGGGACGCGCCGTACGGCTGCCGCCAGCTCCTCCGCGGCCTCCTCGCCGCCGGGCGCCTCCTTGACCGCGTCCACCTGCGCCGCCTCCCCGAAGACCGCCCGCAGCGCCTGGCTGAGCTCGCTCTCGGCGACCTCCCGGTGGTCCTCCTCGGCCTGCCGGGCGGCGTGCGCGGCCTGGTAGAGCAGGATCGAAGCGGCAGGGTCGAGCACACCGGAGGTCGCCAGCTCCTGGGTGACCGACGCACGGCGGAGCAACTGGGCGTCGAGCGCGGCGCGGGCAGCGTCGATACGGGCGTGCAGGCGGTCCAGCCGGCCCGCGGTCCAGCTGAGGTACAGCCCGATGGCGAAGAGGGCTACGACGATCCAGATGAGGGTTACGGTCACGGCGGCACATTACCCGCCGCAGCTTGGCTGGATTCAGTCGCGAGCCAGGCCGAACCGTGCTCGCAGGCCCGAGCGTTCGTCCGTGTCCACCGACGCCGCGCCGTCCGTCACCGTCTCGTACACGGACAGGATGTCCGTGGCCACCGTCGACCAGTCGAAACGCCGTACGTGCGCCGAGCCCCGCAGCCGCAGCTCCACCAGCCGCTCCGGGTCCCCCAGCAGCCGCACCGCCGCCGAGGCGAGCGCGTCCGCGTCCTCGTTGGCGAAGAGCTCGCCCGCCGCCCCCTGGTCCAGTACCTGCGCGAACGCGTCCAGGTCGCTCGCCAGCACCGCCGCGCCCGCCGACATCGCCTCGACGAGGATGATGCCGAAGCTCTCGCCGCCGGTGTTCGGGGCGACGTACAGGTCGACACTGCGCAGTAGCCGCGCCTTGTCCTCGTCGCTCACCATTCCGAGGAATTCGACGCGGTCGCGCATCTCCTTGGGGAGCGATGCGACCGCTTCCTGCTCGTCGCCCCGGCCCGCGACCAGCAGCCGGGTGTCCGGGCGCTCGGCCAGGATCTTCGGCAGGGCGCGCATCAGGACGGGCAGGCCCTTGCGCGGCTCGTCGATGCGGCCGATGAAGCCGATGGTGTGGCCCTGCCACCGCGCCTCGGGCTCGGCCTTCGCGAAGAAGTCGACATCGACGCCGTTGGGGATGACGACCGCGTCCCCGCCGAGGTGCTCGACCAGGGTGCGCCGCGCGTACTCGCTCACCGCGATACGCGCGCTGATCTTCTCCAGTGCGGGCTGCAGGATCGGGTACGCCGCGATCATCGCCCGGGACTTCGGGTTCGAGGTGTGGAAGGTGGCGACGATCGGCCCCTGCGCGGCCCAGCACGCGAGCAGCCCGAGCGACGGCGAGGTCGGCTCGTGGATGTGGATCACGTCGAACCTGCCGTCATGCAGCCAGCGCCGCACCCGAGCGGCCGACAGGAAGCCGAAGTTGAGGCGCGCGACCGAGCCGTTGTACGGCACGGGCACAGCCCGGCCGGCGGACACGACATACGGCGGCAGCGGCGTCTCGTCGTCCGAGGGAGCCAGGACGGAGACCTCGTGCCCGAGCCGGATCAGATGCTCGGCCAGATCACGGATGTGGAACTGGACGCCGCCCGGCACGTCCCACGAGTACGGGCAGACAATGCCGATCTTCACGAGCTCTCCTGACGCGGCTCGAGATCGTCGAGCCACAGCCGTTGCAGCATGTGCCAGTCCTGGGGGTGGCCGGCGATACCGGTGGCGAAGGCGTCCGCCAGCGCCTGCGTCATGACAGACGTCTTCTCGGCCTTCGTCCCTGATTCCGGTACGTCGACGGGCGGGTGGATCCGGCCACCCATCACCGGCGACTCGTCGTACCAGAGGGTCACGGGGAGCAGCAGCGCCCCGGTCTGCTGCGCCAGCAGTGCGGGCCCACTGGGCATGCGCGCCGTATCGCCGAAGAACTTCACCTCGGTGCCGGACGCGGACAGGTCGCGGTCGGCGACCAGGCAGACGAGGCCACCGGCCCGCAGTCGCCGCGCGAGAGTCCCGAACGCGCTGCCGCCCTCGTGCGGCAGGACCTCCATCCCGAGGCCCTCCCGGTACGCGACGAACCGGTCGTACAGCGTCTCGGGCTTGAGCCGCTCCGCGACCGTCGTGAACGGAATTTCCAGCTTGGTGGTGACCCAGGCGCCCGCGAGATCCCAGTTCGCCAGGTGCGGCAGCGCGAGGATGACGCCCCGCCCGGAGGCGATCGCGTCCGTGAGGCGGTCTGTGTCCTGGATCTGGACGCCGTTCTTCACGCGCTCCGGGCTCCACGCGGGCAGCCGGAAGGACTCCATCCAGTAGCGCATGTACGAGCGCATGCCGGCCTTGGACAGCTCGGCGAGGCGCTCGGGGCCCGCGTCCGGCACGACCCGTGCGAGGTTGGACTCCAGCCGCAGCACACTCGCGCCGCGCCGCTTCCATACCGTGTCGGCGATCGTGCGCCCGAGGGCGACGGACACCGGTTCCGGCAGCTTTTTGACCGTTGCCCAGCCGAGGCCGTACAGCGTGTCCGTCAGTCGTTCCCTGGCGCCGCTCACGACGTGGCCTCGCTCCCCGGCGCGGCTGCGGCGTCCGCCTCCGCCGCTTCCCTGCGTACGGTCACGACCCGCTGCCCGAGTGTCACCAGGCTGCCCGCGGCCACGGCCCACAGGGCGATGGGCAGCAGTACGTCGATGCCGGGCACCCCGAAGCTGTGCAGTCCGGCCAGTCCGGCGGCGACGAGCGTGATGACGAGCCGTTCGGCGCGCTCCACCAGGCCGTTGACCGCGACCGGCAGGCCGATCGCCTCGCCCCGTGCCTTGGTGTACGAGACGACCTGGCCACTGGCCAGGCAGAAGATGGCGACGGCGCACAGGACGTTGTCGTTGCCGGTGCCCGCGTACCAGAGCGCGATTCCCCCGAAGACGGCCGAGTCGGCGACCCGGTCGAGCGTCGAGTCCAGGAAGGCGCCCCAGCGGCTCGAAACCCCCGCCTGCCTCGCCATATTGCCGTCGACGAGGTCGGAGAAGACGAAGAGCGTGATGACGATCGTGCCCCAGAAGAACTCTCCCCGGGGGAAGAAGACCAGCGCACCCGCCATCACTCCGGCCGTACCGATGAGCGTCACCGCGTCGGGGCTCACCCCACGGCGGAGCAGAAACGCGGCGAACGGTGTGAGGACACGCGTAAAGAATGCACGCGCGTACTTGTTCAGCATGGCCTTCCCGAGGGTTCGGTGGCCGTGCGGCCCCTATGGCCACCGGCTGGCCCATCGTAGCGACGATGGTTCCGGGAGACTGCCGGGGCACCGCCGGGCCGCCACAGGGCCTCCTGGCGCCTCTCGATCGCGTACTACGTATGGACGTGCCGTGGCGCGAGTGGAAAGCTCGAATGACCGCGGGCGTCACTGGTGTCGCCTCGCCACTGCGGCTCCCACATGTCCGCGCCCCCTCTCCTCACCGTGCTCACTGGGAGGCAGAATCATGGGCGACAAGACGCATTCACACCCCGGGGCCGCCGGCAGGGCAGTAGCGGCCGACCGGCCCTCGTCCGTACGCAACGTCGTGCTGGTCGGCCACAGCGGATCCGGCAAGACCACCCTGGCCGAGGCCCTGGCGCTGGCAGCGGGAGCGGTCAACAGGGCGGGCCGCGTCGAGGACGGCACGAGCGTCTCCGACTACGACGAGATCGAGCACCGCCAGCAGCGTTCGGTGCAGCTGTCGCTGCTGCCGGTCGAATGGGGCGGCGTAAAGATCAATCTGATCGACACTCCCGGATACGCCGACTTCGTCGGGGAACTCCGGGCCGGTCTGCGGGCGGCGGACGCCGCCCTCTTCGTCGTCTCGGCATCGGACGGCGTGGACGGCTCGACCCGGATGGTGTGGGAGGAGTGCGCCGCCGTCGGCATGCCGCGGGCGATCGTCTTCACCCACCTCGAAGCGGCCAGGTCCGACTTCGACGAGATGACCCGGGTCTGCGCGCAGACCTTCGGCGGCGACGACCCCGACGCCGTACTGCCGCTGTACCTGCCGCTGTACGGGCCCAAGGGCCCCGACGGGCACGCCCCGGTGAAGGGGCTCGTCGGCCTGCTCTCGCAACGGATCTTCGACTACTCCTCCGGCGAGCGGAAGGACACACCGCCGGACGGGGAGCAGCTGCCCCGGATCGCGGAGGCGCGCGACCGGCTGATCGAGGGGATCATCGCCGAGAGCGAGGACGAGACCCTCATGGACCGCTATCTCGGCGGTGAGGAGATCGACTACAAGACTCTCGTCGACGACCTGGAACGAGCCGTAGCACGCGGCACCTTCCATCCGGTACTCGCCGCCGCGCCGGCGGCCGAAGGCACCCGCGAGGGCATCGGCACGATCGAGCTGCTGGAGCTGATCACCGGCGGCTTCCCGACGCCCGCGGAGCGCGAGGCACCGGTGGTCACGACCCCCGACGGCAGGCCCCGCCCGGCGGTCACGTGCGACCCCGACGGGCCGCTGGTCGCCGAGGTCGTCAAGACGGCGTCCGACCCGTACGTCGGGCGGGTCAGCCTGGTGCGGGTCTTCTCCGGCACCCTGCGGCCCGACGAGACGGTGCACGTGTCGGGGCACGGTCTCACGGACCGGGGCCATGAGGACCACGATGTGGACGAGCGGATCGGCGCACTGTCCTCCCCGTTCGGCAAGCACCAGCGCACCCTGAACCGCTGCATCGCGGGCGACATCGCCAGCGTCGCGAAGCTGATGCGCGCGGAGACCGGGGACACCCTGTCCTCGAAGGACGACCCGCTGCTGATGGAACCGTGGACCATGCCCGACCCGCTGCTGCCGCTCGCCATCCAGGCGCACAGCAAGGCGGACGAGGACAAGCTCTCCCAGGGGCTGGCCCGGCTGGTCGCCGAGGACCCGACGATGCGCCTGGAGCAGAACCAGGACACCCGCCAGCTGGTGCTGTGGTGCCTGGGCGAGGCGCACCGCGACGTGGCGCTGGAGCGGCTGCGCAGCCGGTACGGAGTGCGGGTGGACGTCGTACCCCACAAGGTCTCGCTGCGCGAGACGTTCGGCGCCGGCACGGTCGGCCGCGGGCGGCATGTGAAGCAGTCCGGCGGCCACGGCCAGTACGCGATCTGCGAGATCGAGGTGGAGCCGCTGCCGCCGGGCAGCGGGATCGAGTTCGTCGACAAGGTGGTGGGCGGCGCGGTACCACGCCAGTTCATCCCGTCCGTCGAGAAGGGGGTACGCGCCCAGGCGGCACGTGGGGTCGCCGCCGGCTACCCGCTCGTGGACGTACGCGTCACGCTGCTCGACGGAAAGGCCCACTCGGTCGACTCCTCCGACGCGGCGTTCCAGACGGCGAGCGCCCTGGCGCTGCGCGAGGCCGCCGCCGATGCGAAGATCCACCTCCTCGAGCCGGTCGCCGAGGTGCTGGTGCTGGTGCCCGACCAGTACGTCGGGCCGGTGATGAGCGACCTGTCGGGACGGCGGGGCCGGGTGGTCGGAACAGAGCAGGCGGGCGGGCAGGGGCGCACGCTCGTACGGGCGGAGGTTCCGGAGATCGAACTCGGACGGTACGCCCTGGACCTGCGGTCGGTCTCGCACGGCACCGGACGGTTCAGCCGCTCGTACGCCCGCCACGAACCGATGCCGCCCCAGCTGGCGGGCAAGATTCGCGAACAGGCAGAAAAGGGAACATAGCCCCATAGTTGACAGGCCGCCCGCCGAATTCTCTTGCGGCGGGCGGCATTTCACTGTCCCATGACGGGCAGGGACACTACTGGACAAGCAGTTGGGAAGAGGCCGCAGGGGCGGTTACGTGCGGCGATGGGGGCAGCAGTGGCGGATGACGGGTTCGACTTCTCACCGGGGGCGCAGGTCCCGCTCCAGGGATCGGCGGGCCAGACGGCGGCGACGCAGGCCCTCGCCTCGGCGGCGTACCGCGACAGCCCGGTCACCGAGATCCTCAAGGCCAACAGCGAGTGGCACAAGTCCGAGGTGAAGAAGGGCAAGCTCTCCCTCCTCGAACCGAACCTGGGCGAAGCCTTCTCACGCGCCGTGCAGGTACGCATGCTCGGCGGGGCCCGCAAGCCGCTCATCCAGTCCTTCGGAACCGAACCGCAGACCGCCGTCGAGCACTGCCTCGCCGCGACCCGCATCCGCAAGGAACGGGACACCAAACTCACCGGCGTCATGGCGCTCTTCGGCCTGGCCTTCCTGCCCGGGCTGCTCATCTGGCTGGGCGTCTTCCAGCTGCGCCGTACGATCGCGGGCTCCAAGGACAAGCCGGCCGGCGCCCTCGCGACCGCCGCCCTGGTCGCCGTCGGCGGACTGGCCGTGATCGCCCTCATCAAGCTGCCCTTCGGCGGCTTCTGGGCGATCTATCTGCGGGCGATGCTCGTCGCCCCGGTCATCGGCTGGCTGTGGGCGAAGCAGATCAGCGAGTCGACGGCCAAGGACATGCGGACGCGCTGGGAAGCACTGCTGTCGGGCGGCGGCGTGGGCGCCAAGATCCCCGAAGCCGTACCGCGCGACCCCAATGAGTCCGCCGCCGAGCAGCTGCGCCAGTCGCTCGCCACGCTCACCGCCGAGCAGTACAGCAACTCGGTCTTCTACGCGGGCCCCAAGGGAATACTCGGCATGGGCACGCGATGGGGCAGCTGGCAGCTCGCCGAAGACCTCGTCTCACGGGACCCCGGCAAGGAAATCCACGGATTCCGCAGCTGGGACGTCATACGCGCCATCCACGACCAGCTGCGCATGCTGGAGCGCGGCCCCCTGCACACCGGCGGCTTCCCGAAGCCGTCCGTACGGCACTGGGTCGTCGCCCCGATCGGCGAGAACGCGGCCGAGGTGACCCGGCCCGGCGGCCAGGACGCCGACGCGTTCCAGATCAAGGGCCACGAGATTCAGCGGATCTGCAACGAGCAGCAGTTCGGCGCCGGAAACCGCCACTATCTGGGCGTGCAGTTCACACTCTGGGACGGCCAGCTGGTCATCACCATGCTGATCACCGTCACCGTGCTGCACGAGACACTGCGCATCGAGGTCACGGGCCACGCGCTGGGCCCGGTCCACTCCCTCTTCACCACCAAGCCCGCGGCCAAGACGGTGACCGTGAGCAAGCCGGTCAAGTTCTGGGAGACGGTGGACAAGAAGCTGCCGCTCGTCGACGCCAACGAAGTGGTACGGCTGGCCGTCCGCGCCCCGTTCACCTGGTTCCCGCCGCTGCTCGACTACTTCGGCGGCAAGATCGTGCTCCCGGAGCCCTTCGGCCTGCGGCACGCCTGGGCGGAGAAGCCATGGCGGCACCGGTTCATGGCCGACGACGCGATGCGCGCGGCCACGCCCGTACTGCGCGTCGTCCACGCGGCGGCCATCCGCGTGCTCGACGACCACGGCGTGGACACCGACCGCTTCAGCAACCGTTCCCTGATCCTCAGCGGCCTGGTCCAGGACGCGTCACCGAGGAAGGCCGACGTGTACGACGCGTGACGTGGGGCGGGGCGCCCGTGGGTCAGGCCGCCGGCCAGGCCTCGGCCAGCATCTTGCGGGTGTCCCCCAGCAGCTGCGGCAGCACCTTCGTGTGCCCGACGACCGGCATGAAGTTCGTGTCCCCGCCCCAGCGCGGCACGAGGTGCTGGTGCAGATGCGCCGCGATACCCGCCCCGGCGACCGCACCCTGGTTCATCCCGATGTTGAACCCCTGCGCCCCGGAAGCCGTACGCAGCGCCGCCATCGCGCGCTTGGTGAAGGCAGCGAGCTCGGCGGTCTCGGCGTCGTCCAGGTCCGTGTAATCGGCGACATGGCGGTACGGGACGACCATCAGGTGCCCGCCGTTGTACGGGTAAAGATTCAGCACCGCGTACACCTGCTCACCGCGCGCGACGACGAGCCCGTCCTCGTCGGACTTCGCCGGGATCGAGCAGAACGGGCAGCCGTCCTCGGCCCCCGGACCGGTCGGCTTGTTCTCCCCCTGGATGTACGCCATCCGGTGGGGCGTCCACAGGCGCTGGAACGCGTCCGGCGTCCCGACTCCGATCTGCTGCTCCGGCTCAATCGTCATGGAGTGCAGCATATGACTTGGTACCCGCCGAACGTGTCGCCGGGGCGCCAACCAGGGGCCGCCCGGCCATGCTGAGGCGATAGACGCCGATCACGAAAGCAGCCCGGTGCGGCGCTGGGAGCAGCGCAGCGAGATCCCCCTCCTCGCCGCGTCCCTGCTCTTCCTCGCCGCGTACGCGGTCCTGGTCCTCGCCCACGGCCTGCCCACGGGCCGGCGGACCGCGTGCGTGGTGGCGATCGTGCTCCTGTGGAGCCTGTTCGCCGCCGACTATCTGGTGCGGTGGCGACTGGCGGGGTGGAGGCTGGGCTTCGTACGTACGCATTGGCTGGACACCGTGGTGCTGCTGATGCCGCTGCTGCGCCCGCTGTGCATGGTGCGGGTGTACACGGCGGTGCAGCGCAGACGCGACCGGCCCCGGCTGAGCCTGCACGCGCGCGTGATCACGTACGCGGGCCTGACCGCGCTGCTGCTGAGCTTCGCCGGCGCGCTGGCCGTCTACCAGCAGGAACACGCGGCTCCCGGAGCCACGATCCGTACCTTCGGGGACGCCGTGTGGTGGGCCTGCTCGGCCCTGACGACGGTCGGGTACGGCGATGTGTCGCCGGTGACCTGGGGCGGACGCGTCATCGCGGCCGGCCTGATGGCGGGTGGCCTGGCGCTGCTGGGCGCGGTGACGGGCTCGTTCTCGTCCTGGCTGATCCAGACGTTCGCGCGCGAGGACGAGAAGAAGCCCCCGGCGGGCTAGTGCTCACCGGGGGCTTGAGAAACGCTCGCGGAAAGGTCAGACCTGGACGCGACGCTCCACGACATCGACGAGCTTCGCCAGCGCCTCGTCACGCGGGATGCCGTTCTCCTGCGATCCGTCGCGGTAGCGGAAGGACACCGTGCCCGCGCTCATGTCCTCGTCACCGACGATGATCATGAACGGAACCTTCTGCTTCTGCTGGTTCCTGATCTTCTTCTGCATACGGTCCGAGGAGGCGTCCACGTCGACCCGCAGCCCCTTCTTCTTCGCCTCGGCGGCGAACTCCTGAAGGTACGGAATGTGCGCGTCGCCGATCGGAATGCCGACCGCCTGCACCGGAGCCAGCCACGCCGGGAACGCACCCGCGTAGTGCTCCAGAAGCACCGCGAAGAACCGCTCGATGGAGCCGAACAGTGCGCGGTGGATCATCACCGGACGCTGCTTGCTGCCGTCGGGGCCGGTGTACTCCAGGTTGAAGCGCTCCGGCAGGTTGAAGTCGAGCTGGACGGTCGACATCTGCCACGTACGGCCGATGGCGTCCTTGCACTGCACGGAGATCTTCGGGCCGTAGAACGCGGCGCCGCCCGGGTCCGGGACCAGCGGGAGCCCCTGCTTCTCGGCGACCTGGCGCAGGGTCTCGGTGGCCTCTTCCCAGATCTCGTCCGACCCGACGAACTTCTCCGGATCCTTGGTGGACAGCTCAAGGTAGAAGTCGGTCAGGCCGTAGTCGCGCAGCAGCCCGAGGACGAAGGTGAGCGTACGGTCGAGCTCCTCCGCCATCTGCTCCTTGGTGCAGTAGATGTGCGCGTCGTCCTGCGTGAAGCCGCGGGCCCGGGTCAGGCCGTGCACGACGCCCGACTTCTCGTACCGGTACACGGTCCCGAACTCGAAGAGGCGCAGCGGCAGTTCACGGTAGGACCGGCCCCGCGCATCGAAGATCAGGTTGTGCATCGGGCAGTTCATGGGCTTGAGGTAGTAGTCCGTGCCCTCGTCGAGCTGCATGGGCGGGTACATGCCGTCGGCGTACCAGTCCAGGTGACCCGAGGTCTCGAAGAGCTTCCCCTTGGTCGCGTGCGGGGTGTAGACGAACTCGTACCCCTCCTCCTCGTGCCGGCGGCGCGAGTAGTCCTCCATGACCCGGCGGATGATGCCGCCCTTGGGGTGGAAGACCGCGAGGCCGGAGCCGATCTGCTCGGGGATCGAGAAGAGGTCCAGCTCGGAGCCGAGCTTGCGGTGGTCGCGCTTCTCGGCCTCGGCGAGGAACTCCAGGTGCGCCTTCAGCTCGTCCTTCGACGGCCACGCGGTGCCGTAGATGCGCTGGAGCATCGGGTTCTTCTCGCTGCCGCGCCAGTAGGCGGCGGCGTTGCGCATCAGCTTGAACGCGGGGATGTTCCGGGTGGTCGGCAGGTGCGGACCGCGGCACAGGTCCTTCCAGCACAGGTCACCGGTCTTGGCGTCGAGGTTGTCGTAGATGGTCAGCTCGCCGCCGCCCACCTCGACATTCGCGCCGTCGTCGGTCGACGCGGAGCCCTTGATACCGATGAGCTCCAGCTTGTACGGCTCGTCCGCAAGCTCCTCGCGCGCGGCCTCGTCCGAGACGACGCGGCGCGAGAAGCGCTGCCCGCGCTTCTGGATCTCCTGCATCTTCTTCTCGATGGCCTTGAGATCCTCGGGGGTGAACGGCTTCTCGACGTCGAAGTCGTAGTAGAAGCCGTCCTTGACCGGCGGGCCGATGCCGAGCTTGGCCTCGGGGAAGAGCTCCTGCACGGCCTGTGCCATGACGTGCGCGGTCGAGTGGCGCAGGATGTTCAGGCCGTCCTCGGAGGAGATCTCGACCGGCTCGACCTCCTCGCCGTCAGCGACGACGTACGCCAGGTCCTTCAGGTCGCCGCCCACGCGCGCGGCCACGATGGTGCGCTCGCCGGGGAAGAGTTCCGCCGCCGTAGTGCCCGTGGTCACCACGCGCTCTTCCCGCTCGGAATCGCGTTGGATGAACACACGGACGTCTGACACCGGTCACTCCTGACTGAGGGGGTCGCGACAGAGGAGACTGCGCGCCCCTGAATCGTACCGAGCCCGGCGACCACATCGCTAAACGGTTGTTCCCTGCCGCTACTCCCCGCCGCACGCCTCCTCGAAATAGTCCAGATTCTCCTGGAGCGACTTCATCAGCCGGTCCCGCTCCGCGTCGTCCACCTGCACCGGCACCACACCGTCCGCCCCCGTGAGCCGCCGGAAGCCGCCCCGGCTCTCCAGCTGCCCGTGCACCCTGATCGGCAGCCCGACCAGATGGGCGTGGCCCGCGATCCGGTACGCCTCCTCGTCGAGCACCATTCGTACGTACGGAACCTCCGCCCCCGCCAGGACCCGCAGCCGCACCGTGCCCGCCCCGCCCGGTCCCGAGCGCCGCATCCGTACCACCGCACCCGTGATCCGTACCGCCACGGACGGCTCGTCGAGCGTGTAGCGCGCACCCGCCTCGCGCAGCGCCGGCAGGTCGCCCGGCGAGAACTCCACCGCCTCCGGGTGCGCCGCGCATCCTTCCGGCACCCCGGCGCCGGGCGACCACTCCAGCCCGATCCGCGTGCCCTCCGAGCCGTGCACCAGCGCGATCACCGCGTCCGTCAGCTCGCGGCTCACACCGGCCTCGACGGCCGAGTCGAAGGCCTCCATGCCGCCGGTGGCCCGCTTGTAGTCGACGGCCTCGCGGGCCGCGTGAAGGGCGTGGTGCAGCCGTACGACAGCGCCGCGCCCCGCTTCCACCGGTACGAACGCCGTGAGCGCGCGCCCACCGGGCGCCGGCCCCACGAGCACGCCCTCCAGCGACGTCTGCGCCTGCCTGCGGTGCCGCGCGCCGTAGTACCCGGCGCGCCCGCGCGCGGCGAGCGCCGCCGCGAGCAGCATCTGGCGTGCCGCCGAGCGCAGTTGCTCCTGCGCGGTCCACGAGGCGGCTCCGGAAGGGCCTTCCGGTACGTCGCGCCACCACCTGATCTCGTCGCTCGGGACGGCGAGTGCGACCAGCACCTCACGGGCGGAGGGCGCGGCGCACCGGGCGAGCGCGGTCAGTGCCTCGCCGAGCAGGTCGTCGCTGTCGGGGAACGCCCTGCTCTCCGGTACGAGCAGGCTCGTCCCGCCGCCGGACGGTCCGGGCGCGGTCCAGCGCGCGTAGCGCCCCGCCGCTCCCCCGCGCCGCCGCCAGCCGTGCCGGGCCAGCAGCACGCCGAGCACGGCGGGGTCCACCTTGGCGGGGTCGGGCCCCGCGCCCGCATCCCAGACCCCCGCACCCGTGGCGAAGCCACTGTCGGACTCCGTGCTCGGGTGTGGTCGTACGGGCTCGTCGATCGGCCGGTGCTGCATCAGGGTCTCCCTCCCACCCCGACCCGGGTCATGATCTCGCAGAGTGCTCGGTCGTCGAATATCCGCGAGGTCGGGATCCGCACAGTTGTCCTGCGCCTGCCCGTCACCGGGTGTCCGGCCAGGTTGGTCCAGTAACAGCAGTGCCGCAGATCGAGGCGGTCGTGACCGGCGCGCAGCCAGTCCTCCTGGGTCCGCGGTACGAGCATCACGACCAGGATCTTGTGCACCGAGACCGGGCTCCGGGCGAGCTTCTCCAGGTGCGCGTTGTCGAGCGTGAAGGAGAACGCGCCCCCTGCCGGGTGCGGCGGGATCTGGTAGGTGCATTTGAGCTGCACTTTGATGGTGACTTCGTCATCGACGGTGTGCTCGGGAGCGCTGTGGCTCACGTGCCAGTCGATGCCGTTGTCCGGAAACGGCTGTGAGAGAGAACATCCCGCGGCCGCCGCGACCGCGTGCAGATAGCCCACCTGAAGAGTCTCCATGCAGGCGGTGGTGGCGAGTCCGCCGCGCAGCGGTGCGATCCGCTCGGGCAGCAGCCCGCCCGGTTCGGGCTGCGCGAGCGCCATGGCTGACGGTGCCTTCCGGGCTGTGCCTATCAGTTTCCCGCGACGGGTCGTCAATCACACGCCCCGTCACCTGTGTTGTCTCCGCTCCGGCTGCCCCGCAAACGGCGTACCGCACAAACGAGCCGGGTATCACCGGTTCGGGCAGGGGGACGCACGCCATCTGCCAAGGGAGCAAGAGGAGTTCGACATGACGTGCTGGTACGAAGGACCCCTGGCCGCGTTCGACACCGAAACCACGGGCGTGGATGTCGAGGAGGACCGCATAGTTTCCGCCGCGCTGGTCGTGCAGGACACGCCGGGCGGGCGGGTGCGGGTGACGCGCTGGTTGGTGAATCCGGGCATTCCGGTGCCCGCGGAGGCGGCCGCCATCCACGGGCTGACGGACGATCACCTTCAGCGCAACGGCCGCTGGCCCGCGCCGGTAGTGGAGGAGATAGCCAGGGGCCTCGCCGAGCAGAGCATCGCCCGCCGGCCGCTGGTGGTGATGAACGCGCCGTTCGATCTGACGCTGCTGGACCGCGAGCTGAGGCGCCACCGGGCGTCGTCGCTGACGCGCTATCTGGACAGCCGTCCGCTGTGCGTGCTGGATCCGCGCGTACTGGACAAGCATCTGGACCGCTACCGCAAGGGCCGCCGTACGCTCACCGATCTGTGCGCGCAGTACGAGGTGGAGCTGGACGGCGCGCACGACGCGGCAGCCGACGCGACGGCCTCTCTCGAGGTCATGCGGGCCCTGGGGCGCCGTTTCGCCGCGCGTCTGGACCGGCTTTCCCCGGCCGAGCTGCACACCCTCCAGGCGGTGTGGCACGCGGCGCAGGCGCGCGGCCTGCAGGCGTGGTTCGCGCGCAACGGGTCGGACGAGGCGGTCAATCCGGCGTGGCCCCTGCGTCCCGAGATGCCGGCGGCGGCAGCCTGAGCGGGCCCGGAGCGGACGGCGCACGGAACACAAAAAAGCCGGTCCGTCGGTGACGGACCGGCCTTCCCCGGGTGGGCGATACTGGTTTCGAACCAGTGACCTCTTCGGTGTGAACGAAGCGCTCTCCCACTGAGCTAATCGCCCGGGAACGGACTGAACCATACAGGCCCTCACCGGGTTGGTTCAAACCGCGAGGGCGGCGGCCAGCCCGCGCCGCCCACTGCGCATCATCAGCGCGTGATTGGCGATGAGCAGGGGGCGCCCGGGTACGGCGAGCCGGCGCACCAGCGCCTTGCGCACCCGCACTTCCTGCTCGTAGAGGGCGCGTGTGCCACTGCCGCGCGGCCGCACGGTCCAGCGCGCCCAGCCCTCCATGTCGCCGGTCATGTCCACTTCCAGTACGCCGGCTTCCGGTGCGCGCCGCTTCTGGTGAAGGGTGAAGACGAGTTCGTACGGCAGGAACGAACGCACCCGGACGATGCCGGTCCTGTCGTCCAGGCGCGTGACCCGCCGCACCTGTGGCCACCAGCGCGGGTACGCGTCGACCTGTTCCAGGGCGGCGTAGACCGCGCCGGGCGGGGCGTGCAGGTCCCACACGCTGCGGAAGCGGTAATGGTTCCGGTCCATCCCCGAAGTCTGCGCGCGGCACGCGTGTCCATGCGTACTCACTTCGGATCTGAGTATCAGCACCCATGCCCCGCCGTGTGTCGGGCGCCACACTCCTCAACCATGGAGAACGCGCCACCACCCGCCGAGGAATTGGTGATCCTCGACCGCGAACTGGGACAAATTGAAGCCCGTCGCGCCCAGTTGCTGGCCCGCAGGGCCTGGCTGCTCAGTGCCATGCAGCAGCCCATAGCCCCGCAGAACCCCTTCGCGCCGCAGCACGCCCCGCACAACGACGCCTCACCGCGCAGTGCGCAGAACGTGCTGCTGACGCTCGGTGGCATCCTGCTGACCATCGCCGCGGTCGCCTTCACCCTGGTCAGCTGGGGCCACATGGGCATCGGCGGCCGCTCGGCGGTGCTGGGCGCGGTGACGGCCCTGGCGCTGGCCGCGCCTGCCCTGCTGCTTCGCCGCGGGCTCGTCTCGACCGCCGAGTCGGTGGGCGCGCTCGGGCTGGCTCTCACGGTGCTCGACGCGTACGCGGTGCACCGCGTCGCGGCGCCGGACACGGACGGTCTCGCGTACGCCGCGGTCAGCTCGGCCGCACTGGCCGCGCTCTGGGCGGCGTACGGTCTGGGCTTCGGCCGGCTGCGCCTGCCGCTGCCCGCCGCACTGATCACCGCTCAACTCCCCTTCGTCCTCTGGGCGCTGGCAGCTGACGCGAGCCCTCTTACGCTCACCTGGGCACTGCTGGCCACGGCCGGGCTCGATGTCGCCGTGGCCCTGTGGGGCACCGGCCGCGCGGTACGCCCGCTGGCGTGTGCCGGGGCCTGGCTGACGGGCGCGGGGGCGCTGCTCAGCGCCGGCGCCATGTCGGTGGCGGCGACGAACTCCACGGACGCGCTGCGCCCTGGCGTACTGCTGCTGGCGGTCGCGGCCCTCGCCCTGTTCGCCGCGTGGCGCGCCCCTGCGCCGCAGACGGCGGCACCCCTGCCGCAGACCGCGGCGGCGACATCCGGCAGCGAGGCGCCCTCGTCGCACACTGTTACGCCGTCGCCGGACGGTCGGGCCCCGTCGTCGCCGGACAGCGAAACCCCGCCGCACACAATCGCCCCGGCGCCGCACGCCGCGCCCGCTCCGCGCGCCGCCGGCTGGTCGTCGCACGCCGTCGCGGCCTCGGCGGTTGCCGGGCTCGCGGTGCTGGCGGCCGTCGGTGGGGTGCTGCGGCCCGGCGTGCCGGACGCTTGGGCCGTGCCCGTGTACGTGCTGTGCGCAGTGGCCCTGTTGGCCGTAGTACGGGCGAACCTGCCGCGCCCCATGGTCCTGGGCCTGGCCGGTTCGTCCGGTGCGGTGCTGGCGGCGGGCGCCGTGTGGGCGCTGCCGCTGGTCGCGGTCACACTGCTCGGCCCCGGCGAGTGGGCGCAGCGCGCATGGTCCGGTGCCCCGGCAGGCGTCCGTGAAGCGCTCTCGTCCGAGCTGCCCTGGTCCCGGACGTCCACCGCCCCACTGGTCCTGCTGACCGTGGCGGCCGTCGCCGCGGCAACGCGCCGCCTGAGCGCACCCGACTCCACCCGGCGGGCCCCGGCGGCATGCGTGGCTCTCGCGCTGGCCTGGGCGGCGGCGTACGCCACCCCGGCCGCGCTGGACCTCGGCTACCCGGCGGCCGTAACGCTGTACGTGCTCCTGGCCGCCGCTCCCCTGGCCCTGGCGGTCCGCGCCACGGCACCTGGCTCCCCCCTCGCGCTCACCGCGCTGGCCTGCGCCGTCGCGTCGGCGCTCTCCGTCTCGCTGCTGGCGCTGGCCGCCCAGGCCGCCACCTTCGCCGTGCTCGGCGTCATGCTCGCCCTGTTCGGCGCGGCAGCCGTGCTCGCCAAGGGGGCCGTTACGCCGCCGGTCGCCGCCGCGGCGGCCATTGTGTACGCGACCGGGCTGGCCGGCGCCGCCGCCGCCTCGGCCGAACTCGCGCCCCATCACGCGGGGTTGGCGATCCTCGCCGTCCCGGCGGCGGCCGCCGTGCTCGCCGCCCGTATCCGCGACCACGTCACCGCCCTGCCCATGGAGGTCACGGGCGCCGCGGCGGGGCTGCTCGCGATCGGCCTCACGGTGAGCCACGCGCCCACCCTCGCACTGGTCCTGGCCCTGTCCGGCGTCATCGCCGCGGGCACCGCCGTACGGGCCGACCGCCGCCCCGTCGGGTACGCGGCGGCCGCGCTCTTCGTACTGGCCACCTGGGTCCGCCTCGGCGCCTCGGACGTCGTCACGCCCGAGGCGTACACGCTGCCCGTCACCATCCCGGCGCTCGCGATCGGTGTGCTGCGGCGCCGGCGCGACCCGCAGGCCTCGTCCTGGACGGCGTACGGACCGGGGCTGGCCGCGACCCTCCTGCCGAGCCTGATCGCGGCCTGGGGCGACGAGCACTGGCTGCGCCCGCTGCTCCTCGGGGCGGCCGCCCTCGCCGTGACCCTCACGGGCGCCAGGCAGCGGCTCCAGGCCCTGCTGGTGCTGGGCTCCGCGGTGCTCACCCTGGTCGCGCTGCACGAGCTCGCGCCGTACGTCGTCCAGGTCGTCGGCGCACTCCCCCGCTGGCTGCCGCCGGCCCTGGCGGGCCTGCTCCTGCTGGCCGTGGGGGCGACATACGAACAGCGCCTGCGCGACGCGCGACGGCTGCGGGACACCCTGGGCCGGATGCGCTGAGGGCCGGCCGTTCCCGGCCCGGGAACGGCGAAGGCCCGGAAGACTTTCGTCTTCCGGGCCTTCAGTCCGGGTGGGCGATACTGGGTTCGAACCAGTGACCTCTTCGGTGTGAACGAAGCGCTCTCCCACTGAGCTAATCGCCCCGGCGCTCCGCAAACATTACCCCATGTCAGCGGGTCCCCCGAACCCATTACCGGTCACTTGTCCGTCACCCGTCGGTCACTGGTCGATGTTCCACGGCATCGCCATGCCGAACTTCCAGACGTAGATCCCGACCAGCACCGCGACGATCACCAGGCCGATCGTGGTGAGGATGATGTTGCGCCGCCGGACCTTGGGATCGAGCGCCTTGTGGGCCGCCTCGGTGACTTTCCGTTTCGTCCAGCGCAGCACCAGCTGCGCCCACACGAACTCGGTGGCCCAGATCGCCATGCCACCGAAGATCACCAGCCAGCCGGGCCCGGGCAGCGGCAGCATGACCACGCCCGCCGCCACGACCGCCAGGCCGATGACGAACACACCGACCTGCCAGCTCAGGTGCAGCGTTCTGTAGCGCTTGATGACCTGCGGCGCCCGTGAGCCCAGCTCGCGCTCGGCCCCCGTCGCGCCCCCCGTGGCGGGCACTGCCGCCGCCGGGTCGACGACTTCTTCCCGCTCGTTACTCTCCGCATTCATAGGGCCCAACCTACCGGACTGGATCACCCCGCCGAAATGGTCGTACTGCCTCAAGTGTCACTCCGCCGTACGAGGTACCTGAAGAGCCACAAAAAGGTCAGAGGGGTTTACAACGACACCGTAGGTGGCATGTCGATTTCGCCGACGTGCGAATCCCCGAGCGCACACTGAGCGAAAGGCCCTGGCGCTTATGAACACCACGGTCAGCTGCGAGCTGCACCTGCGCCTCGTAGTGTCGAGCGAGTCATCACTGCCTGTACCCGCGGGCCTGCGGTATGACACGGCCGATCCCTACGCCGTGCATGCCACCTTCCACACCGGAGCCGAGGAAACCGTCGAGTGGGTGTTCGCCCGCGATCTCCTCGCCGAGGGCCTTCACCGGCCCACCGGTACCGGCGACGTCAGAGTCTGGCCGTCCCGCAGTCATGGCCAGGGCGTCGTGTGCATCGCCCTGAGCTCCCCGGAAGGAGAAGCCTTGCTCGAAGCCCCGGCGCGGGCCCTGGAGTCGTTCCTGAAGCGGACGGACGCCGCGGTACCACCCGGCACCGAGCATCGTCACTTCGATCTCGACACGGAACTCTCACACATCCTGGCGGAGAACTGAGCCAGACCGAGAGCCACCCACCGCCGTCCGACTCGGGGCGACGGCGTGGGGCGGACAACTGCATACGGAACACGGTATGCACCGTCGCCGTCTCCGCGGATTCCACCGCGGGGACGGCGCCGGTGCGCTTCGTGCGCGAGCCGCTAAAGTCGACCGGCATCTGCGGGCGCCCGCCCGCAGCAGGCCAGGGAGCGAATCGTGCTGATCCCCCACGACACCCGGCGCGCCCTCGACGTCGTCGTCGATCTGGTGAACACGGCGCCGGAGAGTGACCAGAACGGCGACCGGCTCGAAGACATCGAGGCGCTGTACGGCTTTGTGCGGCTCCATCACATCAGCGACGTCGGCAGGCTCACCGAGGCGGACCTGAGGGCCGTACGGGACGTGCGAGGGCGCTTCGCGGACGCGTTCGCGGCGCCCGACCCCCGCACCTGCGCCGAGCTGATCAACCAGCTCGTGGCGGCGGCCGGCACCACGCCGCGGCTCACCGACCACGACGGCTTCGACTGGCACGTGCACTACTTCGCCCCCGGCGCCTCGGTCGCGGACCATCTCGCGGCGGACTGCGGAATGGCGCTGGCCTTCATCGTGGTCTCCGGCGAGCACGAGCGGCTGCGCCGCTGCGAGGCGCCGGACTGCCGGCGGGCCTTCGTCGATCTCTCGCGCAACCGGTCCCGCCGCTACTGCGACAGCCGCACCTGTGGGAACCGGCTGCATGTGGCGGCGTACCGGGCTCGGCGCAAGGAAGCCGCGGGCTGAGGCCTCGCCCGCTCACAGCCCGCTCACAGCAGGAAGAGGTCGTGCATCGCCGCCATCAGCAGCAGGAAGCCGATGAGCGCGAGGAAGATCATCAGGGGTGGCTGGGAAAGCGCGAAAAGGCAGCCGCGCGGTTCTTCTTCGGTGGGTGCGGGGGCTTCGCCCCGGGTTGTGTCCAGCATCTCGGGCCGATGATGGCGCAGCCCGACCACCAGCGACGACCAACACGCCCACCTGCGACGGGAGTTCGCCGGATCTTGACCATTCGCGATCTTCCAGTGATCGCTTCGGCGTCCGAGTTGCCAGGTTTCCCGTCAGATGCCGTGCTTCTTCAGGATCGCTTCGATGTCGCTGAAGTCCTCCGACTGCGTCTGCCCCTCCTTGGTCGACTTGGCCGGCTTGGCTGCCTTGCCTGCCCCGGCCTGAGGCTGCTTCGGCTCCGCCGCCCCCGTGAGGCCCGCACCGAGCGACGGCGCGGACGCCTGCGGGGCGACCGCTTCGCGCCGAGCGGCCCGCGCCGCCCTGCGCTCCTGGCGGGTGCCACCGGTGCGGCGCTCCACCGCCCTGGTCGTCATGAAGAGCAGCCAGGAGAGGCCGAGCACGCCGAAGCCCACCCAGACCCCCGGTTTGAACGCGATGCCGGAAACCCACTCGACGACGCCGGTCATCACCAGGCCGACCGGCACGAGCGAATAGGCGGCGATGCGTGCCGCGGCCAGAAATCGCCTGCGGTACGCGGTGATCGCGGCGATGCCCAGACCGGCCGCGGACGCCGCGGAACAGATCGTCTCTGCCAGCATCCGGTCCTCCAGTGCCAGGGTGTACGGGGTACGTTCCCCTCCATCCTGCACCGGACGAGGCCACCCCGGCCACGCCCCCGTACGACCTCAGGGACATATCCGGGGCGCCCTCCTCCCCAGGTCCCGGTTGGGGCGCGGCGTACCGGGCTGGAAGACTGGACCCATGACCGACTCCTCCCCCGCCTCGCCCGCCCGCCCCGTCGTCCTCGACATCTGGTGCGAGCTCCAGTGCCCCGACTGCCGCTCCGCGCTGGACGACGTGCGCGCCCTGCGTGAGCGCTACGGCGACCGTCTCGACGTACGCCTGCGCCACTTCCCCCTCGAGAAGCACAAGCACGCCTACGCCGCCGCGCAGGCCGCCGAGGAGGCTGTCGACCAGGGCAAGGGCTGGCCGTACGTGGAGGCGGTCCTCGCCCGTACCGAGGAGCTGGCGGCGAAGGGCGAGCCCGTCCTGCTGGAGGTCGCGGCCGAACTGGGGCTGGACGCCGAGGAGTTCGACACAGCGCTGATCGACGGCAGGCACCTCCTGATCGTCGACGCCGACCAGGCCGAGGGCAAGGCGATCGGCGTGACCGGCACGCCGACGTACGTCATCGACGGCGAGCGGCTGGACGGCGGCAAGAGCCAGGAAGGGCTGCGCGAGCGCATCGAGGAGATCGTCGACCGGCTGCTCGCCTGACACGCGCGGCCGCCCTCACAGCAGCTGCTTGTAGAGGTGGTACGACACCGGCTCGTAGCCGAGTGATTCGTACAGCCGTAGGGCCGGCGTGTTGTCCGCGAAGACGTTGAGGCCTATGCGCTCGGTCCCGGCCGCGAGCGCTTCGCGCTCTGCGAGCAGCAGCAGCGCGCGCCCGAGCCCCTGACCGCGGTACTCCTCGGCGATCTCGACGTCGAAGACGTATGCACCGCTCTGGCCGGGGTGCGGGTGCCGCAGCGCCAGCCAGAGCGTGCCCACCACCTTGTCGTCCCGGACAAGGGCGCCCAGGTAGGTGTCCGGGGTGGCGACTCCGTCGGCGAGAGCGGCCGCGTGGTCGGCGTCGCACTTGGCCCGCGCCGCCTCCTCGGAGAGTCCGCGCTCGGTCAGGGACCGGGCGTAGCCGACCTTGGTGTGGGCGAGCCAGGTCTCGAATTCGCTCTCGCTCATCGGCCTGCCCACGACCCCTTCGGGCAGTGCGGGAGGCCGCGCGGGCAGGGGTTTGATCATGTTGCGGCCGCGTTCGGTGTAGCCGAGCGCGGCCGCCATGCGCTGCGCGGCCGCCGCCTCGGCCGGGACGGAGATCTCCACGCGGCCGCAGCCCCAGCCGCGCAGCACCTCCTCGGCCGCGAGCGCGGCGACCGTCGCTCTCC
Source organism: Streptomyces sp. ISL-100 (assembly GCF_018614615.1). Classification (GTDB taxonomy): domain Bacteria; phylum Actinomycetota; class Actinomycetes; order Streptomycetales; family Streptomycetaceae; genus Streptomyces. Next base: position 178,345 of record NZ_JAGGOK010000056.1, on the reverse strand, counting down.
CGCGGCGCCGGTCGGCCTCGTCGATGAGCAGTCCGGCGACACGGCCGACGGCGGCCCCGAAGCGGGGATCCGTGGACAGCTCGACGGCACCGACCGGGCGGCTGTTCACGCACACTTCGTACGTACGCGACTTCGCGCCGTCGGCGCCTTGGTGAAGCGGCGCTGTGGGCCGCAGAGTTGTGGTCATCAGGGGAGTTGTACCCGCCGCACGGCCACCCGTCATCCAAAATTTCCGGCGTTTTACGGGTCCAGGTCCGACGCCGCCCGCTCGTCGAAGACGCGCATGGCCTTGGCGGTCACGGGGCCCGGCGCACCCGGCAGTTGGCGCCCGTCGACCCGGTGCACCGCCTGCACGTCGCGCAGCGTGGAGGTCAGGAAGACCTCGTCGGCCCGCTCCAGCACGTCCAGCGGCAGGTCGGCCTCTTCGGCGCCGGTCCATTCGACGGCCAGGGCGCGCGTGATCCCGGCGAGGCAGCCGGAGGAGACGGGCGGGGTGAGCAGCCGCCCGCCGAGTACGACGAAGACGTTCGACCCCGTGCCCTCGCAGAGCTGCCCGACGGTGTTCGCGAACAGTGCCTCGGAGGCGCCCTGTTCGCGCGCGCGGGCCAGTGCGACGACATTCTCGGCGTACGACGTGGTCTTGAGCCCGGTGAGGGCGCCGCGCTCGTTCCGCGTCCAGGGGACGGTGATCACGGCGGTGCTGTCGGGGCGCCGGTCGGCCTCCCCGAGGGCGACGATCAGGGTGGGGCCGGTGTCCCCGCGCTCGGAGCCGAGCGGCGAGAGGCCTCCGGTGTAGGTGATCCGCAGCCGGCCGAGTGCCGTGGGAAGGGGGTTGGCGTCCAGGACGGCGGCGCAGGCTCGGCGTACCTCGTCGAGGTCGGGCTCGGGCAGACCGAGACCGCGCGCCGAGCGGGCCAGCCGGTCCAGGTGCCGGGTGAGGGCGAAGGTCCGTCCCGCGGTCGCCTTCACCGTCTCGAAGATTCCGTCGCCCACGGTCAGACCGTGATCGAGTACGGACACCCTGGCGGTCGCCGCATCCTGCAGCCCGCCGTCGACCCAAAGTTTCATGACGCGGTCCTTCCCATCTCCCGGTACGTGCCCGACGCTACCGCGAGCAGCCGGGAGGCCTTCAGTTCGGTCTCTTCCCATTCGCGCTCGGGGTCGGAGCCCCAGGTGATGCCCGCGCCCGTACCGAACCTGAGAACCGGGCCGCCGGGGAGGGTGCGGTCGATCCAGAAGGTCCGTATCCCGACGGCCAGCTCGCCGGTGCCTCGGTCGGCGTCGACCCAGCCGATGCCGCCGCAGTACGGGCCGCGCGGTGCGGTCTCCAGCGCCTCGATGATCGTGAGGGCGCTCGACTTGGGGGCGCCCGTCACTGAGCCGGGCGGGAACGTCGCGGCGAGCAGCTCGGCCCAGCCGGCGTCGGGTGCGAGCTCGGCGCGCACGGTGGACACGAGGTGGACGAGGCCCGGGTGCGGCTCGATGACGCACAGCTCCGGAACGGTCACGGAGCCGGGGACGGCGACCCGCCCCAGGTCGTTGCGGACCAGGTCCACGATCATCACGTTCTCGGCGTGGTCCTTCTCCAGGAGGTCCCCGGCGGTCCGCCCGGTGCCCTTGATCGGCCCCGACTCGACGGTTCGCCCGTCGCGTCGGAGATAGAGCTCGGGTGACGCGGTGGCTATCTCCACGCCGTGCGCGGGGAGCCGGATCGTTCCTGCGTACGGCGCCGGGTTGCCCTGGGCGAGGAGGGCGGTGAGCGCGTCGACGTCGGCGCGTGCGCCGGCGCGGTCGGGCAGCGACGCGGCCAGGACGCGGCAGAGGTTGGCCTGGTAGACCTCGCCGGCCGCGATGTGCTCACGGATGCGGCGTACGCCCGCTGTGTACGCGGCGCGGTCCATCGACGACGTCCAGTCACCGGCGGCGGGGCCGTGCCAGGCGCCGGGCACGGGAGCGGGGACCGGCTCGGGGCGTACGTCGCCGAAGCGGGCGCAGACGAGACGGCCCTCGAAGTCCGCGGTGACGGCCCAGAAGCCGGCGGAGTCGAGTGCGGCTGGATCGCTGGTCACATCGCGCAGATCAGAGGCGACAAGGCCGCCGAAGCGGGCCAAAGAGGGAAGGTCGTGCACGGCCCCGAGTCTAGAGCGGACGGCGATGACCTGCGCCGGGGCGGACGCACCGCAGCACGCTGCACAAACGCGTTTTTGTACTGGCCCCGGAATCCGCTAGAGTTCAACACGTCGCCGGGACATGGAAACGCCCCGGGTAAGACAAGCGGACGTGGCTCAGTTGGTAGAGCATCACCTTGCCAAGGTGAGGGTCGCGAGTTCGAATCTCGTCGTCCGCTCGGTGTGGGGGATCTTCCCGACCCCCTGTCATTCACTCCTGGTGGAGTGGCCGAGAGGCGAGGCAACGGCCTGCAAAGCCGTCTACACGGGTTCAAATCCCGTCTCCACCTCCAAGGACGATTAGCTCAGCGGGAGAGCGCTTCCCTGACACGGAAGAGGTCACTGGTTCAATCCCAGTATCGTCCACTGGATCCCGGCTGTACTTTGACCGGGTGTCCGTCCCGCGCGATTAGCTCAGCGGGAGAGCGCTTCCCTGACACGGAAGAGGTCACTGGTTCAATCCCAGTATCGCGCACGCAGTTCGCAGTACCGCATGATCAACTGAACACCCCCGCGCGATTAGCTCAGCGGGAGAGCGCTTCCCTGACACGGAAGAGGTCACTGGTTCAATCCCAGTATCGCGCACCACCCGCAAGCAGCCCCGGCCGTGATCCACGGCCGGGGCTGCTTTGTGTTCATGGTCAGGACGAGAAGAGCATCCGGCCGAAGCCCTTCTGTCGGTGGCCGCCGTGGTGACCACCGTGGTGACCGTGCTGCGGGGCGCCCCAGGCGGGTGCGGGAGCGGCGGGGTAGGGCTGCTGCGGGGCCGGGGGCGGAGGCGGGGCCTGCTGGGTCCATTGCGACTCCAGGCGGGTCAGCGACTCCAGCTCGCCGTAGTCGAGAAAGATCCCGCGGCAACCACTGCACTGCTCGATCTGGACACCATTGCGGTTGTACGTGTGCATGGGTGCATGGCACTTGGGGCACTGCATGGTCGGGTCAACTCCTCGCCGTCGGTTCGGCATCGCCGGAATGCATGCCCGGCGACGGTCCGTTCACCCTACGACGTGGCTTCGGACTCCAACTCGGCCGGTAGGGCCGCGATTCGGGCGCAGGCCTCGATCATCATCTCCTCCACCTCGTCCAGCGGCCGGTTCTCGGCGGCGGACTTGGCCAGGGCGAGGGCGGCGGTCTGGACGGTCAGCGCGCGGGCGGGTACGTCGAGTTGGGGCCAGGGATCGCCGCCGTCCGGGCACACGGCCGTACCGTCTGCGGCCCGGTACGTGCCGAGGAAGCGGTCCCAGATGTCCGGTGCGAGAAGGCCGGCGGCATACCAGGCGGCGGGGCGGGCCAGGTCCCAGGCGGGGTCGCCGATGCCCATGTCGTCCACGTCGATCAGCAGCCAGTGGCCTTCGGCGGCGGCGTTGGGTGGGTGGCGGACGAGTTGGCCGAGGTGGAGGTCGCCGTGGCAGAGGGCCGCGCGGTCGTGGGGCGACGGGGCTTCGTTCCGGGCCCACGCGGGGAGGCGGGTCCAGGCCCGGAGCACGGCGGAGGTGGCGGGGTGGGGTTCTGCCGCCTTCATACGAGCGATGGCGAGGGCGGCCTTCGCGGGGCCGCGCATGGGCGGGAGCGGTGCGGGAAGTTGGAGCGCGCCGGGGGCGACTGCGTGCAGCCGGGCGAGGAGTTTCGCGGCGTCCTCCCAGGGGGCGGCGTCGGGGTCCTCGGGGTCGACGGGGCTTCCGTACGGCCACAGGGTGAGGGGCCGGCCGTGCAGCACGGTGACGCGGGCGTCCCCTTTTTCGGCCGGCACGGGCAGGGGTGGCAGGAGGATTCCGGTGAGGAGTGGGTGTGCGGCGGTGGCGACACGTGCGGTGAGGGCGGCGCGGTCCGTGTCGGGGGCGTGGGACTTGGCGACGACGTCGTGGTGGCGTACGACCGTGCCGTCCGGCCTGTCGGCCAGGATGTGGGGGTGGGCGCAGGGGCAGGGTGTGGGTGTTGCGTTGCGCGGAGGGCGGGGTGTGATGTCGTGCGCCGCCTCGCTCAGCGCTTGCGCTACGGATACGGTCACAGTCCCCCCAGGGCATGCGGTGCGGTCGGTGCCGCCCGGGAGCCTACGCGCTGCGCTGGGCTTCTTCCCCACCCCGCCCCTTCCCGAACTGGGGGCGAGCCCCCAGCCCCAGACCACAGCCCCCAGACCACACAGACGCCCTCTGGGCATGTCCTCAAACGCCGGACGGGCTGGATTTTGCCGCCCCGGGACGGGAAAAGGCGTTGCCCGGACAGCTCCCCAGCTGTCCGGGCAAACGCAGTCGTCCGCCGCACCCCCGTCCCCACCGGGTATTGAAATGGCCGGATGTCCTGGACCGGTCCGCTCTACCGGGCCGTGGGCGCCGCTCAGCGCCCGAGCATCACGCCCACGGACGACGCCTGTGTGACCACTGCTTCCCAGCCTCCGAAGAGGACGACGAGCAGCGCCGCGAGGGGAAGAGCCATGGCCGTCGCCACCAGGGGGTGACGCGTGCCTGACGGACGGTCGCCGAACGAGGCGAATGCCCTGCGTCCCTGCGTACGGATCATCGTTCGTGATGCCGTGTCCGCCATGGCCCTCTCCTTTCGTTGTTGGCAGCGGCGGGTGTCTGACCTCGGGGGACGAGTGCTCCACCCGCCGCTTGACCTCAACATTAGGGGCCGCTCAGGACCGGGTCGTCATGCCCGCGTACTGATTGCCGGGCCTCCCGGAGGATGAGCGACAGCCCTGCGGCGTACTCCCCAGGGTGGAGAGAGCGCCCTACGTCTTGGGGTCTTCCCGGAGGGGACGCCGCCTCGTCGCGCCTTCGGAGCGTTCGGAGTGTTCGGAGTGTTCGGAGGCGTCCTCCCTGGGGACCGGCTGTTCGACCAGGGCGAGCACCCTGGTCGCCATGAAGCGCGCGGTGCGCACCACAGAGCCGCTGCGGGTGACTTCGCTCACTTCCACCACTCCCCTGCGGACCGCCGTTTCCACCCGTCGGCCTGCCCGGGAGGCCACCACCTCGTACGTACGGGTCGTGTCTCCCGCGTCGACCACTATCTCCACGCGATCGCCCTTCATTGATCCAATCCCCCTTCTGCGACGGACCATTGAGATCTCGCACGGGCCGGGGGCGACGGATCGGCCGCCCCCTGACCACTCTTCAAGTTTCCCACCCGGCACTGACAATCGATCGATTCGCGAGGGCGCGGCCTATGAGCACACCGGGCCGCAGGTACGTAAGCTGTGCGACGTCGGACGGACCGGTCAGCAGCGGGGTGGGGGAGGCCTCACCAGAGGTAGGGGACGGACATGGCGATGATGCGGCTCCGGCGCGAGGACCCGCGTGTCGTCGGCTCGTTCAGGCTTCACCGGCGGCTCGGGGCGGGCGGCATGGGAGTCGTCTATCTGGGCTCCGACCGGCGCGGCCAGCGCGTCGCCCTGAAGGTGATCCGGCCGGACCTGGCCGAGGATCAGGAGTTCAGGTCGCGATTCGCGCGCGAGGTGTCCGCCGCGCGGCGGATCCGCGGCGGGTGTACGGCGCGGCTGGTGGCGGCCGATCTGGAGGCGGACCGGCCGTGGTTCGCGACGCAGTACGTTCCGGGACCGTCGCTGCACGACAAGGTGGTCGACGAGGGGCCGCTGGTCGCCTCGGAGGTGGCCTCGATCGGGGCGGCGCTGTCCGAGGGGCTGGTGGCTGTGCACGAGGCGGGTGTTGTCCACCGCGATCTGAAGCCGTCCAACATCCTGCTGTCGCCCAAGGGGCCGCGGATCATCGACTTCGGCATCGCCTGGGCGACCGGTGCGAGCACCCTCACCCATGTCGGTACGGCGGTCGGCTCCCCCGGTTTCCTCGCGCCCGAGCAGGTGCGCGGGGCGGCGGTCACGCCGGCCACGGACGTGTTCGCGCTGGGGGCCACGCTGGCGTACGCGGCGACCGCCGACTCCCCCTTCGGGCAGGGCAGTTCCGAGGTCATGCTGTACCGCGTGGTGCATGAGGAGCCGCAGTTGTACGGCGTACCCGACGCGCTCGCGCCGCTCGTGCGGGCCTGCCTCGCCAAGGATCCGGAGGAGCGGCCCAGCACGCTTCAGCTCTCCATGCGGCTCAAGGAGATCGCGGCCCGTGAGGCCCAGGGTGTCAGCGAGGCCAGGCCGTCCGCTCCCCGTGCCGATCACGACCGGCCCACCGGTCGGCTCGCGGAGCGGTACGTCGAGCGCTACGCCGAGCAGTACGTCGAACAGGACACAGAGCGGGGGCGCGCGGCGGGCACTCCCACGCCGCGCGCGCAGGCCCCGCGCGCATCGGCCCCACGGGCGGGTTCACGCCCCCCGGCCGCGCGCAACACGACACGTTCCGGCGGCCGTACGAACGGCCGTCCCGCGACGAGACCGGGGACCAGGACGACATCAACCGGGCGGCGTCCGGCGAACCCGAGGCTGCTGCGGCAGCGCCTCGTCGTCTTCGTCGTCGTGACGCTCCTGGTGGCGCTGGGGATCGCGGCGGCGCAGGGGTGTCAGGGCCCGGCCAGGAGTCTCGGCGTATCGCTAGAGGTGGAGGCGCGGCCGGGGACGGAGGGCCCGGGGGCCCTCTGAGCCACAGCCGCTTCGGGGTCAGGTGGACCGTACCCGCGTCGCGTAGAAGGCGACGGCAGAGGCGGCAGCCACGTTGAGTGAGTCGACTCCGGCGCCCATCGGGATGCGGACGTGCTCGTCAGCCGCCATCAGTGCCTCGGGGGTGAGCCCGTCCCCTTCGGTGCCGAAGATGAGGGCCAGCCTCTCGTGCCGCCGCTCGACGAGCTCGTCGAGGGTGATCGACTGCTCGCTCAGGCAGAACGCGGCAGTCGTGAACCCCGCGGACCGCAGGAGCTCGACGTCCTTCGGCCAGGACTCCAGCCGGGTCCACGGGACCTGGAAGACGGCTCCCATCGAGACCTTCACCGACCTCCTGTAGAGGGGGTCGGCACAGCGCGGGCTGAGCAGGATCGCGTCGATCCCGAGGGCTGCCGCGTTGCGGAAGGCGGCCCCGAGGTTGGCGTGATCGACGATGTCTTCGAAGACGGCGACGCGGCTGCTTGTGCCGAGCAGGTCCTCGGCGGTCGGGAGCGGCTTGCGCTGCATCGAAGCGAGGGCACCGCGGTGGACGTGGTAACCGGTGACGCGTTCGGCGAGGTCCGGGCTCACGGCGTACACCGGGGCCGGGACCTCGTCGATCACGTCGCGCATGACGTCCAGCCACTTGGCGGAAAGCAGCATCGACCGCATCTCGTAACCGGCGTGCCTGGCCCGCCTGATGACCTTCTCGCCCTCGGCGATGAAGAGGCCCTCGGCAGGTTCGCGCTTGCGGCGGAGTTCGACGTCGGTCAGGCCCGCGTAGTCGCTCAGACGCGGGTCGTCGGGGTCGTCGGGGTCGTCGATGGTGATGAGATCGGCCACAGGGTGATACTGCCTTGTCGTGGGTGCGGTGCCAATGGGTGGGCGGCTGGGGCGGGTTAACCTGGGGTTACGGTTGGCTCCCGCTTGCCTTGGTTACTTCGGTTACTTCGCTTGGTTCGGGCCTACGGTGACCACCTCGCCGATGACGATGACCGCCGGCGGGCGTACGTCCTCGGTCCTGGCCTTCTCGGCGACGGTCGCGAGCGTCGCGTCCACGCGGCGCTGGGCCGCCATCGTGCCCTCCTGGATGATCGCCACGGGCGTCTCGGGCGAGCGGCCGTACGCCGTCAGGGCTTCGGCGATCGCGCCGATCCGCTCGACGGCCATGAGGAGTACGAGCGTGCCGCGCAGGCCCGCGACCGCCTTCCAGTCGACGAGGGAGCGCGAGTCCTCGGGTGCGACGTGGCCGCTGATCACCGTGAACTCGTGCGCCACTCCCCGGTGGGTCACGGGGATTCCGGCCGCGCCCGGGACGCTGATGGAGCTGGAGATGCCGGGGACCACGGTGCACGGGATGCCGGCCTCGGCGAGGGCTTGCGCCTCTTCCATGCCCCGGCCGAAGACGAACGGGTCGCCGCCCTTGAGACGTACGACCGCCTTGCCTGCTTTTGCGTGCTCGATGAGCGCGTTGTTGATGGCCTCCTGGGCCATGAAGCGGCCGTACGGGATCTTCGCGGCGTCGATCACCTCGACGTGCGGCGGGAGTTCGTCGAGGAGGTCGCGCGGGCCGAGGCGGTCTGCGATAACGACGTCCGCCTCGGCGAGGAGGCGGCGGCCGCGGACCGTGATCAGGTCCGGGTCGCCGGGGCCGCCGCCGACGAGGGCGACGCCGGGGGTGCGGGTGCGGTGGTGCGGGGCGACGAGGGTGCCGTCGCGCAGGCCCTCGACAATGGCGTCGCGTACGGCGGCGGTGCGGCGGGGGTCCGGGCCTCCGCTGGTGAGGACGGCCACGGTCACGCCCTCGGAGCGGCCGGTGGCGGGGGTCCAGGCGGTGGCGGCCTCCGCGTCGTCGGAGCGGACGCACCAGGTGCGGGTGCGTTCTGCTTCGGCGGAGGCGGCGGTGTTGGCGGCGGTGTCGCTGGACGCGACCAGGGCGTACCAGGCTTCTGCCAGGTCCCCTTCTGCGTATGGGCGGCGCTCCCAGCGGATCTCGCCTGCTACTGCCATCGCTTCCACGGAGGGCGTGGCGGTCGGCGATACGAGGACGATGTCGGCGCCGGTCGCGATGAGTGCGGGGAGTCGTCGCTGGGCGACCTGGCCGCCGCCGATGACGACTACGCGCCGGCCGGCGAGGCGGAGTCCGACGGGGTAGGCAGGGTGGGGGTCGCTTGCGGCGGCATTCGACGCGGTCATGGCGTGCGGCTCCTCGGGGCGGGGAGGTGGGTGCGGCGGCTCGGGGCCTTGCGCCGCTGCGACGGTGAAGCGGCTGGTGGGGGCGGGGGCGGGCCCCAGCGAATACCTTACGGGCCGGGAGCGAAGAGGTCACCGGCGGCCAGGAGCGGTGGTGGGGGCGGAGCCTGACCACTCCCGGCCCGTGCGGCGCTTGCAAACCGGCGTCCAGGGCCGTCTCCCCCGGCCACATCCAGTCGTGGCCGGCGTTTGAGGACCAGGGTCTGGGCTGGCCCACGTCTCCACCCCTCGCCACATCCACCCCGCACAGCGCGAGTGGCCCGGCTTCTCGGGCTGGCCCACGTCTCCTCCCCTGGCCGCTTTCAGCCCGCCCGGCGTTTGAGCACCGGGTCTGGGCTGGCCCACGTCTCCACCCCCGCCACATCCACCCCGCGCGGCGCGAGAGACCCGGCTTCTCGGGCTGGCCCACGTCTCCTCCCCTGGCCGCTTTCAGCCCGCCCGGCGTTTGAGGACCGGGGTCTGGGGCCGGCCCCAGTTACGGGAAGGGGCGGGGTGGGGGAAAAATGCTCCGCCCGGGGCGCCTTCACTCTGCCACCCCCCAGGGGGTCGGTGCCGCGTCGGGGCGTCTCCTCGGGTGCCGAACGTTCGGGCACTGGATTTTGTATTCGGGCGCGTTGCGTTCGACACCCTGCGGGAAGCCCCGACACGTCCCCTCCTGGCACCGTGGAGGTGTTGGGGCAGCCCTGCTTGCCCCCCAGCCCGTGGCTCGCCCGGAGAGGTGCCTTGCCCCGGGCAGCGCCGTGCCCCTCACGCGGGAGCGCGAGGGGCACGGCGAGGCACAGGTGGGGCCTACTTTTCGGTTACTCCGGCGGAGTCGAACGTAGCCACCTCGTGCATCGCCCTGGCCGCGCTCTGAACCACCGGCAGTGCCAGCAGCGCGCCCGTGCCCTCGCCAAGGCGGAGGTCCAGGTCGACCAGAGGGCGCAGGCCCAGCTTGTTGAGGGCGGCCACATGGCCCGGTTCCGCGCTGCGGTGGCCCGCGATGCAGGCCGCGAGCGCCTCGGGGGCGATCGCCCGGGCTACCAGCGCCGCCGCTCCCGTGCTCACGCCGTCCAGAATGACGGGAGTACGCAGGGACGCCCCGCCGAGCAGGAAGCCGACCAGTGCCGCGTGCTCCAGGCCGCCGACCGCCGCCAGGACGCCGATCGGGTCCGCCGGGTCCGGCTGGTGGAGTTCCAGGGCGCGGCGTACGACGTCGACCTTGCGGGCGTGCATCTCATCGTTGATGCCCGTACCCCGGCCGGTGATCTCGGCCGGGTCCTGGCCTGTGTAGACGGCGATCAGAGCGGCCGAGACAGTGGTGTTGGCGATGCCCATCTCACCGGTGATCAGCGCCTTGTTGCCCGCCGCCACCAAATCGCGCGCCGTTTCGATGCCGACCTCGATCGCGGCGAGCACGTCCTCGTGGGTGAGGGCCGGACCTGTGGTGAAGTCGGCCGTGCCCGGGCGCACCTTGCGGGGCAACAGGCCCGGAGTGGAGGGCAGTTCGCCCGCCACGCCGACGTCGACCACGCAGACCTCCGCGCCTACCTGGCTCGCGAACGCGTTGCAGACCGCACCGCCGCCGAGGATGTTCGCGACCATCTGGGAGGTCACTTCCTGGGGCCAGGCCGTGACGCCCTGGGCGTGCACGCCGTGGTCGCCCGCGAAGATCGCGACCGCCGCCGGCTCCGGGATGGGGGGCGGGCACATCCGGGAGAGGCCGCTGAGCTGGGCCGAGATGATTTCGAGCATCCCGAGCGCGCCTGCCGGCTTCGTCATGCGCTTCTGGCGTTCCCACGCCTCGCCGAGCGCCTTGGCGTCGAGGGGGCGGATGTTGGAGACGGTCTCCTGGAGGAGGTCGTGCGGCTCCTCGCCGGGCAGGGCGCGGCGCCCGTACGTCTCCTCGTGGACCACCCAGGAGAGGGGGCGGCGCTTCGACCAGCCCGCCTGCATCAGCTCGGGTTCTTCCGGAAACTCGTCGACGTAGCCGACGCAGAGGTACGCGACTACTTCGAGGTGCTCCGGCAGTCCCAGGGCGCGGACCATCTCCCGCTCGTCGAAGAAGCTGACCCAGCCGACGCCGAGTCCTTCGGCGCGGGCCGCGAGCCAGAGGTTCTCGACCGCGAGGGCGGAGGAGTACGGCGCCATCTGCGGCTGCGTGTGACGGCCGAGGGTGTGGCGGCCGCCGCGGGTCGGGTCGGCGGTGACGACGATGTTCACCGGGGTGTCGAGGATGGCCTCGATCTTCAGTTCCTTGAACTGCTTCGCCCGGCCCTTGGGCAGCGACTTGGCGTACGCGTCGCGCTGGCGGACGGCGAGTTCGTGCATCGTCCGGCGGGTCTCGGCTGAGCGGATGACCACGAAGTCCCAGGGCTGGGAGTGGCCGACGCTCGGCGCGGTGTGCGCGGCTTCGAGGACACGCAGGAGGACGTCGTGCGGGATGGGGTCGCTGCGGAAACCGTTGCGGATGTCGCGGCGCTCGCGCATCACGCGCAGGACCGCTTCGCGCTCGGCGTCGTCGTAGCCCGGGGCGCGGGCGGTTTCGGTTTCGCGGTCAGCGACCACCGGCTGGGGTTCAGGCTCGGGGTCGGGAGCCGCTTCTGGCTGGGGGGGCTCGGCGGCTGCCGATGGCTCAGCCTCCGGGGCCTGCTGCACCGGGAGTTCCGCCGCACCGTCGCGCGGGCTGGGAACGGTGACGGAGACGGGGGCGGCGGTTGCGGTCACGGGCTCGGCCAGCTGCTCCGGGAGAGGGGCCGGCTCGGGAGCGGGCTCTGGCTCCGGGTCCGGGGCGGGCTCCGGCTCTATGACTACGGCGGCCGGTTCGGTCACGGGCTCTTCCGGGGCCGCCACCGCTACGGGCTCCGGTTCCGGCGCCGGAGTCTCGGCGGGTTCCGGAAGGAGTACCGGCATGGGGGCGGGCGCGGGTGCGGCCTCCGCCTCCGCCGCTTCGGGTTCGGGCGCTTCGGCGGCAACTGTCACCGGTTCCGGCAGCGGCTCGGGCGCGGGCTCCGGCACGGCGGCCGGCTCTTCTGCCGGCGCCGGGACCAGGTGCGGCGCGGTCGGGATCGAGCCCTCGACCGAGACGAACTGGCCGACGGGCTGTGGCTCCTGAGGCGGCAGCGGCGTCTGGTGCTGCTCGGGCTCAGGCTGGGGCTGGGGCTGGGGCTGGGGCTGGGGCTCAGGGTGTTGCGGTTCGGACTGCTCCGGCGCGACCGGCTCGACTGCAGCCACCGGCTCCGGCTGCGGCTCGGCGGCCACCAGCTCCGGCTCAGCCGCCACGCTCACGGTCTCCTCCGCAACCGGCGCAGGCGCCGGAGCGGGCTCAACCGCGGGCTCCGGGGCAGCCTGGGGCTGCGGTTCCGGAGTTACAGCCTCCGGAACGACCGTTTCTGCAGGGGTCTCCTGAGGAGCCTGAGACTCCTGAGGCTGAGGCCACGGCATGGCAGCCTGTGACGGAATCGCGCCGAGCTGCGGCCCGGGCAGCGCAGCCACCTCGTCGCTCGGAATGTCCAGGTACTCAGGACCAGTGACCGCCGGTCCCGGCTGCCGTACGGGCACCGGATTCTGCGGCGGCATCGCCACCCCGCCGCCGGCACCACCAGCGGGCCCACGGTCGGCCAGCGAGCGTACGACACCGCCTGTCGCCTCCGGCATCGGCGGGCCGAGGTGCAGCGGGCGGCGTGCCGGGGCCGGCGTCTGGGCAGCGGCGGGCGCCGGCTGCGGAGTGCGTACGACCGTGAGGTCCAAGGAACCGGAATCGCGGCCACCGGCCTCGTGCGCGCCGGGTTCACCCATCTCAGCCTGCGGCAGCGGCTGGGCCGGCTCCGGGACAGGGGCCGGCTGCGGCTCGGGAGCCTCTGCCACCTGGTGTGCCGACTGCATCTGCGGCATCGCCTGCGGCACCTCGGGAGCCTGCAGCGCGTGCTGCGGCTGTGGCTGCGCCTGCGGCATTTCATTTATCTGCTGCTGGGCCTGCGGCGCCGGCACGACCTGCGGGTCGCTCCACGCGCCCTGCGCGCCCGGCATCAGCAGCAGGTCGTCGTCCTCGGCTGCGCTCTCGGAGGGTTCGAGGAAGGTGTACGCGCCCGGAGCTGAGATACCCGGCTGCGCCACCATGCCTGCGTCCTCCGGCAGTCCCTCGCCCGGGACCCGGCCGGTGTCAGTCATGCGTACCCCTCGCCCATCGCTTGTGCTCCTTCGGCCCTTCGCACGGGACGCCCGCTCGCGGCACGTTCGGCACCCGTCAAAACAACAACGAGCGTCCCCGTCACGCGGCACGAAAGCCCCGCGGACACCATGCATTCTCGCGGCCGTTCGCCGCCAGGGCAGGAAGTCCCGCCACGGCCCGCTGTGGGCTGCGCCACGTTGCGCGCCCCCCGGCTGCGCCGTACCACATAGAGCTCCAAAACGGGCCCCTTTTCCGGACATTGACGAACGAAGCGCCGAACGGCCAGCTGCGGTACAACGATCGGCCAGCCTACCCCGCGCGCGCAGCGGCATGGTCACGGGGCGCAATCCAGTGCGCACGCTCACACCGGGCGCACCACGGCTCACCGAGACGCTTCGCGCCGCTCCTGTACGCCGGAGAGCAGGAAGACCACCGAGCGGTCGCGCTCCGACCAGGCCCCGGTGTCGAGTTCGACGGACTGGAGCAGCGCGCATTCGACGGTGTAGCCGCCCTCGGCCAGCGCCCGGCCGATCGCCTCCGCCTCGTCGCGCGTAGACGCGTGCGTCACGATCCGCTCGGGCCTGCGGTCGGCGCACGCGGAGACGACGGGCACTCCCCCGCCCCCGATGCGTACGACATCGGGTTCGGGCAGGTCCTCCAGAATGTACGGCGCCCGCCCGTGCACGACATGGAGCTGTACGCCGAAACGCCGCGCGGCGGCCGCCGTACGGTCGCACGCGTCCGGGTCGGCGTCGACAGCGATGACCGCCGCGCCGAACCTCGCCGCCTCGACGGCGAGCGCCCCGCTGCCCGAGCCGATGTCCCAGACAAGATCGCCCGTACGCGGTCCCAGGCGGGCCAGCTGGGCGGCGCGCAGGCCTGCGGACTCGCCCTCCCCGAACGCGTGCCCCGGCCCCTGAGGTCGCTCGCTCTGCCCGTCGCCGTACTCCCGCGCGGGCAGCGCCCAGCCCCGTACGGCGGGCGGATAGCCGGGATCGCGGCCGCCGATCCAGCCGCCGCCCGGACCGCCCGGGCCGGCGACGGGAGCGGGAGAAGCGGGTCCGGCGCTGCCTCCGATGACTATGACGACATTGGGGTCGCGCCAGGCGTGGTCGGCAGCCTTGTCGGAAGTGAGGACGGTGACCTGCTCGCGGGCCGTGCCCAGCTCCTCGCAGATGACGAAGGTGCGGTGGACTCCTTCGAGGAGCAGCGCGAGTTCGGCGGGCCCGGCGCCCGGGGAGGTGAGCACAGCGACCTTGGTGTGCGCCCGGCACACATTGACGGCGCGGCGCAGCGTGCGGCGGTGGGCGACGACGATCTGGGCGTCGTCCCAGGGCATCCCGGCGCGGGCGAAGGCTGTGGCCACCGATGAGACGGCGGGCACCACTTCGACCTCCAGGCCGTGCTGGGGCGCCCGGAGCGTCCGTACGACGCCGAAGAAGCCGGGGTCTCCGTCGGCGAGGACCACGGCGGTGCCCCGGTGCCCCGCGATGCGGCGGGCGGCCAGGTCGACGCTGCCGAGGCGGATGCGCTCGGCGCCCGGCGGCACTTCGGGGAGCGCCAGGTGGTGTGCGGCGCCCGCGACGAGCGTCGCGGCCGCGAGGGCGGACCTGGCCGCAGCGGTGAGCGGCGAACCGTCCCAGCCGATCACCGTGACCCGGTCGGCCATCCTGTCAGTCTCCTGGAGTCGTCGCTGGTTGGTGCGGTGGTCAGTACGGTAGTCGCGGCGGCCTGAGGCGTGCGGCGCGGGCAGGGGGTGACAGTACCTGGTACAGACCAGGGCGGCCCCGGGCGGGCGGTCAGTTCCAGTCGTTGTACGAGCCGTAGCCGCCGGCGTCGGCCATCCGGTCGGCGACGCCTTCGAGATCCTCGGGCAGCAGGCTCCATACGATCAAGTCGGTGCGGATGTCGGTCCAGCCGCCGTCGGTGCCGTTCTCGGTCCGCGTACGCGCTATCCAGGCGTTGCGCAGGACGCCCTCGCTGATACAGCCGATCTTCTGCGCGACCTGCTGGGAGGCGGTGTTGTCTGCGGCGGTGCGCAGTTCCAGGCGCTCGAACCGCAGGTCGCGGAAGATCCACTGGGCGACGGCGAGCACCGCCTCGGTGGCGTAGCCCTCGCCGCGCGCCCACGGGGCCGTCACGTAGGCGACCTCGGTGGCACGGGTGCGCCAGTCGGTGTGCTGGAGGTGGACGGTCCCGACGAGCCGCTGGGTGAGGAATTCGGTGACGGCGAGCGCGATTCCACGGCCCTGGGTGCGTTCCGCAGGAGCGATCCTGCGGACCCAGCGCTCGGCGTCGAGCGTCGTGTACGGGTGGGGAGCCGACGTCCAGGCGGTGACCATCTCGTCGTTCATCATCTCGGTGAGCGCCGGGATGTCCGATTCGTCGAAGGGTCGCAGCACCAGCCGGTCCGTGCTGATGGAGATGTCCGGGAAGGTGGTAGTCATGCTCAGCTCCATGCCGTGGACCGTCGTAAAGGACGTAAAGGCTAAAGGCACAGCATGCAGCATCATCCCCGCCGTGCGCATGGTCGGGTGGCGGCGCCGCAGGCACGCGAAGGCCCCGCGCAGCCGGCGGTGGCTGGCGGGGCCCTGGCTCACAAGGACCGTACGGGCGTCAGGACTTGACGGCGCCGAAGGCCGGCACGATCGAGCCGGCGTACTTGTCCTCTATGAACTTCTTGACCTCGTCGGAGTTGAGGAGCTTGGCGAGCTTCTGCACGCGCGCGTCCGTCTCGTTGCCCTTCTTGACCGCGAGGAAGTTGGCGTACGGGTTGCCTTCGGCCTTCTCGATCGCCAGCGAGTCCTTGGCGGGCTCGAGGTCGGCCTCGATGGCGTAGTTGCCGTTGATGACCGCCGCGTCGACGTCGTTCAGGGCGCGGGGCAGCGTGGCCGCCTCCAGCTCCTTGAACTCAAGGCCCTTCTTGTCCTTGATGTCGGTCAGCTTGGCGTCCTGGCCCGCGCCGTCCTTCAGCGTGATGAGGCCGTTGTCCGCGAGCAGCTTGAGCGCGCGGCCCTCGTTGGTGGTGTCGTTGGGCACCGCCACCGTCTGGCCGGGCTTGATGTCCTTGATGTCCTTGGCCTTCTTGGAGAAGAGGGCCAGCGGCTCGAGGTGGACATTGGCGACGGGCACGATGGTCGTGCCCTTCTTCTTGTTGAAGTCGTCGAGGTACGGCTTGTGCTGGAAGAAGTTGGCGTCGACCTCGCCGCTCTGGGTGGCGGTGTTCGGCAGGACGTAGTCCGTGAACTCCTTCACCTCAATCTTCAGGCCGGCCTTGGCCGCCAGGTTGTCCTTGACGTAGTTGAGTATGTCGGCGTGCGGCGTCGGGGACGCGGCGACGACGAGCGCCTTGGACGCGTCGGCCTTGCCGCCGGACTCGGTCTTGGCGCCCGGGTCGGAGGCGGTGCCGCAGGCGGTGAGGCCGAGGGCGAGGGCGGCGGAGGCGGCGGCAGCTGCGGTGATCTTGATGTTCTTACGCACGAAAAGTGCCTCTTTCTGGTGTTGCGGTGGTGGTCGCCCGGACAAGGAGTGCGGGCTTCTTGGGGAGAGAAAGTCTTAGGAGGCGGTACGTCCGCGACGCGCCAGGAGCCGGATCGCGCCGTCGCCGATGAGCTGCACAACGGTCACGATCGCGATCAGGACGACCACGGTGACCAGCATGAACTCGGTCTCGAAGCGCTGGTATCCGTACGTGACGGCCTTGCTGCCGAGGCCTTCGCCGCCGACCGCGCCCGCCATCGCCGAGTAGCCGACGAGCACGATGACGGTGGTGGTGACGGCGGAGATCAGAGACGGCAGGGACTGCGGCAGCAGCGCCTTGAAGACGACGGTCGGTACGCCGCCGCCCATCGCCTGTACCGCCTCCACCAGGCCGTGGTCGACCTCTCGGATCGCGGTCTCGACGAGCCGGGCGAAGAAGGGGATGGCGCCGATGGCGAGCGGCACGATCATCGCGCTGGGGCCGATGAACGTACCGACGACCAGCGTCGTGAAGGGAATGAGCGCGATCAGCAGGATGATGAACGGCAGCGAGCGGCCGATGTTCACGATCACGCCGATGACCTTGTTGACCGCCACGTTCTGGAGCAGTCCGCCCTTGTCCGTGAGGACGAGCAGGATGCCGAGCGGCAGACCGCCGATGACCGAGACCACGGTGGACCACAGCACCATGTAGAGGGTGTCGATGGTGCCCTGCGTCAGCAGCGGCTGCATCTCCGACCAGTTCACTTGGCACCTTCCTTGACCAGCAGGGGGGTCTCCACGGGGGTCTCTGCAAGCACGTCCTCGTCGACGACTTCGACCTGGAGCCCCTGCTCGCGCAGGAAGCCGACCGGGACGACGTTCTCCTCGTACCGTCCGGGCAGCTCGATGCGCATCCGGCCGATCTGGTTGCCGCCGACGGTGTCCATCGCGGCGCCCAGAATCGAGATGTCGATGTTGTACGTACGGGAGAGCTGGGAGATCACCGGCTGCGTCGCGGCCTCACCGTGGAAAGTGACGTCGATGACAGTGCGGCCGGGGCCTGACGCCTGCCCGCCCACCGGGAAGAGTTCGTGCGCCAGCTCGGACCCCGGCGTCGCCAGCAGCTCGCTCACCGTGCCCGACTCGACGATCCGGCCCTTCTTCATCAGCGCCGCCGAGTCGCAGATCGTCTTGACGACGTCCATCTCGTGCGTGATGAGCAGGACGGTGAGGCCGAGCTGCTGGTTGAGGTCGCGAAGGAGCTGGAGGATCGAGCGGGTGGTCTCCGGGTCGAGCGCCGACGTGGCCTCGTCGGAGAGCAGCACCTTGGGGTCGCCGGCCAGGGCGCGGGCGATGCCGACGCGCTGCTTCTGGCCGCCGGAGAGCTGGGCCGGGTAGGCCTTGGCCTTGTCGGCGAGGCCGACGAGGTCGAGCAGTTCGAGCGCCTTGCGGGAGCGCGCCTGCCCGGATATGCCGAGGATTTCCAGCGGCAGCTCGACGTTGTCCTTCACGGTGCGCGAGGAGAGGAGGTTGAAGTGCTGGAAGACCATGCCGATGCGGCTGCGCGCCTCGCGCAGCTCCTTGCCGGCGCGGCGGCCCCGGCCGGCGAGTGCGGTGAGGTCCTGTCCGTCGACGGTGACCGTGCCGGCGGTGGGGCGCTCCAGCAGGTTGACGCAGCGGATGAGGGAGGACTTCCCGGCGCCGCTCTGGCCGATGACTCCGTACACCTCGCCCTCACGGACATGCAGGTCGACGCCGTCCAGGGCGGTGACTTCGCGGCCACGCGATGGGTAGACCTTGGTGAGGCCCGTAGTGGTGATCACAGGGTTTCCGTCACTGTCGAGTGCGCGGCGAAGTGTCCGCCGGGCACGGGGCATTCGTCTTGTGGACGTGGCACGGCTGGGTCGGTGGGTACCGGAGGCAACGCGTGCGCGGGGCAGGCGGGCCCGGTCCTTTGAGTACGGACGCACTCGGGTGGACGCGGGGCGCGGCTGTCGGGTCTCGCTTCGGGGCGCGAGGCTCAAGCAGGGGCCCTCAGAAGGCGCACATTCGACACATACAACGAGCACCGGGCGTCATCGTCGCCTCGGTCGCAAGGGTGCGGCTGCTCGTCGTGGTCATGCGATGAGTAAACCAGACGTGCGTACGCATCGATCTACGCTGTCCGAATAGCGGACACTTCTGTCTCGGCGGCGGACCCCGGTCGGTCGCGGTCAGTCCGCGACGACGATCTCCACGCCGTCGTGCGTGGCCTGCGCGGACACCGCCGAGAGGTCGCTCACGACGATGTCCGCGACCAGCTCCGAGCGGTCGTGGGTTGTGGCCAATGCCACGGTTCTCATGCCCGCCGCGCGGCCGGCCTGGAGCCCGGCGGGAGCGTCCTCGAAGACCACGCAGCGTGCCGGGTCGACTCCCAGCCTGCGGGCCGCCAGGAGGTAGGGCTCGGGGTCGGGCTTGCCGCGGGTGATGTCGTCCGCGGCGATCATCGCCTTGGGGTGGATGCCGACCTCGGCCAAGCGGGCCTCGGCGAGCCTGCGGGTGGCGGAGGTGACGACGGCCCAGCGGTCGGCGGGCAGGCTCGCGAGCAGCTCGGCAGTGCCGGGGAGCAGCACGGCGCCCCCGGGGCGGGTCACGTCCTCGACCTCGAGCTGTTCGATACGGGCGACCGCGCCCGGCACCAGATCCGCCGGCAGTAGATCGTTGGCGATCTCGGCGGCGGGGCGTCCGTGCAGCTCGACAGCCGCGAATTCCTCCGCCGATATGCCGTACTCCCCCGCCCAGCGGGTCCAGCAGCGGATCACCGACTCCAGGGAGGAGAGGAGCGTTCCGTCGTTGTCGAACAGGAGAGCTTCGGCGTGGATCTTCATGGGGAACGACCCTACGCCCACCCGTTGTCGCGGACGTAAACGGCCGTAATACGCTCGTCGTCATGCTTGACGCCCTGACGGTCGCGGTCTCCGTGGCCGCGCTCGTACTCGCCGCGTGGTGCGGTTACGCCGCCTACCGCGATCAGCCCACCAAGGACTGGCACTTCATCGGCATGGCCGTGGTGACCGTGCTCGCGCTCGCCCAAGTGGTGGTCGGCGTCGTGCAGCTGTCACGCGGCGAGAAGCCGCACGACGGTGCGGTGATCTTCGTTTCGTACCTCGTCGGGGCGCTCGCGGCGGTCCCCGCGGCCGGCTTCCTCTCGCTGGCGGAGCGGACTCGCTGGGGTTCGGTGACGGTCGCGTCCGGCGCGGTCGTGCTGGCCGTGCTCGAAGTCCGGCTTCACGACATCTGGGGAGGCTGACCGTGAGTGAGTCTGTCACTCGGCTGGTGAAGGGGCCGGGGCTGCTGCTGGTGTGGCTGTACGGCGTCATGTCGGTCGGCGCGGTTTCCCGGTCGATCTACCAGGTCGCCACGGAGTACGACCGGGCGCCGCTGGCGTACACGCTGTCGGGCGTGGCTGCGGTGGTGTACGCGTTCATTACGTACACCCTGGTACGGGGCGGGGAGGCGGCTCGGCGGGCGGCGCTGGTGTGCTGCGGTGCGGAGCTTTTGGGGGTGCTGGTGGTGGGGACCTGGACGGTGATCGAGCCGTCGGCGTTCCCGGACGCCACGGTGTGGTCGGGGTTCGGGATGGGGTACCTGTTCATCCCGGTACTGCTGCCGGTCACGGGCATCGCGTGGCTGCGGAAGGCGCGGCGGGGGTAGGGCGTGCGTGCGCCTGCGGCGGGCTTTCCCCACCCCGCCCCTTCCCGATTGGAGCTCCGCCCCAGACCCCGCTCCTCAAACGCCGGAGGGGCTGGATTTCCAGCCCGTGCGGCGCTTGAGGACACGCCCCCGCAGGGCGTCCGGGGGCGTCGGCCTACGCGCTCGCCGCGTACGCCTCCGCCGCCACCGTCTCCTTCTGGAGGGTGACCAGGGCGAAGCCGGGGGCGATCTGCTCCGTGGCGACCGGGGCGTAACCGTGGCTGCGGTAGAGCCGCAGATTGCCCTCGCTCCGGTGCCCCGTGAAGAGCTGGAAGCGCTTCGCCGCCGGCTCCCCCGCGAAGTACTCCTCGATCGCGTCGAGCAGCCGCCCGCCGAGCCCGTGCCGCTGCATCCGGGGGTGCACGATGAGCTTGGCGATCCTCGCCGTCCCCGCCTCGTCGACCGCCGCGCGCACCGACGCGACCACCTCGTCCCCGAGCCGCGCCACCAGCGCGTGGCTGCGCGCGAGTTCGGCCAGCAGGTCGTCGAGGGTCTGGGTGAGCGGCTCGATGCTGTAGTCGCCGTAGAGCTCGGCCTCGCTCTGATAGCACAGGTACTGCAACTTCAGGATCTGCTCGGCATCCTGCGCCGTTGCCGCTGAGATGGTCACGCTCATGCCCATGTGTGCATGCCTCCCGCTCGCCTGATACGCCGGTTGCTTATCGCTCCATTCCCCTTTGCCCAGGAGCTGCAACCTCCGCCGCCAGCATTCTGCGCAGGCATCCCAGGCAACGGGAACGCATGGGCCCCAAACTGCCTTGTGACATTCCCAACTCCCCTGCGATTTCCCGGTACGTGGGATCGTCCGGCGACAGCATCGCGGCCAGCAGCCGTGGACACCTGCCGGGCAGCCTGCGCACCGCCGCACGCAGCACGCGCCGCCGCTCGGCGCTCAGGGCGGCGCGTTCCGGGCAGGCGGTGTCCGTCGTCTCGGCCGGCGGAGCGGGATGCGGCAGTTCGCGCCGTGTCGCACGGCGGGCCAGGCTCGCCTCGGCCCGTACGGCGTGCAGCAGCCAGCCCGCCGGGTCGGACGGCGGGCCCGACCCGTCGAGGAGCTCAAGAAGGCGTAGCCATACGGCCTGTTCGAGGTCGCCGGGCTCGACTCCCCCGCCCGCGGCCTCGGCCACGGCTTCGGCGGCGAGCAGGGGGCGCAGCGTACTGAACAGGGCGGACGACGCGGCCGTGGGCGGGGCGGCGGGCACGGTGAAGGTCATGCCAGGCGGGACGTGGCGCCGGCGGCCGGCGGTTGCCGCGCGGCGCCACAGTCACCCGTCCGTGGAAACCGGCCCTGTCCAGCGCCCAATGGTCAACGGCTCGTGAAGTCCGCCGCCGCCAGCAGCGCCGTGTCCGGGTTGTCGGAGAAGATCCCGTCGATGCCCTGCTCGAAGTACACCTTGAAGGCCCCGAAAGCGTCTCCGTACGCCGCCGGGTCGGTGCCGCGCCTGAAGTCCGCGGGCAGGAAGGTGTTCTCGTTGCGCATCGTGTACGGGTGCAGGATCAGGCCCTGCGCGTGCGCGTCCCGTACCAGCGTCGTCGGCGTGCCCAGCTTGCCCGCCGCGTCCTTGGGAATGATCAGGTCGAGGGTGGGGCCGAGCCCCTGGGCGAAGCCGGCGATCCACTTCAGGCCCTCGGGCTTGACCAGGTCGGCGACCTTGCGCGGGTCGCCCGCCACCTCGAAGTCCCAGGGCCGGGTGCCGGCCCCGGACAGCAGGACGACGCGGGGCGCCGCGACGAGCTCGGCGAGGCGCTGCATGCTGCTGGGTTCGAACGACTGGAGGAAGTTCGGCGAGTTCTTCTTGTGCCGGCCGTACTTGCGCAGCAGCTTGGCCAGCGGCTCTTCCAGGCCGAGGCCGAGGCCGCGGAAGTACGTGGGGTGCTTCGTCTCGATGTGGAGCCAGACCCGCCGGCCGCGGGCCCGTCCCTCCTGCTCGGCCCAGCGCAGTACCTCTTCGAAGGTGGGAATCGTCCAGCGGCCGTCGTAGAGGGTGTTCTCCTGCCGGGTGCCGGGGATGCGCTCCTTGGCGCGCAGCGTCTTGAGCTCGGCGAGCGTGAAGTCCTCGGTGAACCAGCCGGTGAGGGAGACGCCGTCGACGGACTTCGTCGTCCTGCGGGACGCGAACTCGGGGTGCGCCGCGACGTCCGTGGTCCCCGTGATGTCGTTCTCGTGGCGGCAGACCAGGTGCCCGTCCTTGGTGGGGACGAGGTCCTGCTCGATGACGTGCGCGCCCATGTCGAGGGCGAGCTGGTACGACCCGATCGTGTGTTCGGGACGGTAACCACTGGCTCCGCGGTGCGCCACGACGGTGGGTACGGGAAGATCACGGTACGACGACGAGTCCTCGGCGGCGCTCGCCGTACCCGGCAGGCCGAGGGTGACTCCGCCCGCCCCGAGTACGGCCGCGCCAAGAACCGTGCGCCGCCCGGGGTTTCGCTGTCCGCCCTGTGTCATGAACGCTCCTCTGTCATGTCCCGCACCTGCCAAGAATGAAGGGCCCGATCGTAGGCGCCTACGTCTTACGCAGACGAGGCCGTGGACGGAACGCAGTGGAAACACACGTCAACACTGCGTATCGAAGTGATGAACCCGATGTGCGGTCGGGCGGACACCGCGAGTATCGTCCTCACCTGCACAGACTTCATCCAGAACAGGCCGCCAGCCCGACCCGGCCACGACACCGGAGGAACCGTTGTCCCGTCTCGCGCTCATCAAGGCAGTGCTCGGACCGATCCTGCGCCTGATGTTCCGCCCACAGGTGGAGGGCGCCCAGAACATTCCCGGGACCGGTCCGGTCATCCTGGCGGGCAACCATCTGACGTTCATCGACTCGATGATCATGCCGATCTGCTGCGACCGGCAGGTCTACTACATCGGCAAGGACGAGTACGTCACCGGCAAGGGGCTCAAGGGCCGGCTGATGGCCTGGTTCTTCACCAGCTGCGGCATGATCCCCGTGGACCGGGACGGTGGCCGCGGCGGTGTCGCGGCGCTGATGACCGGCCGCCGGGTCCTCGAAGAGGGCAAGATCTTCTCGATCTACCCGGAGGGCACCCGCTCCCCCGACGGCCGCCTCTACCGCGGCCGTACGGGCATCGCCCGCCTCACGCTGATGACCGGCGCGCCGGTGGTGCCGTTCGCGATGATCGGTACGGACAAGCTCCAGCCGGGCGGCGCGGGCCTCCCGCGCCCCGGCAAGGTGACGGTGCGCTTCGGTGAGCCGATGGAGTTCTCGAGGTACGAGGGCATGGACCGCGACCGCTATGTGCTGCGCGCGGTGACGGACTCGGTGATGGCCGAGGTCATGCGGCTTTCCGGTCAGGAGTACGTCGACATGTACGCCACCAAGGCGAAGGCTGCCTGAGGCTGCCCGTACGTACGACTCAGGGGCTGCGCCGCATCAGTGGCGCGGCCCCTTCGTCGTACCTGCGACGTCCGTCCCTCAGTCCAGGTCCGCGACGATTCCCACCGCCAGCTTCTGGCCCCGCAGCATGAACCACGCGGCGACCGCCGTCGCGAACAGCACCACCGAGCCAACCCACGCCGCCGCCTGGAAGCCGTCGGTGAAGGCGTCCTGCGCGGCGGAGATCAGCGCGGCGGCCCGGTCGGCCGGGAGCGCCGCCGCCGACTCCACGGCTCCGCCGAGCGAATCGTGCGCCGCGTCCGCCACCTCGGCGGGGGTGCCCGAGGGCACCTCGAAACCGCGGTAGATGCCGGTCACGATCGAGCCGAGCAGGGCGATGCCGAGCGCCGCGCCCAGTTCGTACGCCGTCTCGGATACGGCCGACGCGGCTCCGGCCTGCTCCTTGGGAACGCTGGACAGGATGACGTCCGCCGTCACGGTGAAGGCCAGGCCCGCCCCGATGCCGCCGACGATCATGGCCGCGACCAGCATGGTCACGCCGGTGTCCGCCGTGACGATGGTGCAGGTCAGGAGACCGAGCCCGAGCGCCATCAGGCCACCGGTCACCGCGATGCGGACCGAGAGCCTGCGCGCCACCCAGCCGGCCGCCAGACCGGCGGCCACCGCACCGGCCGCGGCGGGCAATTCGATGAGGCCCGACTCCAGGGGTGTGCGCCCCTGGACGAGTTGCAGGAATTGCGAGAGGAAGAAGACCAGGCCCGACAGGCCCAGGATGGTCAGCAGGTCGGCGAGGACCGCGCCGGAGAACCCGCGGTGGTGGAACAGGCGCATGTCCAGCAGCGGCGACGGAAGCGTGAGCTGGCGCCGTACGAACCAGAAGAGCCCCGCCACACCGACCGCCGCCGTGAGCCCGATGTCCCAGCGGAAACCGTGCGCCGCCGCCTCCTTGACGGCGTACACGACACACACGATGCCGACCAGCGAAAGCCCGACGCTGAGCAGGTCCCACGGGCCCGGCGACGGGTCCTTCGACTCGGGCAGCAGCTTGATGCCGACGAGGACCAGGATCAGCATCACGGGCACGTTGATGAGGAAGACCGAGCCCCACCAGAAGTTCTCCAGGAGAAAGCCGCCGACGACCGGGCCGACGGCCGCGCCCGCCGAGGCCGCGGCGCCCCAGATGCCGATGGCGAAGCTGCGTTCCTCCGCGTCGTGGAAGATGTTGCGGATCAGCGCGAGCGTGGAGGGCATCAGCGTCGCACCGGCCACACCGAGCAGCGCGCGGGCGAGGATCATCATCTCGGGGCTGGTCGCGTAGGCGTTGAGCACGGAGACCGCGCCGAACGCGACCGCGCCGGTCAGCAGCAGTTTCTTGCGGCCGATGCGGTCGCCGAGGCTGCCCATCGAGACGAGCAGGCCGGCGATGACGAACGAGTAGACGTCGCCGATCCACAGCAGCTGGGTGCCGGAGGGCTGGAGGTCCTCGCTGAGGAAGGGCGTCGCCAGGCCGAGTACGGTCGCGTCGACGGCGACCAGCAGCACAGCGAGGACGAGGACGCCGAGGGCGAGCCAGCGGCCGGGATGATGGATGGCGTTCCGCGCCATCTGGTGCCGGCCGCTACTGGTCATTGCTCCACGTTCCGACGTGCTCCGCCGAGCAGCAACTCGACGATCATGTACTGGAAGTCCTTGGCCGCGACCCGGCCGTCCTGGACGGCCCACGCGCCGGTGCCGATGAGCCCGTACAGGGCCTCGGTCAGCCAGGCCGGGGTGAGGTCGATCCTGAACGCGCCCTGCTGCTGTCCGCGCCGGAAATGCGCGGAGACGCGCGCGTCCAGACGGCCCCATCCCTCGTTGACATGGGCACCCTCGAAGAGCTGGTTCTCGGTGACGAGGAAGGCGAGCAGACCGGCGGCGGGCTCGATCTCGGCGACGAGGCGGCGCAGGCCTTCCTCGGCGGGTCCCTCATCGAGCCGGGCGGCGTCGAGCGCGGCCTCGAACTCACGGATGCCGAGTTCTTCGAGCGCCTCGACCAGGGCGTCACGCCCGGCGAAGTGGCGGTGCAGGGTGGCCCGGCCGATGCCGGCCGCCTTGGCCACCTCGTCCATGGTCGCGGTCGCCTTGCGGGAGAGGAGGGCGGCCGCGGTGCGGAGCACCTGCTCGCGATCGACAGTCATGAGACAACCATAACCCGAATGAGACATTTATGTCTCGAAAGCTCGCGACGCGCACGACCGGCACCCCTCCCGGGGCCCGTGCGCGTCGCAGCACCTCACGCCTCGCTCGCTACGTTCTAGTAGGTGGCCCGGCGCTCACAGTTGGTGGAGATGCGGTCGCCGATGTTGCCGGAGGCCGCGTCCGTTCCCCCGCCGCAGCTCGCGGAGTCATTGTTGCTCACACCGTCCCGGAGGTTGATCGTGTCGTTTCCGCCAGAGGTCTCCACGATGTCGGCACCGGCGCCGGCGTCGACCGAGCTGGCGATGTCCACCGCGATGTACGCGGTGTCCATGCCGTCGCCCAGCCGGGCGCTGATCCGCGTGACAGAGCCGGCCAGGCCACACACGGCGGCATTGGGGCTCGCCTGCTGACAGCCCGGACCGGCGCCGATGCCCTCGAGGTCCGTGACCACCAGGACCGTGTTGTTGTTGGCGTCCGTCTCGGCAGTGACGGTGAGCTTGTTGTCCTCACCGCTGTACGCGGTGTACGAGACCTGCCCGAAGGCGCGGGTGACGGTGGAGGCGGGACCCGGCTGCTGGGCGGCAGCCGACCCGGCGAGAGCCAGGGGCAGTGCCATACCCATGACGGCAGCCGGGACAGCGACGCGCTTCAGAATGCCGCTCGTGATCTTCATTCTGTTTCTGTCTCCTTCGTGCAAGAGGGCGCCGATCGGCTGCCCGGCGACAGCGAAACAGAGGGTGACCAATTATGAGCGTATTGTAGCAATGTGTTCTATTTTGGCCTAAGGGCGAGTCAGCTCCAGGGCAGTTCCGAGCGGTGCTTCCAGTACGTCGCCGGCTCCTCCACCAGCTCCCCCAACCGGGTCAGATGCCCCTCGTCGAGGTCGACCACCGGGGCGTGCAGATTCGACGCAAGCTGGACCGCTGTGGCCGCGCCCGAAAGGACGACGCCGGCCCACGGCAGCCGGAGGATCGCCGCGATGGCGACGGCGTCGCAGGTGGCTTCCGTTTCGCCGGCGACGGCCCGCAGCGCGGGCGGCGCGCCCGGCCCGGCGAGCCTGCCGTTGGCCAGGGCCTCTTTCACGATCACGGTCAGGCCCGCGTCGTGCGCCTCGGCCAGCGCTGCCGCCGCCGAGGTCTCCAGCAGGTTGTACGTCGCCTGGACCGTACGGAACAGCGGCTTGCCGTCCACCGTGACGGCGAGCGCCGCCCGGATGGCCTCCGCCTGGGCGGGGCCGCTGGTGGAAATGCCGACGGTGACACCGTTGGCGGCCAGCTCCGCCAGACGGGCGTGGAGCGCGGGGTCGGTCAGCGCCGGGCTGTCGGGCGTGACGGAGTGGATCTGGTAGAGGTCGAGGCGGTCGCCCAACAGGGCGGCGGCCTCGGCGTACTGCCGTTCGAAGGCCGCCACGCTGTGGTCCTTGACCTCGTGGACCTCGGCGTCGGTACGCCAGTCGGCGGTGTACGTGTAGCCCCACTTGCTGCCGATCACCACGTCCTGCACGTCGGGCCTGGCGCGCAGCCACTCCGCGAGGAATTCCTCCGCCCGGCCGTACGAGCGTGCGACGTCCAGATAGCGCACGCCCTGCGCGTAGGCGGCGTCCAGCAGTTCGTGGGCGCGCTCGCGCAGGGCGTCGGGGGTGCGGCCGGCAGGCAGATCACAGTCCCGGTCGGGCGTGATGTACCCCGGACGGCCGACGGCCGCGAGGCCAAGTCCGATGTGGGCGGTGGCAGTGGTCGCCGTCGCCAGACGGGCAAAGGGCATCGTGGGCCTCCGCGCGTGTTCGGTCGAGTACGGTCCCTCACTACCGTACTCAACCGGACCGCGCGGTTCAGTTCTTGGCGGTGGCCCAGGCGTGCTGGGTCGCCAAGTCGGCCTTCACCTCGGCGAGCTGGACCGCGACCACCGAAGGCGCGGTGCCGCCGCGTCCGTTGCGGGAGGCGAGAGCCCCGGCGACGTTCAGGACCGTACGCACCTCGGGGGTGAGGTGCGGGGAGATCCTGGCGAACTGCTCGTCGGTGAGCTGGTCGAGCTCGATCCCGTGCTGCTCGCACTCCTTGACGCACTCACCGGCGACCTCGTGCGCGACCCGGAACGGCACGCCCTGACGGACCAGCCACTCCGCGATGTCGGTGGCGAGCGAGAAGCCGGCCGGCGCCAGCTCCTCCATGCGCTCGCGGTTGACGGTGAGCGTGGCCATCATGCCGGTGAAGGCGGGCAGCAGGACTTCGAGCGTGTCGCAGGAGTCGAAGACCGGCTCCTTGTCCTCCTGGAGGTCGCGGTTGTACGCGAGCGGCAGCGCCTTCAGGGTCGCCATCAGGCCGGTGAGGTTGCCGATGAGGCGGCCGGACTTGCCGCGCGCGAGCTCGGCGATGTCCGGGTTCTTCTTCTGCGGCATGATCGACGAGCCGGTGGAGAAGGCGTCGTGGAGGGTGACGAAGGAGAACTCCTTCGTGTTCCAGATGATGATCTCTTCCGCGATCCGGGAGAGATTGACGCCGATCATCGCGGTGATGAAGGCGAACTCGGCCACGAAGTCGCGCGACGCCGTGCCGTCGATGGAGTTGCCCGAGGAGCCGTGCTCGAATCCGAGGTCGGCGGCGACCGCCTCCGGGTCCAGGCCGAGGGAAGACCCCGCCAGGGCGCCGGATCCGTACGGCGATACGGCCGTACGCTCGTCCCACTGGCGCAGCCGCTCGGCGTCCCGGGAAAGGGACTGGACGTGGGCCAGGACGTGGTGGGCGAACAGGACCGGCTGGGCGTGCTGGAGGTGCGTACGGCCCGGCATGGCGACGTCCGGGTGCGCCTCGGCGAGGCCGACCAGCGCGTCCTGGAGCTCGGCGATCAGGCCGCCGATGATGCGGGCGTGGTCGCGCAGGTACATCCGGAAGAGCGTGGCGACCTGGTCGTTGCGGGAGCGGCCCGCGCGCAGCTTGCCGCCGAGGTCGGCGCCGAGGCGCTCCAGGAGGCCGCGCTCCAGGGCGGTGTGGACGTCCTCGTCGGCGATGGTGCCGACGAAAGAGCCCTCCGCGACGTCGGCTTCCAGCTGGTCGAGACCGGCGTGCATGCGCTCCAGCTCGTCCTGGGTGAGCAGCCCCGCCTTGTGGAGCACGCGCGCGTGGGCGCGCGAACCGGCGATGTCGTACGGCGCGAGACGCCAGTCGAAGTGGACGGACGCGGACAGCTTGGCCAGGGCCTCGGCCGGTCCGTCGGCGAAACGGCCGCCCCAGAGCCGGACGTCACCGTTGTTGCTGCTCACAGCTACTGCTCCTCAAGGGTGGGGATGTGCGACCGCCTTCCCGCCGCGGAGGACGGGAAGGCGGTTTTAAGGCTACTGACTAGAAGACTCCTGAAGATCTTGCTCGGACCGCCCGACTCACCCCGGATTGCCGGTAAATGTCAATCGGGCTGAACCGGTGCAAGCCGGGCGCGATTTCAAGATCTTCATCGGCCTTCTAGGCAAGGTCACGCTTGGCCGCGATCTTCGACGACAGGCCGAAGATCTCGATGAAGCCCTGGGCCTTGGACTGGTCGAACGTGTCGCCCGAGTCGTACGTCGCCAGGTTGAAGTCGTACAGCGACTCGTCGGACTTCCGGCCGGTGACGACGGCGCGGCCGCCGTGCAGGGTCATCCGGATGTCGCCGGTGACGTGCTGGTTGGCCTCGTTGATGAAACCGTCCAGCGCCCGCTTGAGCGGGGAGAACCACAGGCCGTCGTAGACCATCTCGCCCCAGCGCTGCTCGACCTGCCGCTTGTAGCGGGCCAGCTCGCGCTCGACGGTGACGTTCTCCAGCTCCTGATGGGCGGTGATCAGTGCGATCGCGCCCGGGGCCTCGTACACCTCACGGGACTTGATGCCCACGAGCCGGTCCTCGACCATGTCGATCCGGCCGATGCCCTGCGCGCCCGCTCGCTCGTTGAGCTGCTGGATCGCCTGGAGGACGGTGACGGGCTTGCCGTCGATGGCGACCGGGACGCCCTCCTTGAAGGAGATGACGACCTCGTCGGCCTCGCGCGGGAGCGCCGGGTTCGAGGTGTACTCGTAGATGTCCTCGATCGGGGCGTTCCAGATGTCCTCCAGGAAGCCCGTCTCGACGGCGCGCCCGAAGACGTTCTGGTCGATGGAGTACGGGGACTTCTTGGTGGTCGCGATCGGGAGGTTCTTCTCCTCGCAGAAGGCGATCGCCTTGTCACGGGTCATCGCGTAGTCGCGGACCGGGGCGATGCACTTCAGGTCGGGGCCGAGAGCGGAGATGCCGGCCTCGAAGCGGACCTGGTCGTTGCCCTTGCCGGTGCAGCCGTGGGCGACGATCGAGGCACCGTGCTTGTTGGCGGCGGCGACCAGGTGCTTGACGATGGTCGGCCGCGAGAGGGCGGAGACCAGCGGATAGCGGTCCATGTAGAGAGCGTTGGCCTTGATCGCCGGGAGGCAGTACTCCTCGGCGAACTCGTCCTTGGCGTCCGCGACCTCGGCTTCGACGGCACCGCAGGCGAGCGCGCGCTTACGGATGACGTCCAGGTCCTCGCCGCCCTGGCCGACGTCCACGGCAACGGCGATGACCTCAGCGCCCGTCTCCTCGGCGATCCAGCCGATGGCGACGGAGGTGTCCAGGCCGCCCGAGTAGGCGAGTACGACGCGCTCGGTCACGGGTTTCTCCTTACGATGCATGCGGTGATGGGTATAAGTATGCACTCCACCGTATGTTTCGTCAATGCGGCCCCGAGGGGCCTGACAGTGCCGCTCCGGATGACCGACCTCACAGAAGGGTCTAGCCTGGAAATGCACGGGGTCATCGCGCCCAACTCCACACGGCTGGACGCCCTTCAGTGTTTGAGGGCCTGTCGCCGGAGAGAAGCCGCTTGACCGGACTGTTGGCCACGTATGTCTGCTACGTCCGGATCCGTGAACCATTCCAGTACGTCCTTTGCGGTCAGCCGACACGGCCGCTCCCGCATGATCCGGGAAAAGGAAGGAGGTGTACTGAGATGCGCGCATACGAGCGCCCGACGCTGACTCGGGTCGGCTCCTTCGCGAAGGAGACCGGTAAGCCGTTCAGGAAGGGCAAAGGTCCGCCCGACATCGTCATCAAGGGCAACCTCCTCTGAGGTCTGAGGAACCGGGAAATCCGGGAAATCCGGGAAAACCGGCGACAGGCGCGTGAGCACCCGTCGCCGGCTTGGGCGGAAGGGCGGTGCGCGGTGCCGGGATTCTCCGAACTCGATTCCATTCCCTCCTGGTTCGTCGTTCTTCCGGACTGCCCGTCAGCTGTCGGCACGGACAACACGCTGCGGGACCGCGCGGAGCTGACTGTCCATCACCCCTCCGGACGCCCCTGGCTGATGGGACGGTGGGGCGAGCAGCACATGGCCTGCGGGCAGGCGGGCGCCAACAAGCTGGCGGTACTGGGGGAGTTCGACGTCACCACCGGCCGTCTTGCCGAGGCCGCGGCACACGTGCGTACGGTCGCCGACGTCGACGCCCTGGCACGCCGACTCGCGGGAAGCTTCCATCTGATCGCGTCGGTGGACGGGCGGGTACGCGCCCAGGGCTCGGTGACCGGTTTTCGGCGGCTGTTCCGGGCTGACATCGACGGCATCACGGTGGCGTCGGACCGGGCCGATGTACTGGCCCTGCTCGGCCGGACGGGCCTGGACGAGCAGCGGCTCGCCCTCCATCTCCTGGACCCGCCCGTGCTCCATCCCCTCACGTACCGCCCGGTGTGGCGGGATGTGGGGTTCGTGGCGCCCGACAGTTACCTGGTGCTGGACACCGACGGCCGGTCGCACCAGGTCCAGTGGTGGTTTCCGCCCGAACCTGAACTGCCGTTGGCCGAAGGCGCCGCAGCGCTCAGGCAGGCGTTGACAGCGGCCGTGGGCGTCCGGACCGGTGGGCGCGAGCTGGTCAGCAGCGATCTGAGCGGTCTGGACTCGACGTCGCTGTGCTGCCTGGCGGCCCGGGACGGCCCGAAGGTGATCGCCTGCACCGCCGCCAGCCCGGATCCGCTCGACGACGACGTGCAGTGGGCTCAGCTCACAGCGGCCGCGATCGGCCGCATCGAGCACCACATCATCCCGGCCGACGAGATGCCACTGATCTATCACGGTCTGCTGGACATGAACGAGCCGCTGGACGAGCTGCTGGACGAGCCCTGCGGGGGCATAGCCGACTACGCCCGGTGGCTCACCATCGCCGGCCGGGCCGCCGGTCACGGATCGCGGCTGCACCTGACCGGCTTCGGCGGTGACGAGACGCTGGGCTGCGCCACGTCTCATCTGCGTACGCTGCTGCGCCACCGCCCGGTGACGGCCCTGCTCCAACTGCGCGGGTTCGCCGCCAAGTATGGGTGGCCGCGCGGCCAGATGCTCAGGCAGCTGTGCGACGGCACTTCGTACGGCAGGTGGCTGAACGGGGCCGCGGACCGGCTCACCACACCTCCACCGCCCGACACGGCACCCGCGCTCGACTGGGGCCCGACGCCGCGGCTGGCTCCGTGGGTCACCCCGGACGCGGCCGACGCCGTACGGGAACTGATCCGGACCGAGGCCGCGACCGCGCGGCCGCTCGGGCCGCGGGGGCTGCATGACGACCTGGTCGGGATACGTGACTCGGCCCGTCCCGTCCGCCAGATCAGCCGGCTCGCCGCCCGGATCGGACTCACACTCTCGGCGCCCTACTACGACGACCGAGTGCTCGAAGCGGCGCTCGCGGTGCGGCGCGAGGAGAAGCGCCCCCCATGGGGGTACAAGCCGCTGATCCAGGAGGCGATGCGCGGCATCGTTCCCGCCCGGATCCTCGGCCGGCAGGCCAAATCCGGTGGCACCTGCGACCTGGACGCCGCGCTGCGACACAATCGCGCGGAGCTGCTGGCCCTGTTCGAGGACTCCCGCCTGGGCCGGACCGGGCTGATCGACGCGGCCGCGCTGCGCAAGCTGTGCACCGGACCGCTGCGACCGCACCCCTACGACCTGCACGACGCGCTCTACCAGGCCGTGGCCTGCGAAATCTGGCTGCGCACCTGGGAGCGGGCCGCCACCCACCCGAAAGCGGGAGCGATGCTATGACACTCAAGCTGCGTACCGGCGTTTCCTGTGCCGACACCGAGTACGGGATCGCGCTGCTCGACGAGGACAGCGGCGAGTACTGGGAACTGAACCCCACCGGCGCCCAGGTCGTACGGACGCTGCTGGCGGGCGGCACCTCGGAGGAGGCGGTGCGGGAACTGACCGGCGCCTGCGACGTCGATGCCGAGAGCGCCCGTGAGGACGTACAGGGTCTGATCGAGGCGCTCGACTCGTCCGGGCTGGTGGAACGGTAGAAACCGCAGAGGAGATTTCCGGTGCCCCTTCCCCAAGCTGTCGCCCACAAGCCGCGCGCGGTGCCGCCCGCGCGCCGGGTCCAGGCGCTCCTTGTCGTGGGCCTTGCCCGGCTGCTGGCCCGCCGCCCCCCACGACGTATCCGCTCGGTGCTCGGCCGGGTGAGCAACGGCGCCCGGCCAGCGGGTTACGGCGAGACCGAGGCGGCCCGGGACGCGGTGGTCTCGGTCAGCCTCACCTGTGCGGCGCCCGAGGGCTGCCTGCCCCGGTCACTGGCCACCGCCATGCTGTGCCGCCTGCACGGGCAGTGGCCTACCTGGTGCGTGGGGGCGCGGCGGATACCGCCGTTCGCGGCACATGCCTGGGTGGAGGCCGAGGGCGTACCGGTCGGCGAAGGCCATCCACCCGACTACTTCCGGGCCTTCTTCACCGTGCCGTGAGCCGTGACATGGACCGTGACATGAGCGGCGACACCAGCCGCCTGACCGGACCCCGCCAGGTCCTGCGCGTGCTCCGTGGTCACCGGCGGTGGATCGCCGGCGCTGTGGCGCTCACGCTGGTGGCCTCGGCCCTGGGCCTGGCCCAGCCGCTGGTGGTCAGGCGAGTGATCGAGTCGTCCGGAGCGGGATCGGGCATCGGGGGATACGTCGGCCTGCTGGTCACTCTGTTCGTCGCCCAGGCACTGGTCCAGGCGGTGGCGGGCTACGTCCTCGCGCGCACCGGCGAAGGAGTGGTGCTCGGCATCCGCCTCAACCTCATCGACCGCCTGCTGCGGCTGCCCATGAGGACGTACGACCGGCACCGGACAGGCGACCTGATCTCACGCGCCGGCACCGACAGCACAGCCCTGCGCCTGCTCATAGCCGAAGGCTTCACCGACGCGGTCACCGGCAGCATCGGCCTGCTCGGTGTGGTCGCCCTGATGGTGTGGCTCGACTGGGCCCTCTTCCTCATCGTCATCGCCATGATCGTCCTCGGTGGACTGACCGTCATTTCGGTGCTGCACGGGATCGCACGTGGCTCACTCGTCGCCCAGCAGGCCACGGGCGCGATGACCGCGGAGCTGGAGCGGGCCCTGGGCGCCATCCGGACCGTACGGGCCAGCCGGGCCGAACAGCGGGAGGCCGAGCGCATCGGAGCGGAGGCAAGGTCCGCGTTCTCGGCGAGCGTACGGGTGGGAAAGCTCGACGCGGTGGTCGCACCGGTCATCGAACTGACCGTCCACGGCTCCTTCCTGGTGGTCCTGCTCGTCGGCGGCGTACGGGTGGCGGGGCAGGGCGGTTCGGTCGCGGACCTGGCCGCTTTCCTGCTCTACATGCTCTATCTGGTGGGGCCGGTCGGCGCGGTCTTCCAGGCGGTGAGCACCATGCAGCAGGGCGCGGGCGCGCTGCGGCGGATCACCGAGATCCTCGACCTGCCGGAAGAGCCGGACACCGCGCCCCTGCGCGGCGTCGCCCCGACGCCGGAGGGCGGCCCCCGCCCACCGGTTCTGGAGTTCCGGGACGTGTGGTTCGGCTACGACCCGCGCAGGTCGGTGCTGCGCGGCGTTTCCTTCCAGGTGCCGGAGCGCGGCCATGTCGCCCTGATCGGCAGCTCCGGCGTGGGCAAGTCCACTGTCTTCGCGCTCGCTGAGCGGTTCTACGACCCCGACCACGGCCTGATCCTGTTCGAAGGCGGCGACGTACGGACCCTCAGCCGTGCCCAGCACCGCGCGCGGATCGGGCTCGTCGAGCAGCACGCCCCGGTGCTGTACGGCACGCTGCGGGAGAACCTGCTCTACGCCGCCCCGGAGGCCGGGGCGGACGAACTCGCCCGGGTGGTTGAGCTGGCCCAGCTGACGGAGCCGGCGTCCCGGCTGCCACGCGGTCTCGACACCGATGCCGGAGAACACGGCATGGCGCTCTCGGGCGGCGAGCGCATGCGCATCGCCATCGCCCGCTCCCTCCTCACCCGGCCCAGCCTGCTGCTGCTCGACGAGCCGACCGCCCACCTCGACGCCGTCAACGAGGCGGCTCTTCGCCGGTCGATCCGGCAGACCTCCACGGAATGCGCGCTGCTGGTAATCGCTCACCGGTTCTCGACCATCCGGGCCGCGGATCTGATCGTCGTGCTCGACGCGGGCGAGGTGGTCGCCGCGGGAAGCCACGCGGAGCTGATGGAAACCAGCGACCACTACCGGTTCCTGTGCCGTGCCCAGCAGGCGGAGGGCCCCGTCGTGGACGCCTTCCGCGCCGGCCGGCGCGGCTGACGGCCCCCGAATGCCGCCGCCGACGCGCGGCTGCCGGCTCCGGCATCGAAGGTGGGACGAGCAGCTGTCGGTAACCGTAGGGGAGCAGTGTTCACCATGACGCGACCGAAGATCCTCGTGGTCGGCGCGGGCTTCGCCGGGGTCGAGTGCCTACAGCGGCTGGAACGCAAGCTGTCTCCCGGCGAGGCCGAGCTGGTACTGGTCTCCCCGTCCGACTACCAGCTCTACCTCCCGCTGCTGCCGCATGTGGCGGCCGGAGTCCTCACCCCGCAGTCGGTCGCGGTGTCCCTGCGCCGCCGGCTGCGCCGCACCCGGATCTGCCCCGGCGGCGCCATCGGCATCGACGCCGAGGCGAAGGTGTGCGTCATCAGGAAGATCACGGGCGAGGTAATGACTGAGCCGTACGACCAGCTCGTCCTCGCGGCGGGAAGCACCACCCGCACCTTCGACATCCCCGGCCTGCGGGACCACGGACGCGGCATGAAGTCCCTCGCCGAGGCGGCCCATCTGCGCGACCACGTCATCGCCCAGCTCGACATCGCCGCCGCCACGACCGACGCCGCGGAGCGCGCGGCGCGGCTGCGGTTCGTGGTGGTCGGCGGCGGCTATGCCGGCACCGAGACCGCCGCCTGCCTGCAACGCCTCACCTCCGCCGCCGTCGGGCGCTACCCGAATCTGGACCGTGCGCAGATCAAGTGGCATCTGCTGGACGTGGCTCCGCGGCTGCTGCCCGAACTCGGCGAGAAGCTGGGCGAGAAGGCCATGGCAATGCTGCGCTACCGGGCCATCGAGTTCTCCCTGGGCACCTCGGTCGCCTCCGTCGACGCGACGTCCGTCAAGCTCACCGACGGCCGTACGCTGCCGTCGCACACCCTGATCTGGACCGCCGGAGTCGCCGCGAGCCCTCTGGTGGCCACGCTGGGAGCGGAGACGGTACGCGGCCGGCTCGCCGCCACGCCCCGGCTGACCGTCCCCGGCTTCGACGGCCTGTTCGCGGCGGGCGACGCGGCCGCGGTTCCCGACGTCGCGAAGGGCGGCGACGCGCTGTGCCCGCCGACCGCGCAGCACGCCCAGCGCCAGGGCAAGGTCCTCGCCGACAACATCGTCGCCGGGCTGCGCGGCATGCCGCTGAAGCCGTACGTCCACAAGGACCTCGGCCTGGTGGTGGACCTCGGCGGCCGGGACGCGGTCTCCAAACCCCTGGGCATGGAACTGCACGGCCTCCCCGCCCAGGCCGTGGCCCGCGGTTACCACCTGCTTGCCCTGCCCACCATGACCGCCAGGACCCGCGTCATGACCAACTGGACGCTCAACGCGGTCGCCGGCGACGACTTCGTCCGTACGGACTTCCAGGCCCGGCGGGCCGGCACGCTCCAGGACTTCGAGAACACCTCGGTGTACCTGACACCGGACCAGATCCGGGAACACAGCCGGCCGCTGGCGGCCAGGGCGTAGCGCTTGCCGTCCAGCCGTATCCCACCAGGCGGCGGCTAGCGGTCGTTCTGGGCCAGGCGCAGGAGGTGGTCGGCCAGGGCCTGGCCGCCTGCCGGGTCTCGGCTGATCAGGAGCAGCGTGTCGTCGCCCGCGATCGTGCCGAGGATCGCGTTCAGCTCGGCCTGGTCGATGGCCGAGGCCAGGAACTGGGCGGCGCCCGGCGGCGTACGCAGAACAACGAGGTTGGCCGAGGCCTCGGCGGAGATCAGCAGTTCGCCGGAGAGGCGCCGCATGCGCTCCTCCTTGGCGGACTCGCCCAGCGGCGCGTGCGGGGTGCGGAAGCCGCCCTCGCTCGGTACGGCGTAGATCAGCTCGCCGCCCGTGTTGCGGATCTTCACCGCGCCCAGTTCGTCGAGGTCGCGGGAGAGCGTCGCCTGGGTGACGCTCAGCCCGTCGTCGGCGAGGAGCTTCGCGAGCTGGCTCTGCGAGCGCACCGGCTGCCGGTTCAGGATGTCCACGATCCGGCGGTGCCTGGCAGTGCGGGTCTGCGGTACCGCCTGGCCGCCGTGCTCGTTGTCCTGCGCCTGCGCCTCGGTCATCGGTGTCATTCTCCGGATCGTTGGTCCCCGTGTGCGGTGTCAAGAACGCCGGGCAGGGCCCGGAGGAACGTTTCCACCTCTTCGTCTCCGATGAGGAACGCCGGCATGAGCCGTACGACATCGGGGGCGGGCGCGTTCACCAGGAGACCGGCGTCCTGAGCCGCCTGCTGCACCTGGGGAGCAAGGGACTCGGTGAGCACGATACCCAGGAGCAGACCCGCACCACGGACGTGGGAGACAAGCGGGTGCCCGAGTGACTCGATTCCGTCGCGCAGCTTCTCCCCGATCCGCTTCACGTGGTCGAGGAGTCCGTCGGCCGCGATGGTGTCCAGTACGGCGAGTCCGGCTGCGCACGCGACGGGGTTCCCGCCGAAGGTCGTGCCGTGCTGGCCGGGCTTGAGCAGGTCGGCGGCGTCGCCGAAGGCGATCGTCGCGCCGATCGGGAGTCCGCCGCCGAGCCCCTTGGCGAGGGTGACGATGTCGGGGTCGACGCCGTCGTGCCCCTGGTGCTCGAACCAGCGGCCCGTACGCCCGATGCCCGTCTGGATCTCGTCGAGGACGAGCAGGGTGCCGGTGGCGCGGGTGATCTCGCGGGCGGCCTTCAGGTAGTCCTCGGGCGGGACGACGACGCCCAGCTCGCCCTGGATCGGCTCGATGATCAGCAGCGCGGTGTCGGGGGTGACGGCTGCCCGCAGTGCCTCGACGTCTCCGAACGGCACGTGCGTGACGTCACCGGGGAGGGGCATGAAGGGCGCCTGCTTGGCGGGCTGTCCTGTGAGGGCGAGGGCGCCCATGGTGCGGCCGTGGAAGCCGCCCTCGGTGGCGACCATGTGCGTACGGCCGGTGAGGCGCCCGATCTTGAAGGCGGCTTCGTTGGCCTCGGCGCCGGAGTTGGAGAAGAACACGCGGCCGGGGCGGCCGGAGATCTGGATCAGCCGCTCGGCGAGTGCGACGGGCGGCTCGGCGACGAACAGGTTCGAGACGTGGCCGAGGGAGGCGACCTGGCGGGAGACGGCTTCGACGATCGCGGGGTGCGCGTGGCCGAGCGCGTTCACGGCGATGCCTCCGACGAAGTCGGTGTACTCCTTGCCGTCGGCGTCCCACACCTTCGCGCCCTGACCGCGTACGAGAGCCAGCTTCGGCGTGCCGTAGTTGTCCGTCATGACGCCCTGCCAGCGCTGCGTCAGCTCCTGGTTCGCGGTCACTTCGCCGTTCCCCCTTCGTGCTCGTCGGGCACGACCATCGTGCCGATGCCCTCGTCGGTGAAGATCTCCAGCAGGATCGAGTGCTGCACGCGGCCGTCGATGACGCGGGCCGTGTTGACCCCGTTGCGTACGGCGTGCAGGCAGCCCTCCATCTTGGGGACCATGCCGCTGGAGAGCTCGGGCAGCAGCTTCTCCAGCTCCCTGGCGGTGAGCCGGCTGATCACTTCGTCGCTGTTCGGCCAGTCTTCGTAAAGGCCCTCTACGTCGGTCAGCACCATCAGCGTCTCCGCCCCGAGCGCGGCGGCGAGCGCGGCTGCCGCCGTGTCGGCGTTGACGTTGAACACGTGGTGGTCGTCGGCGCTGCGGGCGATGGACGAGACGACCGGGATACGTCCGTCGTCGAGCAGGGCCTGGATGGCGCCGGTGTCGATGGCGGTGATCTCGCCGACCCGCCCGATGTCGACGGACTCGCCGTCGATCCGCGGGTAGTGCTGGGTGGCGGTGATGGTGTGCGCGTCCTCGCCGGTCATGCCGACGGCGAGCGGGCCGTGCTGGTTGAGCAGCCCGACGAGCTCGCGCTGGACCTGGCCGGCCAGGACCATGCGTACGACGTCCATGGCCTCGGGCGTGGTGACCCGCAGCCCGGCCTTGAACTCGCTCACCAGGCCGTGGCGGTCGAGCTGCGCGCTGATCTGCGGGCCGCCGCCGTGCACGACGACCGGCTTGAGGCCGGCGTGCCGCAGGAAGACGACATCTTGCGCGAAGGCGGCTTTCAGGTCCTCGTCGATCATGGCGTTGCCGCCGAACTTGATGACGACGGTCCGGCCGTGGTGGCGCGTGAGCCAGGGCAGCGCCTCGACGAGGATCTGCGCCTTGGGCAGTGCGGTGTGCTTGCGAGTGCTCATGAGCTGTACGCGCTGTTCTCGTGGACGTAATCCGCGGTGAGGTCGTTGGCCCAGATGACGGCCGACTCGCTGCCGGCGGCCAGGTCCGCGGTGATCTTGACCTCGCGGTAGCGCATGTCGACGAGGTCGCGGTCGTCACCGACACTGCCGTTGCGGCAGACCCAGACCCCGTTGATGGCGACGTTGAGCTCGTCGGGCTCGAAGGTGGCCCGCGTGGTGCCGATCGCCGACAGCACCCGTCCCCAGTTTGGGTCCTCGCCGTGGATGGCGCACTTGAGGAGGTTGTTGCGGGCGATGGAGCGGCCCACCTCGACGGCGTCGTCCTCGGTCGCGGCGTTGATGACCTCGATGCGGATGTCCTTGCTGGCCCCCTCGGCGTCGCCGATGAGCTGGCGGGCGAGGTCGTCGCAGACGGTGCGTACGGCGGCGGCGAACTCGTCGTATCCGGGCGTCACTCCGGACGCGCCGGAGGCCAGCAGCAGCACGGTGTCGTTGGTCGACATGCAGCCGTCGGAGTCGACGCGGTCGAAGGTGAGGCGGGTGGCGTCGCGCAGCGCCTTGTCGAGGACGTCGGCTTCGACATCGGCGTCGGTGGTCAGCACGACGAGCATGGTGGCGAGGCCGGGTGCGAGCATGCCCGCGCCCTTGGCCATGCCGCCGACGGTCCAGCCCTCGTCGCCCGCGACGGCCGTCTTGTGGACGGTGTCGGTGGTCTTGATGGCGATGGCGGCCTTCTCGCCGCCGTGCGCGGAGAGCTCGGCGGCGGCCTTCTCGATGCCCGGCAGGAGCTTGTCCATGGGGAGGTTGATGCCGATGAGGCCGGTGGAGGCGATGGCGATCTCACCGGCGCTGTGGCCCTCCAACACCTGCGCGGCCTTCTCGGCGGTGGCGTGGGCGTCCTGGAAGCCCTTGGGGCCCGTACAGGCGTTGGCGCCGCCGGAGTTGAGGACGACGGCCGAGATCCGGCCGCCCTTGACGACCTGCTCGGACCACAGGACCGGCGCGGCCTTCACGCGGTTGGAGGTGAAGACGCCCGCGGCGGCCAGGCGGGGCCCGTTGTTGACCACGAGGGCCAGGTCGGGGTTGCCGCTGTCCTTGATCCCCGCGGCGATGCCCGCCGCGGTGAATCCCTTCGGTGCCGTGACGCTCACGGTGCCACTCCTGTCGTGGAAAGACCTGTGTCCTCGGGGAGTCCGAGGGCGATGTTCATACTCTGCACCGCGCCGCCGGCGGTGCCCTTGGTGAGGTTGTCGATGGCGCTGATCACGATGACGCGGCCGGCGCTTTCGTCGTACGCGACCTGGATCTGGACGGCGTTGGAGCCGTACACGGAGGCGGTCGCGGGCCACTGCCCCTCCGGGAGGAGGTGTACGAACGGCTCGTCGGCGTACGCCTTCTCATAAGCTTCCCGCACACTCGCCGCCGTCGCGCCAGGCTTCGCCTTCGCGCTGCAGGTGGCGAGGATGCCGCGGGACATGGGCGCCAGCGTGGGCGTGAAGGAGACGGTGACGCGCTCCCCGGCGGCGGCGCTGAGGTTCTGGATCATCTCGGGGGTGTGGCGGTGGCCGCCGCCGACGCCGTACGGCGACATGGAGCCCATCACCTCGCTGCCGAGCAGATGCGGCTTGAGCGCCTTGCCCGCGCCGGAGGTACCGGTCGCGGCGACGATCACGGCGTCGGGCTCCGCGAGCCGGGCGGCGTACGCCGGGAAGAGCGCGAGCGAGACGGCGGTCGGGTAGCAGCCCGGCACCGCGATGCGCTTGGAGCCTTCGAGCGCGGCGCGGGCGCCGGGGAGCTCAGGGAGGCCGTACGGCCAGGTCCCGGCGTGGGGCGAACCGTAGAACCGGTCCCAGTCGGCCGCGTTCTGGAGCCGGAAGTCGGCGCCCATGTCGACGACGAGCACGTCGTCGCCGAGCTGCTCGGCCACGGCGGCGGACTGGCCGTGCGGGAGCGCCAGGAACACGACATCGTGCCCGGCCAGCACCTCGGCGGTGGTCGGCTCCAGCACGCGGCCGGCCAGCGGCAGCAGATGCGGCTGGAGAGAGCCCAGTCGCTGCCCGGCGTTGGAATGGCCGGTCAGGGCGCCGATCTCCACGCCGGGGTGGGCGAGGAGCAGACGGAGCAATTCCCCGCCCGCGTATCCACTCGCCCCTGCGACTGCTGCACGTACCACCATCGAGTCCTCCTCGTCGATGGCATGACTATACGCACCACCGCAGTTTTATGCAACGATGCCCGCGACTGCCCGGTGTTCGCCCGGGCTGATGCCGCGTGCCTTCTTGAAAGCGGTGCGCCGGGTGGCGAGGCGCTGCTCGCACAGGTAGGTCATCGGGGGCTGCCGACGAGGGCGGTGAAACGCCGGGCCAACGCCGCCCGGGACACGCCCGTCTTCGCTGCCAGTGCTTCAACGGTCCAGCGTACGCGGACGAACAGCGCGCGCAGGGCGTGCCCGAAGAATGGGTGCGGGTGCTGGTCGGCCCGTACGAGCAGGTACGTTCCGGCAGCCTGGCCCGGCTCACCGACGATGTACGGCAGGTACTCGGCCGGGCGGCCCCGGGACTTCTCCGACTGTGCCCACAGCGCCGCCGCACAGGGCGCATGGGCCACCTGACCGCTTCTCGGTCGCGGCCCGCGTGCGGGCGCCGTGCGGGTAACGGCGTCCGCACGTGCTCACACTCTCGCCCGTACCGGCCGCCGGAGCAGGTAGACGGCCGCGGTCGAGACCAGGGCGGCCATGCACGCGATGAACACCAGCCCCGCACCCTCCAGGCCGATCGGACCCGCCAGTACTCCCACCCCGATCACCGGCACCGAGATACCCGCGTACGCCACCACGAACAGCGTCGAGACCACTGACGCGCGACGGTCCGGGGGCGACGCCTCGGCCACCGCGGACAGCGCCCCGCGAAAGGCCAGCCCCTGCCCGCCCCCGCCGACGAGCGCGCTCAGCACCACCAGCGGCAGCAGATCCCACCGCAGCGCGCCCGCGAGCAGCGCCAGCCCGGCCAGGAGCCCGGTGCAGCCCAGCGGCAGCGATCGCCCCACCCCGACCCGGCCGACCGCCAGCTGCCCCGCGGTCGAGGCGAAGAAGGCCAGCGCGACGACCAGCCCGCTCACGGCGTGATTGTGCACGTCCAGGGACTGCGCGAGGAACGCCGGACTGACCGACGTGAACACCCCGAACAGTGCGAATCCCACGAACGAGGCGATCGCGGCCGGCGCGAACACCGCCCGCACCTGCGAGGGCAGGCCGGGCCGCTGCGGCCGTACAGTGCTCAGCGGCCGCCGCTCGCGTACGGTCTCCGACAGCCACAGCAGGACGGCGGCCGAGCCGGCCACCAGTGCGAGGTGTACGGCGAACGGCAGATACAGCGGCCAGGCGGCGTACTGCGCGAGCACTCCGGCGAGCAGCGGACCGCAGCCCAGCCCGCCCATGTTGGCGGCGGTCGCCACGAACGTGGCCCGGGAGATGCCGCCGTACGGCGCCGACTCGATCACGTACACCGTGGCTGCCCCGGTGAACAGGCCGGCGGACAGCCCCGACAGCAGCCGCCCGGCATACAGCCAGTCCAGCCCGTCGGCACTCAGGAAGCAGACGGCGCTGGCGGCCGCGCATCCCAGGCCCGCCAGCAGCACCGGCCGCCTGCCCACGGCGTCCGAGGCGTTGCCCGCCAGGAGCAGCACGCCGATGACCCCGAAGGCGTACACGGCGTACACGACGGTCACCATCAGCTCGGAAAACCCGAACTTCTCCTGGTAGAGGCCGTAGAGGGGGGTCGGCAGCGTGGTGCCGGCCATGCACACGGCGAACACCGCCCCGCCGAGCAAACACTGCCGCCACCCCCGGCGATCACCGTCCATGCCGCCGACGGTAACCCCGCGAGCCGCCCCGCACCGGGCGGGCGTGCCCGACGCGCCACGTACGACCCCGAGAAGCCGTCGCGCGCTCCGCCTCACAGGTCGCGGCGGTTGCCCTCGTCCTCACCGTTCACCAGCAGGTGCAGGGCTCTTTGGAGCCGAATCTGCCTGGTCTGCGGCGTGCGCGCCTGAAGCAACGGCAGGATCACCTGGTAGCGCCCGGTCTTGTCGAGCGCCTCGAACGCCTTCTTGGCCTCAGGGTTCGCATCGAGCGCCGCCGCGAGGTCGGGCGGCACCGTTGCCGTCTTCTGCGACTCGTATGCCGCCGCCCAACGCCCGTCCTCCTGCGCCCTGCGCACCTCGGCCAGCCCGGGTTCGCGCATCCGCCCCGTGGCCGTCAGCATCGCGACCTTGTCCACGTTCACCCGCGACCACAGGCTTCTGGGCCGACGTGGCACGTACTTCTGCAGGTAGTACTGCTCGTCGAGAGACCGGCGTTGCCCGGAGATCCAGCCGTAGCACAGACCGATGTCGACCAGCTCGTCGTCGGTGACCGTCGCGATGCCGGACTTCTTCTTGGCGACCTTGACCCACACACCCTCGTGGAGCGTGTGATGCCCGGCCAGCCAGCTCTCGAACGCCTGGGCGTCCGCGAAGGCGATGATCTCCACTCCGTCGAGCTCGTCCATGCGGGTCAGGCTAACGCCCGCTCAGGACATGAGTACTTCTACGGATTGCGGGACCGCCACCGCGATCAAGACAATGGGCTCCATGAGTGAGCACGAGCGGTCTCCCGAAGTTCCCGCGTTCCCCGCCCGCCCTGCCCGTCGGCCCATAGAGACAGTGATGAAGGTCGTCCTCGTGGTGGTCGGCGGGG
Source organism: Streptomyces sp. ISL-100 (assembly GCF_018614615.1). Lineage (GTDB taxonomy): Bacteria > Actinomycetota > Actinomycetes > Streptomycetales > Streptomycetaceae > Streptomyces. The sequence goes on along the minus strand of NZ_JAGGOK010000056.1, from coordinate 134,065 downwards.
CGGTCGCGGCCCTGGTGCTCTACGTGGCCTTCTTCGTCGCCGCCTTCTCGCTGTCCACTTGATCCGCGGCGCCACCGGGCCGGCGACCAGCCGCCGCGTCTAGGCCAGAAGCTGTCCTATACCCGGCCTAGCCTCGGCGTACCAGCCCCGGAAAGCAGGAGCAGCGATGAGCCTCGTCGACAGCAACCAGCCTGACTCCACCCCCACTTGGATCGACCTCGACGTCCCTGACCTGGACCGCGCGACGGAGTTCTACCGCGCGCTGTTCGGCTGGGACTTCGAGACAGCCGCCCCCACCACCGAGACCGGCGGCTACACGACATGTCTGCTGCGCGGCCGGGCCGTGGCCGGCTTCCAGCTCGTCTCCGCGCGAGATCCGGCCCCCGGCTTCTGGTGCGTGTACTTCGCCACCCAGGACTGCGACGCCACCGCCAAGCGCGTCGTGGACGCGGGCGGCACCCTGACGCAGGCTCCGGTCGACATCGCGGACCGGGGGCGCGTGGCTCTCGCCCTGGACCCCGTAGGTGCCCGGTTCGGACTCTGGCAGGGACGCACTCACCCCGGCTGCCGGATCGTGAACGAACCCGGCTCACTGGTCCGCAACGATCTGAGTACGCCCGACCCCGGCCGCGCGCGGGACTTCTACACCGCGCTCTTCGGCCTCACCCTCGACGGCAACGAACACCTCCCCGGCTTCGACTTCACCTTCCTGCGCCGGCCCGACGGTCACGAGATCGGCGGCATCTTCGGCGACCCCACCGCCGCCGCCTCCGCCTGGCAGACCACCTTCGAGGTCGCGGACACCGACGCGGTGGCGGAGCGTGCGGTCGCCTCGGGAGGCGCGGCCGGCGAACCGGCGGACTCCCCGTACGGCCGGTACGCGGAGATCACCGATCCGTTCGGCACCGCCTTCAGTGTGATCGCCAGGCCGCCGTCCCAGCGGGAGTGAGGCGCGGACGGGCGCTCGGCTAGCCTGAGGGCACAATGAACCATTTGACGACGTCACTGGGCGAGTACGACCTCGTTCGCTTCCCCGAGGACCCTCGCGACAGGCTGCGCGCCTGGGACGCGGCGGACGAGTATCTGCTGCGGCATCTTGAAGGAGCCGGCGACGGAACCGGCGACGCTCCTCGCGCGGACCTGTCCGGCACCGTCGTCGTGGTGGGCGACCGCTGGGGCGCCCTGGCCACCGCGCTCGCCGCGTGCCGTCCCACGCAGATCACCGACTCGTTCCTCACCCAGCAGGCGACCCGGGTGAACCTGGAGCGCAACGGGATCGACGCGTCGGCGGTACGTCTGCTCTCCACCCGGGAGGCCCCGCCGGAGCGGATCGACGTACTGCTGATCAGGGTGCCGAAGAGCCTCGCGCTCCTTGAGGACCAGCTGCACCGGCTCGCTCCGCACGTCCACGCGGGCACGGTTGTCGTCGGCACGGGGATGGTCAAGGAGATCCACACCTCGACCCTCAGGCTGTTCGAGCGGATCCTCGGTACGACGCGGACGTCACTGGCGGCGAAGAAGGCCCGGCTCATCTTCTGTACGCCGGACCCGGGGCTCGCCCGGGGCAGCGACCCGTGGCCGCACAGCTATGCGCTGCCGTCCGATGTCGGTGTGGTGTCCGGTCTTACGGTCACCAACCACGCGGGCATCTTCTGCGCCGAGCGACTCGACATCGGCACGCGATTCTTCCTGCGCCACCTCCCCCGGCGCCGTGGCGCGGAGCGTGTCGTGGACCTGGGCTGCGGAAACGGTGTGGTGGGGTTGGCGGCTGCGCTCGCCAATCCGGAGGCGGAGGTTGTGTTCACCGACGAGTCGTTCCAGGCGGTGGCATCCGCGGAGGCCACGTTCCGGGCGAATGCCGGGGCGGACCGCAAGGCGGAGTTTCTGGTGGGCGACGGTCTGTCGGTCGTGCCGGAGGGGACGGTGGATCTCGTGCTGAACAATCCGCCGTTCCACAGCCATCAGGCGACGACGGACGCGACGGCGCGGCGGATGTTCGGCGGGGCGCGGGATGCGCTGCGGCCCGGTGGAGAGCTGTGGGTTATCGGGAACCGGCACCTTGGCTATCACGTGATGCTGCGGCGGATCTTCGGCAACAGCGAACTGGTGGCGAGCGACCCGAAGTTCGTGGTCCTGCGAGCGGTCAGGCGGTAGCCGCTGCGCGGGGCTTGTCCCGGACGGGCTGGTTTTTTGCCGCGCGCGGCTGGATGCCGCCGCACCCGTCCAGCCGCTCCGGCGTTTGAGGAGCGGGGTCTGGGGCAGCGTCCCAGGTCGCACCCCCGCAGGGCCTACCCGCCCGCCAGCAGCCCCTCGCACGCGCCCCGCAGCCGCCGTACGCCCTCGTTGATCTCCGCGGGACCCGCCACCCCGGCAAAGCTCAGCCGGACGTGCCCCGCGCTCGGCTCCGCACTGAAGTACGGCCGCCCCGGCGCGATCGCGACCCCCGCCCGGAGCGCCGCCGAGACCACCGCGCTCTCGTCCGCGCCGTCCGGCAGGCGCAGCCACAGGTTGTAGCCGCCCGCCGGGATGTGCGGGAGGGCGAGTTGGGGGAGGTCGAGGCGCAGCGCGGCGGCCAGGGTGTCGCGGCGGCCCCTCAACTCCGCCGCGACCGTGCGCAGGTGGCGCGGCCACGCCGGGGAGCCGACCAGCTCGACAGCCGCCTCCTGGAGGGGCCGCGGCACGAAGAAGCTCTCGACGACCTGGATGGCCCGAAGCCGCTCCAGCACGGGCCCGCGCGCCGCCAGCGCGCACACCCGGAAGCTGGGCGAGGTCGCCTTGGTCAGTGAACAGACGTGCACGACCACGCCGTCGTGGTCGTCCGTGGCGAGCGGCCGGGGCAGCGGCCCCGCGTCGTCGTGGACGAGCCGCCGTACGAAGTCGTCCTCGATCACGAAAGCCCCGGCCTCCCGCGCGATGCGCAGCACCTCGAGGCGGCGCTCCGCCGAGAGCACCGCCCCGGTCGGGTTCTGGAAGAGCGGCTGGCAGACGAAGACGCGCGCGCCGGTGGCGTTGAAGGCCGCGGCGAGGAGTTCGGGGCGTACGCCGTCCGAGTCGACCGGTACGGGTACCGGACGCAGTCCCGCCGCGCGGGCGATCGCCAGCATGCCCGGATACGTCGGCGACTCGACCAGCACCGGTGCACCGGGCGGGGCCAGCGCGCGCAGGGCGGTCGTCAGCGCGCTCTGGCCGCCGGCGGCCACCAGGACTTCGGCGGCCGTGATGGCTCCACCGATTCCCCGGGCGAACCATTCGCGCAGCTCGAAGATGCCGTCGATGGGAGGCCTGCCCCAGGCGCCGGGTCGCCGGCCGGCCCGTGCCAGGGCGGCTGCCATCGCGCGCTCCGGCTGGAGGGAGGCGTGGAGGTAGCCGCTGTTGAACTCGATGACGCCGGGCGGCGGGGCGGCGAGGGTGACCAGGACGCCGGAAGCGTCGACCGAGCGCGGTACGAGCTCGCTCGTGGCGTCGGCGCTGAGCGCGACCTCCTGCCAGGAGGTGTCGCCGGGCGCCGCCGTGTCCGTACGCGGCTGCGTACGGAACGCGCCCGCGCCGGGCCGGGTGACCACCAGGCCCTCGGCGGCGAGCTGTGCGAGGGCCCGCGCGACCGTCACGGGGCTCACCCGGTAGCGGTCCACGAGCACCCGGCTCGACGGGAGCTTTCCACCCGGGGAGTAGTGGTTGAGTTCCCGCCTGAGGGATTCGGCCAGTTCCGCGACGCTGCTACGCTCATGCATGACAGTACAGAATAGCGCTATCGGCACCACGGCAGTAGCAGTAGGCACTACCGGAGCGACCCGCAGCGGAACGCTTCTCGCCGCGCTCGGTGTCGTCGCCTTCTCGCTCACCTTCCCGGCCACCGCCTGGGGTCTCGAAGGTTTCGGCCCCTGGTCGCTCGTAGCGGTACGCAGCGTCCTCGCCGCCCTGGTCGCCGGCTCCGCCCTGCTCGCCCTGCGGATACCCGTACCGGCCCGCCGCCACTGGGCCGGTCTCGCCGTGGTCGGCGGCGGCGTGGTCCTCGGCTTCCCGATGCTGACCACGCTCGCTCTCCAGACGTCCACCACTTCGCACGCCGCCGTGGTGGTCGGGCTGCTGCCGCTGACCACCGCCGCCATGTCGGCGCTGCGCACCGGAGCCCGCCCCTCGCGCGCGTTCTGGCTGGCGGCCCTCGCCGGCGCCGCCGTGGTGATCGCCTTCACGGTGCGCGAGAGCGGCGGTGCGCTGTCCACCGGCGATCTGTACCTCTTCGGCGCCCTGCTGGTGTGCGCCGCCGGCTACACCGAGGGCGGCAGGCTGGCGCGCGAGATGGCCGGCTGGCAGGTCATCGGCTGGGCGCTGGTCCTGTGCCTGCCGCTCGCCGTACCGGTGGCGGCCGTGGCGCTGGCCTTCGAGCCGGTGCACTTCACGGCGCACAGCGTCGCGGGGCTCCTGTGGGTGGCGATCGGCTCGCAGTTCCTGGGCCTGGTCGTCTGGTACCGGGGCATGGCGGAGATCGGCGTGTCCAAGGCCAGCCAGATCCAGCTGGCCCAGCCGCTGCTGACCCTGTTCTGGTCGGTCGCCCTCCTAGGCGAGCACCTGTCGCCCGCCGCCCCCCTCGCGGCCGTCGGCGTACTCGTCTGCATCGCGGTCACCCAGCGCGCGCGGACCTGAACGGCGCAGCAGCGAAGCGCCAACTCCCGCCCCCGGTCATAGACTGGCCTTACCTAGAGTCGGCCTCGAGAAGGGCAGTCCCGATGCAAGCGAGCGTGGGCGACCAGCTGCTGGTTCACGGCAGGACCGTGGGTCACGAGGACAAGGTCGCGAAGATCGTCGAGGTGCTGGGGTCCGAGGGCAACCCGCCGTACCGTGTCCGCTTCGACGACGGACACGAGGCGCTGGTGTCGCCGGGTCCGGACTCCGTCGTACGGCACAAGAGTCCGACGGAATAACCCCCGAATCCCGGAATCCCCGCGGCGGCAGGCAACCGGCCGCCGCGTCAGTTGGGCGGTTTTACTCTGTCCGGGTAGTGGTCCGCCACTACCCGGTCCATCGCCCCGATGCGGTCCGCCGCGACTTCCTTCGCCGAGAAGAAGACATGGCCCCGCACCTCTGCGTAACTCTTGCCGAGCGTGAGATGGCGCGAGAGTTCCGCCGGATCCTGCCAGGCCTCGGGCTGCGCCGGGTCACCGGCCTTGTAGAGGGCCTCGCCCGCGTACAGGTGGACGCTCGTGCCGCGTGCGACGTCGGCCCACCAGGGCAGCAGCGTGGCGTAGTCGGCCGCCGCGAAACCGATGTTCCAGTAGAGCTGCGGCACGATGTAGTCGATCCAGCCCTCCTTCACCCACTTCCGGGTGTCGGCGTGCAGATCGTCGTACGTCTGCACCCCGGCCCGGGTCTGTGAGCCGAGCGGGTCGGTCGCGGCATTGCGCCAGACCCCGAAGGGGCTGATCCCGAAGCGGACCTTCTTGTCCTTCTTGACCGCCTTGATCCGGGCGGCCATCTCGCTCACCAGCCGGTCGGTGTTGTCACGCCGCCAGGCGGCCCGGTCCGGGAAGCCTGCGCCGTGGCGCGCGTACGCCTCGTCGTCGTTGAAGACCTGCCCGGCGACCGGATACGGGTAGAAGTAGTCGTCCCAGTGCACGGCGTCGATGTCGTAGCGCTGTACGGCGTCCATCATCGCGTCCTGCACGAAGCTCCTGACCTCCGGCAGCCCCGGGTTGTAGTAGAGCTTCCCGCCGTACGGCAGGACCCACTCCGGGTGCACGCGCGCCGGATGCGAGGCGACCAGCAGCGACGGATCCGTGTGATTGGCGACCCGGTACGGGTTGAACCACGCGTGCAGCTCAAGATCCCGCCGGTGCGCCTCCTCCACCGCCGTCCCCAGCGGGTCCCAGCCCGGATCCTTGCCCTGTACGCCGGTGAGGTACTGCGACCAGGGCTCGTACGGCGAAGGCCACAGGGCGTCGGCGGTCGGCCGTACCTGAAACATCACCGCGTTCAGCCTGCGCCGTACCGCCGTGTCCAGATGGGCCAGCAGCTCGGCCTTCTGCTCGTCGGCGGTCAGGCCGGCCCTGGAGGGCCAGTCGCGGTTGGCGACGCTCGCCAGCCACATCCCCCGGAGCTCGGGCTTCGGCGCCCGGCGCCGGTCGGGGGCGGCGGCTGCCGCGTCCCCGGTGACGGCGAGCATGGGCAGCACCCCGACCGCTGCCGCCAACAACCCTCTTCGACCGATGTGACCCATATGTCGCCCCTTACTAGGTGCATACGTCCCGTCGTATCCGCAGAGCATGCCCGCCCCGGCCCGTCACGCACACGTGGGTCCGGAGTAACGTCGGGGGCCGAGGCGGGCACCGGCAGGGCCGGGGCCTGCCGAACTGTTGATCAGCGAAAGGCACGATGTGACGGACTCCATGGCGGATGTGCAGCGCGTCGGAGTAGTGGGCTGCGGCCAGATGGGCGCAGGCATTGCCGAGGTGTGTGCCCGCAGCGGCCTCGAGGTGAAGGTCGCCGAGACCACGGGCGAGGCCCTGGAGATCGGCCGCACCCGGCTCTACAACTCCCTCTCGAAGGCCGCCGAGCGCGGCAAGATCACCGAGGCGGAGCGCGACGAGACGCTCGGCCGCCTCAGCTTCACGACCGACCTCGGCGAGTTCGCGGACCGCGACCTCGTCATCGAAGCAGTCGTCGAGAACGAGTCGATCAAGACCGAGATCTTCCAGGTCCTCGACCAGGTGGTGACCCGGCCGGACGCGATTCTCGCCTCCAACACCTCCTCGATCCCGCTGGTGAAGCTGGCCGTCGCGACCTCCCGCCCGGACCAGGTCATCGGCATCCACTTCTTCAACCCGGCCCCGGTGCAGAAGCTCGTCGAGCTGATCCCGGCCCTGACCACCTCCGAGGAGACGGTCAAGCGCGCCGAGGCAGTGGTGCAGAACGTGCTCGGCAAGCACCCGATCCGCGCCCAGGACCGCTCGGGCTTCGTGGTCAACGCGCTCCTCATCCCGTACCTCCTCTCGGCGATCCGGATGTTCGAGTCGGGCATCGCGAGCCGCGAGGACATCGACAACGGCATGGAGCTGGGCTGCGCCCACCCGATGGGCCCGCTCAAGCTGGCGGACCTCATCGGCCTGGACACGGTCGCCTCGGTCGCCGACTCGATGTACGCCGAGTTCAAGGAGCCGCTGTACGCCGCTCCGCCGCTGCTCCAGCGCATGGTGGACGCGGGCAGGCTCGGGCGCAAGACGGGCTCCGGCTTCTACCCCTACTCCTGATTCGCACGGAGTGTGCGGGGCGTACACGCATATGCCCCGCACACACGCTCCCGCCATGGGCACAGGGCGAGTTGGCTCTGTGCCACATGCACAGGGCCGCCGGACGGCCCTGTCGGAAGAAGGAGCGAGCCGTGAGTATCGACACCGATCAAACCGTGGTCGTCGAGGAGTACGCCGAGTTACGTCGCCGCCTCGACGTGGGGCTCACCAGGATCGACGGAAATCTGGCGCTGCTGGCCCACCGGGGCGACCAGGCCGACAGCGACCTGGCCGACCTGGCCGCGCGTGTGACGGCCCTGGAGCACCACCGCTGGCCCCTGCCCACCATCTCGGCACTCACCGCGGCGGGAGCTCTCGCGGTGGCCCTCTGGCAGGCCCTGGGCCGCTAGGGACGCGGGCGCTCTAGCCGAGGCGCAGGTGGTGAAGCATCAGCAGCCCGGCCGCCATGTTGGCGGCCGGGACTTCGCCCCGGGCCACCATGTCGGGGACGAGTTTGAGCGGGACCCACTCGCGCCGCGACGACTCGAAGTCGTCCTCGGGATGGCCGGTGTACGTCGCCTCCTCGGCCCAGTAGAGGTGGTGCCGGGCGTCGGTGAGGCCGTTGGACGGCTCGACGGTGAGGAGATGGCGCAGCGGCCCGGGCCGCCAGCCGGTCTCCTCCTCCATCTCACGCGCCGCGGCGGTCTCGACGTCCTCGCCGTCCTCGACGACTCCGGCGGCGAGTTCCCAGCCCCAGCTGTCGGTGATGAAGCGGTGCCTCCAGAGCAACAGCACCTCGTTGGCCTCGTTGACCGCCGTCGCCACGGCCACCGGACGCAGCCGTATGACGAAGTGGTCGAGGTGCCGGCCGTCGGGGAGTTCGACGTCCGCGAGGTTGATCCGGAACCAACGGTTCTTGTACACAGTCTGTTCGCTTAAGTTCGTCCACTGCACTGTTTTGCCACCTTCCGACAAGTAGATGGCAACATCGCAGCAGGATCACGGTCACAGCGGAACGCGCAGTGCCCCGTCGATCAGTTCGGCCGCCTCTTCGGCGCCGGAGCACCCGCTTCCCACCAGGTGCTCGCGCACCGCCCGCAACCGGTCGCGCAGCCGCTGCGACTCCATCCCCTGGGCCCGCTGCGCCATCTCCGTCGCGATCTCCACCGCCCGGTCGGCCTTGCCCTGGCGCAGCTCGATGTGGGTGAGCATGGCGAGCCGGTGCACCCGGCCCCTGTCGTGCGCGGGAGAACCGACCGCCGCGTCAGCGTGCTCGCGCGCGGCGGGCAGATCACCCAGGCTCAGCAGCGCCTCGGCCACCTGTACGTTCACCAGGCCCGGCTGGACGTAGCCGGTCTCGTCCGGTTCGCTGCCCGGCCTGATGCACTCGGCCTCGCTCTCCGCACGCCGGATGCACGACAACGCGCCCTTGCCGTCGCCGAGATGGGCGTACGCCTTGGCCTGCATCGCGTGCAGATCGGCGGCCAGCGCCGGCGTGATCTGCTTGCCCGCCGTGCGCAGCGCCGCCTCCGCGAAGGCCACCGCCTGGCGGTATTCGGCCATGAACAGCGACTGGTTGACGAGCAGCGCGATGATGTACGCGCCAAGTCCCCGGTCCCCGCTGGCCTTCGCGAGCCGCAGGGCCTGGTGGAAGTACCGCTGAGCGAGTCCCTGCGCGTCCGAGTCGTACGCGCAGATGCCGGCCACCGCCACCAGCCCGCCCGTGGCACGGTGCAGGTGGCGCCCCATGGCATTGGAGTAACTGCCCCTCAGCAAAGGCGCGGTCTCGGCGTTGAGGAAGCCCACGATGCGCGACCGGGTCGCGATGCCGCCGGCCTTGCGGTACATCAGCTCGTAGTGCGCTCTCGCCGCGCGCAGCATCTGTATGTCGGCGACGCTGACGCGTGTCTGTCCCTTGCGCGAGACGTCCGCGTCCTCCGGCGGGTTCTCCCACTCCCATACGGGCATCACCGCCGGAGTCCCGGTCACCGCCGGTGCGCCGAGGATGTGGGGCCGCTGCTGCTCGTCGGAACGCCACAGCGCGGTGGCCCGCTCCACGAAGCCGGTCAGCGGGGAGCCGTGCGGCATGGCTTCTTCGCCCGGCATGCCGAACCCGATGTCGTCCAGCGTTATCGGCCGGTGCAGCCGGGCCGCGAGGACCTCGCAGATCAGGTCGGGCACCTGGCCGCGAGGACGCTGGCCCTTCAACCACCGTGCGACGGCGGTGTGTTCGTATCTCAGCGCCAGATCTCTCGCGCTGCCCGCCTGGTTCACATGGGCGGCGAGGCCGGCGTTGGAGATGCCCGCCTCGTCGAGCAGGGCGTCGAGCAGAGTATTCGGCTGCATGGGCCTCTCCGGTGGCTCGGTGCGGCCAATCGTAGTAGGGCTGCTTTCACACGGGGTGTGAACCAAGTGCCCGCGTTCGTGCCCCGCGCGCTCTGCCGCACCACACCCCGCATCCGATTGACTCTGAGGCGCCTCCTAAAAGAGGCGGCCGGGCCGCCGGCTCCCCCTCGTACAGTGCGGCGGCCCGATCCTGCACCGTCCGCCCTGCCGGTCTGCCCGACACTCCGCGGCAGGGCGGACGGAGCCGTGCCGGCGGGTGCCGGAGCGACGGCCGGTCACCGATTGGAGGATTCCGCGCGCGAGCGGCGCAGCCCCTGATCCCCGGGCTGCGCCGGCATTCGCCTGCGGTCGTTGCGCACGACCAGCAGAGCGACGTCGTCGGCGAGCCGCCCGCCCGTGTGCCGCAGCAGCGCCGTGTGCACGCGCTGCACCACCACGGCCGGCGATACCGGCGAGCCCAGCGCGGCGGCCTCGGTGAGCGCCCGCTGGAGGCAGAAGAACGCCCCGGCGGCGTTCCTGGCGTCCTCGGCCCCGTCCGTGTGCAGAACGAGCGCGTCGCCGGGAAGCAGGCGCGTACAGCGGTGCGCGGACAGGTCGGCGGGCAGCGGAAACATGCCGAGCGGCGGCATGGGGTCGCCGCCTGCGAGTTGTTCGGCGGTCCTGCGCAGCCGGTAGGGCCACGGGTGGCCGCAGTTGAGCGCCAGTACCTCGCCGTCCTCGTGGATTTCCAGCAGCAGTACGGTGACGAATTCCTCGGCCACCGGATTGTCCGGGTCCGCGCCGCTCACCGACGGGTGCTCGGACCGCGCCCGCTCCCGCAGGTGCCGTTGCAGCGCCCGCTCCAGCCGCCGCATGACGCCCGCCAGTTCGGCCTCGTCGTGCGCGGCCTCGCGGAAGCTGCCGAGCAGCGCGGCGACCGCCCCGAGGGCGGCAAGCCCGTGCCCCCGTACGTCGCCGATGACGACCCGCACCCCGTGCACGGTGGCGACGGCCTCGTACAGATCACCGCCGACCGTCGCCCCGCGGCTCGCGGACAGCTGTCCCGCTGCGAGGGCGAGCCCGTCGAGCCGGGGCGGCAGCGGCCGCAGCAGCACCTGCTGGGCGGCGCGCGCGACCTCACGGGCCCGGCGCAACTCCCTTACGAGGCCGAGCCGGACGCTCGTCAGCAGATAGGCGACCAGCGCGATGAACGCGGCGCAGGTCACGAAGCGGGGCGCCATCCCGTCGTGGGAGGCGAACGGGCAGGTCAGCTCCCAGACGGTCGCGGCGACGAGCCAGACGGCGGGCAGCCCGAAGACGAGGGCGCGCCGCGCGTACGGGACGCACGCGCGGCGCACGCTCCGCCAGGTCTTTGTACGGATCATCCCGACGGCCCCCTAGGCCCTGGCCCTGTACGACGCTGCCTGTACGACGCTGGCCCTCGTCGGCCGAAATGATTGTGTCGACCGTCCGTACCTGTTCGCGTACCCCACCTCACTTCTCACCCATATGAGTGAGGGGCGCATCCGTAACTCCGGACACGCCCCTCAGCACTACCGCTTCACCAGGTGTTACGCCCCGCGCAGCACCGCGCCCGTGCGCTCGCCGGCGAGCGCGACGGCGGCGTCGCGGGCGGCCGTGGCCTCCTCGACGGTCAGCGTGCGGTCGGCGGCCCGGAAGCGCAGCGCGTACGCGAGCGACTTCTTGCCCTCACCGAGCTGCTCACCCGTGAACACGTCGAACAGCCGCAGCGCTTCGAGGAGTTCACCGGCGCCTTCGCGCAGCGCCGCCTCGACGTCCACCGAGGGCACGCCCTCGTCGACGACCAGAGCGACGTCCTGGGTCGCCACCGGGAAGGCAGAGATCCGCGGAGCCTTCAGGGGTCCGGTACCGGCCTGCTCCAGCACGTCGGTCTCGACCTCCATCGCGCAGGTGCGCTCCGGCAGGTGGAGCGCCTTGATGACGCGCGGGTGCAGCTCACCGGCGTGCCCGACGAGGGTCTCCTCGCCGTTCACGGTGACGTACAGCGCGGCGCAGCGGCCGGGGTGCCACGGCGCGTGCTGGTCTGCGCGCACGATCAGCTCGACGCCGGCCTCGCGGGCAAGCGTACGAGCGGCCTCGACGGCGTCCGCCCAGTTGCCAGGGCGGCCCTTGCCCCACCAGCCGGCCTGCTCGCGGGCGCCCGCGAGGACGACGGCGGCGCGGCGCGGCTGACGCGGCAGGGTGGCGTTGAGACCGGCGATCTCCTCGTCGGTGGGCCGGCGGTCGACGGGCAGCCGCGCGGCCTTGTGCTCTTCACCCGTGGGCCGGAAGACGAGACCGGCCTCGAACAGCGCCAGGTCGTGCGAGCCGCGGCCGTCGTTGCGGCGCAGCGCGCCGAGCAGACCGGGCAGCAGCGTGGTGCGCAGCGCCGGCTCCTCGTCGGAGAGCGGGTTGACGAGCTTGACCGTGCGGCGGCGGTCGTCGTCCGCCGCCAGGCCGAGCTGGTCGAGCACTGCCTCGCCGATGAACGGGTAGTTCAGCGCCTCGACGTAACCGGCGCCTGCCAGCGCACGGCCGATGCGGCGGTGCAGCCGCTGCCGGTCGGTGAGCCCGCGGCCCGAGGGCGGCGTCGGCAGAGTGGAGGGCAGGTTCTCGTAACCCTCCAGCCGGATGACCTCTTCGGCCAGGTCGTTCGGGAAGGCCAGGTCGGGGCGCCAGGACGGCACGGTCACGACCAGTTCGTCCTGCCCGTACGCGTCGCAGCCGACCTCCTGGAGGCGTCGTACGACGGTCTCCCGGCCGTAGTCGACACCCGCCACCCGGTCGGGGTGGTTCGCCGGCATGGAGATCGTGCGCGGCGCGGAGGGCGCGATGACCTCGGTGACGCCGGCCTCGGCGGTGCCGCCCGCGAGCAGCACCAGCAGGTCGACGGTCCGCTGGGCGGCCGCGGAGGTGGTCTGCGGGTCGGTGCCGCGTTCGAAGCGCTTGGACGCCTCGGACGAGAGCTTGTGCCGGCGCGCCGTACGGGCGATGGAGAGCGCGTCGAAGTGCGCCGCCTCGATGACGACCTCGGTGGTGCCGTGCACCTGGCCCGTCTCGGCGTCGGTGGTGGAGTCGGCGATCTCGGTGTTGGCGCCGCCCATGACACCCGCGAGACCGATGGGGCCACGGTTGTCGGTGATCACCAGGTCCTCGGCGTCGAGGACGCGCTTGGTGCCGTCGAGCGTCGTGAACTTCTCGCCCGGCTCGGCGCGGCGGACGCCGATCGGCCCGTCGATGCGGGACCGGTCGTACGCGTGGAGCGGCTGCCCGAGCTCCAGCATCACGTAGTTGGTGACGTCGACCGCGAGCGAGATCGGCCGCATCCCGGCCTTCTGCAGCCTGCGCCGCAGCCAGATCGGGGAGCGGGCCTCGGGCTCCAGGCCGACGACCGTACGGGCGGTGAAGCGGTCGCAGCCCTGCGGATCGGCGACCTTCACGAGGTAGCCGTACGAGTTGGGGGCGGGCACGTCGAGCAGCGCCGGGTCGCGCAGCGGCAGCCCGTACGCGGTGGCGACCTCACGGGCGACGCCGCGCATGGAGAGGCAGTAGCCGCGGTCGGGCGTGACCGCGATGTCCAGGACCTCGTCGACGAGTTCGAGCAGCTCGATGGCGTCGGTGCCGACCTCGTACTCCGGCGGGAGCACGATGATGCCGTTGGTGCCGTCGTCGCCCATGCCGAGCTCGTCGCCGGAGCAGATCATGCCGTGCGAGGTCTTGCCGTACGTCTGGCGCGCGGCGATCGCGAAGTCGCCGGGCAGGACGGCGCCGGGCAGGACCACGACGACCTTGTCGCCGACGGCGAAGTTGCGGGCGCCGCAGACGATCTCCTGCGGCTCACCGGTGCCGTTGGCCATGCCGACGTCGACAGTGCAGAAGCGGATGGGCTTCTTGAACTCCGTCAGTTCCTCGATGGTGAGGACCTTGCCGACGACCAGGGGGCCCTTGAGGCCGGCGCCGAGCTGCTCGACCGTCTCGACCTCCAGGCCCGCGGACACGAGCTTGGCCTGTACGTCACGGCCGGTCTCGGTGGCGGGGAGATCGACGTACTCCCGCAGCCAGGAAAGCGGGACCCGCATCAGATCTCCATCCCGAAGGGCCGAGTGAACCGGACGTCACCCTCGACCATGTCTCGCATGTCTTCTACGTTGTGGCGGAACATGAGCATCCGCTCGATGCCGAACCCGAAGGCGAATCCGCTGTACTTCGCGGGGTCCACGCCGCAGGCGACGAGCACCTTCGGGTTGACCATGCCGCAGCCGCCCAGCTCGATCCAGCCCTCGCTGCCGCAGGTGCGGCAGGGACGGTCCGGGTTGCCGACGGACTCACCGCGGCAGACGTAGCAGACCATGTCCATCTCGGCGGACGGCTCGGTGAAGGGGAAGTAGTTCGGGCGCAGCCGGGTCTTCATGCCCTCGCCGAAGAGCGCCTGGACCATGTGGTCGAGGGTGCCCTTGAGGTCGGCCATGGTGAGGCCCTCGTCGATGGCGAGGAGCTCGATCTGGTGGAAGACCGGGGTGTGCGTGGCGTCGAGCTCGTCCGTGCGGTAGACGCGGCCGGGGCACACGACGTACACGGGCGGCTCCCGGTCGAGCAGCGCGCGGGCCTGGACGGGAGAGGTGTGCGTACGCAGCACGACACCGGACTCGTCGCTCTTCGACCCGTCGGCACCCTGGACGAAGAAGGTGTCCTGCATCTGGCGCGCCGGGTGGTCGGGCACGAAGTTGAGGGCGTCGAAGTTGAACCACTCCGCCTCGACCTCGGGACCCTCGGCGACCTCGTAGCCCATGGCCACGAAGACGTCGGCGACACGCTCCATCAGCGTGGTCAGCGGGTGCCGGGCGCCGGCCGGTACGCGGTCGTACGGCAGCGTGACGTCCACCGCCTCCTCGACCAGTACGCGCTCGTCGCGCTCGGCCTCCAGGGCGGCGAGGCGGGCGGCGAGGGCCTTGTTCACGGCGCCGCGCGCCATGCCGACGCGCTTGCCGGCCTCGGCCTTGGCGGCCGGCGGCAGGGCGCCGATCTCACGGTTGGCGAGCGAGAGCGGCGAGGTGGGGCCGGTGTGCGCGGTCTTCGCGTGCGTGAGCGCGTCGAGATCCGCCGCGGCGTCGAAGGCGGCGAGCGCCTCGTCCCGCATGCGCTCGATCTCTTCCGGTTTCAGCGCCTCGACCTCAACAGGGTCGTACGACTTATTGGGTGCGGACATCTCTTCCCGTACTTCCGATTGGCTGGTGGCGTGGCCCCCGCTCGACGACTGAGGACGCAAAGGTGCCAAAGGTCGAGTCTAAAGGCCGCGAGAGGTGAAGAAGCCCGTGGGCTGCTCAGGCGAGATAGGCCGGAGCGCCGACGGGCAGAATAAATCGGAACTGGGCGCCGCCACCGGGTCCGCGCCCGACGGTGATCGAGCCGCCGTGCGCCTCGACGATGCCCTTGACGATGTACAGGCCGAGGCCGGTGCCGCCGCGCTTGCTGCCCCGCCAGAACCGGGTGAAGACGCGCCCCATCGACTCCTCGGGAATGCCGGCGCCTTCGTCGCTCACGGTCACGGCTGTTCCCTTCACAGAGTGGTCGGCGGTCTTCATCGGGGCTGCGCTCACCTCAATGGTGACCGTTCCCTCCCCGTGCCGCACCGCATTTTCCAGCAGGTTGCCGAGGACCTGGTCGATCTTGTCCGGGTCTGCCCAGAGATCGGGCAGCGGCTGCTGGATACGGACCAGGAAGCGGTCCGGCGGCTGGCCGTTGGAGATGTGCGCCTGGATGTGGCGCCCGACGGCCGTCGGTACGTCCACGGGCTGCCTGCGCACCTCAAGGCGTCCGGAGTCGATGCGCGAGATGTCGAGCAGCTCGGCGATCAGCCGGGTGATCCGGCTGGCGTCGGCGTCGACGGTCTCCAGCATCAGCTTCTTCTGGTCGTCCGTGAAGCGCTCCCATTTGGCGAGCAGCGTCGCCGTGAACCCCTTGACCGAGGTCAGCGGGGAGCGCAGCTCGTGGGCGACGGTGGCTATCAGCTCGGCGTGGCTGCGCTCGGTACGGCGCCGGGCGTCGGTGCCGCGGATGGAGACGACGACCCGCCGCACGGGCCCGGTCGGCTCGTGGCGTACGTACCGTGCGGAGACCAGGACCTCGCGGCCGCCGGGCAGCAGCAGATTGCGTTCGGGCTGCCCGCTCCGGGTGGCGAGTCCGCCGTACGGATCGGTCAGGCCCCACCAGCGCCGGCCTTCCAGGTCTTCGAGGGGCAGCGCGGTCTCCAGCGGTCTGCCAAGAGCGTCGTCCTTGGTGATGGCGGTGATCCGCACCGCGGCGGCGTTGAAGCACACGACGCGGCCGCTCTCGTCGGCGACGGCTAGGCCGTCGGGGAGGTCGTCCGGATCGATGCCGTTGCCGTCCTGCGCGTACGGACGCGGTAAGGCGTCACCGCCCGCCTTCGACGGGCTCGACGGACCACTCGTGCCGACAGCCATCCCCGTATCCCACCTCTTCCGAAGAGCGGAGGGGGTACCTCCCTGCTCGAGCGGAGCCGAGAGCTTGGGGGAGGGCCCCCGAGCCGTCACCCTACTAGCTGGAGGTAACGCTGCGGCACCCTCCGGAAGCGCGCTGCGCACGCGCGGAGGCGTAGAGGCACACAGCGGCCGCCGTGGCGAGGTTGAGGCTTTCGGCCCTGCCGTGGATCGGAACGCGCACCACGGCGTCCGCGAGTGCGCGGGTCTCCGCCGGCAGACCCCAGGCCTCGTTGCCGAAGACCCAGGCCGAGGGCCCGCCCATGGTGCCCGCGTCGAGCTCGTCGTCGAGGTCGTCGTCGCCCGCGCCGTCGGCCGCCAGGATGCGTACGCCCGCGCTCTTCAGCCCGCTGACGGCCTGTTCGACGGGGACGCCGACGGCGACCGGCAGGTGGAAGAGCGAGCCGACCGAGGCGCGGACGGACTTGGGGTTGTAGAGGTCGACGGACGCGTCGGTGAGGACGACCGCGTCGGCCCCGGCCGCGTCCGCGCAGCGCAGCACCGTACCGGCGTTCCCGGGGTCGCGGACGTGCGCGAGGACGGCGACGAGCCGGGGCTTCGCGTCGAGGATCTCCTCGAACGGCGAGTCCAGGAAGTGGCAGACGCCGACGATGCCCTGCGGGGTGACGGTCTGCGAGACCTCCGCCAGCACCTCGTCGGGCGCCAGGTGCACCCGGGCGCCGGTGGCGCGGGCGGCGTCGACGATGTCGGCGTACCGCTCGGCGGCATCGACGGTGGCGAACAGCTCGATCAGGGTCGCCTCCCCGCTGTCACCGCGGTGCTCGACCGCCTCGCGGACGGCCTGCGGCCCCTCGGCGATGAACCTGCGCTCCTTGCCGCGGAAGCTCCGCTTGGCCAGTCGCTTGGCGGCGGTGACGCGCGGGGATCGCGGGGAGATCAGCTCGGGGGTGCCCATGGTCGGCGGCTCACTTCTCTGCGTACGAAGGGGGTCGTGCACGTGCGGTACAACGCACCGGACCCGCAGGCGGCGCACGCCTGCGGGTCCGGTCTGAAGACGGTGTCGCTCGCCTGGATCAGGCGGCGGTCTTCGGGGCGTTGACGTCGCTCGGGAGCGCCTTCTGGGCGACCTCTACGAGGGAGGCGAACGCGTTCGGGTCGTTGACCGCGAGCTCGGCCAGGATCTTGCGGTCCACCTCGATGTTGGCGGCGTTCAGACCCTGGATGAGGCGGTTGTACGTCATGCCGTTCTCGCGGGCAGCGGCGTTGATGCGCTGGATCCACAGCCGACGGAAGTCGCCCTTGCGCTTCTTGCGGTCGTTGTAGTTGTAGACCAGGGAGTGGGTTACCTGCTCCTTGGCCTTGCGGTACAGGCGCGAACGCTGACCGCGGTAGCCCTTGGCCGCCTCGAGAATTGCCCGGCGCTTCTTGTGGGCGTTGACTGCCCGCTTGACGCGTGCCACTTGTTAACTCCTTGTAGCGGGGCCGCGGGTGAACTCACACGGCCCGGAAACGTATTGGTCTCGGTCTCGACGTCGCGCCCCGGTCGCCCGGAGCTGCGACATCACTTGCCGAGAAGCTTCTTGATCTTCGGGGCGTCCGCCGGGGACACCACGACAGCGCCGGTCAGCGAGCGGGTCTTCTTGGAGGACTTGTGCTCCAGGAGGTGGCGCTTGCCGGCCTTCTCGCGCATGACCTTGCCGGAGCCGGTGACCTTGAAGCGCTTGCTGGCACCGCTGTGCGTCTTGTTCTTCGGCATAGCGCCGTTCTCTCCTCGTCAGTGGCGCTCCCCCGGTACCTACCGGAAAGCGGGAGCGTCAGATCGTTGGTATGTGGCTTCCGGGCCGAACCCGGGGCCGCCTGGATGGCAGCCCCTGGATCACGCTTCGGAAGGGGTCTCGGTCTGCGCCTCGGCCGGGGCCTCGGCGACCTCGTCCGTCGACTCGGCCTGCTCGGCGTCGTCGGTGGCGTAGCCCTGGCGTTCGGCCTTGCGGGCCGCCTGGGCCTCGCGCGCCTCGGCCATGGCCTCGGTCTTCTTCTTGTGCGGGCCGAGAACCATGATCATGTTCCGGCCGTCCTGCTTGGGATTCGACTCGATGAAGCCAAGGTCCTCGACGTCCGAAGCCAGACGTTGAAGCAGTCGGAAGCCGAGCTCGGGGCGGGACTGCTCACGACCACGGAACATGATCGTGATCTTGACCTTGTCGCCCTGCTTGAGGAACCTGACGACATGACCCTTCTTGGTGTCATAGTCGTGCGGGTCAATCTTCGGCCGGAGCTTCATTTCCTTGATGACCGTGTGCGCCTGGTTCTTGCGCGCCTCACGGGCCTTCATGGCCGACTCGTACTTGAACTTCCCGTAGTCCATGAGCTTGCACACGGGCGGACGGGCGGTCGCCGCGACCTCGACCAGGTCGAGGTCGTACTCCTGCGCAAGCTCCAGGGCCTTCGCAAGAGGCACAATGCCGACCTGCTCGCCGCTGGGTCCGACGAGTCGCACCTCGGGAACGCGAATCCGGTCGTTAATGCGGGGCTCAGCGCTGATGGATCCTCCTCAGTAGCACCACACGACTGTCTGGCAGACAGCCACGTAACGTCTGTTTCGTGAGACCAACCTCAGGGAGCCATGAAAAATGCCCCGGACGGGAACACAGGCGGGGCTCCTGGATGTACCGGAGCACCACCGCGCATCTACCGCGGGGCGCAATATCGAGCGGCGCTCCATCGTCCGTACGGAACGATGGGGACCGCCTGACCGGTGACCCGCCGTCCGTGAGGACAGCCAGGTGGGAGATCGGAGCCTCCACTTGTGGGCCGGGCACACAGGTGTCCGGCCGGTCGTTACACAAGGTTAGCAGCTCTCGGGGGGAGGGGCGACCCCGGCCGGACTGGGGCCAGAGCCTCACTGTCCGGGGCATATCGTGTGCCTCATGAGTGACGCGACCTCCCCCAGTGAATCCCCCGACGAAGCCCCCGACTTCGACGCCATGACGCGCGACATCGCGGAAGTACCGGCCGTCGAGGTGATCGTGACGGTGGCGGTCAACCTGATGAGCGCCGCCGCCGTGAAGCTCGGCCTGACCGAGGACGGCGACAAGCACAAGGACCTCGACGAGGCCCGCAAGCTCGTGCACGCGCTGGCCGGCCTGCTGGACGCCAGCGCGACCGAGATCAGCTCGTTCCACGCGGCGCCGCTGCGGGACGGGCTCAAGTCCCTGCAGCTGGCCTTCCGCGAGGCATCCGCCGTACCGGACGAGGTGGGCCAGGGCCCGGGCGAGAAGTACACGGGCCCGGTTTACGGCTGATCGAAGAATTATCCCCGTACGAACAAGGGCTCGCCCGGAGGCGTGACCCCGGCCGGCAGCAATGCCAGGTCGAGGCCGCGCACCAGGCGGGCCCTCAGCGTTTCGTCGGCGGCCAGTGCCTCGGCGACGCGGCGGGCCGCCTCGGCCGGTTCGGCGCCGGGCGCGAGGACCAGCGCGAGGGTGCCGTCGGCGCTGCCCGGGCCGAGGTGGGCGCGCAGCACAGCGGGCTCCGCGGCGACAGCGGCCCGTACCGCGTAGGTCACGGCCGGGTCGTTGAGCGGCACCGCGCTGGTGCGTCCCTCGGCGGCGGCGAGCAGCGCG
The DNA here is from genome assembly GCF_018614615.1 of Streptomyces sp. ISL-100. Lineage (GTDB taxonomy): Bacteria > Actinomycetota > Actinomycetes > Streptomycetales > Streptomycetaceae > Streptomyces. The sequence goes on along the minus strand of NZ_JAGGOK010000056.1, from coordinate 114,415 downwards.
GACCCGGTGAGCTGGTACGGCACGGGGCCGGCCAGGTCGAGGACCAGCGTGTCGGCCCGCTCGTGGGCGACGGCCTGGAGCGCCTGGTGCAGCGGTACGGCGACAGGGCGCGCCTCGGGGTTCCAGCGGGCCAGGGCCTCGGTGGAGGTGAAGGCGGGGAGGGCGCGGCGGTCGCCGGCCTGGAGGGTCGGCACGGCCATGTCGCTGCTCTTCTCGCGGCGCAGCCCGCTCTTCTCGTCGGTCTCGGCTTCTCCGAGTACGGCGACGACGGGGACCAGGAGCCGGGCGCCCTTGAGCGCCTCCAGGACCTGCGGTTCGGCCGATCTGTCGGCGGACCAGGCGGCGAGCGCCGCCGTCAGCCGGGGGTCGGCGGTGCCGTCGTCGTCGGAGAAACCGGGGTCAGGGATGTTCTTGAGCGCCACACGTCGAGCCTAGCCGCCGGGCGGTGAGGGTTTTCTCATCGGGGTTTAATCTGCGGCACAGCCGACGCCAAGTTTGTTTTCCTAGCGTCCGGCTCATGCCTCGACAGAGAGCCTCCTTACTGACGGCCGTGATTCTGGTGACCTGTACGGTCGCCGCGAATACGAACCTCGTGGAGCGGAAGCCGCCGGATCCGGTGTCGGAGCCGTCTGCGGGCAGCGCGCCCCAGTACTCCGCACTGGAGAGAGAACGGGTGATCGTGGAGCCCGAGGAACCCGAGACGGAGGTCGTGGATCTCGACGCGGTGCTGGCCAAGGCCGTCGGTCCGGTGGCGGCGGACACGGACGCGTCGGTGTCCGTCGGCGTACTCGACCTGGAGAGCGGCGACGCGGCGGTCTACGGGGACCAGGCGTACGACACGGCGAGCATCGTCAAGGTGGACATTCTGGCGGCGCTGCTGCTGCGGGCGCAGGACACCGGGCGGGTGCTGACCGCGCAGGAGAAGGCGTACGCCAGGAACATGATCGTGAACAGCGACAACGCGTCGGCGACCGCCCTGTGGCACGCGATCGGCGGCAGCGACGGGCTCGATGCCGCGAACGAACGGCTGGGGCTCGTCTCCACCGAAGGGGGCAACGGCGAGCGGTGGGGGCTGACGCAGACCACCGCGCAGGATCAACTCACCCTGCTGGAAGCCGTATTCGGCGAGGAATCGGAGCTGGACAAGCAGTCGCGTACGTACATCCAGGGGCTGATGAAGCAGATAGCCGCCGGTCAGGACTGGGGTGTTTCGGCGGCCGGGGACGGCTGGGCACTGAAGAACGGGTGGCTGCCGCGCAGCGCCACCGGACTGTGGGACATCAACAGCATCGGGCGCGTCACGGTCGACGGGCGGGTCTGGCTGGTCGCCGTACTTTCGGACGGCGACACCACCAAGGAGGCGGGGATCACCCTCGTCGAGGACGTGGCGCGTACGGCCGTCAGGGCTGTCGGCGGGGCGCGCTGACCCGGGCGCTTCGCCAGAGGGCTACGGCGCCGGCCAGCAGGAGCGCGCCGAGGCCGCCGGCGACGGGGGCGAGCCAGCCGGCCGGTTCGCCGGTCTCGCGCAGGGGGTCGGGGCCCGCGCCGAAGTACTTCTTGCCGTGCGGCGCCGAGGCCGGGCGCAGGTCCGCGGGGCGGAGCTTGCCGGCGGCCTTGATGGCGGCGGCCGGGTCGACGAAGCCGTAGCCGCGGGCGTCGTCGCGGCCGCCCGCGGGGGCGTTGCGGGCGGTGTCCGCGAGGAGCTTCTTGACCTGGGCGGGGGTCAGGTCCGGGTGCGCGGAGCGTACGAGCGCGGCGGCGCCGGAGACGAAGGCGGAGGCGGCGCTGGTGCCCCAGCCCTCGTAGTAGCGGCGGTCGGGGTCGGCGATGATCACGTCGACGCCGGGGGCGCTGACGGTCGCGTACCAGCGGCTGGTGGAGAAGGAGGCGTGGGTGCCGACGCTGTCGACGGCGGCCACGGCGATCACGCCGGGGTAGGCGGCGGGGTACGAGACGTGGTCGCCGTCCTCGCCGCTGTTGCCGGCGGAGGCGACGACGACGGCGCCCTTGGCGAGGGCGTACTGGACGGCGGCGTCCTCGGCGGGCTCGGGGTGGGCGGACTTGCTGTCGTCGCCGAGGGAGAGGTTGATGACGTCGGCGCCGTGGTCGGCGGCCCAGCGGATGCCCTGGGCGAGGGCGTTGCCGCGGGTGCTGCGGGCTCTCTTGCGGGCGGGGTCGCCGCCTTCGAGGATCACCCGGACCGGGAGGATCTTCGCCTCGGGCGCGATGCCGACGACGCCGTCGGCGCGGCCGGGGCCGTTCCCGTGGCCCGCGATGATCCCGGCCATGGCGGTGCCGTGGCGGGCCCAGGCGCGGTCGCCCTTCCCCGCGCCGAAACCTATGAGGTCCTTGCCTGCCAGTACCCGGCCTTCGAGGTCCGGGTGGCTGCCGTCGACGCCGGTGTCGAGTACGGCGACGGTGACGCCCTTGCCCTTGGTCGTACGCCATGCCTCGTCGGTGTGCAGCGCGTCGAGCGCCCACTGCTGGGCCCGGATGCTGTCGGCGTGGGCGACGGGGGCCGCGGGGAGCAGGACGAGGGCGGTGGCGGCGAGGGTGGCGGCGACGGCGCGGGTGTGGGTGCGACGGGCGGCCTTGGGTGCGGCGGCGGTTACGTGGTTCATCGGGGAGGCTCCGTGGCCGGGCGTGCGGTCCTGCGCAGGCCGCGTTCGACCTGCTCGGCGATGCCCTCGGCCTCGTGGCCGAGGCCCGCTTCGGCGGGGGCGTTCGTCGCACCCGCGGTGGTGGCGCGACTGGCGGGCTGCGGATCGGCGACGGTGCGGCCGTCGGCGAAGCCGGAGACGGCGTACACGACGACGGGTACGTCGGTGAGCACGCTCACCGTCCAGCTCGCGCGCTGCCGGTCGCCGAAGCCGGCGGCGACGGTGCCCTTGGCCGGGTAGGTGCGGGGCATGAGGTCGGCGCGGTCGGTGAGTACCTCGTTGATGAAGCGCGCGCGCAGGGCCTTCATGGCCGGCGCGTCGGCCTCGGTGAAGATCATGCCGACCGTGGTGACGCTGCTGGTGGTGGCGTCGGTGTAGGTGGCGCGCAGGAGACGCAGGCAGCCGACCGGCTGGAGCGCCTTGAGCAGCAGCGGGTCGAGGGCTTTCGCGCAGCCGCTGTCGGGAGCGACGGCGACGCGCGTCCAGACCCGGTCGGCGCCGCCGGGGCCCGCGCCGTCACCCTTGATCTTCGGCGGGAAGAGGGTGTCGACGGGTGCGCTGTGCCAGAGGCCGCGCGCCTCGGCGTAACCGGTGGGAGCGGCGGCCTCGGCGTCCGCGCCGCCGGTGAGCCAGCTGCCCGTGACGGCGCCGCCGATCAGGCCGACCCCGAGTACGAGGCAGGCCGCGGCGGCCACGACGCGGGCGGGGCGCCGGGTACGGACGGGCCGCAGCCGGGTGGTGGTCTCGGCCGGCGTCTCCGGCACCCCCGCCCCCCAGTGCCGCGGCGCGGCGAACTGCGCGGGCCGGGGCGCACCGGGCTGCGGACCCAGGTCGACGGCCCCGACGGGCCTGCGCCGGGTGGAGCCGGGCAGCGGCGTTACGGGCAGCCCTGCGGGCGGCGGCGGAGCCTCGGGCGGCAGCGCCCCCGGCGCGGCGGGCACGGGCCGCAGCCGCGCAGTGGTCTCAACGCCCGGCACGTCCCTCCTGCCCTCGGGCGCCGGCGGGGAGGCGGAGCGAAGGGGAGCGGCCACCGCGCGCCCGGCGTGGGTGCCTGGGGCGGGCGGAAGCGTCGGGGTCGCTGGGGGCGGGGCAGGGTGGCGCGGGTCGGTAGAGGGCTCCGGGTGGCGTGATGCTGGGCTGGGAGCGGGACCGGCCTCGTGGCTCGCGGCGGGTGGCGGCATCGGGCCAGGGGGGCTCGGCGCGGCAGCGGCTGGTGAAGGCACCGGGGCGGCGGGCTGTGGTCGCGGCGCCCGCGTGGGGTGGTCCGGGGCGTGCCAGGAGGCCGGGAGTGGTGGGGTGGTGGGGCGGGGTGGGAGAGGGGCACGGTGTGCCTCGGTGCTCATCCGCCCCCCTGTTCGTGGTTCGCCCGGCCTGTCCCCGCGATGCCCGATCGCCTTTCGGGGCAGGTCCGTTCGAGTCGTCCTCACCGTGTGAGCGCCACTCTACGGGCTGCCGCGGGCCAGGCGGGAACCAGTCCCCGGGCTCGCGGCATCTGACCGGATCATCCCCCTACCCAGCGGTAATCCGCTCTGGCAAGCTCTGGCCATGACACCGCGTGCTTCCGACCGGGCCAGGTACGACCGGGCCACTGCCCACCTCGACGCTCCCGTCGCCGTCGTCGATCTGGAGGCGTTCGACGACAACGCCGCCGACCTGGTCCGCCGGGCCGCCGGCAAGCCGATCCGGGTGGCCAGCAAGTCCGTACGCTGCCGGGCGCTGCTGGAGCGCGTACTGGCACGGGACGGCTTCGCGGGCATCATGTCGTTCACGCTCGCGGAGTCACTGTGGCTCGCGCGGTCGGGGTTCGAGGATGTGCTGCTCGCTTACCCGTCTGCGGACCGAAGCGGGTTCGCCGAGCTGGCCGCGGATCCGAAGCTCGCCGCCGCCGTGACCGTGATGGTCGACGATCCGGCACAGCTGGAGCTGATCGACCGGGCCAGGGAGGGCGGCCAGCAGGAGATCCGCGTCTGCCTGGAGCTGGACACGTCGTTGCGGCTGCTCGGGGGCCGAGTACGGATCGGCGCCCTGCGTTCGCCGCTGCGCGAACCCGCCCGGCTCGCCGAGCTGGCCCGCTCGGTGGCCCGCCGCCCGGGATTCCGACTGGTCGGCATCATGGCGTACGAGGGTCATGTCGCCGGGGTCGGGGACGAGATCGCGGGGCAGCCACTGCGCTCCCGCGCGATCAGGATGATGCAGGGCGCCGCGCGCAGGGAGCTGGCGGTCCGCCGGGCGGCCGTCGTACGGGCGGTACGAGCCGTGGCGCCGGACCTGGAGTTCGTCAACGGCGGCGGCACCGGCAGCGTCCAGCACACCGCCGCGGAGCGGTCCGTGACAGAGATCGCCGCGGGCTCCGGGCTGTTCGTACCGCGGCTCTTCGACAACTACTCGTCGTTCACGGGACGCCCCGCCGCCCTCTTCGCCCAGCCCGTCGTCCGCAGGCCGGGCGTGGGTGTGGTGACGGTGCTCGGCGGCGGCTATCCCGCTTCGGGGGCCCCGGGCCCGGACCGGTCGCCCGTCCCGTATCTCCCGGAGGGGCTGCGGTACGACCCCCAGGAGGGGGCCGGTGAGGTGCAGACACCGCTGATCGGCTTTGCGGCCGACGATCTGCTGATCGGTGACAAGGTGTGGTTCCGGCACGCGAAGGCCGGCGAGATGTGCGAGCGGTTCGACGCGCTTCAGCTGATCGAAGGCGATGCGGTGACGGCGACCGTACCGACGTACCGGGGCGAGGGCCGCACGTTCCTATAAGGCGAGAGGGTGAGGGCCGGGCTGAGATCTTCGGACGCTGATCTTCAGACCGGCCCTCGGCGAACGGCTAGAGCGGGGTCACGTACGCCCCCGCGATGCCTCCGTCCACCAGGAAGTCCGTCGCGTTGATGAACGACGAGTCGTCGCTGGCCAGGAAGGCCACCGCCGCCGCGATCTCGTCCGCCTCCGCGAAACGGCCGACCGGGATGTGCACGAGCCGGCGCGCCGCCCGCTCCGGGTCTTTGGCGAACAGCTCCTGGAGCAGGGGCGTGTTCACCGGGCCCGGGCAGAGCGCGTTCACGCGGATGCCCTCGCGGGCGAACTGCACGCCCAGTTCGCGCGACATGGCGAGGACGCCGCCCTTGGACGCCGTGTACGAGATCTGGGAGGTGGCGGCGCCCATGATCGCGACGAACGACGCGGTGTTGATGATGGAGCCGCGCCCCTGGCGCTGCATGTAGGGGATGGCGGCCTTGCAGCACAGGTATACGGAGGTGAGGTTGACGTCCTGGACCCGCTTCCACGCCTCAAGCCCCGTGGTGAGGATCGAGTCGTCGTCGGGCGGCGAGATGCCCGCGTTGTTGAAGGCGATGTCCACCGAGCCATAGGTGTCGTACGCCGTCTTGAACAGCGCGTCGACCTGCTCGGCGTCGGTGACGTCGACCCGTACGAACGTGCCGCCCACCTCGTCGGCCGCGGCCTTGCCCGCGATCTCGTCGATGTCGCCGCAGACGACATGCGCGCCCTCGGAGGCCAGGCGGCGCGCGGTGGCGAGGCCGATGCCGCTGCCGGCGCCGGTGATGACGGCGGTACGTCCGACCAGGCGGCGGCAGACGATGGAGTCGGTCGAGTCAGTCGCAGTCATGGTCTCAGGCCTCCGTGCTGATGAAGATGTTCTTGGTTTCGGTGAAAGCGGTGAGCGCGTCGGGGCCCAGTTCGCGGCCGAGCCCGGACTGCTTGTAGCCGCCGAAGGGGGACGAATAGCGCACGCTGCTGTGCGAGTTGACGGACAGGTTGCCCGCCCTGACGCCTTGCGAGACGCGCAGGGCTCGGCCCACGTCCCGCGTCCAGATGGAGCCGGACAGGCCGTACTCGGTGGCATTGGCGAGCCGGACCGCGTCCTCCTCGTCGTCGAAGGGCAGGACGACGGCGACGGGGCCGAAGACCTCCTCCGTCGCGGCGGCCGCGTCCGGGCCGACGCCCGTGAGGACCGTCGGCGCGAACCAGAAGCCCGGCCCCTGCGGCGCGCTGCCGCGAATGGCCTCCGCGCCCTTGGGGACGTACGACCGTACGCGCTCCAGCTGGGACTTGGAGATCAGCGGGCCCATCTGAGTCTTGTCGTCCGACGGGTCGCCGACCACCACGCCCTCGATCGCGGGGGCGAGGAGCTCCAGGAAGCGGTCGTACGCCGAACGCTGGACGAGAATGCGCGTACGGGCGCAGCAGTCCTGCCCGGAGTTGTCCAGGAAGGACATGGGGGTGGCGGCGACGGCGGCCTCGATATCGGCGTCGGCGAAGACGATGTTGGGGCTCTTGCCGCCGAGCTCGAGGGTCACGCGCTTCACGCGATCGGCGCACTTGGCCATGATCTGCTTGCCGACACGCGTCGAGCCGGTGAAGACGATCTTCGCTACGCCGGGATGCTCGACCAGGGCGTTGCCCGCCACGTCGCCCGCTCCCGGCAGGACCTGGAAGAGGTTGTCGGGGAGGCCCGCTTCGAGGGCGAGTCCGGCGAGGCGCAGGGCGGTCAGCGGGGTGGTCTCGGCGGGCTTGAGAATGACGGCGTTACCGGCGGCGAGCGCGGGGGCCGTTCCCCAGGCGGCGATCGGCATGGGGAAGTTCCACGGTGCGATCACCCCGATGACGCCGAGCGGTTCGAGGAGGGTGATGTCCAGGCCGCCGGCGACCGGGATCTGCCGGCCGCTGAGGCGTTCCACTCCCCCGGCGGCGAAGTCGAGCAGATCGCGTACGTTGCCCGCTTCCCAGCGTGCGTTGCCGAGGGTGTGCCCGGCCTCGCGGACCTCCAGCTGAGCCAGTTCCTCGATGTGCTCGTCGACCTTGGCCGCGAAGCGGCGCAGCAGCCGGGCGCGGTCGGCGGGTGCGGCCGCCGCCCAGGCGCGCTGCGCCCCGGTGGCCCGTACAACCGCCGCGTCGATGTCGGCGGCGGTCGAGGCCGCGACGGTGGCGATGACTTCTTCGGTGGCCGGGTTGAGGATGTGGTGCTCGAGGGACACGGCGGGCCTCACAGTCGTTCGAAGGAGCGGCGGAGCTCCCAGTCGGTCACCGCGGAGTCGAACGCTTCGAGTTCGACCCGCGCCATGTTGCGGTAGTGCGCGACGACTTCGTCGCCGAAGGCCGCCTTGGCGATGGGGCTGTTCTCCCAGAGTCCGGCGGCCTCGCGCAGCGATGTGGGGACGTGCTCGTAGCCGCCGGTGTAGGCGTTGCCCGTACAGACCTCGGGGAGTTCGAGTTTGTGCTCGATGCCGTAGAGGCCGGCCGCGACCAGGCCCGCGACGGCGAGGTGCGGGTTGACGTCGCCGCCGGGCAGCCGGTTCTCGAAGCGCATGGAGCGGCCGTGGCCGACGACGCGCAGGGAGCAGGTGCGGTTGTCGTGGCCCCAGGCGACGGCGGTCGGGGCGAAGGAGCCGGGCTGGAAGCGCTTGTAGGAGTTGATGTTCGGCGCGTAGAGGAGCGCGAAGTCACGGAGGGCGGCGAGCTGTCCGGCGAGGAAGTGCCGCATGACGGGGGACATTCCGTCGGGGGCGTCGTCGCCCGCCATGACGTTGCGGCCGTCCGCATCCTGCAAGGAGAGGTGGATGTGGCAGGAGTTGCCCTCGCGCTCGTTGTACTTCGCCATGAAGGTGAGCGAGACACCCTCCTGTGAGGCGATTTCCTTGGCACCCGTCTTGTAGATGGCGTGCTGGTCGCAGGTGACGAGGGCTTCGTCGTACTTGAAGACGATCTCGTGCTGCCCGGGATTGCACTCGCCCTTGGCCGACTCGACGGTCAGGCCTGCGGCGGTCATGTCGTTGCGGATGCGGCGCAGGAGAGGTTCGATGCGGCCGGTGCCGAGGACCGAGTAGTCGATGTTGTACTGGTTCGCGGGTACGAGGTCCTTGTAGCCCCGGTTCCAGGCTTCCTCGTAACTGTCCTTGAAGACGATGAATTCAAGCTCTGTGCCGACGTGTGCGGTGTAGCCGAGCTCGGCGAGGCGCTCCAGCTGGCGGCGCAGGATCTGGCGGGGAGCGGCCACTACCGGTGCGCCGTCGTTCCAGGCCAGGTCGGCGATGAGCATGGCCGTGCCGTCGTTCCAGGGAACGCGCCGCAGGGTGGAGAGGTCAGCGTGCATGGCGAAGTCGCCGTAGCCGCGGTCCCAGGAGGCCATCTCGTATCCGTCGACCGTGTTCATCTCGGTGTCGACGGCCAGGAGGTAGTTGCAGCCTTCGGTGCCGTGGTCCAGTACGTCGTCGAGGAAGAACTGGGCGGCGAACCGCTTGCCCTGGAGGCGCCCCTGCATGTCGGGGAAGGCCAGGACGACTGTGTCGATCTCACCGCTCGCCACGAGGGCACGGAGCTCCTCAAGAGCTAGCGGGGGTGTGCGGTCTGCCACGGAAAGTTCCTCCTTCGGTCAGCCGGAAGCCATAAGGTATTGCTGAAGACCATTGCTTGGGAAGGGGAAACCGCAACGTGGCGAATGAAATCGGCTCGATGGACCCTCTGACGCCCGTCCTGCGGCCCGTCCGGGCGGGGAACGGCTTCGAGGAGGCGCTGGAGCAGATCCTCCAGGTCCTGCGCCTGGGCCTGGTGCCCGTCGGGGAACGGCTGCCCGCCGAGCGCGAGCTGGCCGACCGCCTGCGGATCAGCCGGGTCACGCTGCGCGAGGTCCTGAAGGTCCTCCAGGACCAGGGCCTCGTCGAGAGCAGGCGCGGCAGGTACGGCGGTACGTTCGTGCTGCCGCACCCGGACGCCTCCGGGGAGGGCGAGCTGCGCCGGCGAGTGGAGGCCGTCGACGTGGAGGACACGCTGCGCTTCCGCGAGGTGCTGGAGGTCGGTGCGGCCGGGCTGTGTGCGGCGTACGGGCTCGACGAGGACGGCGCACAGCGGCTGCGGGCGGCGCTCGCCGCGACGCACGACGCGCCGCTGGCCGACTACCGCCGGCTGGACACCCTGCTGCATCTCACGCTCGCGGAGCTGTCCGGGTCGCCGACCCTGACCGCGCAGTACGCCGCCGTACGCGCGACGGTGAACGGCCTGCTCGACTGCATCCCGCTGCTCGTGCGCAACCTGGAGCACTCTCAGCAGCAGCACACCGCACTGGTCGAGGCGGTGCTCGACGGCGACGCTGACGGGGCGCGCGAGGTGATGCGCGAGCACTGCTCGGGCACGGCCGCGCTGCTGCGGGGATTCCTCACGTGACAAGACATGCGACATGCGACCGCATGGGACATGTGACGCCGGACGATGCGGATCCGTAACAGCGGCTTAACGCACAGGTCTTGCGCTGGGACCGGCCGAACCACAAAGGTATGGCCACCCACCATTGACCCGAGCATTGACCCGAGGCAGGAGCGGCTCATGGCCGACAGCACCGACTCGCGCACCCCACCACCCACAGCAGCACCAGCCTCCACCGATACCGATGCCGGCTATCTGCAACGGCGCACCCTGCGCCGCGGCAGCGCCGGCTGGCTGCTGCTCACCGGACTCGGCGTCGCGTACGTCGTCTCCGGCGATTTCTCCGGCTGGAACATCGGCCTCGCCGAAGGCGGCTTCGGCGGGCTCGCGATCGCCACCCTCCTGATGGGCGTGATGTACGCCTGCCTGGTCTTCTCACTCGCCGAGCTGTCCGCCATCCTTCCCACGGCGGGCGGCGGCTACGGCTTCGCCCGGCGCGCGCTCGGCACCTGGGGCGGCTTCCTGACCGGCACCGCGATCCTGATCGAGTACATCCTGGCGCCCGCGGCCATCTCCATCTTCATCGGCCAGTACGTCGAGTCGCTGAACCTCTTCGGGCTCACCGCCGGCTGGCCGGTCTACCTGGCCTGCTTCGTCATCTTCATCGGCATCCACCTGTGGGGCGTCGGCGAGGCGCTGCGCTTCAGCCTCGTCGTGACCGCCATCGCCGTGGCCGCGCTGCTGATCTTCGCGGTCGGCGCGTTCACGGAGTTCAGCGCGGACAACCTCAACGACATCCCGGTCGACAAGGAAGCCCTCGGCGCCAACTCCTGGCTGCCCTTCGGACTGCTCGGCATCTGGGCCGCCTTCCCCTTCGGCATGTGGTTCTTCCTCGGCGTGGAAGGTGTTCCGCTGGCCGCCGAGGAGGCGAAAGACCCCGTGCGTTCCATGCCGCGCGCCCTCGCCATCTCCATGGCCGTCCTCGCGCTGCTCGCCCTGATCACCTTCTTCGCGGCCACCGGCGCTCGCGGCTCGGCCGCAGTCCAGGACGCGGGCAATCCGCTGGTCGTGGCGCTCCAGGGCGACGGCGATCCGACGCCGCTCAGCCGCTTCGTCAACTACGCGGGACTGGCGGGCCTCGTCGCCTCGTTCTTCTCGCTCATCTACGCCGGGTCACGGCAGCTCTTCGCCCTCTCCCGGGCCGGCTACCTGCCCCGCTTCCTGTCGCTGACCAGCCGCCGCAAGGCCCCGTACCTCGGGCTGCTCATCCCCGGCGCGATCGGCTTCGCGCTGGCGGCGGGGACCGGGGACGGCGCGCGGATGCTGAACATCGCGGTCTTCGGCGCCACCATCTCGTACGCCCTGATGGCGCTCTCCCACATCGTGCTGCGCCGCCGCGAGCCCGGACTGCACCGCCCGTACCGCACGCCGGGCGGCGTCGTCACGTCGTCCGTGGCCTTCGTGCTGGCGCTGTCGGCGCTGGTGGCGACGTTCCTGGTGGACAAGGACGCGGCGTTCATCGCGCTGGGGGTGTACGTCGTCGCTCTCGCCTACTTCGCGTTCTACAGTCGCAACCGGCTCGTCGCCGCGGCTCCCGAGGAGGAGTTCGCCGCCCTGGCGGAGGCCGAAGCCGAACTCGAACGCGACTGATCACCACTGAGCCCCACACCGACCGGAGGATCCGTGTCCAAGCCGCTCATCGGCATCAGCACCTACCTGGAGCCCGCCAAGTGGGGCGTCTGGGACCTGCCCGCCGCCCTGCTCCCGGCCGGATATCCGCGCCTCGTGCAGGCGGCGGGCGGCCTCGCCGCGATGGTGCCGCCCGACTCGCCGTCGTACGCCGGGGAGGTGGTGGCCCGCCTCGACGGCCTGGTCGTGGCGGGCGGCGCCGATGTGGAGCCCGTACGGTACGGAGCCGATCCGCACCCCCGCACCGGGCCGCCGGCCCGGGAGCGGGACGCGTGGGAACTCGCCCTGATCAAGGCCGCTTTGGCGTCCGGTACGCCGCTGCTCGGCATCTGCCGCGGCATGCAGCTGCTGAACGTCGCGCTCGGCGGCACCCTTGTCCAGCACTTGGACGGTCACACCGGCGGCCCGGGGGTCTTCGGCGAGCACGCGGTGAAGCCGGTGCCCGGCACGCGCTACGCCTCGGCCGTACCGGAGGAGACCGGCGTACCGACGTACCACCACCAGGCCGCCGACCGGCTCGGTGACGGCCTGGTGGTGTCGGCGTACGCCGCGGACGGGACGCCCGAGGCTCTCGAACTGCCCGGCGAACAATGGGTGCTCGGCGTCCAGTGGCACCCGGAGATGGGCGGGGACCTGCGGGTGATGGAGGCGTTGGTGTCGGCGGCAGCGGTCGCCGCTGTGTAAGCGGCAGCCGTCGGACGGACGAGCCCGCCGCGCGCCCCTACGCCCGGGCAGGGGCTGCGGCGATCGGTCAGTGCGGCTCCGCGCCTGACGCGCCCGCCGGCGCTATGTGATGGTCCTGTCCGGCAGCACGTGAACCGGGGGCGCTGCCCGGTCGTTCTCGTCGGCGAACGTGGGCGCTGTGCCGTGCCGTGCCGCGCGCGTGAGTCAGATACGCCCCGACAGCAGGCGGGCGACCGGGCCCATGGTGCGCTGTTCGGCCTTGCGGCCCGCCACGAACGAGGCGGCGCCGATCGCCACCGCGCCGGCGCTCGCGCCCGCGATGACGGCCTTGCGCGCGTTGAGCAGCACCCACGCGGTGGACGCGGTCGACGCGACCTTGCCGGCCGCGGTGTCCAGGGCCTGACGGCCCGCCTCGACTCCCTTGATTCCGGCGGCCTTCGCGGAACCGACCGCGTCCGTGGCCTTCGCGGTGGTGTCGGCCGCTGCGGCCTTCGCCGTGCCCGCCGTGTCCGCGGCCTTGGCGGTGGCGTCATCGGCCGCGGCCTTCGCCGCGCCCGCCGTGTCCGCGGCCTTTCCGGTGGTCCTGGAGGCGGTGGTCCCGGAGGAGGCACGGGCCGCTGTGGCGTTGGCGTTGGACTTGGGCTTGGTGTTCTTGTCCTGTTCAGTCATGCCCTTCGGGTATCCGCTAAGGGCCATGACAAACAGTCAGCCCTTCTCCGGAGCCGGGCGCGTCAGCCCCAGCAGGTCCCGCGCGGGCCCCGTGGGCCGGGGTCCCGTCGGCCAGACCGCCCGCAGGTCGCGGCGCAGCCGCACGCCATCGACCGGTATTTCGACGAGGCGGCGCGAGGCCAGCTCCTCCCGCACGGCGAGTTCGCTGAGCACGCTGGGGCCCGCGCCGCTGACGGCCGCCGCCTTCACCGCTGTCGTGGAAGCGAGTTCGAGGAGCGGGTCGGCCAGGCCGCCGTACCCGGCGAGCGCCGCGTCCAGGACCTGCCGGGTGCCGGAGCCCTTCTCGCGCAGGATGAGTGACGCCTCGGCCAGTTCCCGCGCGTCCACCGGACGGCGCCGGCGCGCCCAGGGGTGGTCCTTGGCCGCGACCACGACGAGCCGGTCGTGGCCTATGACGACGCCGTCGAGACCGTCCGGTATGGCCAGGCCCTCCACGAAACCCAGGTCGGCCTCACCGGTGAGCAGGCGCTCCGCGACGGCGGCGGAGTTGCCCGCCAGCAGCGACACCGCCGTACCGGGGCGCTGTCCGCTCAGTGCGATCAGCCAGCCCGGCAGCAGATACTCGGCGATCGTCATGCTGGCCGCGACGCGCAGCCGCGAGTCCCGCCGCCCGCGCAGCGCCTGCGCCCCCGCGTCGAAGGCCTCGGCCGCCTCCACCACCCGGCGCGCCCAGTCGGTGACGAGCGCCCCCGCCTCGGTGAGGCGCGAGCCGCGCGGCGAACGGTCGACGAGGGCGACACCGAGCTGCCGTTCCATGGACCGGATACGGCTGCTCGCGGCAGGCTGGCTGATGCCGAGCTCCCGCGCCGCGCGTCCGAGGCTGCCGAGCCGGGCGACACCGAGCAGCAGTTCCATGGCGCCGAGGTCGGGCACCCGGTGCGCGAGCGGCGCCCTGTCGCCGGAGGCGGGGATGGAGTCATCGAAAGCCATAAGGTCAGTTTATGACCTCATAGGAAGACCGTCTCTGGTGGGTGCCGCTCGGTACGTCCAGTGTGGGCGTATGGCCACGTATGCGCAGCCGCGCTCTCTCCTCGCCGCCCCCGCCGGACGACAGCTCCCCGCGCTGCGCCATCTCGGCCCCAACTGGTACGCCACGGTCATGGGCACCTCCATCGTCGCCAACGCCGGCGCCGCCCTCCCCTTCGCCGTCCCCGGCCTGCGCCCCGCACTCACCGTCGTCTGGGGGCTTTCCGCGCTGCTGCTCGGCGCCCTGCTGCTCGCGCGCGCCGGGCACTGGGCGTACCACCGCGACCAGGCGGGCGCCCACCTCCTCGACCCGGCCGTCGCCCCCTTCTACGGCTGCCTGGCCATGGCGCTGTTGTCGGTCGGCGGCACCACGGTGACGGTCGGCAGGGACGTCATCGGCCTCGACGCCGCCGTTGCCGCCGGCACGGTGTTGTGGGGCGCGGGGACAGCCGTCGGTCTGGGGGCCGCCGTCGCGATCCCGTACCTGATGGTCGTACGTCACCGTGTCGAGCCCGGCAGTGCCTCGCCCGTGTGGCTGCTGCCGGTGGTGGCGCCGATGGTCTCGGCCGCGCTCGGGCCGCAGATCGTCCCGTATCTGCCCGCGGGCCAGTGGCGGGAATCGATGCTGCTCTGCTGCTACGGGATGTTCGGGCTCAGCCTGCTCGCCACGCTGCTGATGATGCCGCTGATCTTCGCGCGCCTCCTCCAGCACGGCCCGCTTCCGCTCGCGCTGACACCGACCCTGTTCCTCGTCCTCGGCCCGCTCGGCCAGTCCACCACCGCGGTCAACTCCCTCGCGGACGTGGCGCCGGGAGCGACGCAGGCGCCGTACGCCGACGCACTCGGCGCGTTCGCGGTCCTCTACGGCGTTCCCGTGATGGGCTTCGCGCTGCTGTGGCTGGCGCTCGCCGCGGCGATGGTGGTCAGGGCGGCCAGGAACGGCATGACGTTCGCCATGACGTGGTGGGCGTTCACCTTCCCCGTCGGTACATGCGTGACGGGCGCCGCCGGACTCGCCCGCCACACCGGCCTCGACGCCCTCGGCTGGCTGGCGGCGGCCTTGTACGCGGCGCTCGTCGTGGCCTGGGCGGTCGCCGGAGTACGTACGGCTCGCGGGCTGGTCAGCGGAGCGCTGCTCGCAGCACCCGGGGCGCCTCGGCCAATGACGGCCCGTACCACGTGAGATGGCGCCCGCTGACGAGCGCGGCGGGCAGTCCGGGGAAGGCCTCGGGCCCGTCGTCGGCCGTGAAGCGGTAGGGCTCGTCGGGGAGTACGACCAGGTCCGCACCGGAGGCGCGCAGTTCGTCGAGGGGGACGCGCGGGTAGCGCTCGGCGTGGCCGGCGTAGAGGTGGTCTACGCCGAATCTGGCCAGCAGGTCCCCGGCGAAGGTGTCGCGCCCCAGCACCATCCAGGGCCTGCGCCAGATCGGCACGACCGCCTTCAGCCGCAGGCCGCCCATCGGCACGTCACCCCAGGCCGCCTCCGCCGCATCGAGCCAGGCGGGTCGGGCGCTGAGACCGCAGCCGTCGACCAGCACCCGCTCCAGCTCGGCAAAGGCCTCGGGCAGATCGCGGATCACGGTGACCATGACGGTGAGCCCGGCCTGCCGCAGGGCGGCCAGATCGGGCTCGCGGTTCTCTTCCTCGTTGGCGATCACGAGATCGGGGCGCAGTCGTACGACCGCCTCGACGTCCGGATTCTTCGTCCCGCCGATCCGTACGACGTCGAGGTCCGCCGGGTGGCTGCACCAGTCGGTCGCCCCGACGAGCAGGCCGGGCGCGCTGACGGCCACGGCCTCCGTCAGGGACGGTACGAGCGAGACGACGCGTGGGCGCACGGCGGCCTGCCCGCCGTCAGCCGACTTGACGCGGGTCGGCGTCGGAGTCGCCGTCGTCGCCGTGTCCGACCGTGCCGGCCGCCGCTACGACGAGGATCCGGGTGCCCGGCTCGGTGGCCCGCCACCGGTGCCGTACGCCACCGGACAGGAACAGCGTGTCCCCGCGCTCCAGCCGGTACGCCCGGCCTTCCGCCTCCACCTCGGCGGCGCCGTCGGCGATGTACATCAGCTCGTCGCCGTGGTGCTGGAACTCGCGCCCGGTGTCCTGCTCGCCGATGTATTCGGTGGCGCGCAGCTGATGCCTGCCGCGCACCACACACCGCACGGCCGCGCCGTCGCCGTCTTCCTCCCCGGCCCGTACGACATCGACCGTACGCCCCGAGTCGGCGGCGGCGATCAGCTCGGCCGCCGAGGTCTCCAGCGCCTGGGCCACCCGCTCCAGGGAGCGGGTGCTGGGTCTTGCGCGCTCGTTCTCGATCTGACTGAGGAATGGCACCGAGAGGCCGCTGCGGGCCGCGACCGTGGCCAGGGTGAGGGCCAGGGACTTGCGGCGCCTCCGGACGGCCGTACCGACCCGAAGAGTTTCCTTGTCGTCCATCGCTCCGGCTCCCTCCCTGTCTCGTGGTCGTCATCACTCATCGGCACTGAGTGCAGCCTACGCAGCTTCGCGCGCCGGTTTCGTACATACGTCAGGGAAGGCCCCCCTGTCCAGGTCAGGACACACCGAGGGGTGGACATCGCCCGCCAGGCGATGCCCACCCCTCGGTGGTGCTACGGCGTCGGCACCGGCTCAGCCCGCGGCCGGCGCCATCTTCTCCGCGATGCCCGGGTTCTCCTTCATCCAGGCCTTCACTGCTTCCTCCTCATGCCCGGTGCCACGCTTGTGGATCTCGTTCTCCAGGCCGCCGAGCTGCTGCTCGCTCAGCTTGAAGTTCTTGAACCATCTGGTCAGCTGCGGGTAGTTCGCCATCAAGAAGTTGAATCCACAATGGGTCTGCTCCGAGGCGACGCCTGCCCTTGCCTACACGAGCCAAACGCGGGGTGATCCACTTCACCTGCCGGCCACTTTCGCGACGTACGGCATTGGGGCCGTACGGCATCATCGGGGTGTGACGCGACGCCTGATGCTCCTCGACACCGCTTCCCTCTACTTCCGCGCATATTTCGGAGTCCCGGACTCCGTACGCGCCCCGGACGGTACGCCCGTCAACGCCGTACGCGGCCTGCTCAACTTCATCACCCAACTCGTCCAGACCCACCATCCCGACGACCTCGTCGCCTGCATGGACGCCGACTGGCGGCCGCAGTGGCGGGTCGACCTGATCCCCTCCTACAAGGCGCACCGTGTCGCCGAGGAGACCGAGACGGGTCCGGACGAGGAGGTCATCCCCGACACGCTCAGCCCGCAGGTGCCGATCATCGAGGACGTGCTCGACGCGCTCGGAATCGCCCGGGTGGGCGTGGAGCCGTACGAGGCGGACGATGTGATCGGGACGCTCACCGGCCTGGCCACCGGGCCCGTGGACATCGTCACCGGGGACCGCGACCTCTTCCAGCTGGTCGACGATGCCCGTGAGGTGCGGGTGCTGTATCCGCTGAAGGGTGTCGGCTCGCTTCAGGTCACCGACGAGGCGTGGCTGCGCGACAAGTACGGGGTGAACGGTCCCGGGTACGTCGATCTGGCGCTCCTGCGCGGCGACCCGAGCGACGGACTTCCGGGCGTTCCCGGGATCGGCGAGAAGACGGCCGCGAAGCTCCTCGACGCGTACGGAGACCTGGCCGGGATCATGGCGGCGGTCGGCGACCCCATGTCCAAGCTGACGCCGTCTCAGCGCAAGCGGCTGGACGAGGCGCGGGACTACATCGCCGTCGCGCCGAAGGTGGTGCGCGTCGCCTCCGACGTACCACTGCCGGACTTCGATCCGGCGCTGCCCACCGAGCCGCGCGACCCCGCGTCGCTCGACGAACTCGCGGCGCGGTGGGGGCTCGGCAGCTCGCTGCAGCGGCTGCTCGACACTCTCCATGGCTAGACTGCTAACTTAGGTAAGCCTAAGCATGCAAGTGTCGGAGCAAGCGAGAGTCAGGGGAAAGCGCCGTGGCAGAACGACCGGCCCGCAAGACACCGCAGGTTCGTGAGGCACAGGTGGTGCGCACCGAGCGGATCACGCCGCACATGGTGCGCGTCGTCCTGGGCGGTGAGGGGCTGGCCGGCTTCGCGGCCGACGAGTTCACCGACCACTACATCAAGGTGCTGTTCCCGGCGGCCGGAGCGGTGTACCCGGAGCCGTTCGACATGGCCCGCATCCGCGAGGAGTTCCCGGCGGAGCAGTGGCCGGTGACCCGGACGTACACGGTGCGGGCGTGGAACGCCGTACAGCGCGAGCTGACCGTCGACTTCGTGGTGCACGGCGACGAGGGCCTGGCCGGCCCATGGGCGGCGCGGGCCCGGTCCGGCGAGACGGTGCGCTTCCTCGGCCCCGGTGGCGGCTACGCGCCGGACCCGGCGGCCGACTGGCATCTGCTGGTGGGCGACGAGAGCGCGCTTCCGGCGATCGCCGCTTCCCTGGAACGGATGCCGGACGGCGCCGTCGTACACGCCTTCGTCGAGGTGGCGGGCCCCGAGGAGGAGCAGAAGATCTCCACGCCCGACGGCGTCGACGTGACCTGGCTGCACCGGGGCGAGA
Source organism: Streptomyces sp. ISL-100 (assembly GCF_018614615.1). Taxonomy (GTDB): domain Bacteria; phylum Actinomycetota; class Actinomycetes; order Streptomycetales; family Streptomycetaceae; genus Streptomyces. The sequence goes on along the minus strand of NZ_JAGGOK010000056.1, from coordinate 96,022 downwards.
GCCCGGTGGGCGACACCCTGATCGCCGCGGTGCGCGGTCTCGACTTCCCGGCGGGCGATGTCCACGCCTTCGTCCACGGTGAGGCGGGCTTCGTGAAGGACCTCCGCCGCCACCTGCGCATGGGCCGCGGAATCGCGCGCGAGCGGCTGTCCATCTCGGGCTACTGGCGCCTCGGCCAGGACGACGACGCGTGGCGTGCGATCAAGCGCGAGTGGAACGAGCAGGTCGAGCGCGAGCAGGAGCCCGCCGCCTGACCGTCCGCTCCCCCGTTGTTGTCCGTACGGAAGTGACCCGGCCCCTCGCTGATCTTCAGCGGGGGGTCTTGTCGCCTCCGTAGGTACGGGCGGACTCGTCCACCTGTGCGAGCCTGCGCAGCGCCATGAGCACCGCGTCCCCCAGCACCGTGCCGATCACCACGCTCTCCACGAGATCGTCCATCGCGGCCCGCCCCTCGACGTAACCGAGATCCGCGCGTGCGACCGTCTGGGCCGCATCGGCGTAGTCGTCCAGCACCTGGCTGAAGCCGCCGTGTCCGAGCCGGCCGAGCGCGGCCAGCGCCGCCGCGAGTGCGTCGGCGGCCGGATTGTCCGGATCGACCTGCCAGTGACGTCGGGCGATCAGGGCGTCCACTTCGGCGCGGGCAGCCACGGCCTCGTCGTCCGACTCCTCGCCGTACCGCTTGATGATGCTGTTCGTGGCCTCGCCGAGTATTCCGTGAACCGGCCGGGCGGGATCGTCGACCACCGCGAGGACGTCCCGGATTGCGGCCACCTTCAGCCCGCCCACATCGAGCAGCGCGCGGATCAGCCGGAGCCTGCGCTCGTGCGTCTCGTCGTAACTCGCCTGATTCGGGCTGGTCAGCTGCCCGGCCGGCAGCAGCCCTTCCCGTACGTAGTACTTGACCGTCGGCACCGGAACCCCGGTCCTGCGACTCAACTCACCGATGCGCACTTCGCGTTCGCCCTCTCCGTGCTTGCCAACCCCCATCTCATCATAGATAGTCTCGCTATCGGATAGCGGACAGCGCCACTATCTATTACTCCTCCAGGGGGACCCCTATGCTGCTCAGCGCGCCTTCATCCCGCCCATGGCTCGCCTGGCACCGGCCCTTGCTCATCTTCTCCGCCGTGATGGCTGTGCTGGCCGTCGTCTCGGCGGTGGGGATGGCCGTCGACGAACGGGTCTTGGTCGGCTCGCCCATCTGGTTCAAACCCCTCAAGTTCTCGATATCGCTGCTCATGTACGCGATGACGCTCGCCTGGATGCTGTCGCTCGCCACCCGCGGCCGCCGGGTGGGGTGGTGGGCCGGCACAGTCGTCGCCCTGACCGGGGCGATCGAGATGGTCATCATCGTCGGCCAGGTGGTACGCGGCAGGCGGAGTCACTTCAACTACGAAACCGCCTTCGACGGGCTGTTGTTCAACGTCATGGCCGTGACGATCGTGACGCTGTGGATCAGCTCCCTGGTCATATCGGTCCTGCTCTTCCGCTCTCGGCAGGCCGGCCGCGCGGCCGCCTGGGCGATGCGGCTCGGCGCTGTCATCGCGCTGATCGGGGCCGCCCTGGGCAACCTGATGTCGCAGCCAACCCCCGAGCAGCAGGCGGCCGGCGGCCGGGGAGTCTCCGACGTGGTCGGGGCCCACAGCGTCGGCGTACCGGAGGGCGGCCCCTCGATGCCGCTGACGGGCTGGTCCACGACCGGCGGCGACCTGCGCATACCGCACTTCGTCGGCATGCACGCCCTTCAGCTGATCCCCCTCTTCCTGCTGGTCCTCATCGCCCTCGCCCCGCGCCTGGCCCGGCTGCGCGACGAACGCGTACGGCTGCGGCTGGTCCTGGTGGCCTCCGGGTCGTACGCCGCCGTCCTCGCCCTGGTCACCTGGCAGGCGCTGCGCGGCCAGGCCCTGATCCACCCGGACGGCGCGACGCTGACGGCCGCGGCGCTGATCCTGGCCGGCGCGCTCGCGGGAACGCTCGTATCGCTGCGCACAACTCCCGCAAGCGCACGGGCGAACGACACTGACAAGGAGCTCGTCGCATGACCGGAACGCTCTTCGAAATCACCTTCTGGCTGGCCGCCCCGGTCTGGCTGCTGCTGATCTTCGCCCCCGCCTGGGCACCGACCGCGCGGCTCGCGGCATCGCCGTGGACCGTCGCTCCGGTCCTCGTCATCTATTTCGCCATGGCACTCCCTGTCTTCCCGGAGCTGTGGGCGGCGGTGAAGGCACCCGACATCGACGTCTTCCGTGAACTGGCGGCCAAAGCCAACGGCGCCGGGGCGATCTGGGCCCAGATCATCGCCTGGGACCTGCTGATCGGCCAGTGGATGTTCCTCGAAGCGCGCAGGCTCTCGATCCATCCGCTGGTGATGGGCCCGCTGCTGGTGCTGACGATCCTGCTCTCACCGTTCGCCCTGCCGGTCTTCCTCGTCCTGCGCGCGGTGAAAACCAAGGCGCTCACACGGCAGAGCCGAGTGAGGACTCCGGCGTAACGTCAGGCGGCCGGGCGCTCCGCGACGCCCGCTATGCGCAGTGCCGCATCGGCCGTCGCCTCGGCGAAGGCCTCGGGCGGGCGGTCAGGAGCAGAGCGGTGGATCAGGATCACGCCCTCGATGAGCCCGAAAACGAGGTCGGTACGGAGCGCCAGCTCGCCCTTGCCGAGCGCGCCGCAGGCCTTGGTCGCGGCCAGCAACTGCCCGTAGGCGTCCTTGAGATCGGCGCGTACGCGGCGGAAGCCGGCGAAGGCCTCCGTGCGCACCTCGGGCAGCAGGTACAGGGCGCCGAGATTGTGCGGACCGCCGCACAGCAGCTCGACGTCCGAGCGGCAGAGCTGCCACAGCCTGGCCTCCGCCGACACGGTGTCATCGGCCAGCAGGCGACAGGCGAGGACCAGAGAGGGAGCGACCGTCGAATCCAGGAGGCCGGCGAGCAACTCTTCCTTGCCGGTGACGTGGTGGTACATCGTCGCCTGACGCATCCCCGCGTGTTCGGCAATGGAACGGGTCGTCGTGGCCGCGTAACCCCGGGTGGTAAACAACTCGGCCGCCGCCTTGAGGAGTTCCTCACGGGGCGTGAGCCCGCTGTCCGGCCGCTGGTCGGCGCGCGGCCGTCCGACCCGTCGCCCTGTGGTGCTCATAACGCCGATCGTCGCACATCCCCCCGTCTGTCGATCTCGATCAGCGTCCCGTATCCCCTACCGCGCCCGCACCGTGGCCAGCACCTCCCGGTCCGGCTGAAGGGTGAGCGTCGGCACCGGCCGTATCTCGCCGGGGTCGACGTCCAGCTGGAAGCGCCGCGCCAGCACGGCCAGTACAAGCACGGTCTCGACCATGGCGAACCGCGCCCCGAGGCAGACCCGGGGCCCGCCCCCGAACGGGAACCACGCGTACTCCGGTATCTCGTCCCCGCCGTCCGGATCCCACCGCTCGGGCCGGAACTCCTCCGGCTCCGGGAACCACCGGGCGTCGCGATGAGTGGCCCACTGACTGCTCCACACCCGCGTCCCCGGCACCAGCGGCAGCCCACCGATCCGCGCACCCTCCTTGGCCACCCCGGTGAGCAGCCAGATCGTCGGATACAGCCGCAGCGTCTCCTTCACCACCGCTTGCGCGTACGTCAGTTGCGCATAGTCCTCGAAGCCCGGCTCGCGGTCACCGAGCACCCGGTCCAGTTCCCCGGCGAGCGCTTCCCGCACCCGCGGATTGCGCGCGAGCAAGTACCACGCCCACACCAGCGTGCTACTGGTCGTCTCGTGGCCCCGATGTACAGGGTGACGGTCTCGTCGCGTATCTCCTCGTCAGAGAGCCGCGCCCCGGTCTCGTCCTGCGCGGCGAGCAGCCGGCTCAACAAATCGGGGCGCTCCCCGTCACCCTGCCGGTGCTGTGCGACAACCCGCGCGACCTCGGCGTCGATGACCGCGGCGGCCCGCCGGATCCGGGCCCGCCCCCGCGTCGGCACCCAGTCCGGCAGCAGCGCCCCGATCCCGCTGAACTCCGCGCCTATCTCCCGCTGCGCGACATCCATCGCCCGCCCGATCGCCTCGGCATCGGCATCGGTGTCCGCGCCGAAGATGGTACGGACGGCGATCCGCTGGGTGAGGGCGGCCATCTCCCGCTTGATGTCGATCCGTTCACCGTCCGACCACCGGTCGGCGAGCTCCACCGCGCACCCGGCCATCGTCGCGGCGTACGACCGCACCTGCTTGGGCCGTACGGACGGCTGCACCAGCGACCTCTTTCGACGCCAGTCCGGCCCCCGCGCCACCACCACCCCGTTGCCCATCACCGTACGGAATGCGATCCCGAGCTCCGGCTGGTCGAAGGTCCGTTCCGTCTCCGTCATCAACTCGCCGATGTGCTCGGGATCGGCCAGGAACAACGACGGCTTGGGCCCGAACCGCCAGCGCACCAAGTCCCCACGCGCCCTCAGCCGTTCGAAGAACGCGAGCGGGTCCTTCCCGAACTGCGGCAGATTGCCGAGCACCGGCACCCCGCGCGGGCCCGCCACGGTCATCCCTGGCCCCTTCGGCTGTACGCCGACGGCCGCACCGGTGTCCGTGGTGGTCATGACGGGTCTCCCCTGCTCAGGTGGCGCGCGTCGTGTCGTGCGCTACGAGTGACTCCATGGAAGCGCACAGGTCCGACACCGCACCAGCCCTGTGGATAACTCACAACCACACGTCACACAGGCCCCGTTGACCCCACACACACCAATGCGCCGCCCCCTCTCAGCTTCCAGGGGAGCGGCGCACCAGTAACACTCAAGCGAACCGTCAGCCCACCGACGAGTACGCGACAACACCCCGCAGCACAGCGTCGACCGCCTTGCGGGCGTTCTTCGTGACCGTACTGCCCTCCGCCGAGGACGGCGCGGCCGCCGCGATCTGCCCCAGTACGTCGATGACCTGCTTGCACCAGCGGACAAAGTCCCCGGCCGGCATCTCCGCCTCGCGCAGCACCTCGTCGAGCCCCTTGCCGGAGGCCCACATGTACACCGCCCAGGCGAAGCCGAGGTCGGGCTCGCGCTGCCCGACGCCCTCAGCCTGGTTGATCTTGAAGTCCTCCTCCAGGGCATCGAGCCTGCCCCAGATGCGGACCATCTCCACCAGCGCGATCTTCACGGGCCCGGTCGGCACCTTCGGCGCGACCGCGTCGTCCGCCTGGCGCGCCTCGAAGACCAACGCCGAGACGCACGCGGCCAGTTCGGCCGGCTTCAGGCCTTCCCACACTCCCTCGCGCAGGCACTCGGACGCCAGCAGGTCAAGCTCGCCGTAGAGCCGGGCGAGCCGCTTGCCGTGCTCGGTGGCCGCGTCGCCGCGCAGGTAGTCGAGCTCCGTGAGCAGGGCATAGATGCGGTCGAAGGTACGGGCGATGGTGTTCGTCCGCCCCTCGATGCGACGCTCCAGCTGCTTCGTGTCCCGCTGGAGCCGGTGATAGCGCTCGGCCCACCGGGCGTGGTCCTCGCGCTCGTCGCAGCCGTGGCAGGGATGCGCGCGCAGTGCGGTACGCAGCCGCGCGATCTCACGGTCGTCGGCCGCGGCCGCGCGCTGCTTGCGGTGCCGCTCGGGCACGATGTGCCCGGCCTTGGTCCGCAGCGCGGAAGCCAGATCGCGCCGCGACTGCGGGCTGCGCGCGTTGAAGGACTTCGGGATGCGCATCCGCTCCAGCGCCTCGACCGGCACCGGGAAGTCGACCGACGCGAGCCGCTTGACCTGCCGCTCGGCGGTCAGCACCAGGGGCCGCGGCCCGTCGTGCTGGTCGAACCCGCGGTGCCCGTTGGCACGCCCGGCGGGCAGCCCCGGGTCAAGAACCAGCGCCAGCCCTGCGAACTTGCCGGTGGGCACATGGATGACATCGCCGGCCTTCAGCTTCTCCAGCGACGCGGCCGCCGCGACCCGCCGCTGCGTCGCGCCCTGTTTGGCCAGCTCGGTCTCGCGGTCCTTGAGCTCGCGGCGCAGCCGCGCGTACTCCTCGAAGTCCCCGAGGTGACAGGTCATGCCCTCCCGGTAGCCCAGGATGCCCTCTTCGTTCTTCTGGACCTGCTTCGAGATCCCGACGACCGACTTGTCGGCCTGGAACTGCGCGAAGGACGTCTCGAGCAGCTCGCGCGACCGGTGCCGTCCGAACTGCTGCACCAGGTTCACCGCCATGTTGTACGACGGCTTGAAGCTGGAGCGCAGCGGATACGTACGCGTCCCGGCCAGTCCCGCGAGGGCGCCCGGGTCCATGCCGCGCTGCCAGAGCACGACCGCGTGGCCCTCGACATCGATGCCGCGCCGCCCGGCCCGGCCGGTCAGCTGCGTGTACTCACCAGGGGTGATGTCCGCGTGCTGCTCGCCGTTCCACTTGACGAGCTTCTCCAACACCACCGAGCGGGCCGGCATGTTGATGCCGAGCGCCAGCGTCTCGGTCGCGAAGACCGCCTTGACCAGCCCGCGCACGAAGAGTTCTTCGACGACCTCCTTGAAGGTCGGCAGCATGCCGGCGTGGTGGGCGGCGATGCCCCGCTCCAGGCCTTCGAGCCATTCGTAGTACCCGAGGACGTTCAGGTCCTCGCCCGGGATGGAGGCCGTCCGCTCCTCGACGATCTCGCGGACCAGCAGGCGCTCGTCCTGGTCATTGAGCCGCAGGCCCGCGTACATGCACTGCTGCACGGCGGCCTCGCAGCCGGCCCGGCTGAAGATGAAGGTGATCGCGGGCAGCAGGTCCGCGGCGTCGAGCCGCTCGATGACCTCGGGCCTCCCGGGCGTCCAGATACGGCTGCGCTGCCTGCGCTCGCGCTCCCGGTCCGCCTCCCGCATGTTCCCGCGGCCGCGACCGCGCGTGAACGACGTGCTGCCGTTCTCCATCCGCGCCATGCGCACCAGGTCGGGGTTGACCTCGCGCCTGCCGCCCCTGCCGTCGTCGGACTCCTCGAAGAGGTCGTACATTTTGCGCCCGGCGAGCACGTGCTGCCACAGCGGCACGGGCCGGTGCTCGGAGACGATCACCTCGGTGTCGCCGCGGACGGTGTCCAGCCAGTCGCCGAACTCCTCCGCGTTGGACACGGTCGCCGACAGCGACACCAGCGTCACCGAGTCGGGGAGATGGATGATCACCTCTTCCCAGACGGCGCCGCGGAAGCGGTCGGAGAGGTAGTGCACCTCGTCCATCACGACATACGCGAGCCCCCGCAGCGCCTGCGATCCCGCGTACAGCATGTTCCGCAGGACCTCGGTGGTCATGACGATCACCGGGGCGTCGGGGTTGACGCTGTTGTCACCGGTCAGCAGCCCGACCTTGTCGGCGCCGTAGCGCCGCACGAGGTCCTGGTACTTCTGGTTCGACAGCGCCTTGATGGGCGTGGTGTAGAAGCATTTACGGCGCTCGGCGAGCGCCAGGTGCACGGCGAACTCGCCGACGATGGTCTTGCCCGAGCCGGTCGGGGCGGCCACGAGCACGCCCTTGCCGGCTTCAAGGGCTTTGCATGCCTCGACCTGGTACGGGTCCAGCTCGAAGTCGTACAGCTCGCGGAAGGGCGCAAGCGCGGTGGCCTGCTCGGCTGTACGGATCCGGGCAGCGGCGTAACGCTCAGCTGGGGAAAGGTCCTCTGTCATCTTGTCTTCGAGCCTACCCGCCACGTATGACAGTCAGCCCGATCTTTAAATACGCGGACCGAGCACCGGCGGACCGAGCACCCTGGCCGCGCCCGGCACGCACACGGCGGTCAGCGGCAGCGCCCCCAGCGGTTCCCCGTCGGCGTACCCAGTAACCCCCGCCGCCGTCAGCTCGACCTTGGCCGCCCGGTGGACGGAGACCTTGGGGTGGCTGAGATGGGTGCCCCTGTACACCCTCGGAAAGACCTTGATCAGCGTCGTACGGGAGCAGTCCCCCACCACCGTGATGTCGAAGAGCCCGTCGTCGGTCCGCGCATCGGCGCAGATCCGCATCCCGCCCCCGTACGACGTCCCGTTCCCCACGGCCACCAGCGTCGCCTCGACCTCGTGGACGTCGCCGCCGTCAAGCGTGATCCGGTACGGAATAGGCCTGAAGGAGGCCAGTTCCGCAATCATCGCGAGGTCGTACTTGAACCGCCCGCTCGGCCACCGCATCCGGTTCCCGCGGTCATTGACCCGCGAGTCGAACCCGGAGGCGAGAACGGTCCCGAACCACTTCTCCCCCACCCGCCCCAGATCCACGTCCATGATCCGCCCGCCCTTGAGCGCTTCGGCGGCCAGTCTCCCGGCGGCGGCTGGCTCCCGTACGGGCAGTCCGAGCGTACGGGCGAAGTCGTTGCCGGTCCCCACGGCGATCAACCCCAGCGGCGTTCGCGTCCCGGCGACGGCCTGCAGCGCGAGCGAGGCCATCCCGTCCCCGCCGACGGCTATCAGGGCCCCGGTCCCGCCCGCGACCGCGTCGCGCGCCCGCCGCAGGGCGTCGTCCGCGTCCTGGCCGAGGACCGTGCGTACGGAGAATCCCGCGTCCCGCAAAGCAGAAGCGGCCGGCTGCGCGGCGTGCGCGCCCCGGCCGCGTCCGGCGGTGGGATTGACGAAGAGGGTGATCTCACTGGTCACCCGGCGGACCCTACAAGGTCAGGTGACGTCGTCGTAACTCTGCAGCTGCTTCGGCCCCGACCCGGCACTCTCGGCCCCCGCCTGCTCGGGCAGTGCGCGCGCGGCGGGGACGGTCTCGATCTCACCGATCGCCTCGGGGGTGAGGTCGAGCTCGGAGGCTTCGTCGTCGTCCAGCCCGGCGTCGGGATTGTTGCGTTCCCGTCGCTTGTCGTTCAGCAGCGAGAATCCGACCGCCATGAAGTACAGGAAGGTAATCGGCCCGGCGAGGGCGAGCATGCCGATCGGGTCGGTCGTCGGCGTGATGATCGCGCCGAAGAGGAAGACCCCCATGATCACACCGCGCCACCACCCGAGCATGCGACGGCCGGTGAGGATGCCCGTGAGGTTGAGCATCACGAGGATCAGCGGCAGCTCGAAGGCCAGGCCGAAGACGAGCACCATGCGCAGCGTGAAGTCGAGGACGTCGCCCAGAGACAGGATGTTCGCCGAACCACCCGGCGTGAGGCTGAGGAGCACCTTCACGCTGATGGGGAGAATGAGATACGCGAGGTATGCGCCGGCCGAGAACAGCGGCACCGCGGCGCCGACGAACGCGTACGTGTACTTCTTCTCGTTCTTGTGCAGCCCTGGCGCGACGAAAGCCCAGAGCTGGTACAGCCAGACCGGGCTCGAGAGAACGAGACCCGCGACGAGGCTGACCTGGATCGTCACGGTGAAGGGAGCCGTCAGCGTGTTGAAGGAGACGATCGCGCAGTTGCCACCGTCGCTGGTGACGTTGGGCGGGCACTTCGGCACCGACTTCGTCATGAACTTCATGAGGTCCTCGCTGTACACGAGGGCCACAATCGTGACCGCCATGATCGCGAGCACGCCCTTGGCGAGCCGGTTGCGGAGCTCACGCAGGTGCTCCACGAGAGGCATGCGCCCCTCGGGGTCCTTCTCCAGTTTGGGGGCAGACTTGAGCAACCCACGTCCTCATCTCGTGCGGCAGGCGATCATCGTTCTTCGCGGAACGGTGCCTGCGGCGGCCCAGGTGTCAGCGCTTGGTCGTGTCAGTGGGCTCGGCCACCGGGCGCGAGCTCGTCACGTCACCGGGCGCGGCCTTGATCGTACGAGGCGCGGGCGTGGTGTGGTCCTGGGCGTTGCCCGTCGCGTGCGGCGGCGGGTCGGCAGGGGCGCTCTGGTCGTCGTCCTTCTTCATCGCCTTGGCCTCGCTCTTGAGGATGCGGGCCGACTTGCCCAGCGAACGAGCCATGTCCGGAAGCTTCTTGGCACCGAACAGCAAGATGATGACCAGGAGGACGAGAATGATCTCGGTGGGGCCGATCCTACCCATAGCTTTTTTTACCTTCTTCACCGAGGCGACAGGGAGTCTGATGCCCGACCGGCCGGACGTATGTCCGGACGCCGCGCTGGCTGCGATCGTAACCCGTAGGAGTAAACGCAGGGCAATGCCTGTGCCTACTCCGGATTGCGGCCCACGCCTCGCTCCAAGAGCCGCTCAACCAGCCTACGCCCCCCGAACCGGCCGATCGCAGCCCCGCTTCCTACCGCCAGGCTTCGCCACTGCGAGCCAGGCCCTCGGCCGCCCGTTCGAGGTTCTCCGCGGCCGTGTTGATCTCCCGCGACGTGGCGGCGACCTGGCGCCCGAGGCGCTGGACCTCCATGAACACCCGGATCGCCAGCACGCCGAGCACGGCGAGACCACAGAAACCAAGAGCGATTGCGAGCATCGGCCAGACCATGCGCAGAGCCTAGACGGTCAGACAGTGGAGTGGAGTCGCAGCGTCCGCACGCCGCCCCCGGTGAGCAGTTCGATGATCCGCTCGCCCGCCGGTTTGCGCACCGCCGCCTCGCACTCGGGGCAGGTGAAGGAGTAGAAGGTCGTACGGCGGCTGGCGCCGATCGCGAGGCGCAGCGAGCCCGCCGACAGTTCGAAGCGGGCGCCGCAGTCGGGGCAGCCCGCCTTGAAGAGGACGGGGCCCACCTGGGTGGGAACCCTTGGCAGTAGCGACATGTCCACCAATCTCCTTGTTACGCCCGGCCGGGGCTTTCGTACGCCGCGAGCGCCTCGCGGGCCGCTTCGCGCGCGCTGACCGCCAGCTCCGGCGGCGAGACGATGTGCCCGTCCCTGCCGAGCCGCAGCGCGAGCCGCCGCAGCGAGGCCGGTTCCGGTGTACGCAGGGTGATCCGCAGACCGCCGTCGGGCAGTTCCTCCGCGCTGTCGTGCGGGTAGTACTCGGCGACCCAGCGCCCGCCGGGCCCGACCTCCACCACGACCTCCGGATCGTCGGCCGAGGGCTGGACCAGCCCCTCCGACAGGTCACGGAGCTCGATCTCCGGCGGCGAGGACGGCTCGTCGAGCAGCCTGATCTCGGCGACCCGGTCGAGCCGGAACGTACGCCGCGCCTCGGAGAGCCTGCACCAGGCCTCCATGTACGTGTGGCCGACGGCGAAGAGCCGGATCGGGTCGACTTCGCGCTCGGTGAGCTCGTCGCGCGCCGGGGAGTAGTAGCGCAGCCACAGCCGGCGCCGTTCCGCGATCGCCCGGTCGACGTCGGCGAAGACGCCGCCCTCGGATTCGAAGGTCACCGAGAGCCGGGAGCTGGCGCCCGCCGCCTCGCCCGCCGCGGCCTCCAGCTTCGCCGTGGCGCGCAACAGCGCCTGCCGGTCGCCCTCGCGCAGGCCGGGGAGAGTGGAGACGGCGCGGGCGGCGACGAGCAGCGCGGTGGCCTCGTCAGCGGCGAGCCGCAGCGGCTCCGCGACATCATCCGGGTTGTGCCACCAGATCCGGTCGCCGTCGGTGTCGATGTCGAGCAGGTCGCCGCCGCGGAAGCTGGTTCCGCACATGGGCAGGACGTCGAGGTCGGAGATCAGCTCGTCCTCGGTGATCCCGAAGGCGCGGGCGACATCACTGACGTGCGCGCCGGGGCGCTCGCGCAGGTACGTCACCAGGGAGAGCATCCGCCGGGTCTGGTCGATCGCGTTCGTGGCCATGAAATCGTGGTCCCCTCAGTCCTTGGCCACGGCGCGCAGCCGGTCCACGACGTCCGCCCGCAGATCAGCGGGCTCCAGTACGACGACCTCGGGGCCGAGCTCGACGAGCCAGGCATCGAGCCCGTGCCCGTACGGGATCGCCAGCTCGTCCCAGCCGTCACCCAGGTCCCGTACGGCGGTGGCCCTGGCCCGCAGCGGGTAGCCGGAGCCCTGGCGGAGCTTGATCAGCGCGGTGCGGGTGGCGGTCTCACCCGCCCAGCTCTCGACGGTCTCGCGTACGGTCACGACGTCCGGCACCTCGGCGGTGAAGGACCCGGCGCGGGAGCGGACCTTGCCGGTGATCCGGGAGAGCCGGAAGACCCGTTCGGCGCCGCGCTGGCGGTCCCAGCCCGCGAGGTACCAGTGGCCGCGCCAGCACTCCAGCGTCCACGGCTCGACGTGCCGGGTCTCGGGGCGGGCGGCGTTGGCCTTGCGGTAGTCGAAGACGACGGGGCGCCGGTCGCGGCAGGCGAGCATCAGCGGCTCGAAGGCCGTCTCGTGGACCGGGATGCGGGGTTCGAGGGCGCTCTGGTGGCCTTCGAAGGGGTCCTCCGCCTCCGGCATGCCCGCTGCCCGCAGCTTCTGGAGCGCGCCGCTGGCGGCGCCGGCGAGGCGGGCCTGCTGCCAGACCTTCGCGGCGAGGCCGAGGGCGGCGGCCTCCTCGGCGTCGAGGGTGATGGCGGGGAGGCGGTTGCTGTCGCGGCGGGCCAGGTAGCCGGCGTCACCGTCGAGGTTTTCGACGGTTTCGATGACCAGACCGAGTTCGCGCAGATCGTCTTTGTCGCGCTCGAACATCCGGTTGAAGGAATCGTCGGTGCCGGCCTCCAGGTAGGCCTCAATGGACCCCCGGAGCTCGCGCTTGCTGAGCGGGCGCCGGGTCCCGAGCAGGCACAACGCCAGATTCATCAACCGTTCGGCCTTGGCAATCGCCATCGGCACCCTCTCTCTTGCTCTACGACCGTCGACCGTACCGCCCCGGGGTGTCGCGGCAAAAGCCGAGGGCCCCACGCCGGATGGCATGGGGCCCCTCTTGTATGGCTTTTCAGCTGCCGGGTCAGACCCCGACGAGGTCGCAGACGAAGATCAGCGTCTCGCCGGGCTTGATGGCGCCGCCGCCGGCGCCGCGGTCGCCGTACGCGAGCTGCGGAGGAATGATCAGCTCACGGCGGCCGCCGACCTTCATGCCCTGCACGCCCTGGTCCCAGCCGGCGATGACCTGGCCCGCACCGAGCTGGAACTGCAGCGGCGTGCCGCGGTTCCAGCTGGCGTCGAACTCCTCACCGCTGGAGAAGGCCACGCCGACGTAGTGGACGCTGACCTTGTCGCCGGCCTTGGCCACCGCGCCGTCGCCCTCCCAGATGTCACGGATCTGCAGATCCGTCGGCGCCTCGCCGCCCGGGAAGTCGATCTCGGGCTTCTCGATGCTCACTGAAATGCTCCTCTGTACTACGAAATGGGCAACCTGGACAGTCTTACATCACCGCGAGAATGTCCACCTGGAACACCAGCGTCGAGTTCGCGGGGATGGACTGCTGCTTCTTGTCGCCGAAGGCCTGGTCCGGCGGGATGACGAGGAGCACGCGGCTGCCGGCCTTCTTGCCGATCAGACCGTTCTTGAGACCCTTCAGGGTGACCTGCGGCAGCGCGAACTGCTGGGTCTTGCCCTGGGCGTAGGTGCTGTCGAAGAGCTTGCCGTCCTTCCACACCAGCCCCTGGTAGGCGACGGAAACCGTGTCGGAATCCTTCACCGTCGCGCCGTCGCCCTCCAGCACGTAGCTGGAGACGAGCTTCTTCGGCGGGTCGGACTTCTTCGGCACGGTGACCTTCGGCGCCTTGCCGTCGGTGTTGGTGCCGACCTTGGGCAGGTCGATGTTGTCCTGCGCGACTTCCTTGCCCTTGGCGGACGTGGGGATGGTCTTGGCCGTCAGGATGTCCACGACGAAGACCAGGGTGGCGTTGGGCTTGATCGTGGGGGGCTGGCCCTGCGCGCCGTAGCCGAGCTCCGGCGGGATGACGAGCTGGACGCGGCTGCCGACCTTCTGGCCCTCCAGGCCCTTGTCCCAGCCGGGGATGACCTGGCCGGCGCCGAGGGTCAGCGGGAAGGGCTGCTTGCGGTCGAAGCTGTTGTCGAAGGGCTTCGTGGAGTCCCACTGCTGGCCGAGGTAGTTCACCTCGATGGCGTCACCCTTTTTGAGGGTCGCAGCATCGTCCTTGCCCTTGCTGAGGACCTCGGTCTTCAGTTCCTTGGGCGGGTCGCCCTCCCCCTTGGCGAGGGTCGGCTTCTCGCCGAACTTCTCGCCCGCGGTGATCGCCGGCAGTCCGTTCTTTGACGAGGTGGAATCGGAGCCCTTGTCGTCGCTGCCGCACGCCGCTGTCGAGAGCAGCAGCAGGGGGACGACAAGTAGGCCGGCAAGTCGGCGCACGTGTTCCTCAGATCTCAGACGGCACAGTAGTCGCCCGACACTCTAAGGCGTGGCCGGGCCCCGCACGAGGAACGTGCGGGGCCCGGGTCGCGTTCCGGTAAATCCGGCAATGGCCGGATCACATACCGGCGATGAGCTTTTCCACCCGGTCGTCGACCGACCGGAAGGGGTCCTTGCACAACACGGTGCGCTGTGCCTGGTCGTTGAGCTTGAGGTGTACCCAGTCGACGGTGAAGTCCCGCCGCTGTTCCTGGGCCCTGCGGATGAAGTCTCCGCGCAGCCGCGCCCGGGTGGTCTGCGGCGGCACCGACTTGCCTTCGAAGATCTTCAAGTCGTTGCAGATACGCGCGGCTTGTCCCTTCTTCTCCAGCAGGTAATAGAGCCCGCGCCGACGGTGGATGTCGTGGTAGGCGAGGTCTATCTGAGCGACCCGGGGGTGCGACATGGTCATGTTGTGCTTGGCGCGGTAGCGCTCGATGAGCTTGTACTTCATGACCCAGTCGATTTCGGTGCCGATCCGGTCGAGGTCCTCGGCCTCGATCGCGTCGAGCGCGCGGCCCCACAGTTCGAGGACCTGCTCGACCGTGCCCGTACGGATGCCGCGGCGGTCGACGAAGTCCACGGCCTTGTCGTAGTACTCGCGCTGCACCTCTATGGCGGATGCCTCGCGTCCGCTGGCCAGGCGCACCTTGCGCTGCCCGGTGATGTCGTGGCTGACCTCACGGATCGCCCGGATCGGGTTCTCCAGGGTGAGGTCACGCATCACCGTGCCCGCCTCGATCATGCGCAGGACGAGGTCGGTGGCGCCGACCTTGAGCAGCATGGTCGTCTCGGACATGTTGGAGTCGCCGACGATGACGTGGAGCCTGCGGTAGCGCTCGGCGTCCGCGTGCGGCTCGTCGCGGGTGTTGATGATCGGCCGGGAGCGGGTCGTCGCGGAGCTGACGCCCTCCCAGATGTGCTCGGCACGCTGGCTGACGCAGAAGACCGCGCCACGCGGGGTCTGCAGCACCTTGCCGGCGCCGCAGATGAGCTGGCGGGTGACGAGGAACGGGATGAGGATGTCCGCGAGCCTGGAGAACTCTCCATGGCGGGCCACGAGGTAATTCTCGTGGCAGCCGTAGGAGTTTCCCGCAGAGTCGGTGTTGTTCTTGAAGAGATAGACGTCGCCCGCGATTCCCTCCTCGTGCAGGCGGCGTTCGGCGTCGACGAGCAGGCCTTCGAGAATGCGCTCGCCCGCCTTGTCGTGGGTGACGAGCTCGGTCACGTTGTCGCATTCGGGAGTTGCGTATTCCGGATGCGATCCCACGTCGAGGTAGAGGCGGGCGCCGTTCCGCAGGAAGACATTGCTGCTGCGGCCCCATGACACAACACGGCGGAAGAGGTAGCGCGCCACTTCGTCAGGTGACAGTCGGCGCTGTCCCCTGAACGTGCACGTGACGCCGTACTCGTTCTCCAGCCCGAAAATGCGGCGGTCCATGACTGAACATTACGCCTGATGGCCTGTCCTGAAACCGGGTTCGGCCGCACCGATTCGATCATTTTCGCAAGGCATTACGACAGAGTCGTGGGGAAGGGGAGCCGTGAGGGGAATCGCGAGAACCCGCCGGGTGGCCAGCAGGACCAGCAGTGCGGCCACTCCGCCGGCCGCCGCGACGGCGAAGCTCGCGGCGGTGCCGCCGTGTTCGACGGCCGGTCCCGCGGCGCCGGTTCCCACCGCCGCGCCTACGCCGAAGGTGGTCACCAGCCAGGAGAAGGCCTCCGTGACGGTGCCGCGCGGGGCGTGCCGGTCGACGACGATGAAGGCGCAGGCGAGCGCGGGCGCGAGGAAGACTCCCGAGACCGCGGCGAGCACGACCATCGTGGGGATGCCGGGGGTGAGCATCAGCGGCAGATAACCGGCCGCGAGCAGGGCGACGATGAACCGCAGCCGCCGTTCGGGGGCGCCGGCCCACTGCCGGGCGCCGTACACCATGCCACCGGCGAGCGCGCCGAGGCCGAGCGCCGCCATCAGCCAGCCGTAGACCGCTTCGCGGCCGTGGTCGTCGGCGTACGCGACACCCGCGACGGTGATCGAGCCGAGCGCGAGGCCGACGAAGAAGAACGAGCCGAGGAGGGCCAGCAGGCCCGGCGAGCGCAGGGCGCCCAGCCAGTGCGCCTCGCGGGGCGCCGAACGCCAGGTGCGCGAAGGCTCGGAGAGTACGACGGAGAGCGCGCCCAGCACGCCTATCGCGTTGATGACGAGCAGTGCGGCGGCCGGCGACCGGAGCGCCACGAGCAGCGTGACGAGCAAGGGGCCGACAGTGAACATGATTTCCTGGGCCACCGCGTCCATGGCGTACGCCCGGTGCACCCGGTCCTCGCGCCCGAGCACGTTGGGCCACAGCGCCCGCAGACCCCCTTCGAGGGGCGGGGTGAAGAGGCCGGCGAGGGCCACGGCGGCGTACGCGAGGGGCAGCGGATCGATTCCGGCGAAGGTGAGCAGGACCATGCCGAGCGCCGACAGGACGGCGGCGGGGAGCTGCACGCGCGGCTGCCCGTACAGGTCCACGGCGCGGCCGAGCAGCGGCTGCCCCACCGCGTTCCCGAGCCCGTACACCGCGGCGAGTCCGCCGGCCAGCGAGTAGCTGCCGCCCTCGGCTCGCGTGAAGAGCACGATCGCGATCGGGGCGGTGGCGTTGGGCAGCCGGCCCACCAGAGTGCCCGCCAGCAGGCGCGCGGCGTACCGCGTCCTGAGGAGATCCGCGTATCCGGCGGCCATGTCTGCCCCTCTCTGCCCCGGCGCGAACCGAGGTTTTACGTATAACGTGCTGTGTCATACGTACCATGAGCCAGTCCGCGGGTCCACCTCGCGGCGAGAAAACCGTTGCTGCGGAGGCACGAGTGACCAGCCGGGACGACACCCACGACACCGCCGCTGCCGGCGCGCCCGCCGCGCCGCCGACCAGCAGGGACGTGGCCCGCGCCGCCGGCGTCTCGCAGGCGACCGTGTCGCTGGTGCTGGGCGACAAATGGCGCGGGCGTGTGTCGGAGCGCACCGCGGATCTCGTGCGGGGGGCCGCGCGGGAGCTCGGGTACCGCCCCAATCTCGCCGCCCGGAACCTCCGGCTCGGCCGGACCAGGACCGCGCTGCTCGTCGTGCCCGCGCTGACCAACGAATTCTTCGCCCGGGTCTACGCGGGCGCCGCCCGCACCGCCGCCGAGCACGATTTCGGCGTCGTCCTCTACCCCTCCCCCGAGGGCACCCAGCCCGCCAGGGACCCGTTCGCGTCGGCGCAGGCCGCCCTCGACGGCGTCATCGCGTCCTCGATGGCCGCCGAGGCGCTGGGCGCGATCCGCGGCGCGGGGCTTCCGCTCGTGATGCTCGACAGCGACCCGGACGACTCGGGCGCCGCCGCGCACGTGAACCTCGACATCGCCGACGGAATGCGCCTGGTGACGGAGCATCTGCTCGCCCTCGGCCACCGCCGGTTCGTTCATCTCGCGTCGGCCGTGGACTCCTGGACCTTCGACGTACGCGCCGCGGCGCTCCACGACTCGCTACGCCGGGCCCCCGACGCCGTCGTACGCACCGTGCCGGCGCCCCTGGACGTACACGGCGCCAGGCAGGCCGCGGAGCTGGCGCTGACCGGGCCCGGCCCACGGCCCACCGCGCTCGTCTGTGACGACGACATCCTGGCGGCGGGCGCCTGCAAGGCGGTGCGGCGCCTCGGGCTGCGGGTGCCCGAGGACGTCTCGGTCACCGGCTTCGACGACCTGGCCCTGGCGACTGCCGTGGAGCCCGAACTCACCACCGTGCGGCTGCCCGCCGAGCAGGTCGGAGAGCGCGGCATGGCGGCGCTGCTGGCCGTCCTCGACGGCCGGCGGCCCGAGGGCGGCGACCTCCCGGTGGAACTGATGGTGCGCGGCTCCACCGCCCGCGTCTGACCGGTTCCCGACGCGACGGTGCCCCGGGCCGCTGAGCGGTCCGGGGCACAGGCCGACACAGGGCCGGAGCTACGACTCCTCGGTGTCCGAAGGAGTGTTGGTGGGCGCGGCCGCGTCACCGTCCGCCTCCAGCAGACGCGACAGCTGACGGCCGACGATGCGCTTGAACTTGCGCTCCTGCGGGCGCGTACGGTCCAGGACCGCCACCTCGAGCCGCTCGGCGGGGATCTCCCGCTCGCTGCCGTTGGTGTCCCGCGAGAGCGCCTGCACGGCGAGCTTGAGCGCCTCCGCGAGCGTCATCCCGTCGCGGTGGCGCTGGTCAAGGAAGCTGCTGATCTGCTCGGCGTTGCCGCCGACCGCGACCGAGCCGTGCTCGTCCACGATCGAACCGTCATGAGGCAACCGGTAAATCTGATCACCCTCGGGGCGGGCCCCGACCTCGGCGACGACCAGCTCCACCTCGTAGGGCTTCTCCGCGTTGCTGGAGAAGATCGTGCCCAGCGTCTGCGCGTAGACGTTGGCGAGGCCACGGGCCGTCACATCTTCACGGTCGTAGGTGTATCCGCGCAGATCGGCGTACCGGACGCCGCCGATCCGCAGGTTCTCGTACTCGTTGTACTTGCCGGCGGCGGCGAAGCCGATCCGGTCGTAGATCTCGCTGAACTTGTGCAGTGCGCGGGACGGGTTCTCGCCGACGAATACGATGCCGTCGGCGTACTGCAGCACGACAAGGCTGCGACCGCGGGCGATGCCCTTCCGGGCGTATTCCGCCCGGTCGGCCATGGCCTGCTGGGGTGAGACATAGAACGGCGTCGACACCGGCTATCCGTCCCTTTCTGTCGTTATCACGTTGATTCCAAGGACAGGAGCCGTCAGAGAAGCGCGGCCCGGGGACCGTCGGGCTGCTCCAGCCGCCGCTCGAGGATCGAGCGGGCCAGCTCGGAGGACTCCGCCTCGGTGAGCCGCCGGAAGCCCTCTTCGGTGATCACGGTGACGATCGGATAGATACGGCGGGCCACGTCCGGGCCGCCGGTCGCCGAGTCGTCGTCGGCTGCGTCGTACAGCGCCTGGACCACCAGCGTGGTCGCCTGCTGCTCCGTCAGATCGTCGCGGTAGAGCTTCTTCATCGACCCGCGGGCGAAGATGGACCCGGATCCCGTCGCCGCGAATCCGTGCTCCTCGGAGCGGCCGCCCGTCACGTCGTACGAGAAGATGCGGCCCTTCTCCCGGTCGACGTCCCAGCCCGCGAAGAGCGGGACGACGGCCAGGCCCTGCATGGCCATGCCGAGGTTGCTGCGGATCATGGTGGAGAGCCGGTTCGCCTTGCCCTCCAGGGAGAGCTGGGCGCCTTCCACCTTCTCGAAGTGTTCGAGCTCCAGCTGGAAGAGCCTGACCATCTCGACCGCCAGACCGGCGGTGCCGGCGATGCCCACCGCCGAGTACTCGTCGGCGGGGAAGACCTTCTCGATGTCGCGCTGGGCGATCATGTTGCCCATGGTGGCCCGCCGGTCACCGGCGAGCACCACGCCGCCGGGAAACGCGGCGGCGACGATCGTCGTGCCGTGCGGAGCCTCTATGACGCCCTTCATGGGCGGCAGGACGCGCCGTCCCGGCAGCATGTCGGGCGCATGATCGCCCAGAAAGTCCATGAACGACGACGAGCCCGGCGTCAGGAAGGCAGCTGGTAGACGCCCGGTGCTACGAGTGTTGGCTTCCACGCGTTTCCCTCCAGGTATGCGACGGCCCGACGCAAGGTGTCGGGATCGTCCCCCAACTTGCCGATGGCCGAATTGCAGTTGAAGCACAGTACGCCACGGACCCTACCCGTCTCATGGCAGTGATCCACATGTACTGCGGGAGCAGCCAGACAGATCGAGCAGATCCCCATTTGCGCGGAGATCATTTCGTCGCGTTCAGCTTCCGTCAAGCCGTACTGACGCTTCAGATGGCCCGCTCGCCCCTGAATAGCCCTGCATGCTTTGCAGCGTGTCGACAGCCCATCAGAAGCGGTCGAGTTCCGATGCCACTCGCTGTGCGGCTTCACCTGACCGCACTGCCGGCAGTGCTTGTGGCCGTCGGGGACATCCACCTTCACACGGACAGCCTTACCAAGGGTTGCTTGTCGACGCCTGTAATACTCGGCAGCGCATTCACGGCAGACGGCCTGTAGACCGTCGGGCCTCGATCCGTTAGCCGCGAATGCACTGACCGGCAGCACTCGCCGACAAGTCGAGCAGCCCTTCTCGGCGAGCAATTCGGGCATTTGTCACTGACCACCCTTTTGCACAAAACTCCGAACAAAGTCCTCGGCATTTTCTTCCAAGACGTCGTCGATTTCGTCGAGTACGGAATCCACGTCGTCCGAGAGCTTTTCCTGCCGCTCCTTGAGGTCCTCGGAAGCCTGCGCGTCCTGCGCGGTCTCCTCGACCTCCTCGGTGGAACGTGTCGCCTTCTGCTGTCCGCCGTCGCTGTCCTTGGTCGCCATCTCTACCTCACCCCGCTCGCTCGGTTCGATGTCCTTGATCAGACCCTACAAGCGGGGTCTGACATCCGCGCCGTACTTTCACAACGCGTGGGGACCACCTCGATGATTCCCACCCGCCGCCCCTTTCAGCCGCCGGAGAGCACCCGGACCAGGTCTTCCGCCGTCCTGCACCGGTCGAGGAGTTCCTTGACGTGATTACGTGTACCGCGCAACGGTTCCAGGGTGGGGACGCGCTGGAGCGAATCCCGGCCCGGCAGATCGAAGATCACCGAGTCCCAGGAGGCCGCCGCGACGTCGTCCGCGTACTGCTCCAGGCAGCGGCCGCGGAAGTACGCCCTGGTGTCCTCAGGAGGCTTCGTCTCGGCCCGCTGCACCCCGCCCTCGTCCAGGAGCCGCTTCATCTTCCCGCGGGCCGCCAGACGGTTGTACAGGCCCTTCTCGGGGCGTACGTCGGCGTACTGCAGGTCCACCAGGTGGAGCCTGGGGGCGTCCCAGTCGAGGCTGTCGCGCCTGCGGTAGCCCTCCAGGAGCTCCCGCTTGGCGATCCAGTCCAGCTCGCCCGACAGGCTCATCGGGTCGTTCTCCAGCCGGTTCAGCACGTCCTCCCAGCGCCCCAGGACATCCTTGGTCTGGTCGTCCGCGTCGACGCCGAACCGCTCCTCGACGTACTTGCGCGCCAGCTCGAAGTACTCCATCTGAAGCTGGACAGCGGTGAGTGTCCGGCCGCTGCGCAGCGTGATCAGCCGCTGCAGCGTCGGGTCGTGCGAGACCTGGTGCAGGGTGCGCACCGGCTGGTCGATCGCGAGGTCGACATTGATGAAGCCGTCCTCGATCATCGAGAGCACCAGGGACGTCGTACCCAGTTTCAGGTACGTCGAGATTTCGGAGAGGTTCGCGTCGCCGATGATGACGTGCAGCCTGCGGTACTTCTCGGCGTCGGAGTGCGGCTCGTCGCGGGTGTTGATGATGGGGCGCTTGAGGGTCGTTTCCAGGCCTACCTCGACCTCGAAATAGTCGGCCCGCTGGCTGATCTGGAAGCCGTGCTCGTGGCCGTCCTGGCCGATGCCCACCCGGCCGGCGCCCGTGACGACCTGCCGGGACACGAAGAACGGCGTCAGGTGGCGCACGATGTCCGAGAAGGGGGTCTCCCGCTTCATCAGGTAGTTCTCGTGCGTGCCGTAGGACGCGCCCTTGTTGTCGGTGTTGTTTTTGTAGAGGTGGATCGGCTGGGCGCCAGGCAGCTGGGCGGCGCGCTCCGCGGCCTCCGCCATGATCCGCTCGCCGGCCTTGTCCCAGAGCACCGCGTCCAGCGGGTTGGTCACCTCCGGGGAGCTGTACTCGGGGTGCGCGTGGTCGACGTACAGCCGCGCGCCATTGGTGAGGATGACATTGGCGAGGCCGATGTCCTCGTCGGTGAGCTGGCTGTTGTCGGCGGCCTCCCGGGCGAGGTCGAAGCCTCGCGCGTCCCGCAGCGGGTTCTCCTCCTCGAAGTCCCAGCGGGCGCGTCGCGCCCGGTGCATCGCCGCCGCGTAGGCGTTGACGATCTGGGACGAGGTGAGCATGGCATTGGCGTTCGGGTGGCCGGGGACGGAGATCCCGTACTCCGTCTCGATGCCCATTACTCGCCGTACGGTCATGCGGCCCTCCTTGCCCGCGTCGCCCCCGGACGGGGGCGGCACTCAAGTACCGCTGGTTCTCCGGTGCGTGTGCGGTGCCCGCACTGCGCGACTCGGCGGTACCGAAGAGCCAGCCTAGAACGCCTTTGCGCTGGTGGGGAGATCAATTGCGTCATTGCTCTGGTGTGGTCGGTGTGGCGGCCCGTAGTGGCGAGAAAACAACCGGCTGCGGATACCCGAGCGGGTACCCGCAGCCGGTCTGCGATCTACAGGTACTGACCGGTATTTGCCACCGTGTCGATGGAGCGTCCGGTGTCCGCGCCCTGCTTTCCAGTGACGAGCGTGCGGATGAATACAATCCGCTCGCCCTTCTTTCCGGAGATACGGGCCCAGTCGTCCGGGTTCGTAGTGTTCGGCAGGTCCTCGTTCTCCTTGAACTCGTCCACGCAAGCCTGGAGGAGGTGGGAGACCCGAAGGCCCTTCTGGTTCTGGTCGAGGAAGGCCTTGATGGCCATCTTCTTGGCCCGGTCGACGATGTTCTGGATCATCGCGCCGGAATTGAAGTCCTTGAAGTACAGGACTTCCTTGTCGCCGTTCGCGTACGTGACCTCGAGGAAGCGATTTTCCTCGGATTCCGCGTACATCTGCTCGACGACCGACTGGATCATGCCGTGAACCGCGGCTTCCCTGGAGCCGGTGTGCTCGGCCAGGTCGTCCGAGTGCAGCGGCAGGGTGGACCTGAGGTACTTCGCGAAGATGTCCTTCGCCGCCTCGGCGTCCGGACGCTCGATCTTGATCTTGACGTCGAGCCGGCCCGGCCGCAGGATCGCCGGGTCGATCATGTCCTCACGGTTGGAGGCGCCGATGACGATGACGTTCTCCAGGCCCTCCACGCCGTCGATCTCGGCGAGCAGCTGCGGAACGATGGTGTTCTCCACGTCCGAGCTGACACCGGAGCCACGGGTGCGGAAGAGCGACTCCATCTCGTCGAAGAAGACGATGACAGGGGTGCCCTCGCTCGCCTTCTCCCGGGCACGCTGGAAGACGAGGCGGATGTGCCGCTCGGTCTCACCGACGTACTTGTTGAGGAGCTCGGGGCCCTTGATGTTGAGGAAGTAGCTCTTCCCCGCGGGCTTGCCGGTCGCCTCGGCGACCTTCTTGGCAAGGGAGTTGGCGACGGCTTTCGCGATCAGCGTCTTGCCGCAGCCGGGCGGACCGTAGAGCAGGATGCCCTTCGGGGGCCGCAGTTCGTGCTCCTTGAAGAGGTCGGGGTAGAGGTACGGAAGCTCGACCGCGTCGCGGATCAGCTCGATCTGGTTGCCCAGGCCGCCGATCTTGGAGTAGTCGACGTCCGGGACCTCTTCGAGGACGAGCTCCTCGACCTCGCTCTTCGGGATGACTTCGTAGACGTAACCGGACCTGGGTTCCAGCAGCAGGGCGTCGCCGGAGCGGATGATCACGTCCAGTAGCGGCTCGGCGAGCCGCACCACCCGTTCCTCGTCGGTGTGCCCGACCACCAGGGCGCGCTCGCCGTCCTCGAGGATTTCCTTGAGGGTGACGATTTCCCCGGCGCGCTCGTACTCCATGGCCTCGACCACATTGAGGGCCTCGTTGAGCATGACTTCCTGGCCACGCCGGAGCTCTTCGAGCTCCACGCTGGGGCTGACGTTCACCCGTAGCTTGCGGCCACCGGTGAAGATGTCGGCCGTGCCGTCCTCGTTCGCCATGAGGAAGACACCGAAGCCGGCCGGCGGCTGCGCGAGCCGGTCGACTTCTTCCTTGAGGGCCACGATCTGGTCGCGGGCCTCACGGAGCGTATTGGCGAGCCGCTCGTTCTGTGCGGACACGCCGGCCAAGTTGGTCTGCAGCTCGACGATCCGCTCTTCGAGAATCCTCGTATGACGCGGAGAGTCGGCGAGCTTGCGGCGCAGGACGGCGATTTCCTGCTCGAGATAGGCAACCTGGCCGGCGGGGTCCTCAGACCCTCGCCCGGGCCGGATGCCGCGGTTGATGTCGTCGTCGTGGGCTGCCACGGTCCTCACCTCCTCCAAGGGGAGCTGGACGCTTCCTGACCCTACCTGGGCGGGTGCTGGTTGAAACCCCTAGATCACAAAGACTGCGGGGTGTGTCCGATCTTCACCCTTGCGTACTCGCTCACACCAGGGGAATACCCACCCATCAACATGGCAAAGCGGCCGGTTGTATCGTCGAAGTGGTCAACACCCGTCAGGGCTGGCTTCAATTGCTACAACCGCGCAGGAAACGGCAGGAGATATGACCGTGCAGCAGAAGGCTCCCACCGACGACGGCGCACAGACCGGTGACCCGCTCGAGGTGTGGATCGACCAGGATCTCTGCACAGGCGACGGCATCTGCGTCCAGTACGCCCCCGAGGTCTTCGAGCTCGACATCGACGGCCTGGCGTACGTGAAGAGCTCCGGCGACGAACTGCTGCAGAGCCCCGGCGCCACAACGCCCGTGCCCCTGACGCTTCTGAGGGACGTCGTCGACTCGGCGAAGGAGTGCCCGGGCGACTGCATCCACGTACGCCGCGTTTCGGACAGGGTCGAGGTCTACGGCCCCGACGCGGAGTGACGGATCACATACTGCGCGCGTCCGGCAGGACGGTTCTGGCGAACTTGCCGCCCTTCCACTGCCACTTGACCTTCTCCTGCCGGTCCGGGCAGCAGCGCGGCACGTCCGGCGACGAGTAGCCGAGCAGGGTCGCGGAGACCACGCCCGCGCTCACGGCGAAATCGCTGATGCCCAGGCCGTCCGCGGGGTCCACCAGGGTCGCCACGACGCGTGACGCGGGCCCGGTGAGTACGAAGACGCCGCTCGGCGGGGTCCCGATTCCCGATGCGCAGCGCACGACAGCCACGGCCTCGGGCCGGCCGTCGCCGTCGAGGTCGCCGGAGCCCTGCTTGACCACGGCCGGCTTCTCGCCGTGGCAGTCCAGTGGGTATACCGCGCTCGACGCATCGGGGGCGGCTGCGGCGGCGGCCTTGACCGGTCCGGCGCCCGGGGCCGTCTGGGAGGCGGTGGCGGCTTCGGGCTGGAGCAGTCCGGCGGCGGCGACGACCGCGGCCATGGCGGCGGCGGTGGCGAGCCAGTGCACCGGGCGGGGCCGGGTGTGCGCGAGGTCCAGGGTGGCGGAGGTCTGCACGCGGTGTGTCTCCTGGGGGGCTGTACCGGTGGGGTGGCGAGCATCGTGCCACACGTCACAGCGCGGCGGAACGGCGGGGTCCGTACCCGTAACAGAAATCCCGTAACAGACATCCGGTAACGGAAAAGCGCCGCCGCTGAGTTCCCCGGTCGGTCGGGGAACTCAGCGGCGGCGCTTGCTCGTTGTCGGGTCAGCCTCGGGAGGCCGACCCGCTCTCGCTTCCGGGACCCGTGTAGTCCTCGCCGTACGCGCCCTTGGCGGGACGGCGCCGGCGCAGCGGGGCCTCCACGCCGTCCGCGAGGCGGCGGGCGGTCAGCAGGAAGCCGGTGTGGCCGATCATCCGATGGTCGGGGCGCACGGCCAGACCCTCGACGTGCCAGTTGCGGATCATCGACTCCCAGGCAGTCGGCTCCGCGAAGCAGCCGATCTCGCGGATGGACTCGACGGTGCGCGCGAGCTGCGTGGTGGTGGCCACGTAGCAGCAGAGGATGCCGCCGGGGACGAGCGCCTTGCGGACGACGTCCAGGCACTCCCACGGGGCGAGCATGTCCAGGATCACGCGGTCGACGTCGGTGTCGGACAGGTTGTCCTGGAGGTCGCCGACGGTGAGCTGCCAGGCGGGGTGCGGACCGCCGAAGTAGCGCTCCACGTTCTGCGTGGCGATCTCGGCGAAGTCCTCGCGGCGCTCGTAGGAGTGCAGCATGCCCTGGTCACCGATGGCGCGCAGCAGGAAGCTGCTCAGCGAGCCGGAGCCGACCCCCGCCTCGACGACGCGGGCGCCGGCGAAGATGTCGGCGAAGGCCAGGATCTGCCCCGCGTCCTTGGGGTAGACCACGGCGGCACCGCGGGGCATGGACAGGACATAGTCGGGGAGCAGGGGGCGCAGCGCGAGGTAGGCGACGTTTCCCGTGGTACGGACAACACTGCCCTCGGGAGCACCGATCAGCTCGTCGTGGGGGAAGGAACCCTTGTGGGTGTGGAAATTCTTCCCGGCCTCGAGCGTGAACGTGTAGTGGCGTCCCTTGGGGTCGGTGAGCTGGACCTGATCCCCGACCTGGAAGGGGCCGCGACGTCGGGCGGCACCGGTCGGTTCGGACATGTGAACAGCCTACCGGTCTTTTGGTGGCCGGATTCGCCGCGGTACGCCGTCGGAGGGGCCGGGGCTGTGTGCCGGGACTGCTTACTGCGGGCGGGCCATGGCCGACACGAAGGCGCGCTCCACATCGGCGGTGGACAGCACGCCGTAGATCTCGCCCGTCTCCTCGACCACCAGGTACTCCGTGGCCGGGGCGGCCCGCAGGCGCTCCAGCAGGGCCTCGCCCGCCAGCTCGGCCGCGATCTTCATGTCCTCGGTGAGGTCCTGCGCGAGACCGCTCACCGCCACCCAGGGCCTGCGGTGTTCCGGTACGCCGACGATGGCCGCCTCGCGGACGACGCCGGTGGGCTCCCCCTGCCCGTCGACGACGACCAGGGCGCGCGCTCCTGCCGCGTTGGCGCGGCGCAGGGCCTCGGAGAGCGGGGTGGCGGACTCGACGGGGACGGCGCGCCTGGTGAGCGTACGGGCGCGCAGGTCGGGGAGGTGTTCGCGCAGCCGCGCCATGCGCAGGCTGTTGCCGGCGCCGGTCCAGATGATCGCGGCGAGGATGGCGGCGAGCAGGGCGTCGGTGACGGTCTCCATGCCGCCGATGTCCTCGGTGGCGTTGCCGAGGGCGCCGGTGTGGGTGAGCAGGGGGAGGCCGATGAGGACGGCGACGGCGAGCGCCCTGCCGACCCAGGCGGCGGCGATGGTGCCGCTCATCGGCTTGCCGGTGAGCTTCCAGACGATGGCGCGGAGCATCCGGCCGCCGTCCAGCGGGAGGCCGGGCAGCAGGTTGAAGGCGGCCACGATGAGGTTGGAGATCATCAGGCCGGCCAGCAGGACGCCGGGCACGGTGCCGGGCTCCACGACGCGCATGCCGGCGTAGAAGACACCGGCCAGTACGAGCGAGAGCAGCGGGCCGACGAAGGCGAGGATGAACTCGCGCCCCGGTGTCTCCGACTCCTTCTCGATCTCCGACACCCCGCCGAAGAACTGGAGCTGGATGCGGCGCACCGGCAGCTTGAAGCGCAGCGCCGCCACGGTGTGCGCCAGTTCGTGGACCAGTACGGAGGCGTAGAACGCGACGGCGAAGAAGAGGGAGACGAGGTAGCGGAGGTTGCCCAACTCCGGGAGCACACGGTCGAGCTGGCCGCCGAAGACCCAGGTGATGAGCGCCGCGACGAGGAACCAGCTGGGGGCGACGTAGACCGGCACGCCGAACGGGCGGCCCATGAGGAGGCCGCCGCCCGGCTCGCGCGGGCGCTGCGGCTTGTCGCCGCTCCCGTCGCTCTCGCCGCGCTTGTCGCGCTCGCCGCTCTCGTTCACAGGGGCCCTTCGTTCGCAGGCGTCACTCGCCGCCGCACCCGGTGATCAGCCGACCGTGCAGCGCGAGAGGTTCTGCCGTCGATGGTATGCGGACGAGTGTCAGTGGCGGGCCGTAGGGTCTTGGACATGACTACGAGTTCCGGTCGGGCCGACGCTGCCCAGCGCCCCATGTCGCTCTCCCCCTCACGGGCGAGCGACTTCATGCAGTGTCCGCTGCTCTACCGGTTCCGGGTGATCGACAAGCTGCCCGAGAAGCCGAGCGAGGCGGCGACGCGGGGCACGCTGGTGCATGCCGTGCTGGAGCGGCTCTTCGACGATCCGGCGACGGAGCGTACGGCAGGGCGGGCCAGGGCGCTGGTGCCCGGTCAGTGGAACCGGCTCCTGGAGTCCAAGCCGCAGCTCACGGAGCTCTTCGCCGAGGATCCGGAGGGAGAGCGGCTGGCGCGCTGGCTGGTGGAGGCCGAAGAGCTGGTCGAGCGGTGGTTCACGCTGGAGGACCCGACCCGCCTCGAACCCGCCGAGCGGGAGCTCTTCGTCGAGACGGAGCTGGAGTCGGGGCTGCGGCTGCGCGGCATCATCGACCGGGTGGATGTGGCGCCGTCGGGTGACGTGCGGATCGTCGACTACAAGACGGGCAAGGCGCCCCGGCCGGAGTACGCCGAGGGCGCGCTGTTCCAGATGAAGTTCTACGCGCTGGTGATCTGGCGGTGGAAGGGCGTCGTACCGCGCCGGCTGCAGCTGGTGTATCTCGGCAGCGGTGATGTGGTGACGTACGACCCGGTCGAGGCGGATCTGGAGCGGGTGGAGCGCAAGCTGCTCGCGTTGTGGGACGCCATCAAGGAAGCCACCGAGACGGGGAACTGGCGGCCGCGCCCGACCAAGCTCTGCGGATGGTGCGACCACCGGGCGGTCTGCCCGGAATTCGGCGGCACTCCCCCGGTGTACCCGCTGTCCGTCGCCATCACGGTGCGCCAGGCCGATCCCGCTGATCCGGCTGATCCGGCTGATCCGGCTGATCCGGCCGAGGGCGGCCAGGGCAGAATGGACCCGGTCTAGAGAAGGAGACTCCGTGGCTATCCGCGTCCTACTGGTCGACGACCAGCCCCTGCTGCGCACCGGCTTCCGGATGATTCTGGAGGCCGAGCAGGATCTCGCGGTCGTCGGTGAGGCCGGAGACGGTCTCCAGGCGCTCGACCAGGTCCGGGCGCTGCAGCCCGATGTAGTCCTGATGGACATCCGGATGCCGCGGATGGACGGCGTGGAGGCGACCCGTCAGATCAGTGGTCCCGGCAAGGACGGTCCGGCGAAGGTGCTCGTGCTGACCACCTTCGACCTCGACGAGTACGTCGTGGAGGCGCTGCGCGCCGGGGCCAGCGGCTTCCTGCTGAAGGACGCGCCGGCCAACGAGCTCGTGCAGGCGATCCGGGTGGTGGCCGCCGGCGAGGCGATGCTGGCGCCGAGCATCACACGCCGGCTGCTCGACAAGTACGCGGATCACCTGCCGTCCGGCGAGGAGCAGGTTCCGGACACGCTGCACACGCTGACCGACCGTGAGGTCGAGGTGCTCAAGCTGGTGGCCCGCGGGCTGTCCAACGCGGAGATCGCCGCCGACCTCTTCGTGAGCGAGACGACGGTGAAGACGCATGTGGGGCACGTACTGACGAAGCTCGGCCTGCGCGACCGTGTGCAGGCCGCGGTGTACGCGTACGAGAGCGGCCTGGTCAGGCCCGGCGCCCAGTAGCGGACGCCGGGACGCCAGGACGCCGGGACCCGGCCCCATGCGGGGCCGGGTCCCGGCGTTCTTGCCGTCAGCCCTTGCTGATCTCCCAGAAACGGAAGACGGTCGACGCGTCCAGGGTCCACTCCAGGCCCGAGATGTCTTCGTAGGCCACGGCGTACTGCTTGCCCTGCCACAGCGGAATGATCGGCACCTCATCGGCGACGATGTCCTGGAGCTTGCCGAAGTCCTCCTCCGCCGTGGGTCGCTCGGTCGCGGCGGCGGTGTCCGGGATGATCCCGTCGGTGATCCGGCGGTTCTCATAGTTGTTGGCGAGGACGTTGTCCTTGCCGAAGAACGGCAGGGTGAAGTTGTCCGGGTCCGGGTAGTCGGGGACCCAGCCCTTCACGTATACGCCGTACTTGCCGGCCGCGATGTTCTTCTCGTACTCGTTGATCTCGGCCGACTTGACGGTCGCGTCGAAGAGCCCGCTCTTGTTGAGCTGCTTGGCGATCGTCTCGAACTCGTGGACCGTGGCGGGTCCGTAGCGGCTGGGCGTGGCCCAGAGGGTGAGCTTCACCTTGCCGGTGATGCCCGCACCGCGCAGGACCCGCTCGGCCTTGGCGGGCTGCGGGCTGCCGCCGTAGGCGTCGAAGAACGCCGTGTTGTGGGCGTCGATGCCGCTCGGGATGATCGAGTACAGCGGGGTGGCGGTGGACTGGTACACGTCCCGCACCAGGGCGTCTCGGTCGATGAGGAACGCCATGGCCTTGCGCACGGCGGGCTTGCCGACGACCGGGTCCTTCATGTTGAAGACCAGGTGCTGGACCTCGGCGCTGGTGCCCTCGACAACCTCGATGCCCTGGGCGTCGTCGGCCGACGAGTTCTCGAGTTCAGCGATGTCGTCCGGCGTGAGGCCTCGGTAGGCGACGTCCACGTCACGCTGCTTGAGGGAAGCGGCGAGCGCCTTCTGGTCGCCGTGGAAGAACTTCATGGTGACGCCGGAGTTCTTCGTCTCGGCGGTGCCCTTGTAGTTCTCGTTCACGGAGAAGTCCGCCTGGGCCTCGCCGAGGCTGTCCAGCTTGTACGGTCCCGAGCCGACCGCCTGATCGTCGGTGCGCAGCTGGTCGAAGGCGTACTCGCGGTGGTCGACGATGGAGCCGGCGCCCGAGGCGATCTTGCTCGGGAAGGTGGCGTCCGGCACCTTGAGGTGGAAGACGACGTTCTTCTCGTCCGGCGTCTCGATCCGGTCGATGGAGCCGAGCATGACGCCCGCGGGGCCGGCCTTGTCGTTGATCTTCAGCGAGCGCTCGAAGGAGTACTTGACGTCTTTCGAGGTCAGCTCGTTGCCGTTGCTGAACGTCAGGCCGTCACGGAGCGTACAGCGGAAGACCGTGCTGCCGCCCTTGTCGAAGTCACAGGTCTCGGCGGCCTCCGGCTGCGGAGAGGTGCTGCCCTTGGGGAAGCTCAGCAGCGACTGGAAGACGTTGTTGAACAGCAGCCAGGAACCTGGGTCGTAACCCGATGCCGGGTCGGTGGCCAGCACCTCGTCCGACATTCCGATGACCACGCCGCCGTCAGTGCCCCCCGAGCTGCCCTCGTCGGTGCCACAACCGCTGAGCAGCCCCGCCGCCAGTCCCGCCGCAAGCGGTGCCGTCAGCCACTGGTTACGCCTTTTCACGGATCCTTGCCTCACACATTCGATGAATTACCCACCGGCGACGCGGGTTTCGCGGCCGGATACTGCCGGCGTCAGGAGACGCCGCGGCCCAACTCCCACAGCTGCAGGTCGGCCGAGGAATTGAGTACCCACTCGACGCCGGTGATGTTGTCGCGAGCGGCTACGTACTGCTTGCCCTGCCACAGCGGCAGCACCGGTACGTCGTTGGCGACGATTTCCTGGATCCGCTCGAACGGCTTCGCGGCCGAGGCCCGGTCGGCCGCGCGGCGCGACTCGGGAATGAGCTTGTTCCTGGTTTCGCTGCTCACGTACGGGGTGTTGAGGAAGTTGTCCTTGTCCAGGAACGGCGCGACGTAGTTGTCGGCGTCCGGGAAGTCCGGGAACCAGCCCATGCCGTAGACGGCGTACTCGCCGCGCTTCTGGCTGTCACGGAACTTCGACCACACGGTGCCCTTGATGCTGACGTCGAAGAGCTTCGTGGCGTTGAGCTGCTCCTGGAGCACCTCGAACTCCTTCTTCGTCGCCGTGCCGTAGTGGTCACTCGTGTAGTTCAGCGTCAGCTTCACCGGCGTGCTGATGCCGGCCGCGCTCAGGATGCCCGCGGCCTTCGGCCGGTTCGGCTCGCCGTACTTGTTGAAGAACGCGTTCTGGTGCCCGGTGATGGTGTTCGGGATGAGCGAGTACAGCGGCTCGGCCGTGGCCGGGTACACCTCGCTCGCGAGCTCCCCGCGGTCGACGACGGCGGCCAGCGCCTGGCGCACCGCCCTGTTCTTCACCGTGGAGTCTTCGGTGTCGAAGCCGAGGTAGCGGATTTCCAGGCCGGGCATCTCGACGAGTTCGATGCCCTTGGTCGGGTTCTCCGACAGGTCCTTGATCTGCTCGGGCTGCAGGGTGCGCGTCATCATGCTGATGTCGCCGTCCCGCAGCGCCTTCTCCATGGACCGGGTGTCGGCGAACGACCGCAGTTCGACCTTGTCGTTGCGGAGCTCCAAGTCGCCCTTGTACTCGGGGTTCTTGGTGAAGACCGCCCTGACGACCCGCTCGCCCTCGGTTTCGGTTTTCAGCGTGTACGGGCCCGAGCCCTCGGCGTCGAATCCGTCCCGGAGCTTGTCCGTCTTGTACGTGTCGGAGTCGACGATCCCGGCGGCAGGCGTCGCGATCTTGTACGGAAACGTGGCGTCCGGCGTCTTCAGGTGGAAGACGATCCCGTGGTCCCCGTTGGTCTCTATCGTGTCGATGTTCGACAGCAGTGCGATCGGTCCGTTGTTGTTCTTGATCTTCAGTACGCGGTCGATCGAGAACTTGACGTCCTCGGCGGTGAGCGCGTCACCGTCGGCGAACTTCAGCCCGCTGCGCAGGGTGCAGCGGTAGCTCTCGTTCTGGGTGTCCGTGAAGCCGCACTTGGAGGCCGCGTCCGGCACCGGCTCGCCGCCGCCGCGCGGGACGCGCATCAGCATCTGGACGGTCTGCCGCAGGACGTTCCAGGCGCCGGCGTCATAGGCGAACGCCGGGTCGAAGGGCGCGGGCGCGTCCTTCGTCGCCACGAACTGGTCCGTGGTGCCCACGACAATGGCACCGCCCTTGCCTCCGCTGTCCGCGCCGCCGCACCCGGCGAGCACGGGCGCGAGCAGGCCAATCACAGCCGGCAGCACCAAAGTCTTGCGGTTCATCCTGGACGTTCTCCCTCATCCGGCACTGGGTCTCAGCGGTGTACGGGACACTCCGCCGCGGCCGCCCGGTCGGGGCGGAGCGATCGGGCCGGATCAGAGCGATCGGTTCCGTGGCCCCAGCAACTGGTTGAGTGTTGAGGCACGTGGTGATGCGGCGAAGTTCTCGTGTTGAGATTAGTGGGAATCGCCCGGAGGGCTTTACCGGGGCCGGGCCGACCCGTTATCGGCCGGCGATCACGATTCCCGGCGGGTCATCACCGCGGGACGGGAATGATTCGTACACTACTCCACCAATCAGGACACAAGGGCGCCAAATACGGCCCGAGAAGGCCGCTTTGACGCCCTTGGGCGCCGATCGGGGCAGGCCTGGGGGTGACTAACGTCACCCGATCAGGGCTTATGACCGACTGTGCATTTCCGGTTCCGTGTGTCACGTAAAACGCACGGCCCAATGCCCTCAGTTTCCGCCCGATGCGCGAATACGCTCAGTGCGCGGTTCGGTTCATCCGTGTGATCAAAGTCGTGAGAAAGGCGAGATCGACTTCTTCGAGCGATCCCACGACCATCCGGCCGCGCGCGGGCGCGATCGGCGCGACGGACGGGACGGCCACCACGCGGCAGCCCGCCGCCTCGGCGGCCGCCACACCGGTCGCCGTGTCCTCGACGACCGCGCATCTGCCGGGCTCGGCGCCGAGCATCGCGGCGGCGTGCAGATACGGGTCCGGGTGCGGTTTCGTACGGGCCACCTCGTCGCCCGCGACCGTGAGGGTGAACATCTCCGGCCCCAGCGACTCCAGGACGCGGTCGATGATGCGCCGGTGCGAGGCGGAGACCAGGGCGGTGGGCACCTCGTGCGCCGCCAGTTCCGCGAGCAGCCGCGCCGCGCCCGGCATCAGCGGCACTCCCCGCCCGATGCGCTTCTCGAAGCGGTCGTTGAGCAGCACCGTGAGCTCGGGCAGTGTGATGTCCGCGCCGGTCACCTTGATGAGGTAGCCCGCACTGCGTGTCATCGGCCCGCCGACCACCACGTCGCGCCACGCCTCGTCCAGCACGTGGCCGAGATCGGCGAAAACCTCGGCCTCGGCCTCCCACCAGAATCCCTCGGTGTCGACCAGGGTGCCGTCCATGTCGAGAAAAACGGCCTGCAGGGCCGAGCCTTCGGCCATACGGGTACTGGGCGCGGGGACGGTACTGGTCATCCGGGCACACCTCCTGAAGGGACGAGAAGGCCGGCCGTCTCCCCAGGGGGAAGGCGACCGGCCTGCACTGGACCGACCAGTGTACGACTCGTCCGGACTTAGCGCGCGTTGAAGTACTTCGCCTCGGGGTGGTGGATGACGATCGCGTCGGTGGACTGCTCGGGGTGGAGCTGGAACTCCTCCGAGAGGTGGACACCGATGCGCTCGGGCTGAAGCAGCTCCGCGATCTTCGCGCGGTCCTCCAGGTCGGGGCAGGCGCCGTAACCGAGCGAGAAACGCGCACCGCGGTACTTCAGCGCGAACATGTCCTCGACGGCGTCCGGGTCCTCGGCCCCGAAGCCGAGCTCGCTGCGGACGCGGGCGTGCCAGTACTCGGCGAGGGCCTCCGCCAACTGGACGGAAAGGCCATGCAGTTCGAGGTAGTCACGGTAGGAGTTCGATTCGAACAGCTCGGCCGTGGCCTCGCCGATCTTCGACCCCACGGTGACGACCTGGAGACCCACCACGTCCGTCTCGCCGGACTCCTCCGGGCGGAAGAAGTCGGCCAGGCACAGGCGGCGGCCGCGGCGCTGGCGCGGGAAGGTGAAGCGGGTGCGCTCGGATCCGTCGTCGTTGAGGAGGATCAGGTCGTCGCCCTTGGAGTGACAGGGGAAGTACCCGTAGACGACGGCGGCTTCGAGCAGGTTCCTGGTGTGGAGCTGCTCCAGCCAGCCGCGCAGCCGCGGGCGGCCCTCGGTCTCGACGAGCTCTTCGTACGTCGGCCCGTCGCCGGTCCGCGCCTGCTTGAGGCCCCACTGCCCCTTGAACAGCGCGCCCTCGTCGAGCCAGGAGGCGTACTCCTTCAGGCCGATGCCCTTGACGACGCGGGTGCCCCAGAACGGCGGCTCCGGGATCCGGTTGTCGACGGAGACGTCGGAGCGTACGGAACCTTCGGGCTCTTCGACTTCGAGCACCGCGATCGTGGCCTTCGTCGGCACGCGGCGCTGCTTGAGTTCGGGGAGCTTGGCGCCGGGGACGCCGCGCTTGACGCCGATGAGGGCGTCCATCAGGCGCAGGCCCTCGAACGCGTCGCGGGCGTAGCGGACTTCGCCCTCGTAGATCTCGTGCAGATCCTGTTCGACGTACGCCCTCGTCAGCGCCGCACCGCCGAGGATGACCGGGAAGTCGGCGGCCATCTTGCGCTGGTTGAGCTCCTGGAGGTTCTCCTTCATGATCACGGTGGACTTGACCAGGAGACCCGACATGCCGATGACGTCGGCGCGGTGCTCCTCGGCGGCCTCCAGGATCGCGGAGACGGGCTGCTTGATGCCGAGGTTGACGACGGTGTAGCCGTTGTTGGACAGGATGATGTCGACGAGGTTCTTGCCGATGTCATGGACGTCGCCGCGGACGGTGGCCAGCACGATGGTGCCCTTGCCCTCGTCGTCCGTCTTCTCCATGTGCGGCTCCAGATAGGCCACCGCGGTCTTCATGACCTCGGCCGACTGGAGCACGAACGGCAGCTGCATCTGGCCGGAGCCGAAGAGCTCACCGACGACCTTCATACCCGCCAGCAGCGTGTCATTGACGATCTCCAGCGCGGGCCGCTCGGTCAGCGCCTCGTCGAGGTCGGTCTCCAGGCCCTTCTTCTCGCCGTCGATGATGCGGCGCTGAAGCCGCTCGTCGAGCGGCAGTGCGAGGAGCTCCTCGGCCTTTCCGGCCTTCATCGACTTGGTGTCGACGCCCTCGAACAGCTCCAGGAACCGCTGCAGCGGGTCGTAACCCTCCGCACGCCGGTCGTAGATCAGGTCCAGCGCGACCTTGATCTGCTCCTCGCCGAGGCGGGCGATCGGCAGGATCTTGCTCGCGTGCACGATGGCCGAGTCCAGGCCGGCCTTCACGCACTCGTCGAGGAACACGGAGTTCAGGACGATGCGGGCGGCCGGGTTGAGGCCGAAGGAGATGTTCGACAGACCCAGCGTGGTCTGCACGTCGGGGTGGCGCCGCTTGAGCTCGCGGATGGCCTCGATCGTGTTGACGCCGTCCTTGCGGGACTCCTCCTGGCCGGTGCAGATGGTGAACGTGAGGCAGTCGATGAGGATGTCCGACTCATGGATGCCCCAGTTGCCGGTCAGCTCGTCGATGATCCGCTCGGCGACGGCGACCTTGTGCTCGACCGAGCGGGCCTGGCCCTCCTCGTCGATGGTCAGCGCCATCAGCGCGGCGCCGTGCTCCCGCGCCAGCTTGGTGACCTTCTGGAAGCGGGACTCGGGGCCGTCGCCGTCCTCGTAGTTGACCGAGTTGATGACGGCGCGCCCGCCGAGCTTCTCCAGGCCGGCCCGCAGCACGTCCAGCTCGGTGGAGTCCAGCACGATGGGCAGGGTGGAGGCGGTGGCGAACCGGCCGGCCAGCTCGGCCATGTCGGCGGCGCCGTCCCGCCCGACGTAGTCGACGCACAGGTCGAGCATGTGCGCGCCCTCGCGGATCTGGTCGCGGGCCATCTCCACGCAGTCGTCCCAGCGGCCCTCCAGCATGGCCTCGCGGAACTTCTTCGACCCGTTGGCGTTCGTACGCTCGCCAATGGCCAGGTACGACGTGTCCTGACGGAAGGGGACGGTCTGGTAGAGGGAGGCGGCGCCGGGCTCGGGGCGCGGGTCGCGGGCGGTCGGGGTCAGGTCGCGTACCCGCTCGACGACCTGGCGCAGGTGCTCGGGCGTCGTACCGCAGCAGCCGCCCACCAGGGAGAGGCCGTAGTCGCGGACGAAGGCTTCCTGGGCGTCGGCCAGCTCCTCGGCCGACAGGGGGTAGTGCGCGCCGTTCCTGCCGAGGACGGGCAGGCCGGCGTTGGGCATGGCGGAGATCGGGACGCGCGAGTGGCGGGCGAGGTAGCGCAGGTGCTCGCTCATCTCGGCCGGGCCGGTGGCGCAGTTCAGGCCGATCATGTCGATGCCGAGCGGCTCCAGCGCGGTCAGCGCGGCGCCGATCTCGGAGCCCAGCAGCATGGTGCCGGTGGTCTCGACCGTCACGGAGCAGATCAGGGGGACGCTGATGCCGGCGACGTCCATGGCGCGGCGGGCGCCGATGATCGCCGACTTGGTCTGGAGCAGGTCCTGGGTGGTCTCCACCAGGAGCGCGTCAGCGCCGCCCGCGAGCATGCCTTCGGCGTTCTGCTGGTAGGCGTCGCGCAGCGTGATGTACGGGGCGTGGCCCAGCGTCGGCAGCTTCGTACCGGGTCCCATGGAGCCCAGCACCCAGCGCTGGCGGCCGTCCTTGGCCGCGAACTCGTCCGCGACCTCGCGGGCGATGCGGGCGCCCGACTCGGACAGCTCGAAGACGCGCTCGGGGATGTCGTACTCGGCGAGCGCGGCGAAGTTCGCGCCGAAGGTGTTGGTCTCGACGCAGTCCACGCCGACCGCGAAGTACTCCTCGTGGACGGTGCGCACGATGTCGGGGCGGGTGATGTTGAGGATCTCGTTGCAGCCTTCGAGGTTCTCGAAGTCCTCGAGGCTGGGGTCCTGCGCCTGGAGCATGGTGCCCATCGCCCCGTCGGCGACCACGACTCGACTGGCGAGTGCTTCGCGGAGGGCGTCTGCGCGGCTGCTGTGGCTGGCAGGCGTTGGGGTTGGCAACGAGGCCATGGATCTGCTCCCTGGGGTGCGACGGCTGTCGGCTTTGCGGCTTCCCGGCGGAAGGCG
Source organism: Streptomyces sp. ISL-100 (assembly GCF_018614615.1). Lineage (GTDB taxonomy): Bacteria > Actinomycetota > Actinomycetes > Streptomycetales > Streptomycetaceae > Streptomyces. Next base: position 58,474 of record NZ_JAGGOK010000056.1, on the reverse strand, counting down.
CACCTGGCCAGCGTAGCCGTGACCCCGTCCATGGCGTGAAGGCGTCCCACGGGGCGGACGGTTGTCGTGCTCTGATGGCTCACGGTCGCTGGGCCAACCCCTGGCGGTGACACCAGGTCGGCATGAGCCGATAGTGTTCAGCATTGTCGAACCGAGGTGGAGGTGGCCGAGCATGGCGAAGAACATCCAGTCGCTCGAGCGGGCGGCAGCGATGCTGCGTCTGCTCGCGGGTGGCGAGCGCAGGCTCGGCCTGTCCGAAGTGGCCTCGTCCCTCGGACTTGCCAAGGGTACGGCCCACGGCATCCTTCGCACCCTCCAGGCGGAGGGTTTCGTCGAACAGGATTCCGCGTCCGGCCGCTATCAGCTGGGCGCCGAGCTGCTGCGCCTGGGCAGCACCTATCTGGACGTCCATGAGCTGCGCGCCCGCGCGCTGGTGTGGACCGACGACCTGGCGCGCTCCAGCGGCGAGAGCGTCTACCTGGGCGTACTGCACCAGAAGGGCGTACTGATCGTTCACCACGTCTTCCGGCCGGACGACAGCCGGCAGGTGCTGGAGGTCGGCGCGATGCAGCCGCTGCACTCCTCCGCCCTGGGCAAGGTGCTGTCGGCGTACGACCCGGTGGCGCACAACGAGGTCGTCGAGACCGAGCGCAAGACCTTCACTCCGCGCACGATCACGGACGTGGACGACTTCGAGAAGGTGCTCGACCTGACCCGCGCGCGCGGGTGGGCCGCCGACGTGGAGGAGACCTGGGACGGGGTGGCCTCGATCGCCGCGCCCATCCACGATCGCCGGCGGATGCCCGTCGGCGCGGTCGGCGTCACCGGCGCGGTGGAGCGGGTCTGCGGTGAGGGCGGAGAGCTCCGCCCCGACCTCGTAGCGGCCGTACGGGACTGCGCCCGTGCGGTGTCCCGGGACCTGGGCGCCGGGCGTTTCTGAGGCGCGCAGCGCCCTCTCCTGTCACGCTGGTAACGATCGCGACACCCGGTCGCAGAACTCTTGACGTGCGTGTTAACCGGGGGCAAAACTGCCGTTCATCGGTCGGCAATGCCGAACACCTACCGGCAATACGCGCTAGAGTGTGGCAACGCCAAGGGACCGGGCTAGGCCCTCACCGAGGGCGCGAACCACCCGGAGGGACCCGGGGTTCGCCTTTCCCCTGGACGCAAGGACAAAGGAGTCGCGGGTGTCTACCTCCGACATCTTCATCGGCGAGATCATTGGTACCGCCGTACTCATCCTGCTCGGCGCAGGCGTCGTCGCCGCCGTCGTGCTCAAGCGCTCGAAGGCTCAGAACGCCGGCTGGCTGGCCATCACCTTCGGGTGGGGCTTCGCGGTCTTGACTGCCGTCTACATGACGGGCAGCCTCTCCGGCGCTCACCTCAACCCGGCGGTCACCGTCGGCATCGCGCTCAAGGACGGCGACTGGAGCAACGTTCCGGTCTACTTCGCCGGCCAGCTACTCGGCGCGATGATCGGCGCCACCCTGGTCTGGATCGCGTACTACGGCCAGTTCCAGGCCCATCTCACAGACCCGGAAATCCTCGCGGAGCAGCCCGCCGAGGAAGGCATGGTCGACCAGAAGGCCGCCCCCAAGGCCGGACCCGTGCTGGGCATCTTCTCCACCGGCCCGGAAGTACGGAACGTCTGGCAGAACCTCGCCACCGAGATCATCGGCACCGTGGTGCTGGTCCTCGCGGTCCTCACCCAGGGCCTCAACGACAGCGGCAAGGGTCTTGGCGCCGTCGGCGGACTGATGGTCGCCCTCGTCGTGGTCGGCATCGGCCTCTCGCTCGGTGGCCCGACCGGCTACGCGATCAACCCGGCCCGTGACCTGGGGCCGCGCATAGTGCACGCCCTGCTCCCGCTGCCGAACAAGGGCGGCTCCGACTGGAGCTACGCCTGGATCCCCGTTGTCGGCCCGCTGGTCGGCGGAGCCCTCGCCGCGGGTATCTACAACATCGCGTTTGTCTGAGCCGACCGGCCGACCCTCTACAGACCTCCGGGAGCACACCGTGAACGACGTACACAGCACCGGCCCGTTCATCGCGGCCATCGACCAGGGCACCACCTCCAGCCGTTGCATCGTCTTCGACAAGGACGGCCGGATCGTCGCGGTCGACCAGAAGGAGCACGAGCAGATCTTCCCGAAGCCGGGCTGGGTGGAGCACGACGCGACCGAGATCTGGACCAACGTCCAGGAAGTCGTCGCCAGCGCGATCAGCAAGGCCGGCATCACGCCCGCCGACGTCAAGGCGATCGGCATCACCAATCAGCGCGAGACCACGCTGATGTGGGACAAGAACACCGGCGAGCCCGTCCACAACGCCATCGTGTGGCAGGACACCCGCACCGACGCGCTCTGCAAGGAGCTCGGCCGCAACGTCGGCCAGGACCGCTTCCGCCGCGAGACCGGCCTGCCGCTCGCGTCGTACTTCGCGGGACCCAAGGTCCGCTGGCTGCTCGACAACGTCGAGGGCCTGCGTGAGCGCGCCGAGGCCGGCGACATCCTCTTCGGCACCATGGACTCCTGGGTCATCTGGAACCTGACGGGCGGCACCGACGGCGGCGTACACGTCACCGACGTCACCAACGCCTCCCGCACCCTTCTCATGAACCTGCACGAGATGCGGTGGGACGAGAAGATCCTCCAGTCGATGGACATTCCGGCCGCCGTGCTGCCGGAGATCCGTTCCTCCGCCGAGGTGTACGGCGTCGCCAAGGCCGGCCCGCTGAAGGGCGTCCCCGTCGCCTCGGCGCTCGGTGACCAGCAGGCGGCGCTGTTCGGCCAGACCTGCTTCGCCGAGGGCGAGGCCAAGTCGACGTACGGCACCGGCACCTTCATGCTGATGAACACCGGTGACACGCCCGTCAACTCGTACAACGGCCTGCTGACGACCGTCGGATACCAGATCGGCGACCAGAAGCCCGTCTACGCCCTCGAAGGCTCGATCGCCATCACCGGCGCGCTCGTCCAGTGGATGCGCGACCAGATGGGCCTGATCAAGTCGGCCGCCGAGATCGAGACGCTGGCCTCCTCAGTCGAGGACAACGGCGGCGCGTACTTCGTGCCCGCCTTCTCCGGCCTCTTCGCCCCGTACTGGCGTCCCGACGCCCGCGGTGTGATCGCCGGCCTCACCCGGTACGTCACCAAGGCGCACATCGCCCGTGCCGTCCTGGAGGCCACCGCCTGGCAGACCCGCGAGATCAGTGACGCCATGACCAAGGACTCCGGCGTCGAGCTGGCTGCCCTCAAGGTCGACGGCGGCATGACCTCCAACAACCTGCTGATGCAGACACTCTCGGACTTCCTGGACGCACCCGTCGTGCGCCCGATGGTCGCCGAGACCACCTGCCTCGGCGCCGCCTACGCCGCCGGCCTCGCCGTCGGCTTCTGGTCCAGCACGGACGAACTGCGCGCCAACTGGCGCAGGGCCGCCGAGTGGACCCCCCGCATGGACGCGGCCACGCGGGACCGCGAGTACAAGAGCTGGCTCAAGGCCGTTGAGCGGTCCATGGGCTGGCTCGACGACGAGAGCTGACGAGGAGTTACGAAAATGACCACCCTGCAGAGCGTCCCGGCCCTCGGGACGCGCCCGGCCGACGGTTCCACCACGAGCCGCGCCGAAACCCGGGACCAGCTTTCCAAGGCGACGTACGACCTCCTGGTGATCGGCGGCGGCATCCTGGGCATCTCCACTGCCTGGCACGCCGCTCAGTCGGGGCTGCGGGTGGCCCTGGTGGACGCCGGCGACTTCGCCGGCGCCACCTCCTCCGCCTCCTCCAAGCTGCTCCACGGCGGACTGCGCTACCTCCAGACCGGCGCGGTCAAGCTCGTCGCGGAGAACCACTTCGAGCGGCGCGCCGTCTCCCGGGACGTCGCGCCGCACCTGGCCAACCCGCTGAAGTTCTACCTCCCCGTCTACAAGGGGGGACCGCACGGTGCGGCCAAGCTCGGCGCGGGCGTCTTCGCCTACTCGGCGCTGTCCGCCTTCGGCGACGGAGTCGGACATGTCATCGGCGCGGCGAAGGCCGCGCGTGAGGTGCCCGAGCTCCGTACGGACAACCTCAAGGCCGTCGCGGTCTACGGCGACGACCAGATGAACGACTCGCGCATGGCCCTGATGACCGTCCGTGCCGCCGTCGAGTCGGGCGCGACCGTACTCAACCACGCCGAGGTCACCGGGCTGCGCTTCACCAACGGGCGGGTCACGGGCGCGGAGCTCAAGGACCGCCTGGACGGCTCGGAATTCGGTGTGACGGCCCGTCTGGTGCTCAACGCCACCGGTCCGTGGGTCGACCACCTGCGCAAGCTGGAGGACCCGGACTCCGCTCCCTCCATCCGCCTCTCCAAGGGCGCCCACCTGGTCCTCAAGCGCACCGCCCCCTGGCGGGCCGCGCTGGCCACGCCCATCGACAAGTACCGCATCACCTTCGCCCTGCCGTGGGAGGACCAGCTCCTGCTCGGCACGACCGACGAGGAGTACGAGGGCGACCCGGCGGACGTCGCCGTCAACGAGAAGGACATCGCCCAGATCCTGGACGAGGCCGCCTACTCGATCCGCGACCAGCAGCTGTCCCGCGACCTGATCACGTACTCCTTCGCGGGCTTGCGGGTGCTGCCCGGCGGTCCCGGCGACACCTCCAAGGCCAAGCGCGAGACGGTCGTCACCGAGGGACGCGGCGGCATGCTGTCGGTCGCGGGCGGCAAGTGGACGACGTTCCGTCACATCGGGCGCACCGTCATGAACAAGCTCGCCGCCCTGCCCGGCCACCCGCTGGGCGAGGACATGGAGCCGATCTCGCGCCTGCCGAAGAAGCAGCCGCTGCCGGGCATATCCAACCCGAACGCGGTCGCCCACCGGCTGCTCGTCGACGGCGGTACGCCGGGCCCGCGGATGGCCGCGGACACGGCACGCCACCTGGCCACGCACTACGGCTCGCTGTCCTTCGACATCGCGCGCCTGGCCAACGAGGACACGGCGCTGGCCAAGCGCATCCACCCGGACGCGCCGGAGATCTGGGCGCAGGTCGTGTACGCCCGTGACCACGAGTGGGCCGAGACGGCGGACGACGTACTGCGCCGCCGTACGACGCTGACGATCCGGGGGCTGGCCACGGACGAGATCCGCGCCGAGGTCGAGGACGTGCTGGGCCGCAGGTCCTGACGCCCTGCGCGCACCAAGGTTGGTAAGGGGCAGCCGCCTATAGTGGCTGCCCCTTACCCGTGGGCTGACTCACGGGCTTACTCATGGTCGCTTCGTACCTGCATAATGAGGCCAGACATCGGATGTCTGAGCGAAGCAACTAGGAGACACACCGTGGCTGTCACCGACGAGGCGATCGAGAAGATCAAGGAAATGATCGTCTCGGGGGCCCTGCGCCCGGGCGACCGTCTCCCCAAGGAGAGCGAGCTCGCCGCCGAGCTGGGGCTGTCGCGCAATTCGCTGCGCGAGGCGGTACGCGCCCTGTCGCTGATCCGCATCCTCGACGTACGCCAGGGGGACGGCACGTACGTCACCAGCCTCGATCCGCAACTCCTGCTCGAAGCGATGAGTTTCGTCGTGGACTTCCACCGGGACGACACGGTGCTGGAGTTCCTCGCCGTACGCCGCATCCTGGAGCCGGCCGCCACCGCGATGGCCGCCACCCGGATCAGCGAGGCGGAACTGGACGCGCTGAGCGCCCAGTTGGACGCCCTGGGGCCGCACCCGTCGGTCGAGGAGCTGGTCGCGAGCGACCTCGAATTCCACCGCCGCATCGTGCAGGGCTCCGGCAACTCGGTCCTGTGCTCGCTGCTCGACGGGCTCTCCGGGCCGACAACCCGGGCTCGCATCTGGCGCGGACTGACCCAGGAGGACGCGGTCAGCCGTACGCTCCACGAACACCGCGCGATCCTCGCCGCCCTGCGCGACCAGGACGTAGAAGCCGCCAGGTCGTGGGCGACGGTGCACATCGCGAGCGTCGAGCAGTGGCTGCGCTCGACGCTGTAGGGCGCCGCAGACGTCGGGGCTCTGATCTCGAATGATTCGGCGGGCGCAGGGCACGCTTCCCTCATTCGCATCAGGCGTCACCGCACCTGGCGGAAGCCTTAAGGTTGGTGCGTGCACAAGGGAACTTCGAAAGGGGGCACTGGGTGATCGAGCTCGAGGGGGTTCCCGAGCTGATCGACCCGGTCATGGTGGCCGCGTTCGAGGGCTGGAACGACGCCGGCGACGCAGCCTCCACCGCGGTCGCGCATCTGGACCGGGAATGGAAGGGCGAGGTCTTCGCGGCGCTCGACGCCGAGGACTACTACGACTTCCAGGTCAACCGGCCCACGGTGTTCATCGACGGCGGCGTCCGCAAGATCACTTGGCCCACTACCCGGCTCTCCGTCGTACGGATCGGCGGCGACAAGCCCCGTGACCTCGTGCTGGTCCGCGGCATCGAGCCGTCCATGCGCTGGCGCTCGTACTGCAACGAGATCCTGGGCTTCGCCCACGAGCTGGGCGTCGAGATGATCGTGATCCTGGGCGCGCTGCTCGGCGACACCCCGCACACGCGGCCGGTGCCGGTCAGCGGCGTGACGTCGGACGCGGATCTGGCGCGGACCATGGATCTGGAGGAGACCAGGTACGAAGGCCCCACGGGCATCGTCGGAATCCTCCAGGAGGCCTGTACGCACGCGGGCGTTCCTGCCGTGAGCCTGTGGGCCGCCGTGCCGCACTACGTGTCGCAGCCGCCGAACCCCAAGGCCACGCTGGCGCTCCTCAACCGCCTCGAAGACCTCATCGATCTGCGGATTCCGCTCGGCGAACTCCCGGAGGACGCACGGGCTTGGCAGGTCGGTGTGGACCAACTGGCCGCCGAGGACAGCGAGGTGGCGGAGTACGTGCAGTCGCTGGAGGAGGCGCGGGACACCGCGGAGCTTCCCGAGGCGACGGGCGAGGCCATCGCCCGCGAGTTCGAGCGGTATCTGCGACGGCGTGACGGCGGGCCCGGGCCCGGGCCCGGCGGCGGGCCGGGCACCGGCCACGGTCACGCGACGGACGGGGGCGAGGGCTCCGGTACGTACCTGCGCGACAGCTCCAGCGGCCGTACGAGACCGCCGAAGCCGCCTCGCGCGGAGCCGCCCTCTGACGGCGCGGACGGAACGGAAGACTCCACAGAGGAGTGAAGCGGGGCGGCGCCGGTCGGCGCCGCCCCGCAGTCGTCATGTTCCGGGCTCAGATCCGGGCTCAGATCCGGGCTACGGACACCGCGTCGTAGTCGGTGTCAGGCGTGGGCTCCACGTCGAAGCGGGCGTTCGGCAGGTAGATCCGGTCGCCCCAGGCCGCCGCCGTCGTGGGGATCCTGAAGCCGGGGTCGGTGATCCGGGTGACCAGAACGCCCTTTGTACCGGCCTCGTTGAGGCGTACGACGTCGATCGCGCTCTGGGCCTGCTGGACGACGTACAGGAGGCGGCCGAGCAGCAGGAGGCCGTCGCCGTTGGGGATCTTGAGCGGACCGAGGTCGACCTTGCGGGCGTCGCCGGTGCGCGGGTCCACACGCATCAGCGCGCCGCCGTCCAGGGCAACGTTGACCACCAGCAGGGCGCGGCCGTCGGGAGTGCGCTCAATACCGTTGGCCGTGAAGTCGGCGCCCTGGAGCCACTCGCCCGTGAGGCTCCGGGTGATGATCCGGTCCGCCGGCGGCAGTTCGCCGTGGCGGCCGAGCGGCAGCCCATAGAGCACGGGGCGGTAGGAGTCGGTGAACCAGGCGATCCCCGGCCGCAGTACGACGTCGTTGATCATGCTGGTGGGCGTGCCGACGTCGTACGTCGCGAGGATCGCGCCGCCGTGGGTGTCGACAACCCTGATCTGGCGGGAATAGCCGCCGCCGATGAACAGGCGCCCCGCGCCGTCGAGTTTGAGACCGACGGACATCGCGCCCGTGCCGTCACTGATGATCCGGCCACGGCCGGTCGCGAGGCTCGCGGCGTACACGGAACCGTCGCGCAGGGAGCCGAAGTACGCGTACGGGCGCGAGCCGATGGCGATGCCCTCGGGCTGGAAGCCGTCCGGCAGCGCCAGCCGGGCCGGCCAGCCCTTTCCGGCGCTTTCGGCCGCGTGGGCAACACCCGCGAACGGGGCTAGCAGTGCGGCACCGCCCAGAGCCGCACCGGCGGTGAGCAGTCTTCGACGATCTAAGGAACGGTGCATGAGGTCGCCCTTTCCGACAAGCGTTCTGCGAAAGCGAACACCTCATCACACGAGGGCATTTGTCCGCAGCGTTTGGCCGGAAAACGCAGCCGCCCCGGCCCTCTCCGTGAGAGGTCCAGGGGCGGCAGGAGCGAAAAACGACTACAGAGCCACGCCGAGCAGCGCGTCGACGGCGCGCGAGACGACACCGGGCGCGCCTTCGTCCGTACCGCCTTCGGACGCCTGCAGGGCGGCCCAGCGGTCCACGGCGGCGAGGGCGGCCGGGGCATCGAGGTCGTTGGAGAGCGCCTCGCGGATCTCCTCCACCAGGTCGTCGGCGGAGGGACCGTCAGGCCGGGACACGGCCGCGCGCCAGCGGCCGAGCCGCTCCAGGGCGTCTTCGAGCACCTGGTCCGTCCACTCCCAGTCGGCCCGGTAGTGGTGCGCGAGCAGAGTGAGGCGGATGGCGGCCGGGTCCACGCCGTCGCGGCGCAGCTTCGAGACGAAGACCAGGTTGCCCTTGGACTTCGACATCTTCTCGCCGTCCAGAGCGACCATTCCGGCGTGTACGTACGTCTTGGCGAACGGGTACTCGCCGGTCAGCGCCTGGGCGTGGGACGCGCCCATCTCGTGGTGCGGGAAGGCGAGATCCGATCCGCCGCCCTGCACGTCGAAGCCCATACCCAGGTGATCCAGGGCGATCGCCACGCACTCGATGTGCCAGCCGGGCCTGCCGCGGCCCAGCGAGGCACCGTCCCAGCTCGGCTCGCCCTCACGGGCGGCCATCCAGAGCATCGGGTCGAGCGGGTTCTTCTTGCCGGGGCGCTCGGGGTCGCCGCCGCGCTCGGCGGACAGCAGCCGCATCGCGTCGGCGTCGAGCCGGGACACCTCGCCGAAGTGCGGGTCGGCCTCGACGGAGAAGTACACATCCCCTTCGAGCTCGTACGCCGCGCCCGCGTCCCGCAGCCGCTCGATGAGCGGCACGATGCCCGGTATCGCTTCGACGGCGCCGATGTAATGCTGCGGCGGAAGCATCCGCAGGGCAGTCATGTCCTCGCGGAACAGCGCGGTCTCGCGCTCCGCGAGTTCGGTCCAGTCTTGTCCGTCGCGGATCGCCCGCTCAAGCAGCGGATCGTCTACGTCCGTGACGTTCTGGACGTAATGAACCTGCCGCTTGGTGTCGAGCCACACGCGCTGCACGAGGTCGAACGCGTTGTAGGTCGCCGCGTGACCGATGTGGGTCGCGTCGTACGGCGTGATGCCGCAGACATAGATACGGGCGACGGGACCGGGGTCGAGGGAAACCAACCCACTGGTCGCGGTGTCGTGGATCTGGAGGTCGCGGCCCTTGCCAGGCAGGGCGGGGACCTCAGAAGCGGGCCAGGCATGCATGCCTTGAGCGTAACCGGACGCACGTTCCGGATACGAACCGGATACGGAAACGTGTCCGGTTACGCACTCTTGCACGGGGCGCCTGCGGCGGGCTTTCCCCGACCCGCACCTACACCGGCGGCCAAGGAATGGCCGGCCACTCCCCGCTCGGCTCCGGGTGACGCCCCGTGTCCCGCAGCGCCGCCACCCGCGCCCGCAGCGCCGCCACCTCCGCCGGAGTGATCAGCTCGGCCATACGGGTGGCGAGCGGCCGCCCCTCGGCCAGCTCCTGCGACAGCCGGCCCACCACCTCGACGGCCTCGGCCGTCAACGGCTCCCCGGCCCACCCCCACAGCAGCGTACGAAGCTTGTCGTCCACGTTGAACGTGACCCCGTGGTCGATGCCGTACAGCTTCCCGTCCGCCGTCGGCAGCAGATGCCCGCCCTTGCGGTCGGCATTGTTGATCACCGCGTCCAAGACCGACAGGCGCCGCAGGCGCGGATCGTCGGCGTGGACGAGAAGCGCCGTGCGCCCCTCCCCCACCTCGGCGAAGGCGATCGCCTTCCAGCCCTCACCGGGCTCCTCGTCCTCGACGAGCGCCAGCAGCCCCGGATCACCGTCGGCCCCGGCCGCCGTCTCGATCCACAACTGGCACATACCTTCCCCATACGGCCCGTCCCGCAGCACAGTCGGCGGCACAAGCCCCCACCCCGTCGCCTCGGAGATCTCGTACGCCGCCACCTCGCGCTGTGCGAGCGTGCCGTCGGGGAAGTCCCACAACGGCCGTTCACCGGCGACCGGCTTGTACACGCAGGACGCCGATACGCCGTCGTACTCGATCGCGCAGTACAGCACCGCGTTGGACGCCTCACGGACGCGTCCGCGCACCGTCAGCTGCCCCTTCGCCAGAACGGTGAGGAGGCCGTCGTCCGCCGGAGTCACGCTCCGCGGCGGTATCCGTTCTGACGCGGGCATACATGTCCCTCCGGGTCGAGCGGCAGGCTGCAGAGCGGGCACGGCGGCCGGCCGGCGTTGACGACTTCGAGGGCGCGCTTGGCGAAGGCTCTGGCCTGGGCGCCGCTGAGCCGGACGCGCAGCATCGGCGGGCCGTTCTCCTCGTCCTGGAGCAGCCGTTCCTCGGCCTCCGCGAGATCCTCGTCGGTCTCCACGTCCAGCTCGACGAGGGCCTGCGCTTCGACGATCATGCGCTGTTCCTCACCGTCCCAGGCGAGCGCCATGGTGCCGACGCGGAACTCCTCCTCGACGGGGGCGTCAAGGGGGGCGCTGTCAGTGACATCGGCCGGAGCCACGGCCGGCACGGGGGCGTTGCCTCCGGTGCGGCGTACCACTTCGTCGAGCAGCTCGTCGATGCGCTCGGCGAGCGCGGCCATCTGGGTCTTCTCCAGGGCGACGCTGGTGACGCGGCCGGCCGCGGATGCCTGGAGGAAGAACGTACGACGTCCAGGCAGCCCGACCGTACCGGCGACGAAGCGGTCCGGCGGGTCGTAGAGGTATACCTGACGGGACACGTCCTGATCTCCCTTGTACTCATCCAAGCGCTGAAATCGTGTGTATGCGCGGTCTTGGGGCGCGTCCACCCTACTGCGCCGATCGATCACGGTGCGCCTGCGCCGCCCCCTACGGCCGCGTCCCCGTCATCGCCGCTCTCACGCGGCGCCAGCGAGGAGAGGTCGCCCGTGTCGCCGAGACGCGTGAGAAAGGGGCGGAGCCCGGTGTACCGGATGACTGTCAGGGAACACGGGTCCACGTGAATCCGCTGGAAGAGGTCGAGATGAAGGCCGAGTGCGTCCGCGACGACGGACTTGATGAGGTCGCCGTGAGAGCACATGAGATACACGGCGTCCTCGCCGTGCTCGGCCTCGATGCGCGCGTTCCAGTCCCGTACCGCCTCGACCGCGCGTGCCTGCATGGCCCGCATCGACTCCCCTCCCGGGAACGTCACCGAGGAGGGGTGCTGCTGTACGGCGGCCATCAGCGGCTCGTCGGAGAGCTCGGCGAGCTTGCGGCCCGACCAGTCGCCGTAGTGGCACTCCCCTATCCGTTCGTCGGTGTGCGACGGGAGACCCGGCCGCGCGTCGAGCAGCGGCTGAAGGGTCTGGCGGCAGCGTTCGAGGGGGCTGGTGACGGCGGCGGCGAGCGGCACGTCGGCCAGCCGCCCGGGCAGCGCGGCCGCCTGCGCGGCGCCGCGCTCGTCGAGCAGGACACCTGGCGTCCAGCCGGCGAGCAGCCCTGCGGTGTTGGCGGTGGAACGTCCGTGGCGTACGAGGATCAGCGTGGCCATGGCCGCCAGCCTAGGCCGAAGCCGGCTCCGGGGTGTGCCCGGGCCCGCACCGGGGGAGAATGCGCGCCGTGATCGTCGACTGTGCCATCTACCGGGAAGGGCGCCGTACCGAAGGCCCTTCCGACTTCTCCGACGCCCTCGCCGAGGCGCGGGCCGCCTCCGCCGGGGACGCCTTCCTGTGGATCGGGCTGCACGAGCCGACCGAGAAGGAATTCGATCTCGTGAGCAGCGAGTTCGGTCTGCATCCGCTGGCCGTCGAGGACGCGCTGTCGGCCCACCAGCGGCCCAAGCTGGAGGTGTACGACGACTCGCTGTTCGCGGTGCTGAAGCCGGTGATCTACGAACCGGAGACCGACACCGTGACGACGGGCGAGCTGATGGTCTTCGTGGGCGACTCATTCGTGGTGACGGTGCGGCACGGCGAGGGCGCACCGCTGGCCGCCGTACGCCACCGCCTCGAAGCCGAACCCGACGTACTGCGGCACGGTCCGACCGCCGTCCTGTACGCCGTGAGCGACGCCGTCGTCGACCACTACATAGAGGTCGGCGCCGAGCTCCAGACCGACCTGGAGGAGCTGGAGGCGGAGGTCTTCGCGCCGTTCAGCCGCGACTCCAAGAACACGGCCGCGCGGATCTACACCTTCAAGCGGCAGGTGCTCGAATTCCGCCGCGCGACGGGGCCGCTCGCCCAGCCGATGCTGCGGCTGTCGAACCCCGGCCTGCCGTTCGTCGACGATCACGCGCAGCCGTTCTTCCGGGACGTCAGCGACCACCTCACCCGAGCGAACGAGCAGGTGGAGGGGCTCGACCGGCTGCTGTCCGACATCCTGTCCGCGCATCTCGCCCAGATGAGCGTGCGGCAGAACGACGACATGCGGAAGATCTCGGCGTGGGCGGCGATGGCCGCGGTCCCCACGATGGTCGCGGGGATCTACGGCATGAACTTCGATCACATGCCAGAACTGACCTGGGTGTGGGCCTATCCCGCCGTGATCCTGCTGATGGTGATGTGCGAGATCGGCCTGTACCGGCTGTTCAAGCGCCGCGGGTGGCTCTGACCGGCAGCCGTGGCGCGGTGCGGTGCTCAGCGGTGCTCAGCGGTCCTCAGGCGATTCCGGCCGCGGACGTCGTCGCCGGGCCGCCCAGCGCGTCCCGCCGTTCCGGCATCGTCAGGCTCACCATGCGCCGCCAGCCGCCCAGGCGCTCGTAGGTGTACATGGCGTGGATGCCCGCGGCGAGGGCGGCGGACTTGGCCTTCGGCCACTTCAGGATGCGCCCCATGTGGGCCATGACGGCGAGGCTGACGTCCCGGTAGACGCGGCACTCCGCCATGGCGCACTCGCGCAGGACGCGCTGGATCGTACGGCCGTGTCCCGCGCGGGCCAGCCGGAGCAGCTCCTCGTGGCAGTACGCGAGGTGGTTCTCCTCGTCGTGGCAGATCATCCTGATCGACTTGCCCACCTCGGGATGCTCACCGAAGTACTTGACCAGCATGTCCATCTGGTCGGCCGCCCGCTGTTCGGTCAGCCGGCTGTGCGAGAGGTAGACAAGGATGTCCTGCTCGGTCAGCGGCTCGTCGCGGCCCAGCTTGTCGTGGGCCAGGCCGATGCCGCGCTTTTCGAGCAGCATCGTGTAGTCGGTTTCCGGCGGGACCGGGACGGGTTCGAGGTCCCGCTTGTTGAGCAGGGCGTTGAAGAGCCGGCCGTGCTTGTCCTCGTCGGCGCCGTGCCGGGTGATCTTGGGAGCGAGATGCTTCATGCTCTCGGGCACCAGAGCCGCGATGCGGCCGTTCTCCCAGCCGCCCTGGCTCTCGCCGCTGGCGGCGATGGAGCAGAAGAGCCGGAAGGACTCGTCGTTGTCCAGAATTTCCTGAAAGATACTTCGGGCCGACAGCATCACTGAATACCTCCGTGTACCTCCGTGCAGGCGTCCGCAAAGAACAAGTCAAGAGCGGTACAGGACGGCAGGCAACAGCTGCGGCGGTCAACTCAGCCAGAATTACGAACCCGGGGTGGTGCGGGGGCGTAACCCCAGCGGGCCCCCGGGCGTTGTTGTGCATGACGGCCGTGGCGGGGAAGACCCCCCGAGCCCCCACCACGGCCGCAGATCTTTTTCGTCAGCTTTCTCATCCTGCGGGATTACGCCAGACCGGCGAGCTCCAGAGCGTCGGTGCCGGCCCGCAGGGCGGTGATCCGCTCATCGAGCGTGAAGCCCGCGGGGGCCAGCGTCAGCGTCGTCACTCCGGCAGCGGCGTACGCCTGCATCCGCTCGGCGATCCGCTCCACGGTGCCGAGCAGGGTCGTCTGGTCGATCAGCTGGTGCGGGATCGCGGCGGCGGCTCCCTTCTTGTCGCCGGACAGGTACTTGTCCTGGATCTCGGCGGCTTCCTTCTCGTAGCCCATGCGCTGCGCGAGCTGGTTGTAGAAGTTCTGCTTGCGGCTGCCCATGCCGCCGACGTACAGGGCGGTGTACGGGCGGAACGTGTCGGCCAGCGCGCTGACGTCGTCGCCGACCGCGAGCGGCACGGTGGGGCAGACGTCGAAGCCGTCCATGCTCTTGCCGGCCTTCTCGCGGCCCGCGCGGATGTGCTGGAGCGCGGTGTCCTCGATGTGCTCGGCGGAGGGGAAGATCAGCAGAGCGCCGTCGGCGATCTCGCCGGTCTGCTCCAGGTTCTTGGGGCCGATCGCGGCGATGTAGAGCGGGATGTGCTCGCGCTGCGGGTGGACCGTGAGCTTCAGCGGCTTGCCCGGGCCGTCGGGCAGCGGCAGCGTCCAGTGCTGTCCCTCGTACGACAGGCGCTCGCGGGTCATGGCCTTGCGGACGATCTCGACGTACTCGCGGGTGCGGGCCAGCGGCTTGTCGAACTTCACGCCGTACCAGCCCTCGGAGACCTGCGGGCCCGAGACGCCGAGGCCGAGGCGGAAGCGGCCGCCGGAGAGGGAGTCGAGGGTGGCGGCGGTCATCGCGGTCATGGCGGGCGTACGGGCGGGGATCTGGAAGATCGCGGAGCCGACGTCGATGCTCTCGGTCTGGGCGGCGACCCAGGAGAGCACGGTGGCGGCGTCCGAGCCGTAGGCCTCGGCGGCCCAGCAGACGTCGTAGCCGAGCCGGTCCGCCTCCTGGGCGACGGCCAGATTGTCGCCGTCCATCCCGGCGCCCCAGTAACCGAGATTGATGCCGAGCCGCATAGCCACTCCCTTTACTGATCAGTAACTCCCTGTGCCGGGGACTCTAACGCGCGGGGGCGCGATCCGTCAGGGGGCGTCCCGCGCCCGGCTCCCGTGCGAGTTGTCCACAGGGTCTGCTGCCCACCGGCCCTTGGCCAGTAATCTCAGCGCCCATGGAGCAGAGGCATCTCGGCCGCACGGGCCTGCGCGTATCGAGAATCGGGCTCGGCACCCTCACCTGGGGCCGGGACACCGACGAGCACGACGCCGCCGACCTGTTGAAGGCCTTCTGGGACGCGGGCGGCACGCTCGTCGACACGGCGGACGTGTACGGCGACGGGGACGCGGAGTATCTGCTCGGCCAGCTCGTGGAACGGCTCGTTCCGCGGCGGGATCTGGTCATCGCGACCAAGGCGGGCAGCGTGCCCGACCCGGACCGGCGCTTCGACGGCTCCCGCGGCCATCTGCTGGCGGCACTCGACGCGTCGCTGGAGCGGCTCGGCACGGATTACGTCGATGTGTGGCAGGTGCACGCCTTCGACTCGGCGACGCCGCTCGACGAAACGCTGCAGGCGCTCGACATCGCGGTCGGCAGCGGCCGGGCGCGGTACGCGGGGGTGTCCAACTTCTCCGGCTGGCAGCTGGCGAAGGCCGCCACCTGGCAGCTCGCGGCACCCGGTGTACGCACCCGGCTCGCCAGCACGCAGATGGAGTACTCGCTGCTCCAACGCGGTGTGGAGCGGGAGGTGCTGCCGGCCGCGCTCGATCTGGGGGTCGGTCTGCTGCCGTCGTCGCCGCTCGGCCGGGGCGTACTCACGGGCAAGTACCGGCGCTCCGTACCGCCGGACTCGCGCGGCGGCTCGGAGCACCTCTCCGGGTTCGTCGCGCCGTACCTCGACGAGGCGGCGAGCCGCATCGTGGACGCGGTGGCGACAGCGGCGGACGGCCTGGCCACCACCCCTCTCCAGGTGGCCCTCGCGTGGGTCCGCGACCGGCCGGGGGTGGTGGCCCCGATCGTGGGCGCGCGCAACGCGCGGCAGCTCGCGGAGGCATTGTCAGTGGAGGCGCTTAGTCTTCCAGACGAGATCTGCCAGGCGCTCGACGATGTGTCGGCGCCCGTGCACCGCTATCCCGACCAGGACTGGAGCACGCTGTGACTGCGCTTCCCCGGGGGGCAACCCCCGGATCCCCGGCCGAACACCGCGACACGACCGCGGCGGCCGACACCGAGCCGACCGCCGAGCCGGCGGTCCCGGCGCCGGGAGCCGCCGGGGACAACGCGAAGACACACACCGAGCCCGGCCCCGGAGCCGACGCCCCGGCCGACGCGCGTGCGGCAGCGGCCCCGACGGACGCGAACGAGAACGCAGGTACCAACGTGCACGCCGCCGACAACCCCCACCCCACCGCCGAAGCGGATGCCGCCGAGAACACCACGGGCGAACCAGCCGCCACCGCCACCGACATGGCAGCCGCCGAAGGGCCGTCCGCCGACGCCGGTGACAGCCCCGCCGGCCGGTCGACGGACACCGGCGCGGGCGCGGCAGACGCCGAGGAGCCCTCGAACAGCGCCCACGAAGGGCGCTCAGGCGGTCCCGACGAAAACGCGGCGGGCACCGCAAGGCCGTCCGCCGACGGCGGTCACGGCCATGCGGACGCTGGCGCGGCGGATTCCGAAGAGCACTTGGACAGCGGCGACACCGCAGGCCACCCCGCCGGGACCGGTGAAGGGGCCTCGGACGGTGTCGGTGGAAGCCCGGCGGAGGGGGAAGAAGCGGCCACTGTGCCGCAGTTGTCCGAGGCTGAGGCTGAGCTTGCTGCTCAGCGGGCGTTGCGGGAGCGGATTGAGCGGCGCAAGGCCGAGAAGACCGCGCCCGTGGAGGCCGGTGCCAAGCTGAGCGGGCAGGCCGCCGATCTGCTCGCGGCCGTACGGGCCGTGGAGAGCGGCGCCAAGTCCGGGGAGGCGTTCTTCGCGTCCCCGGCGCCCGCGCCGCGCCGTGTCGCGCCCGCGCCCCCGCCCACTCCGGCTCCCACGCCGGTGGCGCAGGCGGCCGGGGCGGTCACCGTCGCGCCCGAAGCCGTGGCTTCCGTACGGGCCGTGCTGGCCGAGGGCGGTGCCCCGGAGGCGCTCGCCGGGGCGGTCGCGGGCGTCCTCGGGGAGCAGGCCGGGCAGGTGCTGCGCGACGACCCCTGGCAGCTGCTGTCCGTACCCGCTGTGCGGCCCGAACAGGCCGACGGGTTCGCGCGCGCCCTGCTCGGCGCGGAGTGCGGTCCAGCCGACGAGCGCAGGACGGCGGCGCTCGTCGGCTGGCTCCTGGAGCGGGCGGCGGTCCAGGGCCACACCGCCCTGGAGTCCGGCGCCGTCCGCAAGGCGCTTGCCGAGCACAAGGTGCCCGACCCGGACGAGGCCATTCAGAACGCTGTCGCCGAGGGTGTGGTGCTGGTCTTCCAGGACGGCGGAGCCGACGAGGGCGCCGAGGGCGACGAGCCCGTGGAGGTTCTGCTGGGGCTCGAGCGGTACGCCCTCGCCGAGGAAAGTCTCGCCGACGGCCTCGCCCGGCTGGCCAGTACGTTCGGCAATGAGGCGAAGGAAACCGCTGGTTGGGACGCGGGGCCCGTCCCGCCCTCCGCCGCCGAGCTGGTCCGCGTCGTCGCGGCGAACGGCCTGGTCGCCCACAGCGGCGGCGAGGCCGCCCGCGCCGAACCGGCCGCGCTGGTCGCCGTCGCGCGCGGGGCCGGCCCTCGGGCGTACGCCGCGTCGCACAGCGCCGACGGCCGACGGCGCGTCGCCGCGGCGATCGGCGACGCGTCGGCGTCCGTCACCCTCTCCGGGCTGGTCGCCGGAACCGAAGGCCCCGGCCGGGACGGGGACGGCACACTCGCCCTCGATCTACTGGTCGTGCTCGACGCCCCGCAGCTGGACGTCGAGACCGCCGCGGTCCTCGTGGAGTCGCTGGCGGACGGCACCCGGCTCGTCCTCAGCGGCGACCCCGGCGTCCTGTCTTCCGCAGGCGCGGGCCGGGTCTTCGCGGACCTGCTGGCCGCCCGCGCGTGCCCGCATGTCGTCTCGCGTACGCCCGATCCCGGGCCGATCGGCGAGCTGGTCTCCGGCATCGGGATCGGGGAGCTGAACCAGGTGGAGGCGCCCGGCAAGGAGGTGGTGATCGTCCCCGTGCGTGACGCGGGCGAGGCGGTGCACCGCAGCGTCCAGCTGGTCGCCGACTCGGTGCCGCGCGCCTTCGGGGTCTCCCCCGCCCAGACCCAGGTGATCACCCCGGGCCACGGCGGCTCCGCGGGCACCCGAGCGCTGAACGCCGCGCTCAAGCAGCGGCTCAACCCCGGCCCGGGCCGCTTCGGCGGCTTCGACCCGGGAGACCGGGTCGCGTACGTCCCGGCGCCCGGCCGGACGCTGCCCGGCTCGGTCGTATCGGCAGACGCCGACGGCCTGCACCTCGACTGCGAGGGCACGCCCATCGTCGTACCCAAGGAGAGGGTGGAGACCGCGGTGCGGCACGCCTGGGCGCTCACGGCGCACCAGGCGACCGGGATGCGGTGGCCCGCGGTCGTGGTCGTGCTGCCCGGCGACGCCGCCCCGGCGCTGAGCCGCCCGTGGATCTACACCGCGTTCAGCCGCGGCGAACGGCACCTGTCCGTGGTCCACGGCGTCGACCAGGCCCTGCCCCGCGCGGTGACCGAAATCCCGGACCGGCCCCGTACCACTCGTCTGCGCACCCTGCTCCAGCCCCCGGCCGAGCAGCCGGCGCCCTAGAACACCCGGTGCGGGCCGGCGGTCAGAGGCGGTCAGCCCTGGTCGGGACCGTCGGTCTCGTCGAACTCGTCGTCGAAGACGGAGCTGACGTCGAAGCGGCACACGACCCGCTGCGGATCGACCTGCTCGAAGGGGGCGCTCAGCCACTCCCCCGGCTCGGGCAGGTCGTCCGAGGCGGCCACCCACAGGGTGGAGTCGCCCTCCTCCAGGCCGAATTCCTGGTGCCGGGAAGCGATTTCATCCGGTTCGTACTCCCCGAAGAGCACTCCGAGCGCCGCATGGACGCTGCCGCCGACGATCGCCACCGCGTTGCCGCGCTCCTCGGAGCCAACCTCGGCATCGACCTCGACCTCGACCTCGATCGCCGGGGCGTCGACGTCCGGGTCGAGATCGGCGATCCGCTGCGCCTGCGCGAGCAGCCGCTGGGTTTCCACCACCGCGTAGTCGCGGCGGATCAGGATGGTGACCGCATTGGGCTCCTCCGGCCCGGTGTAAGGGGGCAGGGAGTCGTCGGATCCCGGAATCTCGAAGGGCGTGACCTCGTCATAGCGGTCGTAGAGCCGCTCGTCGTACGCCTCGGCGGCCGCGGCAAGCTCGTTGAACGCGTCGTAGACGGCAGGGTCGTCGTCCCCGGTGCGGCGTTCGACCGCGTCGAGGTGACGGTCGAGCGCGACTTTGACCGCCTCGGCGGCGGCGCGTACCTCGGCAGCGGTGGGCTGCGCAGCATCAGACATAGTGCAGACGCTATCCGTACTGGGGCTCTGCACGCACAATAGATGCGATGCCGGAATACGAATTTGTCGACGTGTACGTGCCACGCGGGGTCTCCCGCAAGGATGCGACGCGCCTGCTGACCGACCATGCCGAGTACGGACACTGGGAGTTGGACCGACTGACTCTGCGCCGGGACGGCAGCCGTCGCGTGCGGCTGCGCAGGCGGATCATTCGCCAGCTGCGTGCCACCTGGTGAAGACGGAGCGGGCCTCGCGATCGCGGGGCCCGCTCCGTTCCATGCCGGCCGTACCGGCACATTTCCTGCCTTACGTCGCTGAGCGCGACCGGCGGTACAGCACCGCACCGGCCAGCAGCAGCCCCGCACCCGCCGGGATCACCACGCCGAGCGGAGCGCCGGCGCCGGTCTGCGCGAGCACGTCGCTGCCCTTGGGCTGCGTGACGGTCTGGGTGTCCGGGCCGTTCGGACTGTCCGGCTTGCCGGGCGTCGCCGGCTCGTCCGGGTCCGCCGGCACTCCGGGCTCCGTGGGTTCGCCCGGAGTCCCCGGCTTACCCGGCTCCGTGGGCTCCACCGGCTCTCCGGGCTTGCCCGGCTCACCCGGCTTGCCCGGCTCACCCGGCTTGCCCGGCTTGCCCGGCTTGCCCGGAGGCTTCCCGGGGCCGTGCCCCGGCGGGGTACCTGTCGAGTCGTTGGCGCAGTCGTTGCCCGTGGCCGCGTTGCCGAGGCCGCCGACGGTGACCGTGTTCCCGCAGGCGTTCACCGGCACGTGGACCGGTGCCTGGACGTTGTTGCCAGAGCCGACACCGGGTGAGTCGCTCGTGCGCCCCTTGGCCGTCGATCCGCCGCCGTTGTTCTTGCCGGGGTGCGAGCTCTGCGAGCCGTTGGCGCAGCTGTTGCCCATCGCCGGATTGAGCACACCGATGACGTTCACGGTGTTCCCGCACACATTGACCGGGACATGCACGGGAGCCTGCACGGAATTCCCGGAGAGCACGCCCGGGGAGTCCGAAGCGGACCCTTCGGCCCCTGAGCCGGCGTGCGCGTTGCCGCCGCTCATGGCCAGCAGACCACTCGCGGCCGCCACGGTGATCAGGCTCTTTCTCGTTACCTGACGCATTGGTACGTTCCTCTGCCTCTTACCTTCACCGAATGCCCGCGGAACGTTGTGCCGGCCGCGAGCCGAATTCCCAGTGGCCCCGGAGTGCGTTGCAGCGCACTCCGGGGCCACCCGGGACTCAGACCCTTACGGGTTCATGCACAACGTCACTTGTTGACACAGGTGTTGCCGAAGGCGGGGTTCAGCAGCCCGATCACGGAGACCGTGTTGCCGCACACGTTCACCGGCACGTGGATCGGGGCCTGAACGACGTTGCCCGAAAGCACGCCGGGGGACCCGACAGCAGCACCCTGGGCACCCGAGTCAGCGACGGCCATACCCGCGCCGGCGAGAACCAGACCACCAGTAGCAGCCGCAGCAGCGACGACCTTCTTGATCATTACGTTTCCTCCTAGTTGGCAAATGCGATCCCAGCCGCGGACCGCACACCGAGTAACGAAGGAAAAGTGCCGGGGCTACTAGCGTATGTTCCCTTTCACTCTTTTCAGTCAAATAGCACGTCCGGCCGATTAGTTGGAAAGTCGTTTCAGCACTTAGCCGGTCAGCACTGGCCCAGGAAGCGGTCCAGGACGCGTACGCCGAACTTCAGCCCGTCCACCGGGACTCGCTCGTCGACGCCGTGGAACATCCCGGCGAAGTCCAGCTCGGGCGGCAGCTTCAGCGGCGCGAAGCCGAAGCAGCGGATCCCCAGGTCGTCGAAGGACTTGGCGTCGGTGCCGCCGGAGAGCATGTACGGGACGGCCCGCGCGATGGGGTCCTCGGCCCTCAGCGCCAGCTGCATCGCTTCGACGAGGTCCCCGTCGAAGCTGGTCTCCAGGGCCTTGTCGCCGTGCACGTCCTCGCGCCGCACGCGCGGGCCGAGGATCCGGTCGAGGTCGGCGAGGAACTCGTCCTCGTACCCGGGCAGGAACCGCCCGTCGACATGCGCCGTCGCCTGCCCGGGGATCACATTCACCTTGTACCCGGCACCGAGCATCGTCGGGGCGGCGGAGTTGCGCAGCGTGGCGCCGATCATCTTCGCGATGCCGCCGAGCTTCGCGAGCGTCGCGTCCATGTCCTCGGGGTCGAGCGGGGTGCCGAGCGCGTCGGAGAGCTCGTCCAGGAAGGACCGTACGGTCTTGGTCATCCTGACCGGCCACTTGTGCCGCCCGAGCCGCCCCACGGCCTCGCACAGCTCGGTGATCGCGTTGTCGTTGTTGGTCATCGAGCCGTGCCCCGCCGTGCCGTCCACGGTGAGCCGCATCCAGTGCATGCCCTTCTGCGCGGTCTCGACGAGATACAGCCGCAGGTTCTCGTTGACGGTGAAGGAGAAGCCGCCGACCTCGCCGATCGCCTCCGTGACGCCCTCGAAGAGGCCCGGGTGCTTGTCGACGAGATGCCGCGCCCCGTACGTACCGCCCGCCTCCTCGTCTGCGAGGAAGGCCAGCACGACGTCGCGCGGGGGCTTGCGGCCGCTGCGCATCCTGTCGCGTACGACCGCGAGGGTCATCGCGTCCATGTCCTTCATGTCCACCGCGCCCCGGCCCCACACACAGCCGTCCGCGATCTCGCCCGCGAAGGGGTGGTGCGTCCAGTCCTGGGCGTTGGCCGGTACGACGTCGGTGTGCCCGTGGATGAGCAACGCGGGTTTCGACGGGTCCTCGCCCTCGATCCTGGCCACGGTGGAGGCCCGCCCCGGGTGGGACTCGAAGATCTGCGGTTCGAGCCCCACCTCGGCGAGCTTCTCCGCGATGTACTCCGCCGCCGCCCGCTCCCCCGGCCCCGAGTGGTCTCCGTAGTTGCTGGTGTCGATCCTGATCAGGTCACGACAGAGATCGACGACCTCGTCCTCGCCCGAGACCGTCCTGTCCTGGCCGGCCGTCTTCGACTCGCTCACGCTGCTTCCTCCCACTGGCGTTGCTGGTGGTCCCCCTCATCCTCCCGCTGCTGACCAGGGGTGTGATCAGGGGGTCTGAATGTTTGCTATGGTTTTCCACGTCGGAACGGCCCAGGGCCGCGAGACAGACACCTTGTCCGGGTGGCGGAATGGCAGACGCGCTAGCTTGAGGTGCTAGTGCCCTTTATCGGGCGTGGGGGTTCAAGTCCCCCCTCGGACACCAGCTGAGACCCCACTTCACGTGGGGTTTTCTGCATTTCAGGGCTGTGGCGTGACCAACCACGTGACCAACAGCCCAGTGAATCGCCTGGTCAGACCAGGGATGAGAGGCCGAGTCGGCCCGCACCGGAGGCGGCGAGCTTCCGGGCTCCGTCCTTACGTGAGTGGCCGTACCGGGACATGGTGTAGCCCGGCGAGTGGTGTCGAACGTTCGCGGAGACCTCGACAGGGTTCTCCCCGGCCTCCAGATCGTTCGTGACCTTGCTGTGCCTCCAGTCGTGAATGCGGAACTCCTCAGGCAGCTTCAACCGGCTGCGCAGGGTGCGCCACCGAGCCGAGACCTTCTCGGGGTCCTGCGGGCCGCCTGCCTCACCCCGGTAGAGCTTGAAGCCGTCACGAGCGAACACCAGGTCATGATCGACCCACGCGGAGCCGAGCCGCTTCCGCTCGGCGTCCTGGCGCTCCCTCTGCCGCTTCAGGACGCTCATCACGGACTGATCCACGTAGATGACGGCGTTGTCGTCGCCGTCCTTGGTGAGCTTCCGGAGCCGATAGGTGTTGCCCTCCTCGACCACGACCCACCCCAGCTCAATAGCCCCCTCGTCCCAGCGGACGAGCGACCACTTCATGCCCAGAGCTTCACTGCGGCGGACACCAGCGGCGGCGTAGACCGTCCACAGGGGAGCGTCCCGGAGGCAGTGGTGAGCCAGGCCGCCGTCACAGGCCCGATTGCCGCACGGCTCCCACACCGAGCCCAGGAATCGCCCTGTCTGGTCGTCGTCCA
Source organism: Streptomyces sp. ISL-100 (assembly GCF_018614615.1). Lineage (GTDB taxonomy): Bacteria > Actinomycetota > Actinomycetes > Streptomycetales > Streptomycetaceae > Streptomyces. The sequence goes on along the minus strand of NZ_JAGGOK010000056.1, from coordinate 34,972 downwards.
CGGTCGGGTACTTCTGTTCCTGTGCCCGTATCTGCCGGGCGGTGCGGAGTGCGAGGAAGCGACTGAGCCTGAGCTTGTCCGGTCCGTGATGCTGGCCGGTGAGGTACCGGGGTACGACTGGGACGACGCGCGGGAAGCTGTCCGGAACCTTGGCTATCAGGTGGTCGGACGTGCCGATGACAGCACGGCTCTGCTCATCTTGGGTGAGGGTGGGGAGCGCAACGCAACCAAGCTGAGGGACGCGCAGGAGCGTGGCATCCCCTGCATGGACGTGCGGGAGCCTGGCACGTTCAAATCAGCTGTCCGTGCCGGTGAGTTGGTCGGTCGTGACCCACTTCCCGAGCCTGCCGGGGTGGACGGTTCCGGGATGAGTGAGCGGGAGCGCAACCGGATGATCCGGACATGGGCCCGACAGAACGGCTGGCCGAACCTGTCCGCTCAGGGACGCGTCCCGATGCACGTCAGGCACGCGTACGACCTGGCCCACCAGGACGCATCCGAGGGAAAAGCGGCAGCGGCCTGAGTGCCGCGTTCACCGTGCCGGGCCCTGAGTGCGCCCGGCACCCCCGGCCAGTGGCTACCCAACTAACCCTTCTTGAGATAGAGGCAGCATGAACACCCCCGTTCTGTACGGTCCGATCGGCCGCGCGGTCCGCAAGATCGCCCCGTTCCTGGAAGCGGACGCGCTGGGGGTGTACGTCGCCGCACTGTCGATGTGGTCGGCTGCCATCGGCGGCACGGTCAAGGTGTCATCCCGTGGCAACGCTCGCCCCGTGCTCCTGTGGTCGGCCCTGGTGGCCGGAACGGGCAGGGGAAAGGGAACCGCGCTCCGCGCAGCGCTTCACGTCCTGGACCGGTCGCTAGGCCGCTTCCTGGCCACCCACACCACATCCGGCATCACCTCTGGCGCGAGCATGGTGCATCACCTGTGGCAGCAACAGGAAGCGACAGCGGAGACAGAGGCGGGGACCGACCGACGCTGTGTCGTGGTTGAAGAGGAGTGGACGGAGGTGTTGAAGCGGGTCAAGCGTGACCCCTCGTTCACAACCAAACTCCGGGCGGCGTGGGATGGGACAACGCTGCGCAACACCACCAAGGAAGAGGCTCAGGAAGTCCGAGACCCTGCCATGGTGCTCCACTCCCACATAACGCCGTCCGACTGGGCCAAGTACGTGGGTGAGTCGGAAGCGGCCGGAGGCTCGTACAACCGCATCCTTCCCTTCCTCCTCGGTTCGGTGCCGATGCTCGATGACGACCGAGTGAGCCTGCCCGAGGTGGACGGTAGGGAACTGTCCGACGCTTACGGCTGGGCCACTGCCCGGCCCCGTGTGATCACGCTTGCGGAAGACGCCCGGCCGCTGTGGCGGATCGTGCGCCGGTACGCCCGCATCCTGGGTGAGACTCTGCCCGAGGGACAAGCCGTGTTCATCGAACGGACAGCAGAGCAGACGCTCAGGGTCGCGGCCTGTCTGGCCGCCTCCGAGTGCTCCGAGACCATCACGGAAGAGATGCTGTCGGCCGCGTTCACGCTCGTACGTCGCTCCGTCCAGGACGCGGTACGCATCACCAAGGGGGCTGATGCTCCGAAGGTGAAGCGTCAGCCGCTCAGCCTCGCGGACAAGGTACGTGCCCGCATCGAGATGCACGGCGGTCGGGCCACGTCGTCTCAGGTCCTTCCGTATGTGGGAGCAAGTGCGAGTGAGGTCAAGGCCCTTCCCGAAATCGTCGTAACTGTCGAACGGTCAGGGAAGACCGGTCGCCCTGCCACCGTTTTCACTGTCCGCGATGGCGATTCCCGTCACGCAGCGCTGCCCAAGGAGCCGGGGCCGGCGAAGCGGACAGTAATGGAAAGCAACGGGGCCAAGGTCGTCCAGATGGACGCTTATCGACCGGATCTGAAGGAGACCCCCGTTCAGGTGAAGCGGTCGCCCGCTCCCGTTCCTGTCGTTGCCGCCAACCCGTTCCGCGCTCTGCTCTGACCGCTCGAACAAACCAAAGAATGCCCCTGCCGATCACGGCAGGGGCATTCGTTTGTTGGATCAGCGGTTCAGATCCCGGTGCTCCTCCAACAACCGCAGCGCGGAGGCGAAGGTGCCCCGGCCTACACCTGGACAACGTCGTTCAGTCGGCAGTGCCCACACTTCCCAGCACGACAGGCAGCGCATCACCCCGGAGTGCTCCGGGTCTCTCTCCGCGCTGCCACCACACCGGGGGCACTGCTGCATGACGACTCCCTACGCTGTGACGTCGAACTCCCCCAGCTTGGCACCGGGAAGGAACTCCGCCCACTCCACGGCGGTGAACTCAACCGTTCGGCCGGTCACGGAGTTGCGGACCGCGACCGTGCCGGGGACGTTGGTCGCGACCTCGACACAGCGCGGGTCATTGTTGTTGTACTGGCACGCGCTCGACGTGCGGAACTCGAATTCGGGGACTGCGGTCATGCGTGGTACCTCTCTCAAATGGGAGTGGTGCACTGCACTTGCTGACCCGCCCCGGCGGGCACTCTGGCTGTCCTAGGGCCGTGATCCACCGGGGCGGGGGTCTCTACTCGGCGCGAACCACCATCGCGAACGACGTACGGATGCGCCGAAAGGCAGCGTGGCCAGACCGGCCGGTGTGGGTCATGCACTCCACATCGACAGCCGCCGAGTCATCGGCAGGCGTCGCCTTCCACATGCAGTGAAGGCACTCGGCCCCAAAGCTCACGTCCGTATCCGGGTGCTCCATGATCCGGTGCACCACGTACCGCATGGCCGTCTTGATGCTCACAGTCCGCCCCTACGACTCCGCCTGTTGGCTTCGGCCACCCTGGGACTCAGGTCTTCCGTAGCGGACTTCGCCGGGAGGACGTAGTCCGGGCAACGGGGGCTTCCGCACTCGCACTTAGGCCACTTCAGTCCGTCGCCAGGGACAACGTCCGCCCCCTCCGGTCCAGGGCCGGACTTGCGCACCATGAGCACGCCGCCGACTCCCAGAGCCCCGGAGAGACGGGAGAGAAACCGTCGGGCCTCGCTGCTGCCCATGTGATCAGTCGCTCGCGTGTCGTGCATCCTGCCTTCGCCCACCATGGCCCGCCCTCCCAGTCGATTCCGCGTCGATGTGCCGACCGTAGGAAGTGGCGAGTGTCGGGCTCTACAAACTTGCATGAGCTTGCACGCCAATTGGCATGACTGATAGCGGTATTGACGCTGTCTCCACAGTTCAACGAAGCTGATGCAAGCCCGAGCAAGCACCTAGACCAGGGAGCCAGCCATGGCCGTAGAGTTCGTTGGAATCGACCCCGACACCGACCGGGACCACTGCCCCACCGTGTGGGCGGACGCGGAAGCTCAGGAGATCTTGTTGCAGGGGTGGAAGCCGAGCACCGAGACTCAGGCGGAGTGCGAGGCAAGCAGCCCCGCGAACGGCCCGGTGCCTGACAGCGAAGCCATCGTCAGGATTCCGGCCCGGATGATCCCGATGATCAGGGAGGCGTGTGATGCCGTCGAGCGTGCCCAGCTTCGCTGAGCTGCTTGGCCAGTGTGAGCGGTCTGCCGTCCACCTGGAGCTACGCGACTCCTACGCCTCGACAGACCGGTTCGAGGCGTGGAAGCGTGGTGAGCGGATCAACTGGGAGGACCGCGAATCCTGGTGGCATCCCTATGACCAGTTGATCACGGACACCGTGGCCCGGGGCGTAGCGGTCCGACGGGCCCGGGTGGTCTCCGAGCCCGTATCGGAGTACATCCGCTGGGAGCACTACGTCACTCACGCCAACGTCACGGCGGGTGAGGAAGTTCGGTGGCTGTCACGACGACGGGCCACCAGCATCCCCCTGCCGGGAAATGACTTCTGGCTGTTCGACGGCACGCTTCTCCGTGTGCACCACTTCTCTGGTGACGGCGCGGTGGTCGAGGATGAGATCACAGCCGAGCCGGAGACCGTAAAGCTGTGCTCCGCTGCCTTCGAAGCAGTCTGGGAGCGAGCGATCCCGCACCACCTCTACAAGATCTGACGAAGGCCAGCTCCATGCCCCCGCACCCCTCTTCGAGCGTTCAGAAGGCCCGCGAAGATCTTGCCGGGCGTCTGCGTGAGATTCGGAAGGATGCGGGGATCAGCGGGCGGGAGCTGGCTGTCAGGTGCGGCTGGTCAGAGTCGAAGTCGTCCCGGATTGAGAACGCAAAGACCCCTCCCTCTGACACGGACATCAAAGCGTGGTGCCGGGCCTGCGCCACTGATGATCAGGCCCCTGACTTGATCGCGGCAAACAGGCAGTCCGCCGATGCTCATGTGCAGTGGAGGCGACTCCAGCGGAGCGGTCTCCGTCGCCTGCAAGAGTCCACAGGCGACCTGTACCAACAAACCAAGATCTTTCGCGTCTACGTCTCTGACGTGATCCCTGGATTCCTCCAGACACCCGGATACGCCGCTGCCCTCTTGTCATCCATCGCGGACTTCCGGGGAACCCCGGACGACGTGAGTGATGCGGTCGTGGCCCGCATAAGGCGTAACGCGGTGCTGAGCAACGGCTCCCGGCGCTTCTCGTTCGTACTGGAGGAGGCGGTGTTGCGGTACCGGCTGTGCAGCGCCGAGACCATGGCCGCGCAGCTTGGCCACTTGCTCGGGGTTATGGATCTCCAGAACGTTGCCGTGGGTATCGTCCCGTTTTCAGCGCAACGGACTGTGTGGCCCATGCCAACCTTCACGATCTTCGACGACACCAGGGTGCACGCGGACACGTTGGATGCTGCTTCCACCCTCACGCAGCCCAGCCAGGTCGAGCTGTACGCCCGAGCCTTTGAGCGGCTCTCGCAGGGGGCCGCGCGGGGAGCTGCGGCACGTTCTCTGATAGCGGGTGCGTTGGCGTCCCTGGACTGAGTGAGCGTGGTCCTCGACCAGGCGGGAGGCTCTATTGGCCTGAGCTGGAACGGTTGGCCACGTGGCCAACGCATGACCAACAGCGGCCAGGAGCGGGCAGAAACAGCAGGTGAGCTGACCGACCCTCACAGCCTCGAAGGGGACTCAGAGGGTACGTTCTCGCAGGTCAGCTAACTAATGAGCTGGTGCCCGAGTGGAGAGTTCAAGTCCCCCCTCGGACACCAGCGAAAACCCCCAGTTGAACTGGGGGTTTTTCTGTTTCTCAGTGCCTCCTGGTGATCCACTCCTGAAGATGCGGGGCCTCCGCGCCGATGGTGGTCGCGTCGCCGTGGCCGGTACGTACCTCCGTGTCCGGCGGCAGGGTCAGCAGCCGGTCGCGGATCGAGTCGACGATCGTCGGGAAGTGGGAGAAGGACCGGCCGGTGGCGCCGGGGCCGCCCTGGAAGAGGGTGTCGCCGGTGAAGACGGTGGCCAGTTCCGGCGCATACAGGCAGACGGCGCCGGGCGCGTGGCCCGGGGTGTGCAGGACGGTCAGCGTGGTGCCGGCGACGGTGAGGGTCTGTCCGTCGGTGAGCTCGCCGTCGGGGGCGCGGTCGGGGTGGGTGTGCTTCCACAGCGGCAGGTCGTCGGGGTGGAGCAGGATGGGGGCGCCGGTGGCGGCGGCGAGGGCCGGAGCGGCGTCGATGTGGTCGTTGTGGGCGTGCGTACAGACGATCGCGCGCAGCGTACGGCCGCCGAGTGCGGCGGCGATGGCGTCCGCGTCGTGGGCCGCGTCGATGACGATCGCCTCGGTGTCGTCGCCGACGATCCAGACGTTGTTGTCGACGTCCCAGGTGCCGCCGTCAAGGGAGAAGGTGCCCGAGGTGACCAGGTGGTCGATGCGGGCGGGTGAGGGTGCGGATGCGGCCGTCATGAGAACTCCACCACCGAGCGCAGTACGTCGCCCTCGTGCATGCGCGCGAAGGCCTTCTCGATGTCGCCGAGGCCGATGGTCTCGGTGACGAAGGCGGCGAGGTCGATACGGCCCTGCTGGTGCAGGTCGATCAGCATCGGGAAGTCGCGGGAGGGCAGACAGTCGCCGTACCAGGACGACTTGAGGGCCCCGCCGCGGCCGAAGACGTCGATGAGTGGGAGGTCGAGCCGCATGTCGGGAGTCGGTACGCCGACCAGGACTACGGTGCCGGCCAGGTCGCGGGCGTAGAATGCCTGCTTGTACGTCTCGGGGCGGCCCACCGCCTCGATGACGACGTCGGCGCCGAATCCGCCGGTGAGCTCGCGGATGGCTTCAATGGGGTCCGTGGAGCGGGAGTTGACGGTGTGGGTGGCGCCCATGGTGCGGGCGGTCTCCAGCTTGCGGTCGTCGATGTCGACCGCGATGATCTTCGCCGCGCCGGCGAGCCTGGCCCCGACAACGGCCGCGTCGCCGACACCGCCGCAGCCGATGACGGCGACCGAGTCGCCGCGGCCGACCTGGCCGGTGTTGATGGCCGCGCCGATGCCGGCCATGACGCCGCAGCCGAGCAGGCCCGCGACGGCCGGCGAGACGGACGGGGCGACCTTGGTGCACTGGCCTGCCGCGACGAGGGTCTTCTCGGCGAACGCGCCGATGCCGAGCGCCGGGGACAGCTCGGTGCCGTCCAGCAGGGTCATCTTCTGTTCGGCGTTGTGGGTGTCGAAGCAGTACTGGGGACGTCCGCGCAGGCACGCCCGGCACTGGCCGCACACCGCACGCCAGTTGAGGATGACGAAGTCGCCGGGGGCGACGTCGCTGACGCCCTCGCCGACCGACTCGACGATGCCCGCCGCCTCGTGGCCGAGGAGGAAGGGGAAGTCGTCGTTGATGCCCCCCTGCTTGTAGTGCAGGTCGGTGTGGCAGACGCCGCACGCCTGGACCCTGACGACGGCCTCGCCCGGTCCCGGGTCCGGGACGAGGATGGTCTCCACCCTCACCGGCTCGTTCTTCCCCGGTGCGATTACGCCTTGGACCTGCTGTGTCATAGGTGAACTTCCTTCCTCGCGCGACGAGTACGCCCCCGTTTCCCGCACCGTACTCGCTCTACAGACCGGCGTCGTAGACCTTCCGCCCGCCGACGTAGGTGCGGGCGACGCGGGTCGCCGCGATCTCCTCGGGCCGCGCGGCGTACGGGTCGCGGTCGAGCACGGCCAGGTCGGCGAGAGCTCCGGGGCGGATGCTTCCCGTGTCGTCGAGGTGGTGCACGTACGCGGAGCCGGCCGTGTACGCGGCGAAGGCGTCCGTGAGGCCGATGCGCTGTTCCGGGAGGAAGACGGGGCCGTCGCCGTACGGCTCGACGCGGTTGACCGCCGTGTGGATGCCGTGCATCGGGTCGGGGCTGCTGACCGGCCAGTCGCTGCCCGCGGCGAGGGTGGCACCGGAGCGCAGCAGTGCGCCGAACGGGTACTGCCATCCGGCTCGTTCGTCCCCGAGGAAGGGGATGGTGAGTTCGTCCATCTGCGGTTCGTGCGCCGCCCACAGGGGCTGGATGTTGGCGGTGGCGCCGAGCTCCCTGAAGCGGGCGATGTCGTCCGGGTGGACGATCTGGAGGTGGGCGAGGTGGGGGCGGGTGTCCCGGTGGCCGTTGGCGCTGCGGGCCGCTTCGACCGCGTCCAGGGCGTCACGTACGGCGCGGTCTCCGAGCGCGTGGAAGTGGGCCTGGAAGCCGAGGGCGTCCAGCTCCGTGACGTACCGGCGCAGGTCGGCGGGGTCGATGAAGCTGGTGCCCCGGTTGGCCGTGGCACAGCCGCAGCTGTCCAGGTAGGGATCGAGGAGCGCGGCGGTGCCCGTCTCGGCCACTCCGTCGACCATGAGCTTCACGGATCCGGCGCGGAAGCGGCCGTGGCTCAGTTCCGACCGGCGTGCGACCAGTTCCGGTATCTGCTCGGCGCCGCGTTCGCGGTCCCACCAGAGGGCGCCGGTGACGCGGGCGGTGAGTGAGCCGTCGCGGGCGGCGGCGACGTACGCGTCGGCGGGGTCTTCCATCGCGCCGAAGGTGCCGACGATGGCGTCCTGCCAGGCGGTGATGCCGTACGAGTGGAGCAGTCGCTGGGCGCGGAGCAGGGCGGCGAGCCGGTCGGCGGGGGTGGACGGTGGGGTGAGGCGGGCGACCAGGTCCATCGCGCCCTCCTGGAGGAGGCCTGTGGGCTCGCCGTGGGCGTCTCGCTCGATACGGCCGTCGGCGGGGTCGGGGGTGGTGCGGTCGATGCCCGCGAGGCGCAGGGCACGGGTGTTGGCCCAGGCGCCGTGGTGGTCCCGGTTGGGCAGGTAGACGGGGCGGTCGGGAACGACCGCGTCGAGCAGGTCCTTGGTGGGGCTGCCGCCGGCGAACGCCTCCATTGACCAGCCGCCGCCGGTGATCCACTCCCGGTCGGGGTGGGCGTCGGCGTACGTCCGTACGGCGGCGGTTGTCTCCGCCGCCGTACGGACGGCCGTCAGGTCGCACTGCGCCAGTTCCAGGCCGGCCGACACGGGGTGGATGTGGGCGTCCTGGAAGCCGGGCACGAGCAACCGCCCGGCGAGGACGACGACTTCGGTCTTCGGGCCGATGAGGTCGTGTACCTCGTCGTGGCCGACTGCGGTGATGCGGTCGCCCGTGACGGCAACAGTGGTGGCGCGGCTGCGGGCGGCGTCCAGGGTGAGGACGGGGCCGCCGGTGAAGACGAGGTCGGCGGGGTTGTGGCGCATGGTGCGGGTTCCTTCGGTAGGAGTGGCGGGGTGGAAAAGGCCAGACGGTCAGGGGGACCGCGTCGGGGTCGGTGCCGCGGCCGGTGACGAAGTAGAGGATTTGCGGACCCGCTTCGCCCAGGCCGCCGCCACGAATCCGCTCAGCACCATCACGGCGGGGCACGCGAGCATGAACCAGCCGTTGTCCGGGCTGATTTCGAAGTGGTCGGCGGAGGTAGGTGGAGAAGGTCCAGCAGAGGTAGCCGCCGAGGGCGAGCAGGACGGCCGCGCTGAGCATCGGCACGCATATGCAGGCAGACGACGCCCGCCGTGACGCCCAGGCCGATGCCGATGCTGGTAGTGGCGGCGGTGCTGGAGGCGGCGTTGGCGAAGCCGTCATGACGCCGAGGGTCCTGGTGAGCGTGGCGGGTGCGGGCGGGTCGCTGCCGTACGGGGTCTTCGATGGCGTCATCGCCAGCTCCTTCACCGGGGGGCCACAACGGCCCCGAGGGCGGCACATCGAACTCCGCGGGGCCTTCACACGTCAACGGTGTTGTCGTAACGTGCGCGCCATGAGTGAGCGAGTGGTGCCGGAGGAGGGGCGGCGGCGCCGGCGGCCCACCAAGCAGGGCACGGTCCTGTCGGAGGAGCTGATCGTCCATACGGCGCTGCGGCTGATCCACGAGCACGGGGCGGCGGCGCTCACCGTGCGGCGGCTGGGGGCGGCGCTGGGGGCCGACCCGAGCGCGCTCTACCGGTATTTCCGGGACACCGACGACCTGCTGCTCGCGGTCGCCGACGAGCTGATCGGCCGTACGCTGCGGCGGTTCCGGCCGACGGGTGAGTGGCGGGCGGACCTGCGGACGCTGGGTCTGATGATGCACGCCGACTATCAGGCGCATCCGCAGGCGGCGATGCTGACCTGCGCGCGGGTGACCGGGCGGGAGAACGAGACGCGGTCGGTGGAGACGATCCTGGGCATCCTGCGCGGGGCGGGTTTCCCCGACCCCGAGGCGGTACGGGTCTATCACGCCTTCGTCGACCAGACGCTGGCGTTCGCGGCGCTGGACGCGTCCACGCTCACGCTGCCATCGGCTGCCCAGGAGACGGAGGCGCGGGCCTGGCGGGAGACGTACGCGCGACTGCCTGCCGACAGCCATCCGAACATCGCCGCGACCGCGCCGGTGCTGGTGGCGGAGATGGGCCGCAGTGGGTATCCGGCGGCGCTGGAGATGGTGCTGGCGGCGGCCGCGGCTCGGCTGGAGGCGGTTCTTTCCCCCACCCCGCCCGGTTCCGGCCGCGACATTTACGGCTCCGCCGCGTCGGGGGCTCCGCCCCGGACCCCGGTCCTCAAACGCCGGACGGGCTGAATACGCCCGGGCTGACCCTTGCGAGGCGCGGTCCGAACCTTGTGGAAGCGACTCTGCCGACGCGACTCGGATTGAGCCGCGTCGGCAGAGTCGGGTCCGGGCGGAAATCAAGCCCGTTCCGGCGATTGAGGACACGCCCGGGAGCGTCCCCGGGGGCTGCTCCCGTCCGCACTCGGCGGAGCGGGAAGCAGTCCCGCCGGTGCGGGGCTAGGCGCCCTTGTGGTCCGCGGCCAGCGTGGCGACCCGCTTGCGGACCACGAACCAGCCGCCCACCAGCGCCGCCGCGATCAGCGGGAGGCACATCACGGTCGTACGGCCGACTCCGCCGCCCCACCACATCAGGACGACGACGCTGGCGAGGAAGAAGAGGGTGACGATCTGGGTGTACGGGGCCCAGGGAAGGCGGTACGACGGGCGCGTGACCCGGCCGTCCTTCGAGCGGTGCCAGAAGAGCAGAGAGCAGAGCATGATCATGCCCCACGTACCGAGGATGCCGATCGACGCGAAGTTCAGGACGATCTCGAAGGCCTCGCCCGGCATGACGTAGTTCAGGCCGACGCCCAGGACACCGAAGCCGGCAGTCAGGAGGATGCCGCCGTACGGGACCTGGCCCTTGTTCATGCGGCCCGTGAACTTGGGGGCAGAGCCCGAGAGGGCCATGGAGCGCAGGATGCGGCCGGTGGAGTACAGGCCCGAGTTCAGGCTGGAGAGGGCCGCCGTCAGGACGACGAGGTTCATGACGTCCGCGGCGCCCGCGACGCCGAGCTTGTTCATGACGGTGACGAAGGGGCTCTCGCCGCCCGAGTACGCCGTGTACGGAAGCAGCAGCGCGAGGAGGATGACCGAGCCGACGTAGAAGATGCCGACGCGCCACATGATCGAGTTGATCGCCTTCGGCATGATCTTCTCGGGGTTCTTGGTCTCGCCCGCCGCGACGCCGCACAGCTCCACCGAGGCGTACGCGAAGACGACACCCTGGATGACCAGGAGCATCGGCAGCATGCCGACCGGGAACAGGCCGCCGCCGTCAGTGATCGTGGAGAAGCCGGGGGTGTGGCCGTCGAGCTGGTGCTGGGTGACGACCAGGTAGATGCCGATGGCCATGAAGACCACCAGGGCGGCGACCTTGACGATCGCGAACCAGAACTCCATCTCGCCGAAGTACTTCACCGAGATCAGGTTCGCGGTGAGGACGACGGCGAGCGCGATCAGGGCCAGGACCCACTGCGGTACGTCGCTGAACATGGCCCAGAAGTGGGCGTACGTCGCGGCCGCTGTGATGTCGGCCACTGCCGTCGTCGACCAGTTGAGGAAGTACAGCCAGCCGGCGGCGAAGGCGCCCTTCTCACCCATGAATTCACGGGCGTATGACACGAACGCGCCCGACGACGGGCGGTAGAGGACCAGCTCGCCCAGCGCGCGGACCACGAAGAAGGCGAAGACGCCGCAGACGGCGTACGCGATGGCGAGAGAAGGGCCTGCTCCGGCCATGCGGCCGCCCGCGCCCAGGAACAGGCCGGTGCCTATCGCTCCGCCGATGGCGATCATGTTGATGTGGCGGGACTTCAGGTCCTTACTGTAACCCTCGTCACCCGCATCGACATGTGGGGATGTCGATACGGGATCGGCGGGACCGGCGGGGGCCGCAGACAGGGTGCGGTCACTCATGCTGTTTCTTCGCCTTCATTTGGGGGGGTGCTGTGCGGTACCGGGCCGCACGATCGTGTTGAGCGTGATCTCGACGTGTTCGAGGTGCGCGGCCATGGCCTGCACCGCCGTTCCCTCGGAGCCGCCGACGATCGCCTCTACGAGGGCCCGGTGCTCGAGGTCCGACTGGCGTCGTCGGTCCCCGAGTTGGTTCAGAAGGGTGGACTGCCGGGCAAGGGCGTCCCTGATCTCTTCGATGATCTTGAGGAAGACAGGGTTGCCCGACGCCTGGGCGACGGAAATGTGGAAGAGCGTGTCGAGCGCCACCCAGGCGGTGGGGTCGGGCTCCTGCTCCATCTTCCCGATCAGGTGCGTCAGCAGGTCTACGTCGTCCTGCGTGCGACGGGTAGCAGCGTAACCCGCGACGGGGATCTCGACGTGCCGTCGCACTTCGATCAGATCCCGGGCGGAGTACGCACCGAAGATCGGGTTCTGGTCGGCGCCGCTGGCCGCGACGTACGTGCCCTTGCCGGCCCGGGACACCGTGAGACCGAGCGCCTGGAGCGCGCGCAGGGCCTCCCGTACGACGGAGCGGCTGACCTCGAAGTGCTTTCCGAGCTCTGCCTCCGTCGGGAGCTTCTCGCCTACGACGAGTTCACCCCGCTCTATGGCGTCCCGGAGGTGGGTGAGGACGGCTTCCATCGCGCTGATGCGCCGGGGTGCGCCGCCACCTGTCCGGCTGTCTGACAAGACCATGCGGAGAATGCTCGGAGGTCGGACATGCAAGCGTCAAGAGTGTTCAGAGAGTTGATTTAAGACGAACAGAAGGATAAGGGAGTGGACATTCCGGGCGAATTAGGGGGCGAGTACGTCGAGCTCCTGGAGCGCCCCGACCGCGATCTCGCGGGTCAGCCGTTCCGCCCGCGCCGCGTCGCCTTCCCTTACCGCTTCGGCGACTTGGACGTGCAGCGTGACGGCCGCGGGGTCCGGATCCTCGAACATCACCTGGTGCCTGGTGCGTCCACTGAGGACCTCGGCCACCACATCACCGAGCCGGGCGAACATTTCATTGCCTGATGCACGCAGTACGACGCGATGGAACGCGATGTCGTGCACGAGGTACGCGTCGAGCTGCCGGCCCCGCGAGGTCGCCACCATGCCGAGCGCGCGCTCGGTGAGCTCCGCACACTGCTCCGGGGTCGCGAACTGCGCGGCGAGTCCCGCCGCCACCGGCTCCACGGCGGACCGCAGGACGGTGAGGGAGCGCAGCTGGCGGGGGCGGTCGGCGCCGGCCAGCCGCCACCGGATCACCTGCGGATCGTAGACATTCCACTCCTCGGGTGGGCGTACGGTCACGCCCACCCGACGGCGGGACTCCACGAGGTGCATCGATTCCAGGACCCGGACCGCCTCGCGGATCACCGTGCGCGATACGTCGAAGCGCTGGGCGAGCTCGTCCGTACGCAACACGCTGCCGGGCGGATACTCACCGGCTGTGATCGCGGGACCGAGGCTTTCCAGCAGCTGGGAGTGCAGTCCCCGGGCCTGGTTGGTCATGGGGCTCAGCCTACGGGGCGCCCTCCGGGAAGCATAAGTACGACGTTTATGTCACAGGGTCTTGAATACGTCGTACCTAATAGGTTTCAGTAGCGCGACGGACCGATGTCGAAGAAGACAGCGAGGCACTCCACTCATGAACAGCCCCCACGTCGTCGTGGTGATGGGCGTGGCAGGGACCGGCAAGACCACCATCGGCCCCCTGCTCGCCGCCCGGCTCGGCGTCCCGTACGCCGAGGGCGACGACTTCCACCCGTCGGCCAACATCGCCAAGATGTCGGCCGGCACCCCGCTGGACGACTCGGACCGGTGGCCCTGGCTCGACGCGATCGGCCAGTGGGCACACAGCAGGGCCGGGCTCGGCGGAGTCGTGAGCAGCTCCGCGCTCAAGCGGGCCTACCGCGACCGGCTGCGCGCGGCCGCCCCCGACGCCGTATTCCTGCACCTCACGGGCGACCGGGAGCTGATCGAGGAGCGGATGCGGGAGCGCAAGGGGCACTTCATGCCGACCACCCTGCTCGATTCGCAGTACGCCGCCCTGCAACCGCTCCAGGAGGACGAGGCGGGCGTGTCCGTGGACGTCTCGGGGTCTCCGGACGACATCACCGAACGAGCCGTCGCGGCCCTGCGCCGGCTCGACCGCCAAGACTCCCAAGACTTCAGAAAGTAGAGAGCCGTGACCAGTCTCAGCGTCGAGACGCTGGCAGCGGGCGTCGTCGAGCCGATCACCTCGGCGGGCAACGGCCAGTTGGGGATAGCCGTCCTCGCCGGCATTGCCGTCATCGTCCTGCTCATCACGAAGTTCAAGCTCCACGCCTTCCTCGCGCTGACCATCGGGTCGCTGGCGCTCGGAGCGTTCGCGGGCGCCCCGCTCGACAGGGCCATCACCAGCTTCTCGACCGGCCTCGGCAATACGGTCGCGGGCGTCGGCGTGCTGATCGCGCTCGGCGCGATCCTCGGAAAGCTGCTCGCCGACTCCGGCGGCGCGGACCAGATCGTCGACACGATCCTCGCGAAGGCGAGCGGCCGGGCGATGCCGTGGGCGATGGTGCTGATCGCGAGCATCATCGGTCTGCCGCTCTTCTTCGAGGTCGGCATCGTGCTGCTGATCCCGGTGGTGCTGCTCGTCGCCAAGCGCGGCAACTACTCCCTCATGCGGATCGGCATCCCGGCGCTGGCAGGCCTGTCCGTCATGCACGGGCTGATCCCGCCGCACCCCGGTCCGCTGGTCGCGATCGACGCGATCGGCGCCAACCTGGGCGTCACGCTGGCGCTCGGCGTGGTCGTGGCGATCCCGACCGTGATCATCGCGGGGCCGGTCTTCTCGAAGTACGCCGCCCGCTAGGTCGACGTACCGGTGCCCGAGAAGATGGTTCTTCAGCGCCCCTCCGAGGACCTGGAGCGCCGTCCCGGCTTCGGCGCGACCGTCGCCACCGTCATGCTGCCGGTCGTGCTCATGCTGGCCAAGGCGCTCGTCGACATCGTCGTCGACAACCCCGAGAACGCTGTTCAGCGGGTCACCGATGTCATCGGCTCGCCGCTGATCGCGCTGCTCGCCGCCGTAGTGGTGGGACTCTTCACGCTGGGCCGCGCCGCCGGGTTCACCAAGGACCGTCTCTCCTCGACCGTCGAGAAGTCGCTCGCCCCGATCGCGGGCGTGCTGATGATCGTCGGCGCGGGCGGCGGCTTCAAGCAGACGCTCATCGATGTGGGCGTCGGCCAGATGATCCTGGACTTCTCCAAGGACTGGGCGATTCCGACGCTGCTCCTGGCCTGGCTGATCGCTGTCGCCATCCGCCTCGCGACGGGCTCGGCGACCGTGGCCACCATCTCGGCGGCCGGTCTCGTCGCCCCGCTCGCGGCCGACATGTCGCCGTCGCACTCCGCGCTGCTGGTGCTCGCGGTGGGTGCGGGCTCGCTCTTCTTCAGTCACGTCAACGACGCGGGGTTCTGGCTGGTGAAGGAGTACTTCGGCATGGACGTCGGCCAGACGATCAAGACCTGGTCGGTGATGGAGACGATCATTTCGGTGGTCTCGCTGGGCTTCGTGCTGCTGTTGTCACTCGTCCTTTAGGTCCGGTGAGTTTTTCAACTCCTCTGCCCACAGCGGGTGTTCCAGCTCCGCCCATTCGCGGTCGACAGTCCCGGTGCGCATGCCGCGCCGGGACTCCGGCCGCATGAGGGCCATTGCGATGTGTCCGGCGATCACGATGCCCATGGCGAGGGCGAGCCAGTCGTGGACGAAGGTGGCGCTCGTACGCCAGACCAGCGGGGCCAGGTCCGTGAACCACATCAGCAGCCCGGTGCCGAGCATCACCAGCACCGCGCCGGCGATCCAGCCCGCGTAGAGCTTCTGGCCCGCGTTGAACTTCCCCGCGGGGCGCGACGCGGGGCTCATGTCGCGGCGCAGCGCGGCCCGCAGCCACTGCCGGTCGTGCGGCCCGAAACGGTTGAGCCTGCCCAGGTCCAAGCGGAAGGCGCGGGAGGCCAGGCCGAGCAGGAACGGCGCGGGGATCAGCAGCCCCGACCACTCGTGCACGGTGACCACCAGGTGCCGGCGGCCGACGAGTTCGGCGAGCTGGGGTACGTACAGACAGGCCGCCGTCGCGATGCACAGCAGCACCAGGCCTGCGGTGGCTCGGTGTACCCAGCGCTCGGAGCGGGTGAAGCGTCTGAGGCGGGTGGGAAGTTCAGACCGTAGGAGCATCGTCGCGTCCGTTCGAGCGGCCGACCCACGCGTCGACGTCATAGCCGCGCTCCTCCCAGTACCCGGGCCGCACCTCGGGCGTGACGGTGATACCGGAGAGCCATTTCGCCGACTTGTAGAAGTACATGGGCGCGACATAGAGGCGCACCGGGCCGCCGTGCGCGTGGCTGAGTGGCTTGTCCTGCATGCGCAGAGCGACCAGTACATCTTTGCGGCGGGCCTGCTGGAGGGTGAGGCTTTCGCTGTACGTACCGTCGAAGCAGGTGAAGCGGATCGCCTTGGCCTCCGGTTTCACGCCTGCCGCGGCCAGCAGCCGCGACAGCTGTACGCCCTCGAACGGCGTGTCCGGGACCCGCCATCCCGTGACGCACTGGACGTCGCGCACGATGCGCGTCTGCTTCATCGCGCGCAGGTCGTCGAGGGTGTAGGTGGCGGGCCTGTCGACCAGGCCGTCGATCTTCAGCCGGTAGTTCTCCGGGCCCTTGTGCGGTACGGAGGAGGCGACTGAGTAGTAGCGGAAGCCGCCGCCGTTCGGGAGGAGGCCGGTCAGGCCGGTGGGGTCCTTGTCCGCGGCGGCGCCGAGGAAGGAGTCCAGCCCGCTCTGGAGGTACGGCGCGGTTGCCAGCCCCGCGGCCCCGAGGCCCAGCATGCCGAGGACGACGCGGCGGCCGACGGGTGCGCCACCGCTGTCCGGGCCGGCCGGTGGTTGAGGAGTCACAGAACAATTCGAACACCCGCGGCCGCCAAGAGCCAGCGACCGCGGGGGTCCGTCAGACTTCCGTCAGACTTCGGTGGCCTGTTTTTCCAGCTGGAACGCCTCGTTGCCGAGGCCGATGCGGGCATGCACCTCGGGCTTCGCCGAGCGCAGTACCGCGCCGTACACCAGGCCTCCGACGAGCGCGACGCCGATGATGCCCGGCAGGATCCAGCTCAGCGCGGAGCCGGGGCCCGCGCCCACGAGCACGTCGAAGTCCTTGACCGTGTAGAACGCGATGACCAGGAGCGCGACCGCCGCGATGCCGGAGGCCGCGAGGCGTCCCGCCTGCGCGCGGCCGGCTCCGCGGCGTACGAAGAAGGCGATGACCGCGAACGACGCGGCGGCCATCAGCAGGATGACGCCGAGCGCGCCGACGTTGCCCATCCACGTGAACAGGTGCAGCACGGGCACGGTCGGGTCGCCGGCCGGGGTGTCGTCGGTGAAGGCGAAGGCCAGCACGATTACCAGGGACACGCCGGACTGGAGCAGGGAGCCCGCGGCCGGGGCGCCGCTCGTCTTGTTCGTACGCCCGAAGGAGGCCGGCAGCAGGCCCTCGCGGCCCATGGCGAACGCGTACCGCGCGACGACGTTGTGGAAGCTGAGCAGGGCGGCGAACATGCCGGTCACGAAGAGGACGTGGAGTACGTCGGTGAAGGTGGAGCCGAGCCTGCTCTCGGTGAGGGTGAAGAGGAGTCCGGGTCCCTGCTCCCCCGCGACCTTGACGATCTGGCCGGGTCCGGTGGCGACGCTGAGCGCCCAGGCGCTGAGAGCCAGGAAGAGCGCGGCGTAGCCGACGGCGAGGAACATCACGCGCGAGACGACGATCTGCGGGCGGCTGGTCTCCTCGGCGTACACCGGGGCCTGCTCAAAGCCTACGAAGGCGGCGATGCAGAAGCAGAGCGCGGTGCCGAGTCCGGCGCCGGTGAGGGTCTCGGGGTTGAACGCCTGGAGGGACAGGCCCTCCTTGGCCGGGTCGGCGATCGCTGCCACGTCGAAGATCACGACGAGCGCGCATTCGACGACCAGCAGGACGCCGAGGACCTTGGCGTTGAGATCGATCTTGAGCCAGCCGAGCGCGCCGACGACCAGCACGGCGACGAGCGCGGGGATCCACCAGGCGATGGTGATGTCGAGGTAGGTGGCGAAGAGGCCGGAGATCTCGAAGCCGAGGATGCCGTAGATGCCGACCTGCATGGCGCTGTACGCGACGAGGGCGACCAGGGACGCTCCGGCGCCGGCGGTCGGGCCGAGGCCCCGGGCTATGTACGCGTAGAAGGCGCCGGCGTTGTGGACGTGCCGGCTCATCTCGGCGTATCCGACGCTGAACAGCATCAGGACCACGCCGAGGATCACGAAGAGGAGGGGCTGGCCGACGATGCCCATCAGGCCGTATGTGGTGGGCATGACACCTGCGACGACCATGAGCGGGGCGCTCGCGGCCAGTACGGAGAGGAGGAGGCCCGTGGTGCCCAGGCGGCCGGCTCGCAGGGCTCGCTCCTGCCCCTTGTACGTACGGATCTCGCCGGCGCTGGTGTCTCTGCTTCTTTCGCTCGTGCTAGAACTGCCCGTCGACATGGCGGGGTTGTCCCTTCACTTCGGTGGATGAGGTCGAACTGCTGAGTCATGCGATCCCGAGCGCGGCGCTGCGCGCGGCGCGGAAGGCCTGGTGCGGGTCCCGTTCGGGGTACGACCACGGGCCCTCGGTGGCGTGCGGGCCTATGCGGTTGAGGAGTGCGGCCGCCTCGGCGGGCCTGCCCTCGCAGAGCTTCGCGTGGGCGAGGTAATTGAGGTCGATGAGGCGGCGCGGGTGACCCTCGTGCTCCCACTCCAGCCACCAGTCGAACGCCGCCTTCATCACCTGGCGGGCGCGGCGGCCGGACCAGTGGCCGGAGGCCGCGGGGTCCTTCGGCACCTGGCCCGCTACCGCGAGGGCGCGGTAGCGCTCGGCGTGGGCCACCACGGGGAGTACGGCCAGGGGAGAGTCGGCGGGGGCCTGTTCGGCGGCCCAGGCGGCGAAGTCGTACACCTCGTGGAGGGGGTCGCTGCCTATGTCCGGCCTGCGTTCGGCGAGGCGGGCGGCCATCAGGTGGTGGGCGTGGTGGTGCTCGGGGTGGCGCAGCCGTACCTGGTCGAAGAGCTGGGCGACCTCCTCCTCCGTACCGAGCGAGCGGGCCAGGAGCAGTAGGCCGAGCCACGGGGTCGGGTCGGCGGGTGAGCGCTCGGCGGCGCGGCGGCATGCCTCGCGCGCCCGGTCCTCGGGTTCCTTACGGCGCAGCGCGCCGAGGACGGTGGCGCAGGCGATGAGAGTGACGGCGTCGGCGCTCTCGGGCTCTGCGAGCAGCCAGTCGCCCGCCCAGGCAGCGGCGCCGGTGGCCTGGGCGAGTACGACGAGACGGTGGCTCCGGCGGTCCCAGTCGTCGCCGGTCTCGGCGAGCAGGGAACGGGCTCTGGTCCAGCGGCCCTGGGCCAGCTGGGTGCGCACGGTGACGAGTTCGGCGTCGTCGAGCGCGGGGTCGAAGAAGCGGTCGGTACGGCGGCGTGAGCGGCCGAGGGGTGGCGGAGGAGGGGGCATCCGCGGGTCCTCCACGGCGCAGAGTGCGAGCGTTTGATCACGCACAGCAAAGCGGTAGGGGGTAGTCCGCGTCAAGAGCGGTCTAAACCAACTTTGTGCGGTGCGGCGGTAGTTGAAACCGGCACTGAGCTGCCACAACCGCTTACCCGCCGGCCTCAGGGCCTAGTCTTGCCCCCATGTCTGAGCACTCGTCACTGCCGCCGTGTCTGTTCGCCTTTCCCGGACCGCTGCGGGACCGGCTGGTCGCCGCTGTGCTGTCCGGCGAGAAGGTCTCGACGACCGGCCTGCTCGCCGAGTACGAGGCCGAGAAGGAGGAGCTGCCGCCGGTCGGCGAGCGGTCCGTGGTGATCGACTCGGACGGCCGCGAGGTGGCGGTGATCGAGCTGACCGAGGTGCGGGTGCTGGCGCTAGGCGACGTCGATCTCCAGCACGCGCTGGACGAGGGCGAGGGCTACACGTCGGTCGCGGACTGGCGTGCGGGGCACGAGAGGTTCTGGCACGGGGACGAGATGCGGGAGGCGTTGGGCGACCCGGAGTTCACGGTCGACGACACGACGGTGGTTGTGGCGGAGCGGTTCCGGGTGGTGGAGCGGTTGGGCGGGGCGGGGTAGGCGGTGCGGTACGCCTGCGGCGGGCTTCTTCCCCTGCCCCGCCCCTTCCCGAAACTGGGGGCAATCCCCTTGAGGAGCGGGGCGAGGAGCGGGGTCTGGGGCAGCGCCCCAGCCCGCCGCAGGCGCACGCCCCTACGCCACCGCCCTCGCCGCCGCGCGGCCCGCCGTGCGGCCGGAGAAGAGGCAGCCGCCCAGGAACGTGCCCTCCAGGGAGCGGTAGCCGTGGACGCCGCCGCCGCCGAACCCCGCCGCCTCCCCCGCCGCGTACACGCCCGGCAGCACGGCGCCGCCCTCCGTCAGCACCCGCGACGACAGGTCGGTCTCCAGGCCGCCGAGCGACTTCCGGGTAAGGATGTGCAGGCGTACGGCGATGAGCGGGCCCGCCTTGGGGTCGAGGATGCGGTGCGGCGGGGCCGTACGGATCAGCTTGTCGCCCAGGTAGTTGCGGGCGCCGCGGATCGCCATCACCTGGAGGTCCTTGGTGAAGGTATTGGTGATCTCCCGGTCCCGGGCGGTGATTTCGCGGCGCAGCGCCGCTTCGTCGATCAGCGGCTCCTTGGTGAGCGCGTTCATGCCGCGAACCAGCGCGGACAGGTCCTTCTCGACGACGAAGTCCGCGCCCTTGTCCATGAACGCCTTGACCGGGCCGGGGACATCGGCCCGTGCCCGGCCGATGACCTCCCGGACGGACTTGCCCGTGAGGTCCGGGTTCTGTTCGGAACCCGAGAGCGCGAACTCCTTGCCGATGATCTTCTGGTCGAGGACGAACCAGGTGTAGTCGTACCCCGTCTTCATGATGTGGTCGAGCGTGCCCAGGGTGTCGAAGCCCGGGAAGAGAGGTACGGGCAGGCGCTTGCCACGCGCGTCGAACCAGAGGGAGGAAGGGCCGGGAAGGATGCGGATGCCGTGCTTGGCCCAGATCGGGTTCCAGTTCTGGATGCCCTCCGTGTAGTGCCACATCCGGTCGCGGTTGATCATGCGGCCGCCCGCCGCCTCCGTGACGCCGAGCATCAGGCCGTCGACGTGCGCGGGTACACCGGAGAGCATCGAGGCGGGCGGGGTGCCCAGCCGCTGTGGCCAGTTGGCGCGTACGAGATCGTGGTTGCCGCCGATCCCGCCCGAGGTGACGATCACCGCCTGCGCCCTGAGCTCGAAGGACCCGGTCGCCTCGCGGCTGCTGGCGGCCCCACGCTCGGCGGCCGAGGACTCCAGG
The DNA here is from genome assembly GCF_018614615.1 of Streptomyces sp. ISL-100. GTDB lineage: Bacteria > Actinomycetota > Actinomycetes > Streptomycetales > Streptomycetaceae > Streptomyces. Next base: position 13,999 of record NZ_JAGGOK010000056.1, on the reverse strand, counting down.
ATCTCGCCGGTGACCGTGTCCACGGACCCGGCGCTGCGCGTGAGGCCGGTGACGCGGTGGCGGAACCTCAGCTGGACGAGGCCGCGGGCCACCCCGTCGCGCACCCGGCGCTCGAAGGGCGCGACGATGCCGGGGCCCGTGCCCCAGGTGATGTGGAAGCGCGGTACGGAATTCCCGTGCCCGGTGGCGTCGTAACCGCCGCGCTCGGCCCACCCCACCACCGGGAAGAAGCGCACGCCCTGCCCGTGCAGCCACGCCCGCTTCTCGCCGGCCGCGAAGTCGACGTACGCCTCGGCCCACTTGCGCGGCCAGTGGTCCTCCTCGCGGTCGAAGCCCGCCGTGCCGTGCCAGTCCTGGAGCGCCAGCTCGCGGCTGTCCTTGATGCGCATGCGGCGCTGCTCGGGCGAGTCGACGAAGAAGAGCCCGCCGAAGGACCAGTGCGCCTGACCGCCAATGGACTGCTCGGGCTCCTGGTCGAGCAGGATCACCTTGCGGCCCGCGTCGACCAGCTCCGCGGTGGCCGCCAGGCCTGCCAGGCCCGCCCCGATCACGATCACGATCACATCAGCGTCGTACGCCATGGTTTCCGTCCTTGCCGGGGCGAAGTGGAGAGAAGTTACTCGTGCGTCAGATCTTCGGCAGAGGCGGCCGGGGCATCAACCGGTGGGTACACAGCGGTGAGGTTGGATGGGTCGTATGACTCCCGCTGAGGAGATTCTGGACGTCGTTGACGCGAACGACGAAGTCGTCGGACAGGCCCCGCGCGGCGAGGTGTACGCCCGCGGCCTGCGCCATCGCTGCGTCTTCGTCCTGGCGCGGGACGGCGAGGGCCGGTACTTCGTGCACCGCAGGACGCCCGTGAAGCTGGTCTTCCCCTCGATGTACGACATGTTCGTGGGCGGGGTCGTCGGCGCGGGCGAGTCGTACGGCGAGGCGGCGCTGCGTGAGGCGGAGGAGGAGCTGGGTGTGTCCGGGCTGCCCGCGCCCGTACCGCTGTTCAAGTTCCTTTACGAGAGCGAGGACGGCGCGCAGACCTGGTGGTCGTACGTCTACGAGGTGCGGTGCGATCTGCCGGTGAATCCGCAGGCGGAGGAGGTCGCGTGGCACGGCTTCCTGACCCGCGCGGAGCTGGAGCGACGGCTCGCCGAACCGGAGTCGGGGCGGGAGTGGGAGTGGGTGCCGGACGGTCTCGCGGCGTGGGAACGGCTGCGCGCGTTCGCAGGCCCCGGTCCGCTGCCCTCGTCAGGTGCTGGGCAGGCCTGACCGTACCTCCGTCCGTACCTTCGCCGCCCTGCCCGCCAGGGCGTCCGCGTGCGCCGCGGCGATCAAACGCCGGAAGGGCTGGATAGTGCCGCGTTGCGGCAACCAAGCAGGAGCGGCCACTGACAATCCCGCCCGGTAAGGTGCGGCGCGTGATCGAGTTCGTGCGGAGTCTGCGGCTCTGGTTCGCGCCGCAGCGCATCCGGGAAGAGGGCGAGACCCCCGACTACCGCTTCTCGCTGGCCAACGAGCGCACCTTCCTCGCCTGGATCCGTACCGCGCTTGCTCTCATCGGCGGCGGCTTCGCGGTCGATCAGTTCCTGCCCGGACTCGCCTGGGGCGTGCGCGCCGGCATGGCGCTCGGACTGCTGGCGGCCGGTGTGCTGTGTGCGCTGCGGGCGGTCAATCACTGGGTGCGCTGCGAGCAGGCCATGCGGCGCGGTGACGACCTCCCGGTCACCCGTTTTCCGACCGTGCTGAGCCTCGTGGTGGCCTTCGTCGCCGTCGTCATGGTCGTGATCGTCCTCTTCGGCTGGGACGGCCGCAATTGACCGGCCCGGCCGCCCCCGACCCCGACCCCGCCAGGGACCCCGGCCTTCAGCCGGAGCGGACCCGGCTCGCCTGGCGCAGGACCACGCTGGCCTGCACGGTGGTGGCCGTACTGGCGGCGAAGCAGGCGGTCCATGACGGGATCAGCGTAGCCGGGGTGATCGCCACGGCGCTCTGCGTGCTGGTCTGGCTGGGGTTCCTGCGGGTCGCCCACCACCGCATCCAGGCTGTCGGCAGCACCGCCAGACCCGCGCCGATGTCGGTGCGCGCCGCGATGACAGCGACGGCCTGCACGATCGCGCTCGCCGGGTTCGCCGTGGCGATCGTCGTCTGAGAGGTCGGGCCGGCTCAGGCCGTGGCCGCCGCCAAAGGCGGCAGCATCCGGCGCGGGTCCTCGCCGTTCACCCACAGTCCGATGAGGAAGGCCGTCGCGGTCTCGACGTACACCGCCCGGTCGAGGCCCCCCGCGGCCAGCGGTTCGCAGCCCATGTCCCGTACGAGCGTCCGTACCGTCTCCAGCGCCCGTTCGTCGTCCCCGCACAGCGGCACAGCCAGCGGTCCGTCGGCGAAGGCGGGCGGGGTCAGCCGCCAGACGCTGTCGGCACAGTGGTTGAAGGCCTTGACGACGTGCGCGCCGGTCGCGGCGGCGATACGTTCCGCCGCACCCGGGCCGCCTTGTGTCGTCAGGACGAAGCCGGGACCGACCGCGTTGGTGCAGTCGATCAGGACGCGGCCGCGCAGTACGCCGCCACCGTCGCCGCCTTCGTCCGCGCCCGCGGCCTCATTCAGAACCGCGGGCACACTGTCGTGCGGGACGGCGAGCAGCGTCGCGTCCCCGAAGGCGGCGGCCTCGCGCAGGGTGCCCGCCCGGCCACCGATACGGGCGGCCAGTTCGGCCGCGCGGTCCGCCGAGCGGCCGCCGACCAGCACGTCGTGGCCCGCCCTGGCCCACTGGGTGCCGAGTGCGTCCGCCATGTTGCCCGTACCGAGCATTCCGATGCGCATGTGTGTTCCTCTCCCACGTAACGTGTCAGGACAGGACGCTAGGAGATCCGTTGGTTACCGATCGGTGCCCAACGGGCCGTGGGGGGACAGTGGTTGTGAACAGCTTGCTCGCGGACTGCCGGGCCAGGCTCGGCTTCGATCTACTGGCGAACACCTGGAACGGCGTCGTCATCTACGCGCTCGGCGAGGGCCCGCGCCGCCCCGGCGAGCTGCGCGCCGAGATCGGCGGCATCAGCGCCAAGGTCCTCACCGAGACGCTGCGCCGCCTGGAGGGTTACGCCCTGGTGGAGCGCCACGCCTACGCCGAGGCACCGCCGCGCGTCGAGTACGGGCTGACCGAGCTCGGCGCGAGTCTCCTGGAGCCGATCCGGGCGTTGGGCAGGTGGTCGGCGGAACACGGTGACGAATTCGCCGCGGCGCAGGGGTGGGAGACGGATGAAGCGGTCGTCCGGGACTAGCCTGGAGGTATCGCAAAGTATCCGCAATCACACTAGAGGTGAGCATAATGACCGCCCTCCACCAGGAGCACCCCACTCACGAGCACATCCACGGTCCCGTCTGCGGGCACGTCGCGGTACCGCACGGCGACCACACCGACTACGCGCACAACGGGCACATGCACCGCGAGCACTCCGGACACTGGGACGAATGCGAGTCCACGGATCACGTCACCCACAGCAGTCACCCCCATGAGCACGGCAAGAACTGCGGGCACAGCGCCGTCACGCACGGCGATCACGTCGACTACGTCCACGACGGCCACCGCCACGCCGCTCACGACGGCCACTGGGACGATCACTGAGCACGAGGTCCATGTCCCGGACCTGCCTTCCCCCGGGCGGGCACGAACTGGCAGGCTCTCCCCGACCAGTTCGGCCATTGACTGATCCGTCGACCCGACGCGACCCGACCCGGGGGAACCCCCGTGCCCGCCACGGACCCGTACATCGTTCAGCTCGCGCCCGAAGTGCACGCGTACATCCAGCCGGACGGCGGCTGGTGCCTGAACAACGCCGGGTTCGTCAGCGACGGCGCTTCGACCCTGCTCGTCGACACCGCGGCCACCGAGCGCCGCGCGCACGCCCTGCGCGAAGCGCTCCTCGCGACCGGCGCGCCGCTCCCCCGTACCGTCGTCAACACCCACCACCACGGCGACCACACCTACGGCAACAGCGTCTTCGTACCCGAAGCCACGGTCATCGGGCACGACACCTGCCGCGCCGAGGTCCTCGCCGTCGGGCTCCAGCTGCACCTGATGTGGCCGGAGACCGACTTCGGTGACATCACCGTCACCGCGCCCACCCTCACGTACAGCGAGCGCCTCACCGTCCACGCGGGCGGCACCGAGGTGCGGCTGATCCACCCGGGCGTCGCGCACACCACCGGCGATTCAATCGTTCACCTGCCGGAGTACGGGATCGTCTTCACCGGCGATCTGGTCTTCCAGGGCGGCACCCCCTTCGTCCCGATGGGATCGCTGAGCGGGTCACTGCGCGCGCTCGACGTGCTCCGCTCGCTCGGCGCGGAGACGGTCGTGCCCGGTCACGGCCCCGTGACCGACCCGTCGGCGTACGACGCGACGGAGAGCTACCTGCGGTACGTCGCCGAGCTCGCCGAGGCCGGGCACGCCAAGGGCCGTACGCCCCTGGAGACCGCCCGGGAGGCCGACCTCGGCACTTTCGCCGGCCTGCGCGAGAGCGAACGGCTCGTCGCCAATCTGCACCGCGCGTACGCCGAACTGGACGGTCTGCCGGAGGGCTCGCCGCTCGATCCGGTCGTCGTCTTCGGCGACATGGCGGCCATGAACGGCGGGAAGCCTGTCGCCTGCCACGCGTGATCCGCGTCTCGGGGTACGTCGGCACACTGGACGGCATACCGACTGGTCGGCATGATGAGTCGCGACGTCGTCTTGTCAGCAGTGTTCGCCCTCGGAGGTGCCCCCATGAGCGCAGTCCACCCGCCAGGTCTCGATCCCGAGCAACTGCGCGGTCATCTCGACCGCGAGCGGCCGGGGCTGGTGAGCGGACCGCTCAGCGCCCGGCTCATCGAGGGCGGCCGGTCGAACCTGACGTACGCCGTCACGGACGGCACGTCCCGGTGGGTGGTGCGGCGGCCGCCGCTCGGGCATGTGCTGGCGACCGCGCACGACATGAAGCGCGAGTACCGGGTGATCAGCGCTCTGCACCCGACCGATGTGCCGGTGCCCGCGCCGCTGCTGCTGTGCGAGGACGAGTCGGTCATCGGGTCGCCGTTCTACGTCATGGAGTACGTGGAGGGCGTTCCGTACCGTACGGCCGACGAGCTCGCCGCGCTGGGCGCCGAACGTACCCGCGCCGCCGTACTGGGCCTGGTCGACACCCTCGTCGCGCTGCACGCCGTGGATCCGGAGGCGGTGGGTCTGGGCGACTTCGGCCGCCCCGAGGGCTTCCTCGACCGGCAGCTGCGCCGCTGGGGCAAGCAGCTCGACGCCTCCCGCAACCGCGAACTGGCCGGCATCGACGAGCTGCACGCGGCGCTCGGGCGCTCGCTGCCCGACTCCCCCGCGCCCACGGTCGTACACGGCGACTACCGTCTCGACAACGTCCTGATCGGCGGCGCCGACGACCGGATCAACGCCATCCTCGACTGGGAGATGTCGACCCTCGGCGACCCGCTCACCGACCTCGGACTGCTCGTGATGTACAGCGCCGAGCTGGGGCTGCCCGACTCCCCCGTCTCCACGACGGCCGGCGCGCCCGGTCACCCTTCGGCGCGCGAGATCGTCGAGCGGTACGCCGCCGGGTCCGGCCGGGACACCTCCGCCATCGCCTGGTACACGGCGTTCGCCTGGTTCAAGCTCGCCGTGATCCTCGAGGGCATCCACTACCGCTACACGCTCGGGCAGACCGTCGGCGCCGGCTTCGACCGGATCGGCGACCTCGTGCCCGTCTTCATCGAGCACGGCCTGACCACCCTTCAGGAAGGCTGAGACACCACCATGGATTTCGCATACGACGCACGGACCGAAGAGCTCCGCGGCAAGCTTCTCGCTTTCATGGACGACTTCGTGTACCCGGCCGAGCCCGTCGCCGACGAGCAGCGCGAGCAGCTCGCGTCGCCGTGGGACACGCCGCAGGTCGTGGAGGACCTGAAGGCGGAGGCGCGGAGGCAGGGCCTGTGGAACCTCTTCCTTCCGGACGCCGAGTACGGCGCCGGGCTCACGAATCTGCAGTACGCTCCGCTCGCGGAAATCACCGGCCGCAGCCCGCACCTGGCGCCGACCGCGCTGAACTGCGCGGCGCCGGACACGGGAAACATGGAGCTGCTGGCGCAGTTCGCGTCCGACGAGCAGAAGAAGCAGTGGCTGGAGCCGCTGCTGTCGGGCGAGATCCGGTCGGCGTTCGCGATGACCGAGCCGGAGGTCGCCTCGTCGGACGCGACGAACATCGAGACCCGGATCGAGCGTGATGGTGACGAGTACGTCGTCACGGGCCGCAAGTGGTACATCTCCGGGGCGATGAACCCGGACTGCAAGATCTTCATCGTGATGGGCAAGACCGACCCGGACGGTGCGGACGTCCGCCGTCAGCAGTCGATGATCCTGGTGCCGCGTGACACGCCCGGCGTCGAGATCCGGCGCGCCATGCGGGTGTACGGGTACGAGGACCACTACCACGGCGGGCACGCGGAGGTCGTCTTCGACGGGGCGCGGGTGCCTGCCTCCGCCTTGATCGGCGAGGAGGGCGGCGGCTTCGCCATCGCCCAGGCGCGGCTCGGCCCGGGCCGGATCCACCACTGCATGCGGCTGATCGGCATGGCCGAGCGTGCGATCGAGCTGATGTGCCGCCGCGCGGTGTCGCGCGAGGCCTTCGGCAAGCCGCTGGCCCAGCAGGGCGTCGTACACAACTGGATCGCGGACGCGCGAGTGACCGTCGAGCAGCTGCGGCTGCTGGTGCTCAAGACGGCGTGGCTGATGGACACGGTCGGCAATCGCGGGGCGCACGCGGAGATCCAGGCGATCAAGATCGCTACGCCGCGGGCGGTTGTCGACATCATCGACAAGGCGGTGCAACTGCACGGGGCGGGTGGCGTCAGCCAGGACTTCCCGCTGGCGGAGCTTTGGGCGGCGGCGCGGACGCTGAAGCTGGCGGACGGGCCGGATGAGGTGCATCAGCGGTCGCTGGCGCGGCGGGAGCTGAAGAAGTACGTCTAGCGCGGCTGGGGTGGGGCGGGTGCGGGTGCGCCTGCGGCGGCCGCTCCGCAAACGCCGGAGGGGCTGGATAGTGCCGCTGAGCGGCAAATCCAGCCCCTCCGGCGGTTTTGGGTGGGGAAAAGGCCCTGCGCAGCGGCCCGCACCCGCATCCACCCCGCGGCGCCGGCCCCTACGGCCGCAACGCCCGCAGCAGCAGATCCGCCAAATGATCCGCCACCTGCTGCGGCGTCAGCGGGCCGTCCGGCCGGTACCACGTCGACAGGTGGTGGACCGAGCCGAAGTGGTAGTCCACCACCAGATCCGCCGGGGTCGCCGTCGAGAAGACCCCCGCTTTCTGGCCCTCCTCCACCAGCGCCCGGAACCGCTCGTGATACCGCCGCCGCTCCGCCCGCACCTGCTTGTCCTTCTCCGGACTCAGGTGGTGCATGGACCGGAAGAAGATCGACGCGTCGTCGAGGTTGTCGATGGTCGTGACCACCACATCCGCCGCCGCGTCCCGCAACCGCCGCTCCACCGGCGCGTCCGCGTCAGCGAACGCGTCCAGCCGCTCCTGCTGGAGCCGCAGGACACGGGCGTACACCTCGTGCAGCAGGTCGTCCTTCGAGCCGAAGTAGTGGTAGAGCGCACCCTTGGTGACGCCGGCCGCCTCGACGATCTCCTGCACCGACGTGCGGTCGTATCCACGCTCGGCGAACAGGCGGGTGGCGGCGGCCAGCAGCCGCTGTGGGACGGGGATGCCGCTTCCGTCCGTCGTCCTGGCCATGTGCCGCCACCTGCCTTTCGTCGAAACAACCAAATGAGGGTTCAGGAACGGGAACGCAGTTCCCGCCTGAGGATCTTCCCACTCGTCGTCTTGGGAAGTTCGGGCAGGATCTCCACTTCGCGCGGGTACTTGTACGCGGCCAGCCGCTCCTCGCAGTACGCGGAGATCTCCGAAGGCGCCACCTCAGCTCCGGGGCGCAGGCTCACGTACGCCTTGACGCTCTCTCCCCGGTACGCGTCGGGAATGCCGACGACGGCCGCCTCGCGCACCGCCGGGTGGGTGTAGAGGACGTCCTCGACCTCGCGCGGCCAGACCTTGAAGCCGGACGCGTTGATCATGTCCTTCTTGCGGTCGACGACGTAGAGCCAGCCGTCCTCGTCCATGAACCCGATGTCGCCGGTACGCAGTTCGCCGCCCGGGAAGGCCTCGGCCGTCGCCTCGGGGCGGCGCCAGTAGCCGGGGACGACCTGCGGACCGCTGACGGCGATCTCGCCCTGCTCGCCGAAGGGCACATCGGCGCCCTTCTCATCGACGATACGTAGGACCGTGTCCGGCCCGGGCACGCCCACGGAAAGCGTCCCCGAGGCCGGGTCGACCGGGGCTTCCTTCTCCGGCGGCACGGCCGCACAGGGCGCGGTGCACTCGGTGAGGCCGTAACCGTTGCGGATGTACGGGCCGAATCCCTCGCGGAATTTCTCCACCAGGGCCGGCGGCACGGGCGCGCCGCCCGACGAGATGACCTCGAAGGACTCGAAGTGCTCCCGCGTGACTCCGGGAGTGGCGGCGAGCGCCATGAAGGCGGTGGAGGGGCCGACGGTGTAGGCGGGGCGGTGCTCGATGAACGCGTCGAGGACTACGCCCGGGTGGAAGCGGTAGGCGAGGACGAGCGTGCCGGCGTTGGCGACGCAGACGGCCAGTTCACAGACCATGCCGGTGATGTGGAAGAAGGGGTGCGAGCGCGAAGTACGCCGAACCCTCGGCGATGGGGTGCCCAGTGCGCTGGCGCTCGGCGTTGTACATGATCCCGCCGTGGACGTTCATAGCGCCCTTGGGGGTGCCGCTGGTACCCGAGGTATAGCTGATCAGCGCCACGTCGGTGGCCGTGAGCTCGCGGTCCGCCGGCGCCGGGAGGCCCAGGCGTGCGACGGTCACCAGGTCGTCCGCGTCGGAGGCCGCAGCCGCCCGCTCGAAATTGAGGACGCGGGTGTCGTTCCTGGTCTGGAGGTCGAGTTCGCAGGCGGTGAGGACGATTCGTACGGGAGAATCCTCCGCGGTCTCGCGCAGGTACGCCTCCCACGCGCGGTCCGAGCAGACCAGCGCGGTCGCCTCGGCGTCCCCGAGCGCGTGACCGACCTCGGCCGACTTGTACATCGGGTTGAGCGGTACGACGACAGCGCCGGCCTTCCAGGCGCCGAGCAGCGCGATGACGAAGTGCGGGCTGTTCTGGAGCATGACCGCGACCCGGTCACCGTGCCGCAGGCCCTTGGCGGCCAGGTGGCCCGCGACGGAGTCCGAGAGCTCGTCGGTCTCGCGGTAGGTGAGGCGGCCGTCGAAGTAGGCGAGGGCGGGGTGGTCCGGCGCGCGGTTCACCGCGTTCTTCAAGGCGTGCAGCAGGGTGGCCGGCGGGTCCATGGGCGCCCGCTGGGCGTCGGTGAGCTGGGCGAGCCAGGGCTTGGCCGCGTAAATCGACTCGCTGGTGGTCCCGGCCGTCGTCCCGGTCGTCGTCCCGCTCATCGCGCTGCCTCTTCCCACTTCTGGTGAAGGTGGTTCATGTTGGTCAGCCAGCGGTCCGGGTCCCCGGCGCGTGCCTGGTAGTAACCGGCCACCTCGGCGTGCGGCAGGATCAGGAAACGGTCGGCCGCCATACCGTCGAAGAGTGCGTCACAGACGTCCTCCGGCTCGATGGCGGTGGGCGCGAGGACCAGCTCGCCGGCCGAGCCCGCGGCGGTCAGCATGTCGGTGCGTACCCCCTGTGGGCAGATCGCGTGGACCTTGACGCCGCGGTGTCGGTAGGTCAGCGAGAGCCACTCGGCGAAGGCGAGCGCGCCGTGCTTGCTGACGCTGTACGGGGCCGCGCCGACCATGGTCAGCAGGCCGGCCGCCGAGACGGTGGGGACGAACCGGCCGCTGCGGCGCTCCAGCCAGTCGGGGAGCAGCGCCTTGGCCGCCCTGACGTGGGCCATGACGTTGACGTCCCAGGCCGCGGCCCAGACCTCCTCGTCGGCGAAGGCGTCGCCGGGCGAGGCGAGGCCCGCGTTTGCGCAGTACACGTCGACCTTGCCGCCGAGTGCCTCGCGGGCCTCTTCGACGATCGCGGAGGCGTCGCCCGCGACGGCGGTGGCGCCGGTCTCGTCGGCGATCGCCTTGATCTTCTGCGCGTCGAGGTCGTTGACGACGACCCGTGCCCCCTCAGCCGCGAATCTGCGGGCGAGGGCGGCACCGATGCCGCCTCCCGCACCGGTGACGACGACTCCCGCGTCCTGGAACTGGCTCATCCTTGAGGCCCACCTCTCCTGCCGACAGCCTCGGCAGACTAACCGGTCGGTATGGAGCAGTGGAAGAGGTCGGAAGGTCACAACCCGCCGTGCCCGGCTCGTTCCCCGGCGCGGCCACGCGCGCTAGCGTGCGTGGCCATGACAGACGGCGCCGATCACGGAGGTACTGGGATGAACCTGTCCAGACGCGGATTGCTGGCCGCCACCGGGGCGGCGGGAGCCGTGGGAGCGGCGGGAGCACTCGGTGCCGCGGCCCCAGCGGCCGCCGCCGGGCACCCTGGGCGGCCCGGGCACCTGCGGGTGCGTACCGGCTTCGACCGGCTGGCCGCCGACGGTTACGCGCTCCTGGCGGGGCAGAAGGTCGGCGTCGTCACCAATCCGACGGGCATCACCTCGGACGTGCGCCACATCGTGGACGTCATGCACGCCGACGACCGGGTGAACCTGGCCGCCGTCTTCGGGCCCGAGCACGGCTTTCGCGGCACGGCGCAGGCGGGCGGCTCGCAGGGGCGTTACGACGATCCGGCGACCGGGCTTCCGGTGTACGACACGTACCTGAAGAGCGGGCAGCCGCTCGCGGACATCTTCACAGCGTCGGGCGTGGACACGATCGTTTTCGACATCCAGGACGTGGGCGCGCGCTTCTACACGTACATCTGGACGCTGTACGACTGCATGGTGGCGGCCGTCCTCGCGGGCAAGCGGTTCGTGGTGCTCGACCGGCCGAACCCGGTGACGGGGCGCGCCGCGCTCGGTCCGGTGCTCGACAAAGCGTTCGCGACGTTCGTGGGGCGCGAGCCGATCGCGCAGGCGCACGGGATGACGGTGTGCGAGCTGGCGCGGCTCTTCAACAGCGAGTTCCTGGCACGGCCGGTGGCGCTGGAGACGGTGAGGATGACGGGCTGGCGGCGCGGCGACTTCTTCGATTCGACGGGTCTGCCGTGGGTGCCGCCGAGTCCCAACATGCCGACGCCCGACACGGCGCTCGTGTATTCGGGCACCTGCCTCTTCGAGGGCACCAACCTGTCGGAGGGGCGGGGCACCACCCGGCCGTTCGAACTGCTGGGCGCGGAGGGCATCGACCGCCGGTGGGCGGAGACCGCGAACGCCGCCGGGCTGCCCGGTGTGCACTTCAGGGAGGCGTACTTCGCTCCGACGTTCTCCAAGTTCCAGGGGAAGACGATCGGCGGCGTACAGCTGCATGTGCACGACCGGGAGGCGTACGACCCTGTGCGCACCGGCATCGCGCTGCTGATCACGGCGAAGAAGAGCTGGAGCGGCTTCGCGTGGCGGGCCGACAACTGGGTCGACAAGCTGACGGGCAATACGCGGGTCCGCACGATGATCAACGCGGGGGCCGGGACGGGCGAGGTGGTGGACGCCTGGCGTTCCGACCTCGCGGCGTTCAGCTCCGTACGCCGGGAGTATCTGCTGTACCGCTGAGGGTCCGGGTGTGGGCGTGGGTGTAGCCGGCTACACCCTGAAGAGACGGGTGAGCTCGTCGGTCTCGGCGAAGCCACGCACAGCTCCACCGAGTTCTTCGTTCCGTCAGCAGCGGGTGGCGCTGGCTCCCTCGTACGACGTACTCGTCCACCTGCGGCGCATCACTGCGGCCGATCTGCTCTGACGTGACGTATGGCCAGTCCTGCGGTCCAGCGGGATGCTGAGCCTGCGGGTAGCGGGCCCGCACGGACCCGAGGGGTGCGCCATGGCGGGTGTGAGTGTGGAGCCGTACCGGGAGATCACGTTCGACGCGGACGGTGACGTGAACACGCGTCAGCGCGACCGGCTGGCGGAACTCGATGTCACCGACCTGGTGATGTTCGCGCACGGCTGGAACAGCAACCGCTCGGTGGCGACCAGGATGTACGACCGTTTCTACGCCCCCTTTCCTGGTCTGCTGACGGACTCGCCCGGCGTACGGCTCGGCTATGCGGGCATCGTGTGGCCGTCGATCCGGTTCGCGGACGAACCGATCCCGGACTTCGACCGGAGCGCCGTCCCGGCCGCCGACGCCGGTCCCGGCCTCGACCAGCACACCCGGCAGGCGCTGGCCGAGGCTTTCCCCGGCCGTGAGCAGATCGTGGAGCGGCTGGCCGAGCTGCTCGACGCGCGGCCGGAGGAGGTGGCGGCGTTCGAGGAATTCGGGGTGCTGGTGCGCAGGTTGGCCGGGGTTTCTGGGGGCGGGCTCGTAGCGGTACACGGCTCCGACGCGTCCGACATGGAGGCGGAGGCGCTGCCGCGGATGCTGTACGACGACACGCTCACCGTGTGCCGCGACTTCGCAGCCGCGCTGGCGGAGACCGGCGCCGCGGAGCCGGAGCCGCTGCCGGCGGCGCAGGCCCTGTCGTTCGGCGGCGGTCTGAAGAAGGTCTGGAACGGGGCCAAGGAGCTGCTCCGCCAGGCGACGTACTACGAGATGAAACGGCGGGCCGGGACGGTCGGCCGGCTGGGGCTCGGGCCGCTGCTCGGGCAGCTCGCCCGGTCGTCGCCGTCGATGCGGGTGCATCTGGTCGGGCACAGCCAGGGGGCGCGGCTGGTCGCTTTCGCGCTGCGGGGGCTGCCCGGCGACGTACGGAACGTGAAGTCCGTGACCTTGCTCCAAGGCGCCTTCTCGCACTACGCGTTCGCGGGGCGGCTGCCGCATGCGGTGGGCAGTGGTGGCGCGCTGCGGGGGATGGAGCGGCGGGTGGACGGGCCCGTGGTGGCCTGTTACTCGCGCCACGACTCGGCGCTCGGCGTCATCTATCCGCTGGCGTCGCGGCTGGCGGGTGACTCGGCGGGGGTGGTCGGCCTGGGTGGTAAGTGGGGTGCGATCGGCTTCGGCGGGATCCAGGCGGTGCGGGACACGCCTGTGCTCACGCTGGCGCAGGCGCTGCGGGACGGGGTCCCGGGCTCGGGGTGCGTGAATGTGGACGCGGCGGCGGTCGTGCGGCGCGGGGGGCCGCCGTCGGGGGCGCACAGCGACATCTTGCACGCGGAGCTGGCGCGGGTGGTGGTGGCTGCGGGCCGGATGGGGGGCTAGCGCCGGCCAACGCCTGCGGCGGGCCTTTTCGCCGGACGGGGTGAACGTTGCGGCCAGGGCCGCAAAATCCGTCCCCGCCCGGCAAACCCAGCTCCTCCGGCGCTTGAGGACCGGGGCCTGGAGCGGAGCCCCACTCCCCTGGCTACTTCAGCCCCTCCGGCGCATGAGGACCGGGGTCCGGGGCAGCGCCCCAGTTACGGGAACCCTCAGCGGTGCGACGGGTATTCGATGACCATCTGGTAGGTCGGGCGGTTCTGCCAGTGCATCGCGGGGTGGGTGAGTCCGCCGACCGCCCGGTGCACGATCGAGTCGGCGCACCACTGCTCCCCCGCCTTGCAGCTGTCGTCGCCGGGGTAGACCTCCGTGGCGGGCTTGGCGACGGCCTGCTTCAGGGTGGCGAGGAGGGTGTCGCGGCAAGCCGCGAGGTCGCCGTTGCCGCAATACGTCTTCGCCAGTGGGCCCTCAACCTCCTGCCCGAGGACCTTGCGCAGGTCCTTGTCGACGTAACTCCACCAGCCGTACTGGAACGCGGACCCCGCGTGCGCCCCCGTCGGGCCGTGCCCGGCCGACGGCGCCTCGTCGGTGGTGAGGCTCTTCGTGAGCTCGCCTTGAAGTGCTCTCCCGGCTGAAGCCGGGAGGTTCCTGCTTACCTTGCGGCAGCGGGCTTGACGCGCTTCGCGCGCCTGACGACTGCCCTCCCGGCAGCCGGG
>NZ_JAGGOK010000055.1 GCF_018614615.1 Streptomyces sp. ISL-100 | reverse complement strand
GGCAACCAGCAGGCAACGCCACGCACCGAGCACAGAGCACCCCGGGCGCGCGTGCGTTTGCCCGCGAATCAGGTCATTCGTTTGCCCTGTCCAATCGGATTCTGCGCGCAGTGACCTGACGGCCGGTCGGTTCTCGCGGTCGCGCGTAGGGGACCCCTGGCCTGGCCAGTCGTCAACTGTTTCTCGCTTGCCCTTGCCCGCGAGAGCACCGAGTCCGAAACCCGGCACGCCGACCGCCCCCCAGCCTTCCGGCCACACCCACCGCTCACACCGCTCACACCGCTCACACTGTCCACGTCCGCCGATCGTCCACACTGTCAGGTCAGTCGTCTCAAGAAGTGCCCGGGAAAAGTGGGCATCCGCTGTCAGGGAGGCGACGGGGTCCGTCGGGCCCTCCGCCGGACTTAAGAGATCGTCTCGCGCCGGGTGTGGTGAACTCCGAGCCAACGCCGATGCCGGTGGCGAACCGTTGGCGGGCCTACAGGGGCGCCTTCTGACGGATTCGCCTCATCCGGCCAAGGCGCAACGGAAGACTCGCCGCCTCGGGGCCACCGAATCCCCCTCCCGTCAGACGGCAGCCCGGCTCGCAGTTGAATCGCGCCTGGACGGCCCAACCGTGTGTCGGTGGGGACTGACGTGGCTCGCGGGGCATCGAGTGGTCCGAATCCATCACATGACGCCCACCCAGACCACCCCTATGCGAAGAAAGTGGGGTGAACTGGGCATGCGGGGTCCTCGTGTGATGGATTCGGACCACCGAGCCCCCTTCGAGCGCCACCGAGCCCGCCGAGTGCCGCGAGCGCCCCGTCGAGAACGTCGGGCCCACCCCAGCGGCCGCGCGGCCGCGCTAGCCGCCCGGCCGGACCATCGGCAGGACCCGCACCCCTGGGTAACCGTCCCCCCACCCACACCGACCAGGTGCTTGAGGCTCCACCGACCACCGTGGTGGGTGGACGCCACACCCACCCGGGTCGCCCCATTCAACTCATGCGTCCCGTCTGCGGACCGGCCGGTCCGCAGGTCGACCGCAGAGGCCGGCCGCCCGACTGCGTGGGTGGCCGTGTGCGTGGGAATGGGGATGTCGCACCAGCGGCCGTTCCCGCAGTCGCTGAGCCTGGGGCCGCGCTACCCGCTCAACCTGTCGCGCCCCACCCACTCACCCGACAGCCACCGAACCGACCTCCGCCCATCCCCCACCTCGCGTGCAGGGCGTTTTTCTTTGGGCCGTCCCCGTGGAAAGCGTTAGCGGTGGGCCGGGGCGGCGGGTCAAGGGGAGCCCGAAGGGATCTCGCGCAGCGACGCGACCGTAGGGAGCGCCCTTGACGCGCCGGTCCGGCCCACCGACCCTGGAGCGCTCGGGAACGACCCGAAACCCCCAGAAGCAAGCCTTGGTTCCCCACCGACCCCGCCAAGACCGACCCCGCCGCCGAGGACGCGACGCCGCGTAGACCCTCGACCGGGCACGCTACAACGGTCGGACCGTCACCCGGCCGAGCCGGCTGCTCGCGATGACCGCGAGCGCCGCATCGATGGCGAACTCACGGCCGTGCAGCCCGGTTTCCGCGAGCAAGGCGATCGCCGCGTCGGCGACATCGCGTGTCACTGGCTCGACTTTCACGCGGGACAGCACCCAGCTCCAGGCGGACGCTCGGATCCTGCCGTGATAGGCCTCGATCATGGTCATGGAACTCGTGACTACGTGCGCCCTCAACGCGTGCGCCTCTGCCAGGAGGGCCTTCATTTGTGGATCGCCAAGCGCCGTACGCGACAGTGCCTCACTATCGAGCACAAGGCAGATGTCAGACATCAAGCGGCTGCCGAATGGCCGTCGGCCTGGGGCTGCGCCTTTGCCTCGCCTTCGCGCTCGTCGAACCAGCGCTGGATGTCGCGAACCTCAGCCTGCGCCGCAGTCGATCACGATCACGCTCACGCTGACGCTCTGTGGCCTTCGTGACATACGCGCTGAAGCTCCCGGGGCCCACTTCGCGCCGGAGCTCCTCCGGCAGCTCCTCCGGCAGGGTGACCGTGTACTTCCTGGTTGCCATACCACCGACCATGCCGCCGCAAGAGTGATCCACGCCACTTCAGCGATCCAGGGCCGCCCGCAGCTCCCTCTTCAGCACCTTGCCGCTCGCGTTGCGCGGGAGTTCCGTTACGAACTCGACCTCCCTCGGCACCTTGTAGTTCGCCATTTCGCGGCGGGACCACGCGATCAGGTCATCCGACGTCAGCGTCGAGCCCGGGCGGCGGACCGTGTACGCCTTGCCCACCTCGCCCAGCCTCGCGTCCGGGACTCCGATCACTGCCACGTCCGCCACATCCGGGTGCAGGCCCAGCAATTGCTCGATTTCCGCCGGGTAGGCGTTGAAGCCGCCCACTATGAACATGTCCTTGATCCGGTCTGTGATGCGCAGGTTGCCGGCCTCGTCCAGTACGCCCACATCGCCCGTACGCAGCCAGCCGTCCGGGGTGATGGCGGCAGCCGTCTCCTCCGGGTCCTCGTAGTAGCCCCGCATGACGTTGAAGCCCCTGACCAGGACCTCCCCCGGACTGCCTGGCTCCGCCAGTACGCGGACCTCCGTGCCGGGGATCGCGCGGCCCGACGTCGACGCGATCGTCTCCGGCGGGTCGCCCCGCCGGCACATCGTCACGATGCCGGACGCCTCGGACAGGCCGTACGCCGTGAGAACCGTGGCGATGTGGAGCTCCGAGCGGAGGCGTTCCACCAGCTGCAGAGGCACCACCGCCGCGCCCGTGACAACCAGGCGGAGGGCGGAGAGGTCGTGGGTGTCGCGGGACGGGTGGTCCAGGAGTGACTGGTGGAGGGTGGGCGGGCCGGGGAGGACCGAGATGCGTTCGGCGGCGATGTTCGCCAGGACCGTGTCCACGCCGAAGACGGGCTGGGGGACCATCGTGGCCCCGCGCATCAGGCAGGCGATGATCCCCGCCTTGTAGCCGAAGGTGTGGAAGAACGGGTTCACGATCAGGTAGCGGTCGCCTTCGCGCAACCCCGCCAGCTCGGACCAGATGGCGTAGCCGCGCAGCGTCTGCGCGTGCGTGATCACCGCGCCCTTGGGGCGGCCCGTCGTGCCCGACGTGTAGATGATGTCCGAGGGGGAGGACGAGGAGATCGTCGCCGCGCGAGCGCGTACCTCCGATGAAAGCACCGCCTCGCCCCGCGCCAGGAAGTCCTTCCACGTGCTGAAGTTCTCGGGTGCGTCGTCCGCCAACACCACCACCTCCTCCAGGTGCGGAAGGGAGGGAAGAGGGTGAGGGCCGTCGGCCGGGCCGTCCGTCGTCGCACGGCGCAGGGACGCGACGTACGACGTGCCCAGGAATGTGCCCGTGACGAAGAGCAGTTTGGCCCGGCTGCGCTGGAGGACGTACGCCGCCTCCGCACCCTTGAAGCGAGTGTTCAGCGGGACGAGGACCGCGCCCGCCGTCACCGCGCCGAGTGCGGACACGATCCAGTCCAGCGTGTTGGGCGCCCAGACGGCAACCCGGTCGCCCGGCTCGACCCCCCGCGCCATGCACGCCGCCGCCGACCGCTCGACGCGCTCGCCGAGGTCGGCGTAAGAGATACAGGTCCGACCCTCGACCACGGCCTCCCGCTCGCCGTACCGCTCGGCCGCACTCCGCACCAGCTCCGGGATGCTGCCCCACTCGACGTCCGTAATTTCCGTACGTTCCATACGTTCCGTACTGTCCGCTGCGCCAATACCGTCCGCTGCGCCCATAGCAAGCCCTCCACACCACTAGCTGACTATCCGTCAGATTAGCTGTAGCCTGACGCGCTGTCAGTAGTCGGCAGACAGCAGCCAGCCGTCAACGGCCAGCTGCCGGCGGCCCGGCAGTCACGACCATCGCGGAGGTACCCCGACGTGGCGACGCTCAAAGATGCGACAGCGATAGTCGGTACCGGACAGACTCCCTTCGCCAAACAACTCCCCGAGTCCGAAAAGACCTTGGCCTGCCGAGCCATACTCGCCGCCCTCGACGACGCCGGCATCGCCCCGTCCGAGGTCGACGCCCTCGCCTCGTACACCATGGAGGAGACCGACGAAGTCGAGGTGGCGAAGTCCATCGGAGCCGGTGACCTCACCTTCTTCTCCAAGGTGGGTTACGGCGGCGGCGGATCCTGCGCCACCGTCGCCCACCTCGCCGCCGCCATCGCCACCGGCCAGGCAAGTGTCGGCGTCGCCTGGCGTTCGCGAAAGCGCGGGTCGGGGCCGCGGCCCTGGAAGAACACCGCCGTGCAGTTGCCCACCCCCGCCCAGTGGACCCGCCCCTTCGGCCTCCTGCGGCCCGCCGACGAGATCGGCATGCTGGCCCGCCGGTACATGCACGAGTACGGCGCCACCCGCGACCACCTCTTCAATGTGGCCCTCGCCTGCCGCAACCGGGCCAACCAGAACCCCGCCGCGATCATGTACGAACGCCCCCTGACCCGCGACATGTACATGAGCTCCCGCTGGATCAGCGAGCCGCTGTGCCTCTTCGACAACTGCCTGGAGACGGACGGGGCCCTGGCCTGCGTGGTTGTATCGGCCGAGCGCGCCCGCGACTGCCGGCAGAAGCCCGTGTACGTACACTCCGCCGCCCAGGGCCTGCCCGCCCAGCACCACGGCATGGTCAACTACTGGAACGACGACCCGCTCACCGGCCCGGCCTGGACCGCCGCCCGCCAGCTCTGGAAGCAGGCCGACTTCGGCCCCGACGACGTCGACGTCGCGCAGATCTACGACGCCTTCACCCCCCTCATTCCACTGTCCCTGGAGGGCTACGGCTTCTGCGGGAGAGGAGAAGGAGCGTCGTTCACCGAAGGCGGGGCCCTGGAGAGCGGCGGGCGGCTGCCGATCAACACCGGAGGTGGCGGGCTCAGCGAGGCGTACGTCCATGGCTTCAACCTCATCACCGAAGGCGTCAAACAACTGCGCGGCACCAGCACCGCCCAAGTGCCCGGCGCCGCGACTTGCCTGGTGACGGCGGGCGAGGGAGTCCCGACTTCGGCCCTACTGCTGAGGAGTTGAAAGATGAGTGACAGTGGCAGCCTTCTGCCGCCCGTCGCCGACGACGACGGCGCGCCCTTCTGGGAGTATGCCGCCCAGGGCGAGCTCCGCATCCAGGCCTGCGCCGCCCCCGGCTGCGGCGAGCTGCGCTTTCCGCCCCGGCCCTGCTGCCCGCACTGCCAGTCCTTCGACAGCGAGTGGCGGCGGATGAGCGGCAGGGGGCGGATCTGGTCGTACGTCCTGCCCCACCCGCCACTCCTCTCCGCCTACGCCGCCCAGGCCCCGTACAACGCGGTCGTCGTCGAACTGGCCGACGCCCCGAACATCCGGCTCGTGGGGAATGTGGTCACCAAGCCCGACGCCGCGCTCGACTCCGTCGATCCGGCGCGGCTGCGGATCGGCGCGAGGGTGCAGGTCGCGTTCACCGAGGGCGCGGGCGGCGTGACGTCGCCTCGGTGGCTCCTGGAGCGGTCATGAGCAGCAGCAGCAGCAGTAGTAGCACCAGCACCAGCACCAGCACCAGCACCAGCACCAGCACCAGCAGCGTCCACGTCCGCGTCGAACGGGACAAGGAGACCGGCGTCACGGTCGTCACGCTCGACCGGCCCGAGAAACACAACGCCATCGACCTGGCAACCGCCCGCGAGCTAGCCACCACCTGGCGCGAGTTCCGCTTCGACGACAGCGTACGGGCCGTCGTACTCACCGGAGCCGGGGACAATGCCTTCTGCACCGGCATCGACCGGGCTGCGGACGTGCCCCAGCCCCCGTCGCCGTACTCGATCGACGATCCGCTCCTCTCCATCGGGCCGAAGGCGAACGACCTGTGGAAGCCGGTGATCGCGGCGGTACGGGGCATGGCCTGCGGTGGAGCGTTCTACCTGCTGGGAGAGGTCGAGTTCATCGTCGCCGCCGAGGATGCGACGTTTTTCGATCCGCACACGACGTACGGGATGGTCAGCGCGTACGAGGCGATCTTCATGGCGCAGCGGATGCCGTTCGGGGAGGTCGCCCGGATGTCGCTGATGGGTACGGCGGAACGGGTGTCGGCGCGTCGCGCGTACGAGACGGGACTCGTGTCGGAACTGGCCGCCCCGCAAGACGTGTCGGGGGCGGCCCTCCGGTCGGCCGAGGTGATCGCGTCGTATCCGACGGAAGCTGTCCAAGGCACCGTACGCGCGGTGTGGGCCGCGAAGGAGGGGGCGCGCAGCCAGGCGCTCGCGCAGGCGCCGCATCTGGTGGCGCTCGGGAACCTGCCGCCGGACCGGCAGGCGGAGCTCTTCGCCGCCCGCCGGACCGGCTTCCGTACGCGCTAGGCCTCAGGCGACCTGCGACCTGCGACCTGCGACCTGCGACCTCAGCGGCGGAACAGCTCGCAGACGAAGTCCTCCTGGACCTTCCGCAGCTTTGCCAGGAGCTCAGGCGTTTCCCGCTGGCTCAACTGGGTGTTGACGGAGACCGCCACGGAGCGTTTGCCGTCGGGCGTGGCGGCGACGAACTGGGTGTAGCCCGGGATGGTGCCCCGTGTGGCCGTAAGACCGATCGCATACGCCCCGGCCGCGACCAGGGCGGCGGTCGACCGCAGTCGGGGACGGAGGGGTCTACCGCGGTGGTTGGGTGCTGCACACATGCCGGCCGGCGTACCTCCTGGAAGTCCGTCGCTCCCGGCGCATGCCGGGTCGCTCACGGCACAGCATCGGGCGGCCTGCGCAGCAGCGCGCCGCCTGGTAGGCCATCTGGCCCGGACCTCTTCATCAGCCCCGGGTTCACCGACCGCCGTTCACCGCTCGCAGTTCACCGCTCGCCGTTCACCGAACGCCCCCTTCTGTGACTGGCAACCGCCGCACTGTGGGCGTAGCGTCGTGATCCAGAGCCACCGGAAGGAGGCCGCCGATGTTCCGCAGTGTCCTCGGCTGGGTCCTGGCTCTCGTGGGAGCGACGGCCGCCGTTCTGAGCCCCTTCCGTGCCTGGTACGACGGCCGTCTCGGGCGCGAGTACCGCATCGGTGATCTGTTCAGCGGCATTACGGAGAGCAAGGCCGGGCTCGTGGGATCGATCCTGCTGCCGTTCGCCTTCGCCGCCCTGGTGGCCCTGGTCGGGCTACTGCTGAGGTCCCGGCTGACGGTCGCCCTCGCCGGGGTCGTCGTGCTCGGGTTCACAGTCTTCTGGATGGTCCGTGTGGGCCAGGCGCAGGGAAGCCTCGCGGTGAACAACGACGGCACCGGCCTGAACGTCGGCGTCGCCTACGCACTCACGGGCGGCGCACTCCTCCTGCTGGCCGCCGCCGCGATGCTCGGGCGCGGGCAGCGGCGCAGGCATCGCGTGGACGGCAACAAACACCGGCGGCGCGAGCCCGTACCGCGGGAGGAGCATGAGCCCGTACCGGAGGAGGAAGAGCCCTTCCCCAGGTATCCGCCGCCGCGCGGCGGCGGATACGGCCGGGACGGCCGGGACGACCGGCCGGGCCCATCGCCGTACCACCCCTGACCGACGGGCCGGGTGACGGGCCGGGTGACGGGCCGGGTGACGGGCCCAGGCCCTACGACCGGCCCGTCGCCGTGCCCTTCACCGCGTCCAGGGCGTACACACACCGGTCCTTGCTGCACGCGTACACCACACCACCCTGGGCCACCGGCGACCCGGTGATCTCGCCGCCCGTCGCGAGCTTCCAGCGCAGTTGCCCGCCGCTCGCGTCCAGCGTGTACAGGCAGTGGTCGGCCGAGCCGAAGTGCACACGGCCGTCGGAGACGACCGGCGCGCCGACCACCTCGCCGCCCGCCGCGAAGCGCCACTTCGGCGTGCCGGTCACCGCGTCCAGCGTGTAGAGCGCGCTGCCGCTGCCCACGTGGATGTTGCCCGCCGCGACGAGCACCGGCTCGATGGACTGACGGGACTCGGTGGCGATGCGCCAGCGGTCCTTGCCGGTGGAGGCGTCCAGGGCGTACACCGTGCCGAGGTAGTCGGCGAGGTAGATGCCACCGCCCGTGACGGCCGGACCCGGCGCGAAGGCGGGCGGGCTCAGGAAGACGGCGGGGGCCTCGAAGTGCCACCGCACATGGCCGCCGGCCGCGTCGATGGCGAGGACGCGGGTCCCGGCGGCGACGTACACGTAGCCGTCCGGCGCCGACGTCAGCCGCAGCGGGACTCCCCCGCAGGACGCCGCGTCGCCGATCGGGTACGACCAGCGCTCCATGCCGGTACGGGCGTCCAGGGCACGCAGCCGCGCGTCCTTCCACACGTACACCGTGTCGTCGTGTACGGCGGGACCGGCCTCCGGGGTCTCGAAGTCGCTCTGCGCGCCGGTGAGTTCCCACAGCTTCTGGCCGTTGGAAGCCTCCCAGGCCTGGATGCCGCCGCCCCGCGTGCCGGTCACGACCGTGCCGCGGTGCGCCTTGAGCGAGTACACCCACGCATCGGTCTGGAGCCGCCAGCGCTCCTGGCCGTCGGCCGCGTCGAGGGCGTACAGCGTGGGGCCGTCGGAGGCGTGGATACGCCCGCCCGCGACCGCCATCGCCCAGGCGACGTCACGCGTCTTGAACTGTCGCCGGCCGCTGGCCACGTCGAGGGCGTGCACCTCGAAGGAGGTGACGTATACGAGGTCGCCCGCTACCGCCGGTGTGCCCCACACGTCGTTGGACATGCGGAACCGCCACGGCCGCCATCCCCCGGACGGCCCCGCGCCGTCCGCCGACTGTGCGGGCGGCGGAATGGCCGGGGGCGGCGGGGCGGTGGAAGGCGGCGGTACGACGCCGGCGTGGGCGTCCGCACCGTTCGGGGAGGCGCTCACCCCGGCCGGGGGCCGGATCCAACCCGTGGCCTGCTCGCCGTGCGCGTGAACGGCGGCGGTGCGGCCGTCGACGACGCGCGGGCCTGGGCCGATCGGCACCTTCGCACCGGGCAGGCGTACGGCGGCATGCTGCGGAGCGTGGGCGGCATGGTCACCGGCTTGTCCGGCGTGGGCGCCCTGAGCGCCTTGCGCCGCATGGCCGGCGTGCGCGCCCTGAGGCGCGCGCCCATCCGTGTACGCCGAAGCCGGAGCCGGCCCCGCAGCGGAAGCCGGAACCGACGCCGATGCCGATGCCGATGCCGCAGCCTGCGACCGTGACGCCACCGGGGCGAACGGCGGCGGGCCCGGCGGCCTCGGCGGCGTGGAGTGCGCCCGGGCCGGCGGCGTACTCGGCGTGGACGGCAGAGCGGGACGCCCGCCCCGCCGCTGCTCGATCATCGCGGTGGCCCGCGCGGGCAGCCAGGCCGACGCCGTACCGCTGTCGTCCTCGCCGGAGTCGAAGAGGTGCGGCGAGAGCTGCGCCTGGAGATCGGCCGGGCTGGGTCGCCGTACCGCCTCCATCTGCATGCAGGACTCGATCAGCGGACGCAGCTCGTCGGGCAGACCCTCTACGTCGGGGCCCTCGCGCAGCAGCATGAAGACGGTCTCGACCGGGTTCGCGCCGTGGAAGGGCGCATGCCCGGTCGCCGCGAAGACCAGCGTCGAACCGAGCGAGAAGATGTCGCTCGCGCCCGTCACGCTGCGCGAGTCGCGCGCCTGCTCGGGCGACATGTAGGCGGGCGTACCGACGGCGACGTTGGTCATGGTCAGCCGAGTGTTGGAGACGCCGGACGCGATACCGAAGTCGATGACGCGCGGTCCGTCCTCCACCACCAGGACGTTCGACGGCTTGAGGTCGCGGTGGACCAGGCCCGCCCCGTGGATGGACTGGAGCGCCTCGGCGATACCCGCCGCCAGCCAGCGCACCGCCTGGGCCGGCATGGGCCCGCATTCATTCACTATTTCTTCGAGGGAGGGCGCGGGTACGTACGCCGTAGCCAGCCACGGCACCGCCGCCCGCGGGTCGGCGTCCACGACGGCGGCCGTGTAGAAGCCGCTGACGGCCCGCGCCGCCTCCACCTCGCGCGTGAAGCGGACGCGGAACAGCTGGTCCTCGGCGAGCTCGGTCCTTACCGTCTTGATCGCCACGCGCCGGCCGGACGCCGACCGCGCGAGATAGACCAGCCCCATGCCACCGGCCCCGAGCCGGGCCAGTACCTCGAACGGGCCGATCCGCCGCGGGTCATGCTGCGTCAGCTGCTCCATAACTTGCCTGCCACCTCCCCGTACGAGGCCGTGAACACAGCCCCGTGAAGCGTCTCACCACTGGGCACCACCCAGCGGTGCGCACCCTGATTCTTCCTGTCGGAGGCGGTGGTGGCGAACCCGGGGGCGGACCGGGGTGTCTCACCCGGATTCGGACAGGTCACGCAGGCGTGAAATGTGAGGAATGAGCTGCTACGTGCCGGTTTCTCGAGGCCGGTCGGGCTCGGGGCGCTCGGCAACCTCGCCGCTTTCGGCCACTTCGGCCGAGTCGGCCGAGTCGGCGGACTGCGCCGGTTCAGCAGACTCTGCCGGTTCAGCCGGTTCAGCTGCCGCAGAGGTCTCAGCCGTCTTAGCCGTCTCAGCCGCCTCCCCCGCCTCGGCGGTCGCAGCACGGCCGGCCGCCTCCGCCGCCTCGGCAGTCTCCGCCGTCTCGACGGTCTCCACCTTCTCGGCTGTCTCAACCTTCTCCACCGTCTCGGCAGCCTCACCCGTCTTAGCAGCCTCACCCGTCTCGGCAGACTCCGGCAATTCAGCCAGCACGGCAAAGGTGGCGCCCTGATCGTCGGTGAGCACCGCGATCCGGCCGTAGGGCGTATCGAAGGGCTGCGCCTGGACCCGGCCGCCGAGGTCGACGGTCTTCGACACGGCCCCGTCGCAGTCATCGACCACGAAATAGACCAAGAAGTGGTCGGGCATCTCGACCGGGAAGGCGTCCCCCATGACGCTGCGGCCGCCGATCGCGGCATCGGGGCCGGGCTCGGCGCCCGCCGGGGACCACATTCTGAAGTCCTGGCCCGGTTCGTCGAGATCGAGGTCGAAACCCTGGAAGCCGAAGACCGTCTCGTAAAACGGGTCGGTCCGGTCCTTGTCGCGCGCGTAGACCTCGGTCCAGCAGAAAGAGCCGGGCTGGTCCCGCTTCTCGAAACCGGCATGGCTGCCCGCCTGCCAGAGCCCGAAGACCGCGCCGCCGGGGTCGGCGGCCACAGCCATCGTGCCGAGCGGGGGCACGGGCAGCGGGTCCGTCACCATCTGGCCGCCCGCGTCCCTGATCTTGCGGGCGAGCGCCGCGGCGTCGTCGGTGGCGAAGTAGACGCCCCAGGCGGTAGGCATGCGGCCGTCGAGCTTGGGCGCGAGGGCGGCGACCTTCTTGGCGTCACTGAGGGCGTTGACGAAGGTGACCTGTCCGGCCCGCCCCGACCATCGCGTTCTGGCCCGCTCGTCGATGCCGGGGTCCTCAAAAGTCCAGCCGAACAGCCCACCGTAAAAACGCTTGCCCGCTTCGACGTCAGCCAGCGTCACATCCACCCAGCACGGCATGCCTTCCGCATATACGGCCATGAGCCCGGCTCCTTCCGTCGCGCAGGGCAGGGGCGAGCTGTGGCGCCCGTCACATTCAAGCTAACGGGCCACCGCGCTCCACGCAGCGGAGAAGAATTCGAACAGTTGGCTCATTACGGGGCATCACGCCATGGTGGAACCGGGTTGTCCACCAAAGTTGTCCACAGGCTGTTGATAAGACTATTCGGGTACGAGGCGGTCAGCGGGGCGGTGGCGCACAGGAGCGGGCCGGGGCCGCTGGCTGGTTCCCCATTTGCAGTCGGCCGAATCGCGCTCCGATCACCCCTCGGTAAGCTGACGGCATGACAGGACAAGTACGCACGGTCGACGGCCGCGTGGCCGGACGACGCGGTCAGGCGACGCGGCAGAAGCTGCTCGACTGCCTCAGCGAGATGCTCAGCTCCTCGCCCTACCGCGACGTCAAAGTCATCGATGTGGCCCGGAAGGCGGGGACTTCACCCGCGACGTTCTACCAGTACTTCCCTGACGTGGAGGGCGCCGTCCTCGAAATCGCGGAAGAAATGGCAAAGGAGGGCGCCGGGTTGACCGAACTCGTCTCCGGCCGCTCCTGGGTCGGCAAGGCCGGCTGGGCCACCTCCGAAGCGCTTGTCGAGGGCTTCCTCGACTTCTGGCGCAAAAACGACGCCATCCTCCGGGTGGTCGACCTGGGCGCGGCGGAGGGCGACAAGCGGTTCTACAAGATCCGCATGAAGATCCTGAACTCCGTGACCAACTCCCTTACGGACACGGTGAAAGAGCTCCAGGCCAAGGGCAAGGTCGACAAGGACATCAGCCCCGCCGCGATGGCCGGCTCGCTCGTCGCGATGCTGGCCGCGGTGGCCTCGCACCAGAAGGGCTTCCAGACCTGGGGCGTGAAGCAGACCGAACTGCGCCCCAACCTGGCACTGTTGGTGCACTTGGGCATCACCGGCAAGAAGCCGACGAAGTAGGCCACCGGACTTCCCGGAGCCCGACCGAGCTCTCGCACCCGACCCCAGTCACCCAGTCCCCAGTCCCAGCCCACAGTCCTGTCTACGCAGCGGCGGCCCCATACCGGTCCGCCGCTGCGGCATTTCTCAGCGGCTTCGCCGCTCCTCCAGCCGGAAGAGCCGGATCTCCCGCTCCACTCTCGCCTGGTACGTCGCGTACGGCGTCCAGAACTTCAGCACCGCCTGCCACGCCTCCTCCCGCTCGGCACCCTCCAGCCGCCGCGCCCTGACCTCGATGTCCTTGCCCCGCCAGCTGATACTGGCGTCCGGGTGCTTCATGAGGTTGGCCGTCCAGGCCGGATGCCCCGGCCGGCCGAAGTTGCTCCCGATCAGAATCCACCTGCCGCCGTCCTCCGGCATGCACGCCAGCGGCGTGGTGCGCGGCAGGCCGCTCCTGGCGCCCTTCACCGTGAGGATCACGCCCGGCAGCATCTGGGCGCTCAGCATCACCTTGCCGCGGGTCAGGCGGTGGACGGCGCGGTCCATGGCGGGGATGAAGTGCGGGGCGATCCGGGCGAAGGCGCGGGTCGAGGACACCTTCTGCATGAGCCGTACTCCGGGCGGCGGCATCAGCCCGTCACCCCGTGCGTCGCCACTCCCACCGCGTCACCCACCGCTGCGCCCTCCGCGTGTCCCTCCGTACCGAAGAGCCCCGCGACCTGCGCCGCGCGGTCGCGGAGGCGGTGGACGGGGCCGAACAGCAGCTCGTCCGACGCCGCCCGCTTGAAGTACAGGTGCGCGTCGTGCTCCCACGTGAATCCGATCCCGCCGTGCAACTGGACGGCCTCCCCCGCGGTCGTACGCAGCGCCTCGGCGGCGTGCGCGAGCGCGAGGCCCCCGGCAGCCGGGTCCCAGGCCGCGTAGTACGCCGCCGAGCGTGCGGCCTGGACCTGTACGTACAGGTCCGCCAGCCGGTGCTTGACCGCCTGGAAGGAGCCGATCGCGCGCCCGAACTGCTCGCGCGTCTTGACGTAATCGACGGTTCGCTCAAGCGCGTACGAGGCTGCCCCGACCGCCTCGGCGGCGAGCATGACGGCGGCGGTACGCCCGGCTTCCGCCAGCGCGGCGGGCACATCGGCGGCGTCGTCAGCCCCCAGCAACTCACCTTCCACGTCGCGCAATTGGATACGCGCCTGGGACCGGGTCTCGTCCAGGGCGGTCTGCCGTACCCGGACCAGCCCCGGGGCGTCGGCCCGTACGAGAAACAGCAAGGTGCGGCTGCGGGCGAAGCCGCCTGTGTGCGCGGCGACGAGCAGCAGGCCGGCGCTGTGCCCGTCGAGCACCTGCTCGGCTTCCCCGTACAGCGTCCAGATTCCGTCTCGCTCATCCGCAGCCGTACGCCGGGCCTGTACGCCGCCGGACCGGCCACCGCCCGCCCACTCGCCGCCGGCGTTGTCGCCGGTGAGGGCGAGCGCGGCGGAGAGGCCGCCGCCGGGGACGGCGAGGGTGGCAGTCAGCATGCCGTCGGCGACGGGCGGGAGCAGGGCGGCGCGCTGGGCGTCCGTACCGAGCGCGGCGATCAGCGGTGCGGCGAGCACGGCGGTGGCGAGCAGCGGGGACGGCAACAGGACCCGGCCCGTTTCCTCGCAGGCGAGGGCGAGTTCGACGGTCCCGCAGCCGACTCCGCCGTAGGCGGCGGGGAGGGCGAGTCCGGGCAGCCCGATCTGTTCGGCGAGCTGCCGCCAGAGGTCGGGGTCGTACCCGGCGGTGGTCCGCACGGCCGCCTTCACCTCATCGGGACCACATCGCTTGGCCAGCAGTTCCCGCAGCGTGCGGCGGATCTCGTCCTGCTCCACGGTGAAGGCGGCGTCCATGGAACTCCCTCCCTGTCCGTCTGACGGGCCGTCATGTTAGGGGCGGGTGAGTGAGATGCACAGGGGTGCGGGGGTGCGAGGGTGCGGGCGGTGGTTTTACCCCGGAGCCCTTCGGGCGTGTCCCCAAACGCCAGACGGGCTGGATTTGCGCGCCCAGCGGCCCCCTCCAGCCCCTCCAACCCCTCCGGCCTTGAGGAGCGGGGTCTGGGGCGGAGCCCCCACGCGGCGGAGCTGCAAGGTGTCACAGCGGGAAGGGGCGGGTCGGGGAAAGCCCCGCCAGCGGCCACCCAGCCCCCGGCCCCGGCCCCAACTCCACCAAGCCCAGCCGCACACACCGACATCTGATGTACCGTCAGTTTTATGCTGCCAACCCACCCCACCCGCAAGGTAGCCATCGTCGGCACAGCCCTCTCCGACTGCGGACGCGTCGACGACGCCACCCCGTACGCCCTGCACGCGCAGGCCGCCCGCCGCGCCCTCGCCGACTCCGGCCTCGACCGGTCCGTCATCGACGGCTTCGCGTCCGCCGGCCTCGGCACGCTCGCCCCGATCGAGGTCGCCGAGTACCTCGGCCTACGCCCCACCTGGGTCGACTCGACGACAGTCGGCGGCTCCACCTGGGAAGTCATGGCAGCGCACGCCGCCGACGCGATCGCCGCCGGCCACGCCAACGCCGTACTCCTGGTGTACGGCTCGACCGCCCGCGCCGACATCAAGGCACGGCGCCGTACCTCAAACCTCTCGTTCGGTGCCCGCGGGCCCCTCCAGTTCGAAGTCCCGTACGGGCACACGCTCGTCGCCAAGTACGCGATGGCCGCACGCCGCCACATGCACGAATACGGCACGACCCTGGAGCAGCTCGCCGAGGTCGCCGTCCAGGCGCGGGCGAACGCGGCGACGAACCCTGACGCGATGTTCCGCGACCCGATAACGACCGACGACATACTCTCCGGCCCGCTGATCGCCGACCCCTTCACCAAGCTGCACTGCTGCATCCGCAGCGACGGCGGCTGCGCGGTGTTGCTGGTGGCAGAGGACTACGTACCGGATGCGGCAAAGGCTCCGGTGTGGGTGCTGGGCGCCGGGACCGCCGTGTCGCACACCACCATGTCCGAGTGGGACGACTTCACGGTCTCCCCGGCGGCGGCCTCCGGACGCCTGGCCTTCGAGCGGGCGGGGGTGCGCCCGTCGGACATCGACCTCGCCGAGATCTACGACGCCTTCACCTACATGACGCTGGTGACCCTGGAGGACCTCGGGTTCTGCGGGAAGGGGGAGGGCGGGGCGTTCGTCGAGAAAGGCCGGCTGCTCCGCGACGGCGCGCTCCCGGTGAACACCGACGGCGGCGGCCTGTCCGCCTGCCACCCCGGCATGCGGGGCCTGTTCTTGCTGGTGGAAGCGGTACGGCAGCTGCGCGGCGAGGCGGGCGAGGGCCAGGTCCGCAGAGCGGACGGCGGGCTGCCGGAGCTCGCGGTGGCGTCGGGGACTGGCGGCTGGTTCTGCTCGTCGGGGACGGTGGTGCTGGGGCGCTAGCCGTTGCCTGCATGGCCGGCCCATCTCTGACCTGTCACTGGTCTTCCACTCGGTTCGCCCGGCCCTTCGTCCGCTCACCGGCGGTCGGTGGTGTGCAATGAGGCCATGAGCGATGCACAGAACGCCTTCCGGGACCTGCTCCACGCCCAACGCGTGTGGGACATCGACCTCCCCGCCTTCGACCCGGCAACCGCGCCCCGCACCCCCGTGAGCCTCTTCCACGCCTGGTTCGCCGAGGCGGTCGCCGCCGGGCAGCCCGAGCCGCACACGATGAGCCTTGCGACCGTGGACGAGGACGGCCTGCCCGACGTACGGACGCTGATGCTCCACGACGCGGACGGGCACGGCTGGCATTTCGCCACGCACGCCACCAGCGCGAAGGGCCGCCACCTCGCCGCCCGCCCGCACGCGGCACTCGGCTTCTACTGGCCCGCTCAGGGCCGGCAGGTACGGATACGGGGCCGCGTCACCGCCGCCACCCCCGCGGAGAGCCAGGCCGATCTGCATGCGCGCTCGACCGGCGCCCTGGCTTCGGCCCTTGTGGGACGCCAGAGCGAGGTCCTCGACTCGTACGAGGAACTGGTGAGGGCATCGGAGGCCGCCTGGGAGCGGGCGGTAGCCGAACCGGACGCGGAGAGTCGAAGCTGGACGCGGTACGTGGTCGAGCCCCGGCAGGTGGAGTTCTTCCAGGGCGACGCCAGGCGACGGCATGTGCGCCTGCGATACCAGCGGGAGGCCGGCGGCGCGTGGGAGCGGGAGCTGCTCTGGCCGTGACGAGCGCGAACCTTATTCGATTTCAACCAGAAAGGGGCACCATGGGAGAGGCATAGACATGTAGCCCCAGGGACTCGGGACTGGAGGCGCCGATGGCCCGCACCCGCACCCGTTACGCCCCCGACCGTGGTCTCACCTCCCGCATGGTGACCACCATGTTCCTGATCGGTCTGCTGTACGTCGTGCTGGTCGGCGTACTCCTCGCGGCCCTGCGCGGCGCCTGGCCGATCATCCTGGTCATCACGGGCGGCGTCTTCATCGCCCAGTTCTGGTTCAGCGACCGCATCGCCGCCTACGGCATGGGCGCCCGCGAGGTCACCCCCGAGGAAGCACCCGAGCTGCACGGCACCGTCGACCGGATCTGCGCCCTGGCGGACATGCCGAAACCCCGGGTCGCCATCGCGCAGAGCGACGTACCGAACGCCTTCGCCACCGGCCGCAGCGAGCGCACCGCCCTCGTCTGCGCCACCACCGGCCTCCTGCGCAGGCTGGAGCCCGAGGAACTGGAAGGCGTCCTCGCCCACGAGATGTCGCACGTCGCCCACCGCGACGTGGCCATCATGACGATCGCCTCGTTCCTGGGCGTACTGGCCCGGCCTCGTCACCCGCGTCGCCCTGTGGGGCGGCTTCGCCCGCAACAACCGCAGCAACGACCCGGCCGGCATCATCATCATGCTGATCCCACTGATCAGCGCCGTCGTGTACGCGGTGAGCTTCCTCCTCACCCGGCTGCTCTCCCGCTACCGCGAACTGTCCGCAGACCGCACCGCCGCACTCCTCACCGGCCGCCCGTCGTCCCTCGCCTCGGCCCTGACCAAGGTGAGCGGGCAGATGGCCCGCATCCCGACCCAGGACCTGCGGAAGGCGGAGCCGTACAACGCCTTCTACTTCGTGCCCGCCTTCGCCGCGACGGAGAGCCTGGCCCGGCTCCTCTCCTCCCACCCGACCCTCGAACAACGCCTGGACCAGCTGGGCCGCATCGCGGCCGACCTGTCACGCCCCTGAAAGCCAGCCAAGGAGTTCCTGTGGGTCTGCTCGACACCATCCTCGGCCGCAGCAAACCGGTCCGCCCCGACCTCGACCAGCTTTTCGCCGTCCCGTCCGCCGCCCTCACCCTCCAGGCGGGCGCGGGCTTCACACCGACGGGGCTCGGCTCGGTGTGCTTCGCGGGCGTGGAGGGCGGTACGTTCGCCCGCCTCCAGCAGGACGTACGGGAACTCCTCGACGCGGACACGGATGGGGATGCGGGCGGGGGCGGGACCCCGGTGGAGTTCAGCAGGGACGCGTACGGCTACACCTGGCTGCTGGCCCGCCATTCGGCCGACGACCCGGCCGCCGCCCTGGTCGACCTGGTCAACGACCTGACGCGGTCAACACCCTGCTCCAGGACGCCGGCTTCGGCCCGCACCTGCTGTGCTCATTGATCGGCTTCCGGGACGGGGAGGGCCGTTCACTGGCCCTGGTCTATCTCTACAAGCGCGGCACGTTCTACCCGTTCGCCCCGCTGCCAGGCGGCGAGGAGAAACGCGACAGCCAGGTGGAGTTGCAGGTCAACGCGCTGCTCGGGGACGACCTGCGGGTGGAGAAGGACTTGGCCCGGTGGTTCCCGGTGTGGGGCGCGCCGGGCTTGTAGGAGCGGGCGGTCAGTCAGTCACGGCGGAAGTTACGAACGCTGCCCAGGCGGCGGGGGTGACGGCGAACGTGGGCCCGTCGGTGACCTTGGAGTCACGGACGTGGACGGCGTGGGGGCAGGCGGCGACCTCTACGCAGGCGCCGCCCTCGTTGCTGCTGTAGCTGGACTTGTGCCAGTCGTAGGCGACTTCTACGCAGGCGCCGCCCTCGTTGTCGCTGTAACTCGACTTGAACCAGGCCAGCTCGGGTCGCGTGTTCACAGTTGCCCCGCCTTCTTCTCGATGAGCTCCGCAGACTCCCAAGGAGTAAGCGCCTGAGCCCGCAGGATGCCGAAGAGGTCCATCAGCTCGTTGACACGCTCGGGCTTGGAGATCAACGTACCTCCGGCGTACCCCTCCGTGTACACCAGATTGCGCCCCTCCGCCGTGCCCATCAACTGCATTGCGCCGTGCAGCCCCGCGTGCGTGTGGCGACGCGTTGGCATCACCTGCAACGTCAAGTGGCTCATCGTCCGCATGCAGTCCAGCAGATGCCAAAGCTGCTCCTTCAGAACCTCCGCGCCACCGATCGGCCGCTCCAGTGCCGACTCCTCCACAACGAACCCGATGCGCGGCGGCGGGTTTCGCGTCAGCACGGCCTGACGTTCCAGCCTGGCCTGGACGTGCTGCTCAATCTCCTGCTCTGTGTACGCCGGTACGCGGACCCCGTACAGCGCCCGCGCGTACGCCTCCGTCTGCAACAACCCGGGGATGAGCAACGCCTCGTACGCGCTGATAACCCGAGCCAGTCGCTCCAGCCGCACCCAGTCCAGGAACTTCGGCGGGTACTTCTCCTCCTCCATCAGCGCAATGCACGCTGTCAACGCTCCACCAGCATCAAAGACCTGATCCGCATCCCGCAGGAAGTCCAGCGCCGGGATGCGCTCCGCCCGCTCGTACGCCCCCATCAGCGACTCCGAGACCAGCAGCTTCTCCGCCGCGTCCTTCTGCGTGAGCCCGGCCCGCGTCCGATGGATGCGAATCAGGCCGCCCACCAGCCTCCGCACATGCGACGGCTCGACACTCGTCCCCACAGCCACCACCCCACTCACCACATTCGTCCGATGTGGACCGCGTCCTCCTGGTCACGCTACGCAACCGCCAGGATGCTCGTAGGCATGACGAGCAAGAAACTCCCCGATTGGGTACCTTCCGCGGGGCATCAACTCCACCTCACCGGCATCCACTTCGACGCCATCCGCCTGCGCGGCGTACGAGGCGAGGCCGTGCTGCACCACCTCGCGACGCTCACCGACGGTGAACCCGGGCCGGTCGTGCGGGAGATCGCGGGCGGGCGGTGGACGTACTTCCTGGTGCCGGCCGGATCGAGCAAGGAGTACGACTGGCCACCGGGGGCCAAGTGCTTCGGGCCGGCCGCCAGGGACCAGTACGTGGGAATCCCGGGGGCAACCGGCAACACGTATCCGCTGACATGGCGGTGCGGGGCTCCGGAAGAGGGGGAGTTCGTCGATGTGGAGCTGCTGTACGGGCTGGTGATGGCGCAGCTGGTCACGGACGACGAGTGGTGACCGGAAGACGGCGGGCGGGTGAGCGGCGCGGGCGGACGACCGGGACCGCCTCCTCGACCTCGTCCAGCCGGAACGTGAAAGTGGAACTCAACGGTCCGTGGCTCCTGGGTGTCCGGTGCCGGCGTACGTGATCCAGCACGTGTCACGGACGGTGTCCACGAGGTACCAGATGCGACCGCTGCCGGTTACCTCGATCTGCCATTGCTCGCAGGTCTGTCCGCGGTGGGTTCCGTGTGCCAGGTTGCCCTTGAGCGAGTGGTGACGGGGCGTCTGTACAGGCGGCTTCGGATCCGTGCGGATGGCGATCCAGGCACGGTAGGTATTCTCACGCGCCTGCTGGGCAAGGGATTCCCAGCCTTTGGCCGAGGCCGCGTCGGCGAATCGGACCTCCCACTGGCCTTCCGGTGCCGGAGGGGCAACGCGGCCTCCGCGGCCGACCGTCACGCGCTGGCCCTGGGGTCGGGCGCAGGGCCGTAGTCCGCGTCGTGATCGGTGGTCAGCGCGGTCAGCAGCTCCGGATCGGAATAGACCTCAGCGGTGTGCTGCCACGCGATGAGCATCTGGGCGACGGACGCGCTGTTGACGATGGAGTCGGCGGCGCGCATCGTGTCGACCAGTTCGACGGCGAACGCGTGGACATCCGGCTCCGGCAGGTACCGGATCCACGGGAAGGCGTCCGGCAGTATGTCCAGGAGCAGCTCCGTGGCGCCGGGGTCGCGCCGCGCCATTGCCGCGAGCATGCGGGTGGCCGCGGACACCACGGTCTGGTCCTGCTCGGCCCGCGCGGCGGTGGTCAGGACGAGGTCCTCCCCGTCTCTTCGATGCAGCAGCAGACGTGGCGACTCTTTCAGTCGGGAAAGCGTCTGCTTGTTCTTGTTCACCAGCTCGGAGAAGTTCACAGCCGCGTTCTCAGCACTCATGACTTTGAAATTACTTTGAAAGTGATGGGGGCGCCATCCCCCGAACGAGTGGCGCCCAAGACTGATACGGGTCAGCGCCGAGGCCCGAAGACCGGGACCGCCCTCTCGCCCGCCTCCCGCCGGAAGACGACCTGGAGCTCCATGCCGATCCGCAGATCCGCCTCTGCGCAGTCGACGACCTCCGTCATCATGCGCGGCCCCTCCGCGAGGTCGACGACCGCCGCGACGTACGGGACGCGGTCACCGAAGGGCGGCAGGTCGTTGCGGTGGACGACCGACCAGGTGTAGAGCGTGGCCCGGCCGCTCGCCCGCTCCCATTCGACGTCCTCGCTCCAGCAGTACGGGCAGAACTCCCGCGGGTAGTGATGCGGCCGGGCACAGGCGCGGCAGCGGCGCAGCAGCAGGCGCCCCTCGGCGGCGGCGTTCCAGTAGGGGCGCGTGAACGCGTCGATGTCGGGGACCGCCGCGTTGGCGGCGCTCATCAGAAGAGTCCGATCGCGTGGTCGAGGGACCAGGTCTGCCAGGACATGGCGAAGAGCGCGACGAGCGCGATCAGCGCCATCATGGCGTTCTGGCCCTGCTCGGCCCAGTCGTGGATCATCAGAACGAGGTACAGCAAGTTCAGCAGCAGGCCTGCGGCCAGCGCGATCGGT
Source organism: Streptomyces sp. ISL-100 (assembly GCF_018614615.1). Taxonomy (GTDB): domain Bacteria; phylum Actinomycetota; class Actinomycetes; order Streptomycetales; family Streptomycetaceae; genus Streptomyces. Next base: position 7,069 of record NZ_JAGGOK010000055.1, on the reverse strand, counting down.
GTCAGGAACCCGACGACCAACCCCAGCCCGAAAGCGAGTTCGGCGTACACGACGATGTACGCCATCACCTTCGGGCGCGGCGCGACAACCACATCGAAGCCGCGCTTCACCGTCGGCCACTTGTGCTTACCCGCGACGTCCGCCGCCCAGGCGATGCCCGTACCGCGCTCGAACCAGCCCTTCTTGTCCTTGTGGCGCCAGCTTTCCAGCCACCACAGTCCGAGGCCGATGCGCAGCACGGCCAGCCACTCCGCGCCGCCGAGCCAGATGGTCTGCATTCCGTTCCTCCCGACTTCCTGACGGTACGTCAGTTCAACGGATGAGACGGACCGCGCGCAAGAGGCACGAGCCGACAACTGTCCGTGACCGATTCGCAACCGATTTCGGTCTTGACCGAGACCCATCAACAACTTTCGTCATTACGCTGCCGAATCATGGCCAATACCACTACCGACCGGCACCACCCCGTCTACGTCATAGGTGGCGGTCCGGGCGGACTCGCCGCCGCGGCGGCCTTGCGCGAGCAGGGCGTACGCGCTGTCGTACTGGAGAAGTCCGACGCCGTCGGGGCGTCCTGGCGCGGCCACTACGACCGGCTGCACCTGCACACCACGCGGCGCCTGTCGGGCCTGCCGGGGCTGGCGATGCCGCGCGCGTTCGGGCGGTGGGTGTCGCGGGACAACGTGGTCCGGTACCTGGAGAAGTACGCCGAGTTCCACGAGCTGGAGATCGTCACGGGGGTCGAGGTCTCGCGTATCGAACCCGGACCCCGCGAGAGCGGCGGCAGCTGGCTGCTGCACGCCACCGGCGGCCGTCAGCTCACCGGCTCGGCGGTCGTGGTCGCCACCGGCTACAACCACACGCCGTACGTCCCCGAGTGGCCGGGCCGCGACTCGTACACCGGCGACCTGACGCACGCCCGGCACTACCGCAACCCGCGCCCGTACGAGGGCAAGGACGTCCTGGTCGTCGGCACCGGCAATACGGGTGCGGAGATCGCGGTGGACCTGGTGGAGGGCGGTGCGTCGCGCGTCCGCCTGGCCGTGCGCACCGTCCCGCACATCGTGCGCCGCTCGACGGCGGGCTGGCCCGCGCAGCGCACCGGCATTCTCGTACGCCGCCTGCCGGTCCGGCTGGTGGACCGCGTGGGACGCCTCGTGAGCCGGATCTCCGTACCCGACCTCACGCAACACGGCCTGCCCCGCCCGGACACGGGCCTGTACTCGCGCGTGAAGGATGGCGCGATCCCCGTCCAGGACGTGGGCCTCCTGGACGCCGTACGGGCCGGGAAGGTGGAACCGGTCGCAGCACTCGACTCCTTCGAGGGCGGCAAGGCGGTCCTGGCGGACGGCACCGTGATCTCCCCGGACGCGGTGATCTCGGCGACGGGCTACCGGCGGGCGCTGGAAGGCCTGGTGGGCCATCTCGGCGTACTGGACGAGCGCGGAACGCCAGTGCCCCACGGCGGCCGTGCCTCCGCGCAGGCTCCGGGGCTCTACTTCGTCGGCTTCACCAACCCCATCAGTGGGATGCTCCGCGAAATGGCGATCGACGCCCGCAAAATCGCCAGGTCGCTGTCCAGAGGCTGACTGCGCCGCCCGCCCCGTATCAGTGGCACCCGCCTGCCTACCAACCAGCGCCCGCCACTTGCTTCGTGGTGGCGTTCAGGCGGTTGAAGAAGTTGGTTATGCCGATGTACAGCACGAGGCCCGCGAGCTGCTTCTCGTCGTAGTGCCTCGCGGCCTCGTCCCAGATGTCGTCCGGCACCGGCTCTGCCCGGTCGCTCAGCCGGGTCGCGGCCTCCGACAGGGCCAGCGCCGCGCGCTCGGCGTCGGTGAAGTAGGGCGTCTCCCGCCAGGCCGCCACCGCGAACAGGCGCTCGTCGCTCTCGCCCGCCTTCTTGGCGCTGCGCGCGCCGCCGTCGACGCACACACCGCAGCCGTTGATCTGGCTCGCGCGCAGGTGCACCAGCTCCAGCGTCTTCTCAGGTACGCCGCCCTTCTTCGCGGCCTTGAGCACGCTGAGGATGGCGGGCATGGCCTCGGGGATAACCACTGCGGGGTTCTGCATCCGTACCTGCATGATTGTTCTCCTTCAAGTCTGTTCGTTTTTTCGTTCGTTACCGCACTGACGGAACTCGCCCGAGGAATGTGACCGATGGACGACCACGAATTTCTTGCGGAGCGCTTCGAGGCCCACCGCGGGCACCTGCGCGCCGTCGCCTACCGGATGCTCGGCTCGCTGAGCGAGGCCGAGGACGCCGTCCAGGAGACCTGGCTGAAGCTCAGCCGCTCCGACACCACCGAGGTCGCGAATCTGGGCGGCTGGCTGACGACCGTCGTCGGGCGGGTGTGCCTGGACATGCTGCGCTCGCGCGCCTCACGGCGTGAGGACCCCATCGACCTGTACGAGTACGAGCATGTGCCGGATCCTGTGGTCAGCCGGGCCGACAAGGCCGACCCCGAGCAGCAGGCCCTGCTGACGGACTCGGTGGGCCTCGCACTCCTCGTCGTACTCGAAACACTGCCGCCCGCCGAGCGGCTCGCGTTCGTTCTGCACGACATGTTCGCCGTGCCCTTCGAGGACATCGCGCCCATCGTCGAACGCACCCCCGCCGCGACCCGGCAGCTGGCGAGCCGTGCCCGCCGCCGGGTTCAGGGCTCTCCGCAGCCGGAAGCCGACCTCGGCCGCCAGCGGCAGGTCGTCGACGCCTTCCTCGCCGCGTCGCGCGGCGGTGACTTCGAGGCGCTGCTCGCGCTCCTGGACCCGGACGTCGTCCTGCGGGCGGACGCCGGCGCCGAGGCCACGGGGGCCACGTTCGCGTCCAGGCTTGTTCGCGGTGCGCGGGCCGTGGTCGAGCAGGCGCTCATGTTCTCCCGCTTCTCCATGTACTCGCGCCCGGCGCTCGTCAACGGGGCGTTCGGGCTCGTCACGGGGCTGGACGGTCAGACGTTCTCGGTCATGGACTTCACCATCAGGGACGGGAAGATCGTCGAAATCAACATTCTCGCCGACCGCGACCGCCTGAGCCGGATCGAGCTGCCCGCCCTGGACGACTGACGGGAGGGAGCTGGGGTAGGGGGCCTGGGTGCTGATCACGGGCCGGCGCGACACATCCGGCCCCAGGCTTTGCTCACCAGACTGTTCCTGACGAGCCGTCAGTTCAGTAATCTGACAATGCGTCAGTTACGTTGGCCGACGAGCAGGAGCGGGCTGAGACATGCTTGGATCTACCCACGGCACCCTGACCACCGATCTCCGCGCCCGCGTTGTGGCCTGCGGGGAGGTTCCGCACGCCGCCGTCCACGACACGGCGACCCCCACCGCCACCGCGGCCGGCGACCTCGATGTCAGCGGCCGGCCGCTGTACACGTCGGTCCCCGACCTCGACCGGTTCTTCCGGCCCGAGTCGGTGGCCGTCGTCGGCGCGTCCGACGCCGAAGGCAGGCCGAACACCGGGATCACCCGGCAGCTGATCGCCTGGGCCGAGCGGGTCGGCGCCCGGCTGCACCCCGTCCATCCCACGCGCGAGTCCGTCTTCGGACTGCCCTGCGTGCCCTCCGTCCGTGACCTGCCCGAGCAGGTCGATCTGGCGGTGCTGCTGGTCGCCGACCCCGTCCCGGTGGTCGGGGAACTGGGCGAGGCGAAGGTGAAGTTCGCCGTCGCCTTCGCCTCCGGCTTCGCCGAGACGGGCGAGGCCGGCGCGGCCGCGCAGACGCGGCTGGCCGCCGCGGTGGAGCGGTCCGGCGTACGGCTGCTCGGCCCGAACACCAACCTCAACGCCTTCGAAACCTTCCGCGACGACCTGGACGGGCCCGCCATCGCCCTGATCACCCAGTCCGGCCACCAGGGCCGCCCCCTCCACGCCCTCCAGGAGCTCGGCATCCGCCTCTCCCACTGGGCGCCCACCGGCAACGAGGCCGACCTGGAGACGGCCGACTTCATCTCGTACTTCGCCCAGCAGCCGGAGGTCGGCGCCATCGCCTGCTACGTCGAAGGCCTCAAGGACGGCCGCTCCTTCCTCCTCGCCGCCGACCGGGCTGCGCAGGCGGGAGTGCCGGTCGTCGCGGTCAAGGTAGGACGTACGGAGAGGGGCGCCCGTACGGCAGCTTCACACACCGGCAAACTGACCGGCGCGGACGAGGTGGTGGACGCGGCGATGCGGCAGTTCGGCGTGATCCGGGTGGACGGACTCGACGAACTCCAGGACACGGCCGCGCTGTTGGCGCGGGCGCGCAAGCCTGTGGCCGACGGGGTCGTCGTCTATTCGATCTCGGGCGGTACGGGCGCGCACTTCGCGGACCTGGCGACAGCGGCGGGGCTCCGGCTGCCGGAGCTCTCGGCGGCCAGGCAGGCCGAGCTGCACGAGTGGATACCCGACTACCTGAGCGTGGCGAATCCCGTCGACAACGGCGGCCACCCGGTCGGTGACTGGCGCGGGCGCAAGATCATCGACGCGATACTGGCGGACCCGGGGGTCGGGGTCCTGATTTGCCCGATCACGGGCCCCTTCCCCCCAATGAGCGACAAACTGGCCGAAGACCTGGCGGCGGCGGCCGAGGCGACGGACAAGCTGGTGTGCGTGGTGTGGGGCTCGCCGGTCGGTACGGAGGCGGCGTACCGCGAGACGCTGCTCGGGTCGTCGCGCGTGGCGACCTTCCGTACCTTCGGCAACTGCATCTCGGCCGTACGCGCCTACCTGGCCCACCACCGCTTCACCGCCTCCTACCGCTCCCCCTTCGACGACGCTCCGCGCACCCCGTCCCCCTCCTTCCGCAAGGCACAGGCGCTGATGCGCCCCGGCGAGCAGCTGAGCGAGCACGCGGCGAAGCAGCTGCTGCGGGCGTACGGCATCCGCGTACCGCGCGAGCAGCTGGTGACAAGTGCGGCGGCGGCCGTACGGGCGGCGGGGCTCGTCGGCTACCCGGTGGTGATGAAGGCGTCCGGCCCACGGCTCGCGCACAAGAGCGAGCTGGGCCTGGTGAAGGTCGGCCTGACGTCCGCCAGCCAGATCCGCGACGCGTACCGCGAGCTGACGGACATCGCGCGGTACGAGGGGATCGAGCTGGACGGCGTCCTGGTGTGCCAGATGGTGGAGCGGGGCGTCGAGATGATGGTCGGCGTCACGCAGGACGCGCTGTTCGGGCCGACGGTGACGGTGGGGCTGGGCGGTGTACTGGTGGAGGTCCTGCGGGACGCGTCGGTACGCGTACCCCCCTTCGGCGAGGACCAGGCGCGAGCCATGCTCGGCGAACTTCGCGGGCACGCGCTGCTGGAGGGCGTACGGGGGGCGCCGCCGGCCGATGTGGACGCGCTGGTGGAGGTGGTGCTGCGGGTCCAGCGGATGGCCCTGGAACTGGGCGACGACCTGTCGGAGCTGGACATCAACCCCCTGATGATCCTCCCGCGGGGACAGGGTGCGGTGGCACTGGACGCGCTGGCGGTTTGTCGGTGAGGGGTGAGTGGGTGGGGGTGGGTGAGTGGGTGGGTGGGCGGTGGTTGCGGCGCGGGTTGCGGGCCGCTGCGCGGGGCTTTCCCCGACCCGCCCCTTCCCGAACCGGGGGCAAGCCCCCAGCCCCCCGGACGCCCTTCGGGCGTGTCCTCAAGCGCCGGACGGGCTGGATTTTGCCGGCCTGGAGTCCCAGAGGGCGGCCCTTTCGCAGAGCGCGGCAGCCTCCACTGGGGCGGAGCCCCTGGCTCAGGTGAGCCGACCCCGGCCCGCTCCAGCCTCCGGCGTTTGAGGAGCGAGGTCTGGCGCGGAGCCCCAGCAAGCACCCCCCGCCCACTCCAGCCCGTCCGGCGCTTGAGGACCGAGGCCTGGGGCGGAGCCACAGTTTCGGGAAGGCGCGGGTAGGGGACGGCGCCGCAGGCAACCCGCAGCCCAACACACCACCAGGAGCGAGCACATGACGACCGACCCGCCCGTCGACACACTCGTACTGCACGCCACCGACAACGGCGTCTCATGGATCACCCTCAACCGCCCCACCGCCATGAACGCCATCACCCGCGACCAGCGCGAACGCATAATCGCCCTCCTCACCGCCGCCTCCGCCGACCCCGCCGTCCGCGCCGTAGTCATCACCGCCACCGGCAAAGGCTTCTGCGCCGGCGCGGATCTGCGCGGGGCCCCTTCGAGCGGCGGCGAACGCGTGGCCGGCGACGTCTCCCGTACGATCCGACTCGGCGCCCAGCGGCTCATCAGCGCAGTCCTGGACTGCGAGAAGCCAGTGATCGCCGCCGTGAACGGCACCGCCGCCGGCATCGGAGCCCACCTCGCCTTCGCCTGCGACCTCGTACTCGCCGCCGAATCCGCCAAGTTCATCGAAGTCTTCGTACGACGCGGCCTGGTCCCGGACGGCGGCGGCGCGTACCTCCTGCCCCGGCTCATCGGCCCGCAGCGCACGAAGGAGCTGATGTTCTTCGGCGACACGGTCCCGGCTGCCGAAGCCGAGCGGCTGGGACTGGTCAACCGAGTCGTCCCGGACGCCGACCTGACCGAGACCGCCCGCACCTGGGCCGAGCGGCTGGCGAGTGGCCCGACCCGTTCGATCACCCTCGCCAAGCAACTGGTCAACGCATCCCTGGACGTCGACCGGGCCACCGCCTTCGCCGCCGAGGCGACCGCCCAGGAGATCAACATGACGACAGCGGACGCCAACGAGGGCGTATCGAGCTTCGTGGAGCGGCGTACCCCCAAGTACCGGGGCCTGTAGGTCAGTCCCGGTACACCACCAGCTCCGCCCGGCTGCCCTTCGCCCCGTCGCCCGGCGTGAAGTGCACAGTGGGCGAGCTGTAATGGCCCCCGGTCCGCAGCACCGACCCCGCCCCCGGCACGCACCCCGCGGCCCCCGCCCCGCCGCCCCGCCGCATGCGCAGCGTCAGCCGCTCGTCCGGACCGTCGGCGGTGCGCCACGTGCCGCGCTCGCGGCAGTCGCCGCGGCGTACCGTGTACGTCCCGTCCGGGCGTACGAGGAGAAACGCTCCGTCACCCACGCTCGGCTCGATCCAGCTCCCGGTGAAGTCCCGGGCAGCGAAGTACGGCGGCACTTGAAGTGCTCTCCCGGCT
>NZ_JAGGOK010000054.1 GCF_018614615.1 Streptomyces sp. ISL-100 | reverse complement strand
GCGGGGTGCAGGTCCTGCGGAGCTGTTCCCCGACCCGCCCCTTCCCGAACTGGGGCTCCGCCCCAGACCCCGGTCCTCAAACGCCGGACGGGCTGAAGGCGCCGCACGAGCAGAGCTCACCCGCGCCGCGTGACGCCGACACCGACTGTTGAGCGCTTGCGCCTGTCGGGCAAGCCGCCCTGTCGGGCAAGCCGCCCTGTCGGGCAAGCCGCCCCTGCGGGGCTTGGCCTCCGGCGGGGAAGGTCGGCGCTGGCGGGCTGAGTCGGCTCGGTGCTGGTGGAAATCAAGCCTGTCCGGCGATTGAGGACACCGCCCGTAGGGCGTTCCGGGGGCTGTGGGGGGGCGTGCCTAGTTTCGGAAGGGGCTCGGCCGTCCCGTTGGGTTCTGCGGGGTGGCGGGACGGCCGGGGAGGGAGGGAGGGTCAGCCGTTGCGGGGGCCCGGGAAGGCGTTCGGGCGGATCTCCTCGCGCAGGGAGTGGGTGGCGGCCGTCGGCTGCGGGGGCATGGACCGGGCGGCGGGCACGGACGACACCGGCGATGGGGGAGGAAGAGTGCGGGTGGCGGTTGCCGTCTCGACCGGGAGTTCGGCCTCGGCGGCCGCACCGTTCTGCGTCGCCGCCCGCCGCGCGCCGTAACGGCGGTGCACCGCCTGCTTGGTCACTCCGAGCGCCGAGCCGACCGCGTCCCAGGAGAAGCCGAGCGAACGGTCGAAGTCCACGGCGGCGGTCACCAGCGTCTCGACGCTGTCCCGCAGCTCCTGCGCGAGGCGGACGGTCGGCGCCGGGGCCCGGCCGTAGACGACGAAGCCCGTGGAAGGTCCGGAGCGACGCGGGCGGTAGACGTTGCCGAGCTGGGCGGTGAGGGTCCGCAGGGCGTCCACCTGCCGGCGGACCCGCTCGATGTCCCGTACCAACAGATGCAGGCTGGCCCGTGCTTGGGCGTCGTGGGTTGCGTGGTCGGCCATGAACAAGCCTCTCGAACCGGCGTGAAATAAGGGGCGGAAGAAGGGAAGGGAGCCGCGTGTGCGGGCCGTATTGGTCAATCTCTCTTGACCAACGCGTCACCCGGCACCGGGGTCACGCTGCTGGGGGCGTATGCGCATACGCGCGGGGCGCGCGGACGTGCGTACGCCCCCTGGAGCCATGGCCCTTCGAGGCCCATAGACTGGTGCGCCTCTTGCCCGCCGCACCACGTTCCGCCCTTCCTGCCCGAGAGGCCCGCGCCACCGATGAAGCTCGTCTTCGCAGGCACCCCCGAGGTCGCCGTACCCGCCCTGGACGCCCTGATCGCCTCCGGCCGGCATGAAGTTGCCGCCGTCGTCACCCGGCCCGACGCCCCCGCCGGACGTGGCCGCCGGCTCGTCGCCAGCCCCGCCGCCGCGCGGGCGGAAGAGGCCGGGATCGAGGTGCTCAAGCCGGTCAGTCCGCGCGACGAGGACTTCCTCGCGCGGCTGCGCGAGATCGCGCCGGACTGCTGCCCCGTCGTCGCGTACGGCGCGCTGCTGCCCAAGACCGCGCTCGACATCCCGGCCAAGGGATGGGTCAATCTGCACTTCTCCCTGCTGCCGGCCTGGCGCGGCGCCGCCCCCGTCCAGCACGCGATCCTCGCGGGCGACGAGGTCACGGGTGCCTCGACATTCCTGATCGAGGAAGGGCTCGACTCCGGGCCGGTGTACGGAGTGGTGACTGAGGAAGTACGGCCCACCGACACCAGTGGCGACCTCCTCACCCGGCTCGCCTTCGCCGGCTCCGGGCTGCTCGCCGCCACTATGGACGGCATCGAGGACGGCACGCTGCACGCCGTACCGCAGCCCACCGAGGGCATCACGCTCGCGCCCAAGATCAGCGTCGAGGACGCGCAGGTCGACTGGACGGCTCCCGCACTGCGCGTCGACCGTGTCGTGCGCGGCTGCACGCCCGCCCCCGGCGCCTGGACGCTGTTCCGCGGGGAGCGGCTCAAGCTGGTCGCCGTGAAGCCGCTGCCGGAGCGGGTGGACCTGGGCCTGGCTCCCGGCGAGCTGTCCGCAGGGAAGAAGAATGTGTACGCCGGGACGGGATCGCATCCCGTCGAGCTCCTCTGGGTGCAGCCGCAGGGCAAGAAGCCGATGCTCGCGGCCGACTGGGCGCGCGGCGTGCGGATCGCCCCGGGCGAACACCTGGGCGCGGCGGACGTACGCTGAGAGGGTTCGTCCCCCTCTCCAGCGGAGCACCTTTTTCGTGAGTGACCAGCCAAGCAGCAGTGCAGCCAAGCGTCCCGCCAAGCGTCCGGCCAAGCCGCACCGGCGCCCACAGAAGGACCCGGTCCGCTTCCTCGCGTTCGAGGCGCTGCGCGCCGTCGACGAGCGCGACGCGTACGCGAACCTCGTCCTGCCACCGCTGCTCAAGAAGGCCCGCGCCAAGGGCAACTTCGACGAGCGCGACGCGGCGCTCGCGACCGAGCTGGTGTACGGGACGCTGCGCCGCCAGGGCACGTACGACGCGGTCATCAGGGCCTGCATCGACCGGCCGCTGCGCGAGGTGGACCCGCCGGTGCTCGACGTACTGGCGCTCGGCGCGCACCAGCTGCTCGGCACCCGCATCCCCACGCACGCCGCCGTCTCCGCGAGCGTGGAGCTGGCGCGCGTGGTGCTCGGCGAGGGCCGCGCGAAGTTCGTCAACGCTGTGCTGCGGAAGATTTCGAAGCAGGATCTGGACGCCTGGGTGGAGCAGGTCGCTCCGCCGTACGACGACGACGCCGAGGAGCACCTGTCCGTCGTCCACTCGCACCCCCGCTGGATCGTCTCCGCGCTCTGGGACGCGCTGGGCGGCGGCCGGGCCGGTATCGAGGACCTGCTGGAGGCCGACAACGAGCGGCCCGAGGTGACGCTCGTCGCCCGCCCCGGCCGCTCCACCGCCGATGAGCTCCTGGACGTACTGGGTGAGGACTCCGGGCTGCCGGGCCGCTGGTCTCCGTACGCCGTACGGCTGGCCGAGGGCGGCGAGCCGGGGGCCATCGGCGCCGTGCACGAGGGCCGCGCCGGCGTTCAGGACGAGGGCAGCCAGCTGGTCGCCATCGCCCTGGCCAACGCGCCCGTCGACGGGCGGGACGAGCGCTGGCTGGACGGCTGCGCCGGGCCCGGCGGCAAGGCGGCCATGCTGGCCGGACTCGCCGCTCAGCGCGGCGCCGCGCTGCTGGCCGCCGAAAAGCAGCCGCACCGGGCGCGTCTTGTCGAGCGGGCGCTGGTGGGTAATCCCGGCCCGTACCAGGTCATCGCCGCCGACGGCCTGAACCCGCCGTGGCTCCCGGGCTCGTTCGACCGCGTGCTGATGGACGTCCCGTGCTCGGGGCTCGGCGCGCTGCGCCGCCGCCCGGAGGCGCGCTGGCGCCGCCGCCCCGAGGACCTGGAGGGGTTCGCTCCGCTCCAGCGTGGGCTGCTGAGGGAGGCGCTGAACGCTGTGCGGGTGGGCGGCGTCGTGGGGTACGCGACCTGCTCGCCGCATCTCGCCGAGACCCGGATCGTCGTCGACGACGTGCTGAAGGGACGTGGTGGGCACGCGCCGGTCGAGGTCGAGTGGATCGACGCCAGGCCGCTGATGCCCGGAGTTCCCGCGCTGGGCGACGGTCCCGACGTACAGCTGTGGCCGCACATGCACGGCACGGACGCGATGTACCTGGCCCTGCTGCGGCGGACCGCGTAGGGCGTGCCAGCGCTCTAGGCAGGTGCGGCAGCACGTCGCGGTGGCGTGCTGCGCGACGAACACGGGATGCCCGCGGTAGGGCATCTGACGGCCGTCGTTGCGCGGTTCGGCCGGGGTCAGCCGCTGCGCACGAATCGCTGGGCGATCAACGAGCGGTGGCAAGCCTCTGGGTCGCGCTCGACACAGAACAGCGCTGCGACCCCACCACTCGACAGCGCCGACACGACCGGCGTGAGGTCGGCGCTGTCGAGTATCTCGGCACCAGAAATCACCCATCTGCCTGCTACTCGTGCCGGTTCAACCGGCACCGGTAGCAGAGGTGGCGAGGTCGCATCACGCGACGGCGGTCCCCTCAAGCTCGACCATCTGGCCGGGGATCGCCAGCCGCGTCACCCCGAGCATCGTGGTGGTCGGCGCCACCGCGGCGGCGCCCAACCGCGCCGCCAGCACGCCGTAGTGCTGGAAAAGCAGATCGACGTCGGTCGTGTAGACGTTGAGCCGGACGAGGTTCGCGAGAGACATGCCGGCCTCGCCAAGCACGGCCTCCAGGTTGTCGATGCTCAGCGCCAACTGCGCCGCCATGTCACCGTCATGCTGGGGCTTGCCGTCGCCGCTCATCGCGGTCTGCCCCGAGATGTACAGGGTCCGGGTGTGCCCAGAGACGAGCTCACCCTGGTTAAATCCCATCTCCACCGACCACGTCACCGGGTTGACCGCCGTTCGTTCCATTGCCACGTCAGCTCTCAGCTCCATTCGATTCATCTACTTGCTGGCCACGAGATCTGGCGCGGACCGCACCTACCGGCTGTCGCGGGTGTTGGCCGCCGAGGAACTCCCCGAAACGGCACAGCGACCAAACCAGGTCGATCTGGACCGGATCTGGCAGGAACGCAGCACGCAGTTTCGGAGCGGCGGCGGCCAAGTCACCGTGCTGGTACGGGTGAACCTGGCGCGGCGGGAGGATCTGGTGGGCACCGCGCTGGCCGTCCGCGCCGAAGAAGCCGACGCAGACGGCTGGCTGCGGCTGGAGGTGACCTTCCAAGATTCGAGACACGCCGAATGGGCGCTGTGGCAGCTCGCCACGAGCGCGGAGGCCCTGGCCCCGCAGTGGCTGCGCAACTCCCTGCGCGACCGCGCCGCCGCGATCGCCACCTGCTACGGAGTGTCATCCTGAGACTGGCGCTCCCCCATGACCCGGACCTTCGGATGCACGTCCTCCATCACACGCTGAGCGGCGAACTCACCGACGGCCATTGACCTTCACGCTCTCCCCGGGCCGGCTGCCGGAGGGAAATGAGGAAATGGCCACGCTCCCGAGACAGGAACGTGGCCACGGGCGTGAGACACCGCGACAACGCGCAGGCCACGGCCGTAACTGGGGCTCCGGCCCAGACCCCGATCCTCAAACGCCGGACGGGCTGGGGGCGTTCTCCTGGGACAGGCGGTGGGGCCACCAGACCTTTGGGCCGGCGTCCAGGAACAGTGCCGTCACCAGTACGGACCGTACGACGAAGGTGTCCAGCAGCACGCCCAGCGCGACTGCGAATCCGATCTCCGCGAACGCCACCATCGGCAACGTGCCCAGGGCGGCGAACGTGCCCGCGAGGACCAGGCCGGCCGAGGTGATGACCCCTCCGGTCGCGGCCAGGCCGGTCACTACGCCCGGTCTGGTGCCCTGGCGGCGGGCCTCTTCGCGGATCCGGGTGGACAGGAAGATGTTGTAGTCGATGCCCAGGGCCACCAGGAAGACGAAGACGAACAGCGGGAAGTCGGTCGACTCGCCCGCGTAGTCGAAGACGTACCGGAAGGCGAGGGCGCTCAGACCCAGGGCGGCGGCGAACGACAGCACAACCGTCGCGATCAGCAGCAGTGGGGCGACGAGTGCGCGCAGCAGCACCATGAGCACCAACAGCACCACGGCCAGCACCAGCGGGATGATCAGGATGTTGTCGTGGGTGGTGGCCTCGTCCATGTCGAGCAGCGTCGCCGTGCCGCCGCCCACCCGGGCATCGGCGTCCGGGACCGCGTGCACCGCGTCCCGTACCCGCTCCACCGTGTCCTTGGCGGCCGCGCTGTCGCTGCGGTCCGTCATCGTCGCCTCGATCAGCACCCGGCCGTCGTGCACGGGCTTCGTACCGGGCGGTACGGCGATGGACTGCGGTACGACCCCACTCGTCCGCGCCACCGTCTCGCCGACCTGCCTGGCCTGCCCGGCATTGGTCACGATCACCAGCGGATCGCCGCTGCCCGCCGGGAAGTATCTGGCCTGGACCTCCTGCCCGGTGATCGAGTCGGGCTTTCCCGTGAAGGCGTCCGCGTTGCTGATGCCCTCCGCCCGCAACTGCGTCAGGCCCAGGGCGAAGACGGCGAGGACGACGGCCGTGGCGGCCCAGATGGCACGTGGACGGCGGGCGATGCGGTGTCCCGTACGGGCCCAGAAGCCTCGCTCCGTCGGCTCGGGCGAGCCGAAGTGCGGGATCGCGGGCCAGAAGATCCAGCGGCCGAAGATCACCAGGAGGGCGGGGAAGAGCGTGAGCATGGCCAGCAGAGCGACCGTGACGCCGATGGCGGCGACGGGGCCGAGCCCGCTGGTGGAGTTCATCTCCGCGAACGCCAGCACCAGCATCCCGAGCACCACGGTCGCGCCGCTGGCCAGCACCGCGGGGCCCGCGCGGTGCAGCGCCAGCGCCATCGCCTCGTGCCGGTCCTCGTGGTGACGCAGCTCCTCGCGGTAGCGGGCGACCAGCAGCAGGGCATAGTCCGTCCCCGCGCCGAAGACCAGGACCGTGAGGATGCCCGCGCTCTGTCCGTTGACCGTCAGGTCGGCGTGCTCCGCCAGGAGGTAGATGAGCGCCTGCGAGGCGGACAGGGCGCCTACCACCGCGATCACCGGGATCACCAGCAGCGTCGGACTGCGGTACGTGAGCAGCAGCATCACGATCACCACACCGAGCGCCGAGAGCAGCAGCGTGGAGTCGATGCCCTCGAAGGCCTCGGAGAAGTCGGCCGCGGTACCGCCCGGCCCGGTGACGTGGACCGCGAGCCCGGGTTCGCCGGTGCCGGTCTGCGCGCGCAGGGAATCGACGGCGGGCGCGATCCGCTCCCAGCCCTTCTCGTCCATCGTGATCGGTACGAAGACCTGCGCGGCCCGCGGGTCGTCCAGCCGGTCGAGGACGGGGCCGCGGGTCTCGTCGCCGCGTACCCCGTGGTCCCGCAGTTCCTTGAAGGCGGCGACGTCGTCGGCGATGCGCGCGCGGTCGGCGGACGTGAGGCCACTGTCGCGTGCGTACACGACGATTGCAGGGGTGACCTCGGGCCGGAACTCCTCGGATTCCTGGAGGACTTGGGTGGACTCGGCCTTGCCGGGGAGCCAGGAGGACGCCTGGTTGTCCTGGGCATCGGTGAGCTTCGACGCCAGCGGGAAGGCCAGCATCATCACCACCAGCCACAGCGCCACCACGGCCCACTTGCTGCGCCGCCCGCAGACCAGCCGGGCCACGCCTTCGCGCGACGGCCGTCGAGACGGCCGTCGGGGCTCCTGTCGCTCTTTCGCGTCCGGCATGAGGCTCCCAAATGCCTTCCGCGGCGCGCCGAATCATCAGGATTGCGCGGACTGTACTGATCCCGGACTGATCCCGGGCGCCTCTGGTCCGTACCGAGGGGCCTACCGAGGACAGGAAGAGCCTCGGAACATGGCAGGCTTGGCCCATGGCTGTTCAGATCAATCCCAGTATCCTCTCCGCAGACTTCTCCCGCCTGGCGGAGGAGGCGAAGGCCGTCGAAGGCGCCGACTGGCTCCACGTCGACGTGATGGACAACCACTTCGTGCCCAACCTGACGCTGGGCGTACCGATCGTGGAATCTCTCAGCCGGGCGACGGACATCCCCCTCGACTGCCACCTGATGATCGAGGACGCCGATCGCTGGGCCCCGCAGTACGTCGAGGCGGGCGCCGGATCGGTCACCTTCCACGCCGAGGCGTGCGCCGCCCCCGTCCGGACGGCGCGCGAGATCCGCGCCAAGGGCGCCCGCGCCTCCATGGCGCTGAAGCCGGCCACGCCCATCGAGCCGTACGAGGACCTGCTCCCCGAGCTCGACATGCTGCTGATCATGACGGTGGAGCCGGGCTTCGGCGGCCAGGCGTTCCTCGACATTATGCTGCCGAAGATCCGCCGTACCCGGGAGCTGATCTCCAAGCACGGCCTGGAGCTGTGGCTGCAGGTCGACGGCGGCGTATCGGCGTCGACGATCGAGCGCTGCGCCGAGGCGGGCGCGGATGTCTTCGTCGCCGGCTCCGCCGTGTACGGGACGGACGACCCGGCCGCCGCGGTGCGCATGCTGCGCAGCCAGGCGACCGAGGCCACCGCCGCCGCCGGCTGGGCATGCGGCCACTGAGCCACGGCTCGGTGAACGCCGCCCTTCGGGGCTGATCAAGGTCTCGGTGATCTGACAGGATGAACAGCGAGCCCAGAGTGTGAACAACGGTGAGGAGAACGCGGTGTCTGCAATGTCGGCGGGCCGGTCAGCCCTGCGGATGGGACCCGCAGAGCTGGTCCAGGCGGCGGCCATGGCCCGCCGCTTCTACCTGGAGGGCAAGTCCAAGATCCAGATCGCCGAGGAGTTCGGCGTCAGCCGCTTCAAGGTGGCCAGGGTCCTGGAGACCGCCCTTGAGCGCGATCTCGTACGCATCGAGATCAGGGTGCCCGCCGAGCTGGACGCGGAGCGCTCCGACGCGCTGCGTGCCCGCTACGGCCTGCGGCACGCGGTCGTCGTCGAATCCCCGGCCGACGCCACCGAGGACGCCCTGCCCGGCTCTCCCGGCTTCGCCGGCAGCGCGCCCACCGACCCGGAGAACCTGGGCGAGGTCGCTGCCGACCTCCTCGGCGAACTGGTGAACGAGGGCGATGTGCTGGGCCTGGCCTGGGGCCGGTCCACCATCCACATGGCTGCTGCTCTGCATCAGCTGCCGCCTTGCACGGTCGTACAGCTGACGGGTGTGTACGACGCCGGGACGGCGGAGCGCGGCTCGGTCGAGGCCGTACGCCGCGCCGCTCAGGTGTCCGGCGGTGAGGCGCACCCGATCTACGCGCCGATGCTGCTGCCCGACCCGGCCACCGCTGCGGCGCTGCGCAACCAGACCGGCATCGCGCGCGCCTTCGAGTACTTCGACAAGGTGACCGTCGCGGCCGTCTCCATCGGCTCGTGGGAGCCGGGCATCTCCACCGTCCACGACATGCTCTCCGACGAGGAGCGCGCGCACTACGCCTCGCTGGGTGTCGCCGCCGAGATGTCCGCGCACCTCTTCGACGCGCAGGGCCGCCGGGTCGGACGCGACCTGGGCGAGCGGTGCATCACCGTCGAGGCGGACCGGTTGCGGCGCATCCCCGAGGTGGTGGCCATCGCGGGCGGGCTGCGCAAGGCGTCCGCCATCGACGCCGTACTCAGATCGGGCCTGGTCACCAGCCTGGTCACGGACACGGCGGCGGCCGACTTCCTGCTGAGCGAGACGGGTACGGCGCCGCGGCCGGCCCTGGACCGGGCGGACCCCGACGACTGAGCCGACGGAGCCGACTCTGCCGGCTGAGCGCGAGGCGTCTTTTGGAGGATTCGACGAGCGCACCCGCCGTGGCCTGGATGTTCGGCCCGGAGGGTGTATAGGCATGGTCGTGGGACACTGAAGTACGTGCGTTTTTCCCCGGCTGAAATGCCCGGGGGCCAACTCCGAACGACTGGGATGTTCAGCACGTGCGTTTCCTCAACGATCTGAAGCCGCCGTACGACCTCACGTACGACGACGTATTCATGGTGCCGAGCCGCTCGGCCGTTGGTTCCCGCCAGGGCGTGGACCTCGCGGCCCCCGACGGCACCGGCACCACCATCCCGCTGGTCGTCGCGAACATGACCGCGATCGCCGGCCGCCGGATGGCCGAGACCGTGGCCCGGCGCGGCGGGCTCGTCGTCATTCCGCAGGACATCCCGATCGACGTCGTCACCGAGGTCGTTTCGTGGGTCAAGTCGCGCCACCTGGTGCTCGACACCCCGATCATCCTGGCCCCCTCGCAGACCGTCGCCGACGCGCTGTCGCTGCTGCCCAAGCGCGCGCACAACGCCGGCGTCGTCGTGGACGCGGACCGCCGTCCCATCGGCGTCGTCACCGACCACGACCTGACGGGTGTCGACCGCTTCACGCAGCTCTCCGAGGTCATGACCCGTGACCTGGTCCTGCTGGACGCCGACATCGACCCGCGCGAGGCCTTCAACCGGCTTGACGCCGTCAACCACAAGTACGCCCCCGCCGTGGACAAGGACGGCCGTCTCGCCGGTGTCCTGACCCGCAAGGGCGCCCTGCGCGCGACCCTCTACACACCCGCCACGGACGCGGACGGCAAGCTGCGTATAGCGGCCGCCGTCGGCATCAACGGCGACGTCGCGGGCAAGGCCAAGCAGCTCCTCGACGCCGGTGTGGACACGCTCGTCGTGGACACCGCGCACGGTCACCAGGAGTCGATGATCGCCGCGGTCAAGGCCGTGCGCGGCCTCGACCCGCAGGTCCCGATCGTCGCGGGCAACATCGTCGCCGCCGAGGGCGTGCGTGACCTCATCGAGGCCGGCGCGGACATCATCAAGGTCGGTGTGGGCCCCGGCGCCATGTGCACCACCCGCATGATGACCGGCGTGGGCCGCCCGCAGTTCTCGGCGGTGATGGAGTGCGCGGCCGAGGCGAAGAAGTTCGGCAAGCACGTCTGGGCGGACGGCGGCGTCCGTCACCCGCGCGACGTCGCGATGGCGCTTGCCGCGGGCGCGTCCAACGTCATGGTCGGCTCCTGGTTCGCCGGTACGTACGAGTCGCCCGGCGACCTCCAGTACTCGGCGGACGGCCGGGCGTACAAGGAGTCGTTCGGCATGGCCTCCGCCCGCGCCGTACGCAACCGTACGAGCGAGGAGTCGGCGTACGACCGCGCACGAAAGGCGCTGTTCGAGGAGGGCATTTCCACCTCACGCATGTTCCTCGACCAGGCCCGTCCGGGCGTCGAGGACCTGATCGACTCGATCATCGCGGGCGTCCGCTCCTCGTGCACGTACGCCGGCGCGAGCTCGCTGGAGGAGTTCGCCGAGAAGGCGATCGTCGGTGTCCAGAGCGCGGCCGGTTACGCCGAGGGCAAGGCGCTGCACGCCAGCTGGAGCTGACGCTCCGGGCAGTTTCCGTCCTCACTCCACGGCCGGTTCCCGCTTCTGCGGGGACCGGCCGCGGTGTTGGGCCGTGCCCGGCTGGAGTCCCCGGTACGACGCGACGAGGGGGAGCCGTGGCCAAGATCAGCATTAGTCTCGATGCCGAGCTGGTGGTGGAAGTGATGGTCCTGGCCGGGGTGGGTTCGCCCCAGGACGCCATCGAGGCAGTCGTCCGCGACTACATCGCTCGTGGCCATCGCACGGAGTCGCGCACAGGGCCCAGGGAGCGGATCCTGCGGGACGCCGAGGCGGCGCCGCCGGAGCCGCAGGGCTGAACACAGGAGCCGCAGGACTGGGCCCCGGCCCGGACCTCCTTCCAGTACGCCCTTCCTAAGGCAAGTCCAGGAAGCGGGCCTCCCGCACGGCGGAGGCGACCGCGTCCGCCATCAGGGCGTGGCCCGCGTCGTTCGGGTGCAGGCCGTCCGCCAGGTCTTCCGGGCCGAGGATCCCCAGGCCCGGCAGCAGGGCGAGGCGGTCGTCGCCGGCGGCGATGCCGGCCCGGACGGCCTCCTCCAGGGCGGTGCGAAGGGCGCCGAGGGTGGCGCCCAGGGCGTTGGGGGTCCGCTCCGCCTCGGGGCGCAGGACGGGCGAGAGGACGAGCATCGGCGTGTCCGGATGGCCCTGGCGCACCAGGTCGATGAAAGCCCGCACCGTCTCGTACAACAGGGGCGCCGAGAAGGGCGTGCGGGACCAGCAGTTGGTGCCGAAGGCCAGGGTCAGGAGGTCGGCGGGCAGGCCCGCGATCTGCTGGGCGACGGCGAGTTCGCCGCGGCCGGCACCGGCGTGGCCGAGGTTCACGGCGTCCAGGCCGAGCGTCCGGCCGGCCGCGGCGGGCCAGGCGTGGGCGGGGCGGGTGGACCACCAGCCCTCGGTGATGGAGTCGCCGTGCACCAGCCAGCGGGGCTGCCGCGGGGCAGGGGCGAGGGAACCGCCGACCGGACGCAGACCGAGGATCTCGGGGCACTGGCTCTCCGGCGGGTGGACCGTGAACCGGCCCCGGCGCCCCGGCACGCCGATCCGTACGACCGTCTCCCGCTGCGGAGCCGCGGTGACCTCCTCCACGAGCGCGCCGCCGTGCCACAGCGCGAACGTGTGCGCGAGGTCGCGCAGGGCGTCTCCGGGGCCTGGCAGGGCCGCGCGGTAGCGGATGTCGAGTGCGGTGGTGCCGCGCGAGGTGAACTCCAGGCGTACGCCGACGGGGACGGCGCAGCGCTCCGCGATGTCCCACGGCAGCCGGTCCAGGTCGCCGGGGTCGGCGCGCACGGGGCGACCGCCGTCGCGCCAGGCGACGCCGCGCAGGAAGGGCCCGGGGTCCAGCCATCCCGCCGGGTCGGTGGCCTCGTCTGCGTGATCCCCCCGGTCTGCCCGGTCTGCCCGGTCCCTGGTCGTCATGATCGCCTCCGGTCGGCGGTTGCGGTCGCGGCGTGCGCGTAACGGACAAAACGGATATCGAAAGGTGAGGCGCAACAAAGAGTCATCTGTCGCGGTTGTGCGCAATGATCGTCCGTCGATACGCAAGGTTGCTGCATTACGTATGCGAACGCACACCTCGTAGGCTTCGCGCTGTACGTGGAGTGGCGGGGACCGCCTGCTCGGCGGTTCCCGAGCTCCGGGGTGTTTCAAGTCACCCCCGGAGCGGACCGCTGCGGTCGCCGCCTTCCCGATCGGCAGCGATAAGGAGCCACCCCAGTGTTGGACGCAGCGGCACCCGTCACTCCCCAACCGGAATCTGAGCGTCCGCAGCTCAGTAGCCGGCTGATGCGGCGCAAGCCCGTCGAACAGCTCGTCGCCGAGGGCGGCCAGGGCGAGGGCGGCGCACTCAAGCGCTCGCTCACCATGTGGCAGCTGACCATGCTCAGCATCGGCGCGACCCTCGGCACCGGCATCTTCGTCGTGCTCGGCGAGGCCACCCCGATCGCCGGCCCCGCCGTCTGGATCGCCTTCATAGTCGCGGGCCTGACCGCCCTGTTCTCCGCTCTCTCCTACGCGGAGCTGGCCGGATCCATCCCGGTCTCCGGCTCCTCGTACTCGTACTCCTACGCCACCATGGGCGAGCTTGTCGCCTGGATCTGCGGCTGGTGTCTGATTCTTGAGTACGGCGTCTCCGTCGCGGCCGTCGCCGTCGGCTGGGGCCAGTACCTCAACGAGCTGCTCGACGGAACCATTGGGCTCACCATCCCCGAGGCATTCTCCGCGCCGATGGGCGAGGGCGGATACATCAACCTTCCCGCGCTCGTCGTGGTGCTGCTCTGCATGGTCTTCCTGGTCCGGGGCGCCAAGGAAAGCGCCCGGGTGAACTCGATCATGGTTGGCGTCAAGATCGTGACGCTGGTGCTGTTCATCGTGATCGGCTTCATGGGCATCAAGGCCGGCAACTACACCCCGCTCGCCCCGCTCGGCGTCACCGCCATCAGCTCCGCCGCGTCCCTGCTCTTCTTCTCGTACATCGGCTTCGACGCGGCCTCCACCGCGGGCGAGGAAGCGAAGAACCCGAAGCGGGACCTGCCGCGCGCGATCATGCTGTCCCTGCTGATCGTCACGGTGCTGTACTGCCTCGTCGCGTTCGTCGCCGTCGGCGCCATGCCGTGGCAGGACTTCGAGGGCACCGAAGCCGCTCTCGCCCAGATCATGGAGGACGTCACCGGGCACAGCTTCTGGAGCGTCGTCCTCGCGGCGGGTGCGGTCGTCGCCATCGCGAGCGTCGTCTTCGCCGTGCTCTACGGCCAGACCCGCATCCTGTTCGCGATGTCCCGCGACGGGCTCATCCCCAAGGTCTTCGCCAAGGTCGACAAGAAGACCGGCACCCCGCGTATCAACACGATCATCGTCTGCGTCTTCTGCGGAGTGCTGGCCGCCAGCATCCCGCTGGGTCAGCTCGCCAATGCCACCAGCATCGGCACGCTCTTCGCCTTCGCCCTGGTTAACGTGGCCGTCGTGATCCTGCGCTACAAGCGCCCCGACATGAACCGCACCTTCAAGGTGGCGCTGTTCCCGGTCACCCCCATCCTCGGCTTCCTCTTCTGCGGTTACCTGATGATGGAGCTGCCCGGCGTCACCTGGGCGGTCTTCGGCGCCTGGATGGTGGGCGGACTCGTGATCTACTTCCTGTACGGCATGCGCCGCTCCAGCCTGGCCACCCCTGAGGCCGCCGTAGAGGCCACGACAGAGAAGTGATCCACCGCCCGTGCGACTGAACGATCTCGACGAACGCATCGTCCACGCCCTCGCTGAGGATGCCCGCCGCTCCTACGCGGACATCGGTTCCGAGGTCGGCCTCTCCGCCCCCGCCGTCAAACGGCGGGTGGACCGGCTGCGCGCCGAGGGAGCGATCACCGGGTTCACCGTACGGGTGGACCCGGCGGCGCTCGGCTGGGAGACCGAGGGCTTCATCGAGATGTACTGCCGCCACAACACGTCCCCCGATGACATCCGGCGTGGCTTGTCGCGGTACCCGGAGGTGGTGTCCGCGTCGACCGTCACCGGTGACGCGGACGCCGTCGTCCAGATCTTCGCTTCTGATATGCGGCACTTCGAGCGGGTGCTGGAGCGGATCGCGGGGGAGCCGTTCGTGGAGCGCACGAAGTCGGTGCTGGTGCTGTCGCCGTTGCTCAGGCGCTTCTCGTCGGGCGCGCCGGCGTAGGAGATTCGCCTGCGGCGGGCCTTCCCCGACCCGCCCCTTCCCGGCTGTGACATTTTGCGGCTCCGCCGCGTGGGGCCGCTGCCCCAGACCCCGGTCCTCAAACGCCGGACGGGCTGGATAGTGCCGCTGAGCGGGAATGTTCCCGCTCAGCGGGCAAATCCAGCCCGTCGGCGTTTGAGGACACGCCCGTAGGGCGTCCGGGGGCTGGGGGCTTGCCCCCCGTTCGGGAAGGGGCGGGTAGGAAAAAGGCCCCGCAGGGCCGTACCGCCCCGGACCCACCGGCGTACGCGCAATGAATCGCCGCCCCCCGCGCAAACTGCGCAACGGATCGACGGTCGGTCCGCAACGGTCGCGCCTTGTCCCGGTGCGAGCGCGGAACGTACCGTCATTACGTCTCCCCGAACACCCTCCCCATCTGCCCGAGGTCAGCCATGCCGCCGTTGCGCACCGCACTGCTCCAGAGCTCCGGCCGTCCCGGCGACGTCGACGCGAACCTCAAGGTTCTCGACGAGGCCGCGGGCCGTGCGGCGGCCGCCGGTGCCGGGCTGCTGGTCTGCCCGGAGATGTTCCTCACCGGCTACGCCATCGGGGCCGACGTACACCGGCTGGCCGAGCCCGCCGACGGAGAGGCCGCCGACGCCGTCGCGGACATCGCCGTACGCCATGGACTCGCCGTCCACTACGGCTACCCGGAGCGCGACGGGGAGGACGGGGATGTCGTGTACAACTCGGCCCAGCTCATCGGGCCCGACGGCACGCGGCTCGCGAACTACCGCAAGACCCACCTCTTCGGCGGCTTCGAGCAGGAGTGGTTCACCCCGGGCGAGGACACGGTCGTACAGGCGGAGCTCGGCGGGCTGACCGTCGGCCTCATGATCTGTTACGACGTCGAATTCCCGGAGAACGTCCGCGCCCACGCGCTCGCGGGCACCGACCTGCTGCTGGTGCCTACCGCACAGATGCACCCGTTCCAGTTCGTTGCCGAGTCCGTCGTGCCGGTGCGGGCCTTCGAGAACCAGATGTACGTCGCCTACGTCAACCGGACCGGGCCCGAAGGCGACTTCGAGTTCGTCGGGCTCAGCTGCCTGGCCGGTCCCGACGGGGCCTCGCGCGCCCGTGCGGGCCGCGGTGAGGAGCTGGTGTTCGGCGACGCCGACCCCGAGTTCCTGCGGGCCTCGCGCGAGAACAACCCGTACCTGCTCGACCGCCGCCCCGGGCTTTACGCGTCCCTGGTGTCCCTGGTCTGACGCGCCCCCAAGCCTCGCCCCTTTTCTTTCTGCTTTCCGCTGCATTGCAAGGAGTCCGACCCCATGACGTCCACGGTGCCCACCGCCGTCCAGCACACCGACGCGCAGCCGCCGATCACCATGTTCGGGCCGGACTTCCCTTACGCGTACGACGACTTCCTCGCGCACCCGGCCGGCCTCGGCCAGATACCGGCGACCGAGCACGGCACCGAGGTCGCGGTCATCGGCGGCGGGCTCTCGGGCATCATCGCGGCGTACGAGCTCATGAAGATGGGCCTCAAGCCCGTCGTGTACGAGGCCGACCAGATCGGCGGCCGGCTGCGTACCGTCGGCTTCGAGGGCTGCGACGAGTCGCTGACCGCCGAGATGGGCGCGATGCGCTTCCCTCCGTCGTCCACCGCGCTCCAGCACTACATCGACCTGGTGGGGCTGGAGACGAAGGCGTTCCCCAACCCGCTGGCCCCCGAGACCCCGTCGACCGTCGTCGACCTCAAGGGCGAGTCGCACTACGCCGTGACCGTCGACGACCTGCCGCAGGTCTACCGCGACGTGATGAACGCCTGGAACGCCTGCCTCGAAGAGGGCGCCGACTTCACCGACATGAACCAGGCCATGCGGGAGCGCGACGTACCGCGCATCCGTGAGATCTGGGCGCAGCTCGTCGAGAAGCTGGACAACCAGACCTTCTACGGCTTCCTCTGCGAGTCGGAGGCCTTCAAGTCCTTCCGGCACCGCGAGATCTTCGGCCAGGTCGGGTTCGGGACCGGTGGCTGGGACACCGACTTCCCGAACTCGATTCTTGAGATCCTGCGCGTCGTCTACACCGAGGCGGACGACCACCACCGGGGCATCGTCGGCGGCAGCCAGCAGCTCCCCGTCCGGCTCTGGGAGCGCGAGCCGCAGAAGCTCGTGCACTGGCCGCTCGGTACGTCGCTGAAGTCGCTCCACGAGGGCGAGCCGAAGCCCGCCGTGACGCGCCTGCACCGCACGGCCGGCAACCGGATCACCGTCACCGACGCCTCCGGCGACATCCGGACGTACCCGGTGGCGATCTTCACCGCGCAGTCCTGGATGCTGCTCTCCAAGATCACGTGCGACGACTCGCTGTTCCCCATCGACCACTGGACGGCGATGGAGCGTACTCACTACATGGAGTCGTCCAAGCTGTTCGTGCCCGTGGACCGGCCGTTCTGGCTGGACAAGGACGAGGAGACCGGCCGGGACGTCATGTCGATGACGCTGACCGACCGGATGACGCGCGGTACGTACCTGCTGGACGACGGTCCGGACAAGCCGGCCACCATCTGCCTCTCGTACACCTGGTGCGACGACAGCCTCAAGTGGCTGCCGCTGTCCGCGAACGAGCGGATGGAGGTCATGCTGAAGTCCCTCGGCGAGATCTACCCGAAGGTCGACATCCGCCGTCACATCATCGGCAACCCGGTGACGGTGTCGTGGGAGAACGAGCCGTACTTCATGGGCGCCTTCAAGGCGAACCTGCCCGGCCACTACCGCTACCAGCGCCGCCTGTTCACCCACTTCATGCAGGACAGCCTCCCCGAGGACAAGCGCGGCATCTTCCTCGCGGGCGACGACATCTCCTGGACGGCCGGGTGGGCCGAAGGCGCCGTACAGACCGCGCTGAACGCGGTGTGGGGCGTCATGCACCACTTCGGCGGTACGACCGACCCGACGAACCCGGGCCCCGGCGACCTCTACGACGAGATCGCCCCGGTCGAGCTGCCGGAGGACTGAGCGGCTCCCAGAAACGTGCCGCTCGGGGCCGGCCGCGATCCGGCCGGCCCCGGGCGGTCATCAAACCCGCCCTGCTGTCCGGTTCACCCTCCGGCGCAGGGCTTCGCCGCTTCCGGGGCGGCGCACGGCAGGTGGCCGTGGGTGCGGATGATGTCCTGGCCACTGCCGCGCGTCAGGTAGACGAGGAAGCTGGAGACCAGGGAGTCGGCGGGCGGGCTGCCGTACGTGTAGGCGTACTCGATCTCGTGGTACGGGTAGCCGCTGGTCCCGATCTTCTCGATGCTCGGCTCCCGGCCGTCCAGTCGCAGGCGGTGCAGGCCTTCGGGGGCGGTGCCGGATGAGCGCAGCTCGCTGTAGCCGAGAGCGCCGGGGACCGAGGCGACCTTGGCCAGGACCTGCTCGGTGGAGTCGAGTTCGCAGCGGATGACACCGGCCCGCGCGTCGTCCCGCCCGTCGTCCCGGTCGACGCAGTCCTGCGAGGAGTTGGCGGGCTCGCCCCTGCCCAGCACTCTGCGCTGGAAGACCTGCCGGGTCCCGGAGTTGGCATCCCGGCTGATCAGGCGGACCGGCAGGTCGGGGCCGTCGAGTTCCTTCCAATTGCGGATGCCGCCGGCGTACAGCCGCCGTACCTGCGCGGTCGTCAGCCCCTTGAGCGGCACTTGGTCATTCAGCACGAGCGCGAAAGCGGACACGGCGACCCGGCTCTCGCGCAACTGGGGATAGCCGTTGGGCTTGGGACCGTCGGAGAGGGCGATCAGCGGGGGCGATCCGTCCTCGGCAGCGCTGCCCGCCTCGTCGAGACTGCGGATTCCGGCGGTGCTGCCGTGCGTGTCCACGGTGACCTTCGAACCGGGGCATTCCTCCTGGTACTTCTCGGCCAGTTCCTCGGCGACCGGTGTGAAGGCCGTGGATCCGGTGACGGTCAGCTCCCCGGTTGCGCACCCCATGGGCGGTGGGCCGGGGTTGTCACGTACGACGGTGAGGGTGGCCAGGGCTATGACGCAGACGGCGAGCGCGAAAGTGATGGCGCGGGCCGGTCTCCTGAAGAGCGGTGGCTTGTCGTCCGGGGTGGTGCTCTCGTTGGGCACCACGTCGCCGTCCTGAATGCCGCCGGTCACCCGGACCGTACTGCCGACGCCGCCTCCGCCGAGCAGCACGAGGAGTTTGTAGTGCTGGCCCCGGTTGAGCGGAACCTTCGGCAGGTGGACCCGGTTCAGGTGGTGGCGCATACCGGCGGCGGGAGTGAAGTGCGCCATGAGGTGCGCGTGTTCGGGTTGGGCTGGGTGACCGCTACGCCGCGGACGGTGCGGTCGGTGAAGTGCACGGTGAGGCCGTGGGTGTCGGGTCCGGTGTAGTCGGTGGCGGAGATGCCCTGCGCGCCGTCGTTCTCGATACGGAGCAGGACGAGGGTGGCGTTGGACATGTCGGGGGAGTCGTCGAACAGGCCGAGCCGCACGGTGTCGTGGCCGTTGCGCGCGTCGCCGCCTATTGGCGTGTCCATCTGCACGCGGTAGCCGATCCGCTTGCGGCGGGGGACCCGGCGCTCGTACCAGAAGGGGCCGACGGCGGCGGCCACACCGACCACGGCGGTGAGCAGCGCCACCACGTTCTCGGGATTCAGCCACTTCACGTGTTGTCCTCGCCCAGCCGGCCGGTGCGCGCTTGTTCGTGCGCTTGTGCGGGTCAGGGTAGGGCGAGGCGTGGGGAGGAAGCGCGGCCTCGGGCGGTCCGACGGACGCTGTTCACCGGGGATTCACCGGTGCCGCGCCGTCGGGCCCGGGGATCAGTCGCCGCCGGGCAGGGGGGTCAGCAGCATTCGGCCGACCAGTCCCACCCCGGCGTCCAGCCGCTCCGTGAACTCCTCGGTCAGTTCGGGCAGTTCGCGCAGTCGCCACAGGAGGCGGGCGGCGGACCAGGTGGCGTCGCGGGCCCGCTCCAGGCTCCACGAGCCGAGCAGATGCGTCAGCGGATCGGCGATCTCCAGCAGGTCGGGCCCCGGCATCAGCTCCTCGCGGATACGCTCCTCCAGCGCCACCAGCGTGTCGCCCACCCGGTCGAAGTCCCCCTCCAGATCGGCCGGCCGGCAGTCGAGCGCGTGGCAGGTGTCGACCACGGCCAGCGCCAGGTCGTGCCCGATGTGTGCGTTGATCCCGGCGAGCGCGAACTGCAGCGGTCGTACGCCCGGATGGCGCCGGTACTGCAGCAGCGGCCGCCAGCAGGCGGGCTCCCGCCGGCCCGCGGACGAGGCGTCGACGGCGGCCAGGTAGCGCTCGGCGAAGAGCACGTCGAGGGTGGCGGCAGTGCGGGCGTCGGGGAACAGGCCGCCGTCGATACGCCGGTCGATCTCCTCGGTGACCGCCAGATAGACCCGGTTGAAGACCGCGAGCCCGTCCGACGGCGGCCAGTCGCAGCGGAAGGAACGCATCCGCGCCACAACAGTGTCGACCGAGGTCCGGGAGCGGTCCGTCTGAGCTGGGAAGTGCTCGATCTGCGCCATACGGGCAGCGTCGCAGCCCTAGGCTTTTCACCGGGTGCCGTAGGCCCGGGCTTCCCCACAACGGGGGAACGAACCGGGTCGCGGGCGCCGGGGGATGGGCCATCTGGGGGGAGTGCCAAGGTGCCAGGCTTACGTGCGCAGCGCCGGATCGAGCGCGCCGAGCGGCGGCGCGCCAAGCGCCGCATCGCCATGGCCGTCGCGGCTTCGGCGGTCGTCGCCGTCGGTACGGTGACGGGTGTGATGTCCGCGGTGGCGGGCGAGGGGGACCACCGGAACACCGCAAGGCCCGAGACGACCAGAACGCCGGCTCCGGGGCCGCTGCCCGCGCGGCCGAGCCCTTCGGTGACACCTTCGGTGAAGGCGTCGGCGTCGGCTTCGCCGCCGGCCGCGGCGTCGTCTTCGAAGTCGGCGGAGTTCTCGACGCCTTCGCCGGCGGAGCCCACGAAGACGCACGCGTCCCGGCCACGGGCCTCACCACCTCCCGGCGCCGCCCTCTACCGGCACCCCGAGTCCCAGGTGCTCGACTGGGTCAGGGCCAACCGCGACGACCCCAGGCATCCGCTCATCAAGTCCCGGATAGCCGACCAGCCCGCCGCCGTCTGGTTCGCGGCGTACAACCCGGGCGCCGTCACCGCGCAGGTCAGGTCCGTGACTTCGGCCGCGGCGGGGGCGGGACGGGTCCCGGTTCTGGTGCCCTACGCGATACCCGACCGGGACTGCGGAGGCGCGTCCCAGGGCGGTGCGCCGGACCTCGGGGCGTACGACGACTGGATCGGCGACTTCGCGGCGGGGCTCGGCAGCGGCGAGGTGATCGTCATCCTGGAGCCCGACTCGATCGCGCTCTCCGACTGCCTCTCGGCGGGTGAGCGGGAGGCGCGGTTCGCCTCACTCGCACGCGCGGGTCGCACCCTGCACGCCGCAAACCCCAGGGCCAAGGTCTACTTCGACGCGGGCCACTCCGGGTGGCACTCCGCCGAGAAGCAGGCTGCCGCTCTGCGCGCGGCGGGTGCCAGGTCGAGCAGCGACGGCATCTTCACCAACGTCTCCAACTTCCACCGCACCACCGACGAGGCCGCCTACGCCCGGCGCGTGCTCGCCGCGCTCGGTGGCCCCGCAGGCCTCGGCGCGGTCATCGACACCAGTAGGAACGGCAACGGCCCGCCGGCCGCCGGGCAGTGGTGCGACCCGGCGGGCCGGGCCCTCGGCCGGTCACCGACGACGCGGACCGGTGAGGCGAGGGTCGACGCCTACCTGTGGATCAAGCTGCCGGGGGAGTCCGACGGCTGCAAGGGGGCGGCGGGTTCGTTCACACCTGACTACGCCTACCAGCTCGCGAAGGGCGACTGAAGACCGCAGGGGCGTCGGCCCGCGCCAACGGCGGGACGGAGTCCTGCGGAGTTGTTCCCCGCCCCGCCCCCTCCCGACCTAGGGCAAACCCCCAGGCCCCCGGGACGCCCTTCGGGCGTGTCCTCAAACGCCGGACGGGCTAAATTCGGCCGACCTCCAGAAGCCCCGCGGGGCGCGCGGCCCTACTCCTTCGTCACCGCTGCCCGGGCGAGCGCGTCGCTTCCGCCGGCTACCGGGACGCGGCCCGCGCCGCGCAGCACCCCCGCCCCCACCACCAGGCCGAACGCCAGCACCGTCACCACCCCGAACGACGCCACCAGCGACGTCGCGTCGGCCACCGCGCCGATCGCCGAGGGGGCGATCAGACCGGACGTGTACGTGATCGTCGCGACGCCCGCGATCGCCTGGCTCGGGTTCGGCCCACTGCGCCCCGCCGCCGCGAAGGCCAGCGGAACGACCACCGCGATGCCGAGCCCGATCAGTGCGAAGCCGGTCATCGCGAGCGCCGGATGGGGCGCCGCGACGACCAGTACGCCGCCGGCCGTCGCCGCGACCCCGCCCACCCGGACCGTACGTACCGGACCGAACCGGTCGACCACCCGGTCCCCGGCCAGCCGCGCCACCGCCATCGTCAGCGCGAACGCCGTGGTGGACGCGGCGGCGACGCCCGCCGACGTGTCGAGAACGTCCCGGAGATAGACCGCCGACCAGTCCAGGCTCGCGCCCTCGGCGAAGACCGCGCAGAACCCGATCGCGCCGATCACCAGCGCCGACTTCGGCGGCAGCGCGAACCGCGGCGGGGCCTGGGCCTCCGGCGCGCTGCGCAGGTCGAGGACGCCCTGGCAGGCGACCAGCCCGAGCGCCGTCAGCGCGGCCGCCGCCAGCGCGTGGTGCAGCCGCGCGTCACTGCCCAGGTGCGCGGCGACCGTACCCGCCGCCGAGCCGATCAACGCGCCCGCACTCCACATGCCGTGCAGCCCGGACATGATCGACTTGTCGAGCCGGTTCTCGACCTCGACACCGAGCGCGTTCATCGCCACGTCCGACATGCCCGCCGTCGCGCCGTACACGAAGAGCGCGCCGCACAGCGTCAGCAGATTCGGCGCCAGGGCGGGCAGCGTCAGTGCGAGCGTCCACAGCACCAGTAGCCCGCGCAGCGCGCCCCGCGCCCCGAACCGGTGGCTGATCGCGCCGGCCAGCGGCATCGCCACCGAGGCGCCGATCGCCGGGAAGGCCAGGGCCAGGCCGAGCTGGCCCGCGCTGACGCCCGTGTGGTCCGCGATCCACGGGATACGGGTCGCAAAGCTGCCAGTGACGGCGCCGTGCACGCAGAAGACAGCGGCCACGGCGTACCGCGCCCGCTTCAACTGCCCCTGGCTGAAGACCATTTCGTCCGGCATCCGTCGCACCCTCCCCGTTCGTCCATCACTTCCAGCCTGCCGGAGAAAACTATCAGGAACCCTGCCTGATAATAGAAGGATCACATCTGAAATCTGAGAGGATCCGTGGCATGCCCGCATCACCGAGCACCGCCCGGGCCATCAACGACCGATCCGCCCTGAAGCTGCTCCAGGACGAGGGCCCGTTGACGGCAGGACAGCTGAAAACGCTGACCGGACTCTCCCGCCCCTCCGTCGCCGACCTCGTCGAACGGCTCCAGGGCGCGGGCCTGATCACCGTGGTGGGCGAGACCGGTGCGCAGCGCCGCGGCCCCAATGCCCGGCTGTACGGGATCGTCGCCGACCGCGCGCACCTCGCCGCGCTCGACGTACGTACCCAGGGCGTCTCCGTCGTCGTGGCCGACCTGCTCGGCACGACCCTCGCTGAGGCGACGCTGCCGATCGACGGCGACGCGACCGGCACCGGGCCCGCCGTGGAGCAGGCGGTGGCCCTCCTGGAACGCACCGCCCGCGACGCCGGCGCGCGGCGCCTGCACAGCGTCGGGATCGGCGCGCCCGGCCTGATCGACCCGGCCACCGGGGAACTCCGCAACACCACCGGGCTCCCCGCCTGGCACCGCAGGCTGGTCGCCGCCCTTCAGGAACGGCTGCCTGCCACCGTGCTCGTCGAGAACGAGACCAACCTCGCCGCCGTCGCGGAACAGCGGCTCGGCGCGGCCCGGGACCGCGACACCTTCGTACTGCTCTGGCTGGGCCACGGCGTCGGCGCGGCCCTCGTGCTCGACGGCAAGCTGCGCCGCGGGGCGTCGGGTGGCGCGGGCGAGATCGGGTTCCTGCCGGTGCCGGGGACGGTGGGGTTGCCGTCGGCGACGGACTGCGGGGGAGGGTTCCACTCGCTGGTCGGCGGCGCCGCGATCGGTGAACTCGCCGCGCGGCACGGCATCACGACGGCCGGGGACACTTCCGCCGCTGCCGGGGTACGGGCGGCCCTCGCGGCGGGACGGCGCGGCGAGCCCTTCCTGGACGCGCTCGCGACGCACCTGGCCGTCGGCGCGGCGGCCGTCACCGCCGTCCTCGACCCCGGCTGCGTCGTCCTGGGCGGTGCGAGTGGCCACGCGGGCGGCGCGGCGCTCGCGGCCCGGGTCGCCGACCGGCTGGCCGCCATGTCACCGCTGCGCACGGAGGTGCGGTCAGGGGAACTGGGCGACGCGGCGGTACTCCAGGGCGCGCTGCTCGCGGCGCGGGACGCGGCTCAGGACGACGTATTCGCGCATCGGAGCTGAGAAGTATGGACCCGGCGGCGGGAAGGGCCGGTCTCCGCCGCCGGGCGTTAACTGGGGGCGGGTCAGCAGGCGCCGAGGTCCTGCCAGACACCCCACTCACCGGTAGTACCCGGCTCTTCCCCCTTGGTCCACCACTTGGACTTCCAGTGGTGTGACGTGTGGGAGACGGTTGTGCCGCCGCCGTACGCGGACGAAGCGCTCCACTCGGGAGCCGCACACGGCCCGCCCGGGGTCGGTGTGGGGCTCGGGTCCGGCCCGGGCCCCGGAGCCGTCCCCGGGTCCACCACCGTCGTACCGCGCGCCAAGTCCCCTGCCAGCGCGTACGACTGGCCGCCGAAGGTCACCGTCCAGTTGGACGGGGTCGACGTCGGCAGGTAGTAGACGAAGTCCAGCTCGACCGAGGCGCCGGGCGCCAGCGTCTGCCAGGCCGGCAGGCTCAGGGAGACGCGGTTGTAGTCGCCCTTGAGGCCGCCGATGTTGTTGGCGGCGGTGTGGTCGCTGCGCACGATCTTCGTGTTGAAGCCGGACTGGTCCTTGGCGTTGGCGGGCGCGGAGGTCGCGTAGTCGAACTGGAACTCCGTACCGCCGGGAAGCGTCGCCTTCGAGTTGTTCGTGATCTTCAGCTTGGGGCTGATGGGATAGTTGGAGTCGCCGAGCGGGAACTGCCCGAAGTCCACGCCGATGTCGAGCGCCTTCGCCGGCAGGCCGATCGTGGACCGCTTCGCGCCGTACGGCGACGCCGACTTGAACTTCTCGTACATCGCCGCCGTCAGCGAGTCACCGATCTCGTACTGGCCCTTGGCCGCGTTCCAGTCGTAGTCGCCCGCGAGCTCCCAGATCATCGTGCCGCCGATGCCCTTGTCGACCACATAGTCGGCCTTGGCGTTGACCGACTGTTCGTCCTCCGTCGACAGGAAGACCTTCTTCTCCGCGTTCCACAGCCACGGCGCGACGAGCGTCGAGTCGTACTTGCGCGCGTACGTGCCGGTCAGCTTCGTGTCGGCGGGGAAGCCGTACTGCGTGACGTAGTCCCCGACGACGCCCTTCTCCAGGTTCTTCGCGTGCCACATCGGGTTGGAACCGGCCGGGGACTCCTTGCCCGCCGTGTCCTTGTCGTGCCACAGGTTGTCGATGCCCGACGCACCGTCGCCGCACTTGGTCAGCCCCGCGCCGGCCGGGCAGTTCGTCGAGGGCGCCCTGCCCCACAGCCCGTCCGTACCGCCCTGCACGTTCTTGTGCCCGCGGGTGTAATACGGCAGACCGATATTGATGCGGCCGGCCGGCATCGAGCCGCGGAAGTAGTGATACGCCCAGTCCGTGTTCAGATAACCGACCCCGCCGTACTGCGCGGTGGAATACACACCCGCGGCCGCCAGTTCGGCGTCCTTGCCGTCGTCGAAGAGGGAGGCGTTGGGACCGACGTATTCGTTCCAGGCGCCGTGGAGGTCGTACGACATGATGTTGACGTAATCCAGGTACTTCTGGACCTGGAACGTCTCCATACCGCGCAGCAGATATCCGGACGAAGGCGCGGCCACCGTCAGCAGGTAGTGCTTCCCGTCGGCCGCGCCCGCCCGGTCGAGCCTCTCGCGCAGTGACTTCATCAGCGCCGCGTAGCCCTTGACCAGCCCGGCGCGGCGAGCGTTCGAGTACGAGAAGTCCAGCGGATTGCCCGCGTCCTTCATCGTCGTCGGGTACTCGTAGTCGATGTCGACGCCGTTGAAGCCGTACTTCTTGATGAACGCGACCGTCGAATCCGCGAACGTGTCGATACCGGCCTGATTGACCGAGCCGTCCGCGTTCGTCGCCATCGAGTAGAAGCCACCGGAATTCACCCGGTCGCCGTTGTCGGCGAAGTACCCGCCGGTCTCGGCCCAACCGCCCACCGAGACAAGCGTCTTGACGTCTGGGTGCTGCTTCTTGAATTTGCTCAGCAGATTGAAGTGACCCTTGTAGCTGTACGCCGGGTCCATTTCCGCACCGGCCACGCCCGGCCAGGTCATCCCGGTCGCGGCGTTCTTCTCGCCGTCGGCGCCGACCGAGATCTTGTTGTCGCTCCCGATGTGCGCGAAGGCGTAGTTGAGGTGGGTGACCTTGTCCCACGGGATGTCGGAGGCGAGATACGCGGGCTCGCCGTTCTTGCCCGTACGCCAGCCGGTGAAGTAGCCGATGACGCGGCGCTGGTGGTCGGCGCCCATCTTCTCGCGGCCCTCGGTGTCATAGGCGGCGCAGTACGGGACGTCCACGCCCGGGGTCTTGTACAGCCCGTCGGGGCGGCAGGACTCGTGGTCGGCGGCGTGCGAGACGCCGCCGGCGAGTGAGCTGAGCAGGAGTCCGGCGACGGCGGCGCCGGCGGCGAGCAGGGAGGATCTCGCTCGGGTGGGGGACAGCACGATCTGTTCCTCCTGGGGAGGGTCGGCCTGGCGCAGCGAACGATGGGTGATCGTCTTGTGGCGCAGACGTTAAGAGGACTAGACCAGGGCGTCAATAGGTATGGACCAATCTCCTGTGAGCCGGGCCACAGGAGATCGTGTGCATGGCACTCGGCCGGGCGTGGCACACTGACCGTGTACCAGCAGCAGCGCACTCCGGGGTCGGTGTAATTCCGAACCGGCGGTTATAGTCCGCGACCCGGTCACCTCCAGTGGCCGGTTGAACAGGTGAAATTCCTGTACCGACGGTGAAAGTCCGGATGGGAGGCAGTGCGCGGCGGGCCGTCACAGGTCATGGGTACGCCGCTGTCGGCGGTTCGGCTCGTCCGTTCAAGGGCGAACCCTCTTTTCCGGCTACGGCGTCCCGTCGTACCCGTTGGCGTTTTTCCCGCTCTCTGTCGTCATCGACAGCCCCGGAGTCCGTGCCCGAAGAGGCAGGAGGACCCGGTGGCCACCGCAGCCGAAGCAGCCACGACCGACGCGAACGCCATGCGTCGGGCGGTCGCGCTTGCCGCCCGCGGACTCGGCTCCACCAGCCCCAACCCGGTCGTCGGATGCGTCGTTCTCGACGCCGCCGGCCAGGTCGCGGGCGCCGGATTCCACCAGCGCGCGGGCGGCCCGCACGCCGAGGTGCACGCCCTGCGGGAAGCGGGGGAGCGGGCGCGCGGCGGTACGGCGTACGTCACCCTCGAACCCTGCAACCACACCGGCCGCACCGGCCCCTGCACCCAGGCCCTCGTCGCCGCCGGAATCACCCGCGTCGTGTACGCCGTCGCAGACCCGAACCCGCAGGCAACCGGCGGTGCGGACACCCTGCGCGCGGCCGGAATCCAAGTGGAGCAGGGCCTGCTCGCGGACGAGGCGGAGGCGGGCAACGCCGCCTGGCTGACGTCCGTACGCCTCGGACGCCCGTACGTCCGGTGGAAGTACGCCGCGACGCTCGACGGCCGTATCGCCGCCGCCGACTCCACCAGCCGCTGGATCAGCTCCGCCGAGTCCCGCGCCGACGTCCACCGGCTGCGCGCCGAGGCGGACGCCGTGATCGTCGGCTCCGGCACGATGCGCGCCGACGACCCGCACCTCGCCGTACGCGGCATCGAGGGCGCAACCCAG
This sequence comes from Streptomyces sp. ISL-100, assembly GCF_018614615.1. Lineage (GTDB taxonomy): Bacteria > Actinomycetota > Actinomycetes > Streptomycetales > Streptomycetaceae > Streptomyces. The sequence goes on along the minus strand of NZ_JAGGOK010000054.1, from coordinate 19,290 downwards.
CCGCTGCGCGTCGTCGTCGACACGCAGGCCGCTGCCGTCAAGCCCGGCGCCCGCGTCCTCGACGACGCCGCGCCCACGCTGATCGCGGTCGCCGACGACGCCGACGCCACACACCTGACCGAAGCGGACGCGGCGGTCGTACGGCTGCCACGCGCCGCCACCGGTCTCGACATCCACGCGCTGCTTTCCGCCCTGCACGCCCGTGGCGTCCGTTCCGTACTCCTCGAAGGCGGGCCGACGCTCGCCGGCGCCTTCGTCGCCGCGGGCGTGGTCGACGCCGTCACCGGCTACCTCGCCCCCGTACTGCTCGGCGCGGGCCCCGCCGCCCTCGCCGACGCCGGAATCACCACCATCACCGAGGCGTTGCGGCTCGACGTGACCGAGACCGTCCGCATCGGCCCCGATCTGCGCATCACCGCCGTCCCCGCCACCCCCGTATCGAAGGAGCACTGAGTGTTCACCGGAATCGTCGAAGAGCTGGGTGAGGTCACCGCCGTCGAGAACCTCGGTGACGCCTCCCGTTTCCGACTGCGCGGACCCCTCGTCACCGAGGACGCGAAGCACGGCGACTCCATCGCCGTCAACGGCGTCTGCCTCACCGTCGTGGACTTCGGGGACGGTGAGTTCACCGCCGACGTGATGGCCGAGACCCTGACCCGCTCCAGCCTCGGCGCGCTCACCGTCGGCTCCCGCGTCAACCTGGAGCGCCCCATGGCGCTCGGCGGCCGCCTCGGCGGGCACCTCGTCCAGGGACACGTCGACGGCACCGGCACGATCATCGGCCGCGAGCCGTCCGAGCACTGGGAGATCGTCAAGGTCTCGCTCCCGGCAGACCTGTCCCGTTACGTCGTCGAGAAGGGCTCCATCACCGTCGACGGCGTGAGCCTCACCGTCGTCGAGGCCGCGGACGACTACTTCACCATCAGCCTCATCCCCACCACCCTCGCCCTCACCACTCTCGGCATCAAGCAGGCCGGGGACCCGGTCAACCTGGAAGTGGACGTACTCGCCAAGTACGTCGAGCGGCTGCTGGGCGCGGAACAGAAGGAGAGCATCAAGTGAGCGCCGTGTCCTGGCTGAACACCGAGGCGTTCACCGCCTTCGACCAGCACATCCTGTGGTCCGACATGATCGGCAACACCATCGGCCTGATCGCCCTGGCGCTCGGCTGGCGTCGCTCCATATGGACCTGGCCCGCCCAGTTCATCTCCGGCGTCATCCTCGTCGCCGCGTACTCCTCCGCGAACCTCAGCGGCGGCGTCGGTAAGCAGCTGCTCGTGATCGGCGTCGCCCTGTGGGGCTGGCGGCAGTGGCAGCTCGGCAAGCAGCAGGCCCAGGACGGCTCGATCGCAGTGCGCTTCGCCACCTGGCGCGAGCGCGGACTGCTGGCGGCCGGAGCGGTCGTCGGCACGCTGGCCGTCGGCGGCCTCTTCACCCTGTACCCGTCGCTGTCCTGGAGCCCCTGGGCCGACGCGTACATCTTCGTCGGCACGCTCGTCGCGATGGTCGCCCAGGCGCGCGGCCTGGTCGAGTTCTGGTTCGCCTGGCTGCTGGTCGACCTGGTGGGCGTACCGCTTGCCTTCAGCAGCGGCCTCGCCTTCTCCGGCCTTGTGTACGTCGTCTACTTCGCCCTCGTCCTCTGGGGTGCCTACGACTGGTGGCAGCGTTCGCGTACGAGCGTGAAGCCCGCCATGGAAGGAGCAGCAGCATGAGCGCCCTGCCCACTTGGTACAGCACCGACAACGCCGAGGACCTGGCCCTCGACCCCGTCGAACTCGCCATCCGCGACATCGCGGCCGGCCGCCCCGTGGTCGTCGTCGACGACGAGAACCGGGAGAACGAGGGCGACCTCGTCATCGCCGCCGAGATGGCGACGCCCGAGATCGTCGCGTTCATGATGAGCGAGTGCCGCGGCCTGATCTGCGCGCCCATGGAGGGCGACGAGCTGGAGCGGCTCGAACTCCCCCAGATGGTCGAGAACAACACCGAGTCGATGAGTACGGCCTTCACCGTCTCCGTCGACGCCTCCGCCGAGCACGGCGTCACCACCGGCATCTCGGCCGCCGACCGCGCCGCCACGCTGCGCCTCCTGGCGAGCGGCCGCTCCACCGCCGGCGACTTCGTACGCCCCGGCCACATCTTCCCGCTGCGCGCCAAGCCCGGCGGCGTACTCGTCCGCAACGGCCACACCGAGGCCGCCGTGGACCTCGCCCGGCTCGCGGGCCTGCGCCCGGCCGGAGCGATCGTGGAGATCGCCGGCGAGGACGGCGTGATGCTGCGGCTGCCCGAGCTGATCCCGTTCGCCCGCAAGCACGGCCTGACGATCATCTCCATCGAGGACCTGATCGCCTACCGCCGCACCTCCGACCCCAAGGTGCGCCGCGAGGCCACCGTCCAGCTCCCCACGTCCTTCGGGGACTTCACGGCGTACGGCTACCGCTCGACCGTCGACGGCGTCGAGCACGTCGCGCTCGTACACGGCGAGATCGGCGACGGCGACGACGTCCTCGTGCGGATCCACTCCGAGTGCCTGACCGGCGACATCTTCCACTCGCAGCGCTGCGACTGCGGCCCCCAGCTGGAAGCATCCATGCAGCGCATCACGGATGCCGGCCGCGGCGTCGTCGTCTATCTGCGCGGCCACGAGGGGCGCGGCATCGGACTGCTGTCCAAGCTGCGGGCGTACGAGCTCCAGGAACTCGGCCGCGACACCCTCGACGCCAACCTGGAGCTGGGCCTGCCCGCCGACGCCCGTGACTACGCGGCCGGGGCGCAGATCCTCGATGACCTCGGCGTACACAGCCTCAGGCTGATGACGAACAACCCCGAGAAGACGGCCGCGCTCGTACGGCACGGCCTGACCGTCATCGGGCGCGAGCCCATGCCCGTCAAGGCGGGCGAGCACAACCTCCACTACCTGCGGACCAAGCGGGACCGGATGGGGCACGACCTTCCGTGGCTGGACGGCGCCTCCGCCTCCACTTGCGGAAACCAGTAACGCAACCCGTAACGGCAACCAGTAACTCCGTAACAAACCTCGAAGGAGAGAACGAGTGAGCGGCAAGGGCGCACCCGAACTGAGCGTGAAGAACTGCGGAGACCTCCGGGTGGCGGTGATCGCGGCCCAGTGGCACGAGAAGGTCATGGACGGTCTCGTCAACGGCGCGCTGCGCGCTCTCCACGAGCTGGGCATCGACGAGCCGACCGTCCTGCGGGTCCCCGGCAGCTTCGAGCTCCCCGTCGTCGCCAAGGTCCTCGCCGGCCGTGGCTACGACGCGATCGTCGCCCTGGGCGTCGTCATCCGCGGCGGAACCCCCCACTTCGAGTACGTGTGCCAGGGCGTTACGAACGGCCTCACCCAGGTCTCCGTCGACACCGGTGTCCCCATCGGCTTCGGCGTGCTGACCTGCGACACCGAGGAGCAGGCCCTGGACCGGGCGGGAATCGAAGGCTCGAACGAGGACAAGGGCCACGAGGCGGTCACCGCCGCCGTCGCCACTGCGACCACACTGCGCACGGTCGCCGAACCCTGGCGCTGAGTGTCCGCAGGCCACCCCGTACTCTAAGGACCATCATGGCCAACAAAACCTTCGAAGAGCTCTTCACCGAGCTCCAGCTCAAGGCCGCCAACGGCGACCCCTCCACCTCCCGCACCGCCGAGCTGGTGGACAAGGGTGTGCACGCGATCGGCAAGAAGGTCGTCGAGGAGGCCGCCGAGGTCTGGATGGCCGCCGAGTACGAGGGCAAGGAAGCCGCCGCCGAGGAGATCTCGCAGCTGCTGTACCACGTCCAGGTGATGATGGTAGCCCGCGGGATCTCGCTCGACGACGTCTACGCCCACCTCTGAGCTGCACCCTTTTTCTCATTACGTACGATTACTCCCACCGCACAGAAGGAACCTGACCTCATGCTGCGCATCGCCATCCCCAACAAGGGCTCCCTCTCCGGACCTGCGTCGGAGATGCTCCATGAGGCCGGTTACCAGCAGCGCAAGGAGTCGAAAGAGCTCCGCCTCGTGGACCCCGAGAACGAGGTCGAGTTCTTCTACCTGCGGCCCCGCGACATCGCGATCTACGTGAGCTCCGGCCGCCTCGACATCGGCATCACCGGGCGTGACCTGCTGCTGGACTCCGGCGCGAACGCCGAGGAGATCCTCCAGCTCGGCTTCGCCCGCTCGACCTTCCGTTACGCCACCAAGCCCGGCACCGCGACCGGTGTCAAGGACTTCGGCGGCATGACGGTGGCCACCTCCTACGAGGGCATCGTCGCCAAGCACCTCGCCGACGAGGGCATCGACGCCGCCGTCGTCCACCTGGACGGCGCGGTCGAGACCGCCATCGAGCTGGGTGTCGCGCAGGTCATCGCCGACGTCGTCGAGACCGGCACCAGCCTGCGCAACGCGGGCCTCGAAGTGATCGGCGAGCCGATCATGAAGTCCGAGGCCGTCGTGATCCGACGTACAGGCGTCTCCGCCGAGGAGGCCGTCGACCCGAAGGTGGCCCAGTTCCTGCGCCGCCTGCAGGGCGTCCTGGTCGCCCGCAGCTACGTGATGATGGACTACGACTGCCGCGCCGAGCACCTCGAAGCGGCCGTCGCCCTCACCCCGGGCCTGGAGTCGCCGACCATTTCGCCGCTGCACAACGAGGGCTGGGTCGCCGTCCGCTCGATGGTCCCGGCCAAGGAGTCGCAGCGCGTCATGGACGACCTGTACGAGCTCGGCGCCCGCGCCATCCTCACCACGGCCATCCACGCCTGCCGCCTCTGAACCACCAGCCTTACCCGAGCCCTCAGAAGGAACGCGACCGCCGTGTCACAGTCCGAGCTCCCCACCCTGCCGGTCACCTTCCGGCCGACCCGTACCCGGGCCGTCCTCCTGACCGTCGGGGTGGCGATGTTCGCGGTCATCACCGCGATCGCCCTGCTCCTCGAAACGCTCAGCGCCGGGGAGCGAGTCTCCTTCATCTTCACCGCGGTGCTGCTCTTCGGCGTACTGCTGCTGCTGAGCCGCCCCAAGGTCGTCGCCGACGAGGCCGGTGTCACCGTGGTCAACCTGACCACCAAGCGCCGGCTGGAGTGGGCCGAGATCGTACGGGTCAACCTGCGCCCGGGTGACGCCTGGGTCTTCCTCGACCTCAGCGACGGCACCAGCCTCCCCGCCCTCGGCATCCAGCCCGGTGTCGCCAAGCAGCAGGCCATCCGCGACGCCCGCGCCCTGCGCGCCCTCGCGGAATCCCGCGGCACAGGCACACACACCGGGTGAGCCCCTGCCCGACCCGGCCCGGTGCCGTTTACTCTGTGGAAGGCGGCGCCGAGTGCGCCCCGCTCCGCATTCAAGGGCCTCACCGGCCCGCGGGGCACCTGCGACCCGAGGAGTGACTCCCTCCAGCAATGGACGGATCGTCCGGCAGTACCTGCGCCGCCCCTTGTTCTCATTCTTCTGAGGCGGCGGCATGACCGTCCCCCTCCTGCTGCTTGCCGCGGCATTCCTCCTGATCCTCGCCAACGGTTTCTTCGTGGCCGCCGAGTTCGGCCTGGTCACCGTCGAGAAGCAGGACGCCGAGCGCGCCGCCGCCGCAGGCGACCGGCGCGCCCGCACCGTCGTATCAGCGCTGCGCGAGCTGTCCTTCCAGCTCTCCGGAACCCAGCTCGGCATCACCATCACCTCGCTGGTGGTCGGCATGCTGGCCCAGCCCGCGCTGGCCCACCTGCTGTCCGGTCCCTTCACCGCCGCCGGCATACCCGAAGGAGCCGTCCCCGGCGTCTCCGTCATGGTCGGCATGCTGCTCGCGTCCGCCGTCCAGATGGTGATCGGCGAGCTCGTCCCGAAGAACTGGGCCGTCTCCCACCCGTTGCAGGTCGCGCGCTTCGTCGCCGGACCGCAGCACCTCTTCTCGACCGTGTTCCGCCCGGTGATCTCCCTGCTCAACGCGGTCGCCAACCGGCTCGTACGGATGGTGGGCGTCGAGCCCACCGACGAGCTGGCCTCCGCGCGCACCCCGGGCGAACTCGTCTCGCTCGCCCACCACTCGGCGCGGGCCGGAGCCCTCGAACAGGACACCGCCGATCTGTTCGTACGGACGCTCTCCCTCGGCGGGCTCACGGCGCAGCACGTCATGACGCCGCGCGTGAAGGTCAGCGCCCTCCAGTCCTCCGCGACCGCCGCCGACGTACTCAACCTCACCCGTGCCACCGGCCTCTCGCGCTTCCCCGTCTACCGGGAGCGCATCGACGAGATCGTCGGCATGGTCCACCTCAAGGACGCGCTCGCCGTGCCGGTGCACGAACGACTGCGGACCCCGGTGGCCAGGGTCGCCGTACCGCCGCTGATGGTCCCGGAGACCCTGCCCGTGCAGCAGCTCCTCGACCGGCTGCGCAGAGAGCAGCCCATCGCCGTGGTCGTCGACGAATACGGCGGTACGGCCGGGGTCGTCACGCTGGAGGACATTGTCGAGGAGCTCGTCGGAGAGGTCAGGGACGAGCACGACGACGAGGGCGCCCAGCGGCCGGAACTGGCCGCCGCGCCCGCCGAGGACGGCAATCCGGCCTGGGAGGCGGACGGCAGCTGCCGGGTCCTCACCCTGCGCCGCATAGGCCTCGAAGTACCCGAGGGGCCGTACGAAACCGTGGCCGGGCTCGTCGCCGACCTGCTGGGGCGCATCCCCGCTCCCGGCGACCGCGCCGAACTGCCCGGCTGGCGGCTCTCCGTACGACAGGTGGACCGCTACCGCGCGGAGCGGGTGCGCTTCGTCCGCACCGCGCGAGTCGTCACGGAGGCGGTGCGATGAGCGTTCTCCAACTGCTGTTCGCACTGCTCCTCGTGCTCGCGAACGGCTTCTTCGTCGGCGCCGAGTTCGCGCTCGTCTCCGTACGCCGCAGCCAGATCGAACCGCTCGCGGCCCAGGGCTCGGCGCGCGCCGGACAGGTGATGCACGGCCTGGAGAATCTGCCGCAGATGATGGCGGCGGCGCAGTTCGGCATCACTGTCTGCTCCCTGACGCTCGGCGCGGTCGCGGAGCCGACCGTGGCGCACCTGCTGGAGCCGGTCTTCCACGCCGTGCACCTGCCCGAAGGGCTGATCCATCCACTGGGGTACGTGATCGCGCTCGCCGTGGTGGTCTTCCTGCACCTGGTCATCGGCGAGATGGTTCCCAAGAACCTCGCCATGGCCGCTCCGGAGAAGACCGCGCTGTGGCTCAGCCCGGGGCTCGTCGGATTCGCCCGGCTGTGCCGTCCGGTGACGGCCGGGCTCGGCGCGTGCGCGCGGGTGGTGCTGCGGCTCTTCGGCGTCGAGGCCAGGGACGAGGTCGAGGCGGTCTTCACCAGCGAACAGCTCAACCGGCTCGTGGAGGACTCCGGCCAGGCGGGGCTGCTGGAGCCGGGGGAGCAGGAGCGGCTGGAGGACGCACTGGAGCTCGGCAGCCTGCCGGTCACCGACGTGCTGCTCGACCGGGCGTCGCTCGTGACCGTGCAGCCGTCGGTCACGCCGCGCGAGATCGAGGAGCTGACGGTGCGCACCGGCTACTCGCGCTTCCCGGTGTGCGCCGACGGCGGGGCGTTCATGGGCTACGTCCACGTCAAGGACGTACTCGACCTGGAGGAGCGGGAGCGGGCAGTTCCGCAGCAGGTCTGGCGCCCGATGGCGACGCTGAGCGCCGAACTGCCCCTGGACGACGCCCTGTCCGTGATGCGCCGCGCGGCGACGCATCTGGCGCAGGTCGCGGACGGGTCGGGGCGGGTGCTCGGGCTGGTGGCGCTGGAGGACGTACTGGAAATGCTGGTGGGCGAGGTGCGCGATCCCGCTCACCGGGTGGTGGTGCCGCAGCTGTCCCGGGACACGGCGCCGGCGGCGGACGAAGAGGTGGCGCTGGTGGGCTGACCGGCGGGACCGTCCGCGCGTTCGCTCAGAGCGCGGGCGGTTCCTGCCGGCCGCGGTTCGCCGGTCCGCGGCCCGAGAGGACCTCGCCGTACGCCTGCATCAGGTCGGGCAGGCGCAGCGTCGAGAGGTCGTCGCGGGTAGGGGTGGCGGCGTAACCGGAGAGCCTGAGGTCGCGGTACGCGCAGCTCTTCTCGTACAGCGTGCGCAGGAAACGGCCGTTGCCCAGCTCGTCGATCCAGCCCTGGTCGACGACGTGCCCGCTGATGCTGCGCAGCTCGTCCAGCGCCTCCTCGTCCCACGCGTCGCCGTTCTCGGCGGCCAGCACCTCGCCTATGGCCGTCAGCTCCAGCGGCCGGTAGCTGGGGAAGTCCACCCGGGTCGTGAAGCGGGACGACAGGCCGGGATTGACGGCGAGCAGGCGGTCCATGCCCTCCGGGTAGCCGGCGAGGATCACGACGAGGTGGTCCCGGTTGTCCTCGGCGCGCTTGAGGAGCACCTGGAGGGCCTCGTCGCCGTAGGCGTCGCCCTTGCTGTAACCGGAGTTGGAGAGGGAGTACGCCTCGTCGACGAAGAGCACCCCACCGATCGCCGAGTCGATCAGCTCATTCGCCTTGACGGCGGTCTGCCCCAGGAACTCACCGACCAAATCGGCTCGTTGGGCCTCCACCAGATGGTCGCCGCCGAGCAGCCCCAGCGCGTAGAAGACCCGGCCCAGGATCCGGGCGACCGTGGTTTTGCCGGTGCCGGAGGGGCCGGAGAAAACGAAGTGGCGTTTGGGCGGCTGTACGGGAAGGCCCTGCCCGGCCCGCAGCCTGGCCATGTTCAGCTGCGCCGACAGGGCTTTGACCTGGCGCTTCACCGGTTCCAGGCCGACCATGCGCTCCAGCTCGGCCAGGGCTTCGGCGAGCAGCGCCGGATCGGAGGGACCGGCCGGGAAGGCCTGAGCCGCCCCCGGCCGCGGCCCAATCGTCGCTTTCTCCCGTACGCCGCTGTCCCCGGCCACCGGGCCCGCGCCGCCGCCGAGCGGCGGCTGACCTCCGCCGCCCAGCAGCAGGTCCCGGCCGCCCTCCGGAACCTCGGGCCCCGCGAGGCTCTCCGTATCACCCGCCGCGTCGGCCGCGTCCTGGCCGATCCCCGCCAGCGATACGGCGGCGAAGCCGGCGGAGTCCTCGTAACCGTCCCCCTCGGCGATCGCCGCCAGCCGCGCCGAGGTGTCCATGAAGGCCGGGTCCACCCGGTGCACGGCCCGGTAGAGCGGCAGCGCGGCCGCGCTGCGCCCGGTTCCCTCGTGCGCGCGGGCCAGCCAGTAGCGCAGCTCCTTGCGCTGCGGCTGCTCACTGCGGCAGCGCATCAGGGCGGCGGACAGCATCGGCTCGGCCTGCCCGTACATCTCCAGCCGGACCCGCGCCATGCCGCCGAAGAGCCCGGTCTCGATGCCGAGCAGCGGATCGTCGACGAGCGGGTCCGTATGGCGTACGAGCTGCTCCCAGTCCTTGACCAGGTACGCCCGGCACGCGTGCAGGAACCGCACCTGCGGATCTGCGTCCACCGGCGGCAGTCCGGCCAGCGCCTGGTCGAGCTCGGGGACATGGCGGCCGTCGAGCCAGTGGGAGGCGTGCGCGAGCAGCAGGTCGCGCGGCTTCTCCAGGACGGGCTGGACCCACCAGCCCAGCCAGTACCACGAGTTGAGGGTCCGCCGGTGTCTGGCGCGCTGCTCGCCGAAGCGCTCGCGGTGGCGGTACATGCGCAGGAGAGCGGTGGTGGTGTCGATGCGCAGCGCGTGGAGTCCGAGCCAGCCGTCGGCCATGCCGGGATCCATCCGTACGGCGGCCCTGAATTCCTCTTCGGCCTGCGGATAGGCGCCCATCGTGTACGCGTCGACGCCACGCAGCCAGGCGAGGTCGGCGGGGGCGTTGATGCCCTGCGTACCGAATTCCGTCACGTCCCCCACAGACCGTGCCCCCCCGTGATGTGCCGGCCGGGCCTGCGCCCGTCGGCTGTCCTCGGAACCGCTTTGTCGCGGACGGGAATTGACCGCACCGTAAGGCATCGTACCCGTGCGGGTGGCACAGACCTAAGGGTGGCGCAGGCCCAGCAGTGACAGTGACCGAGGGTGAGCGAAGTGGGTCACCCGACGCCCGCCGAAGGGCGCTGTGGGCAGAACGAAGCCCCCGATCACGGGGGAACAACCGGGGGCTTCGCGTCTGCGGGGCTTCGAAAAGCCGCACATTGAGAACGTAAGACCTGTACGCCCCCTGGGTCAAGCGGAGTTGAGGCACTTGCGAGGGAGGTTTTCAGGCCGTTTCTGAGGGTCGGGGCAGGTAGTCACGCATCGTGACGGTTTGGTTCGGTCGTGCTGTCGCGGCGGGCCCCGGGAGCCACTCGTACCCCTCCTGACACTGCCGTACCAGCAGATCCGCGTACGGACGCGAGGGGTCCGCGGCGAAATGGCGCATCTCCGCCGCTGTCCATCCGTCCCAGAAGCCGGCTAGCGCCGGTCCGTCCCTGCGGCGCCCGCGCGCCCAGGAGTCGCCCGCAGCCATCTCCATCCAGAGCAGCCGCGCGAGAACCGGGCGTACGGCGGCCCGCCCGGCCCCGACGCCTTCGATCAGCACTACGGGCGCGGGGGCGAGTGGCTGTGCGGGCCCGAAGCGGCGCAGCGTCCAGTCGTACGGGGCGTACCGTGCGCTCTCGCCCCGCGAGAACGGGTCTGTCACCTGCTCGCGCAGCCGTCCGGTCCACTCGAAGAGCTCGTCGTGGGTCGCCAGATCGTCGAGGTGCAGTACGGGCGCCCCGCCGAGCGCGGCCGCCAGTCGCGCGGCGAAGGTGCTCTTGCCGGAGCCGGCGTGTCCGTCGACGGCGACGAGCCGCACGGGGCCGCAGGAGGGCGGTAGCGCGCGCAGGGAGCGGGCCAGCTGATCGAGACGACGTTCCACGCCTCTACCCTAGGCCGCCTGCGGCGGAGCATTCCGCACCCCGCCCCTTCCCGAAACTGGGGCTCCACCCCAGACCCCGCTCCTCAAAGCCGGAGGGCCTGCCGCCACGCCACCGGTCCACACCAATATTGGTGCGGGCGACGCGGTCCGAAGTGCTGGCAGAAGCCCGCCGCCACCAGCCATAGTTGGCCCACTGTCGTGCACCTTCCCGCGCCATCCGCATCCGACCCGGGGGCCATGACCATGACCAGACCCACGTCACGCCGCACCGTCCTGACCGCCGCGATCGCCGCGGCGGTCGGCGCAGGCACCGCATCAGCCGCCCCTGCCGCCGCCGCCCCGCCCCGCCGCCTCATCGACAACCGCTTCTGGTCCTCGTACCCAGACTGGCGTTCCGGCGCCGCCGCCGGCACCAAGGTTGTGGCAGGCCGCAGGCCCGGACTGGTCATCGCAACCCCGTCCGGCCGCACCGACTACACCGACCCGCACACCGGGACCACCTCCAGCTGGGAGAGCGCGACCTGGACCTCACCCGTCCACCGCTCCACGGTCCCGGCCACCGAGGTCATCGCCTCCTGGAACGCCCACACCCCCGCCGGCACCTGGCTCGCGGTCGAGCTGCACGGCACGTACTCGGACGGAACCACGACACCCTGGTACGTGATGGGCCGCTGGGCGGCGGGCGACGCCGACATCAAGCGGACCTCCGTCGACGACCAGAGCGACGGCCGCAGCAGCATCTGGACCGACACGTTCTCCATGAACAGCACAGCCGGCGCCCTGCGCCTGGCCTCGTACCAACTGCGGCTGACCCTCCACCGCAAGCCCGGCACGCAGCTGACCCCCACGGTCTGGCGCCTCGGCGCAATGGCCTCCGACATCCCGGACCGCTTCACCGTGCCCGCCTCGCAGCCCGGCGTATCGCGTGAGCTCGTCGTCCCGCGCTACTCGCAGAACACCCACATCGGCCAGTACCCCGAGTACGACAACGGCGGCGAGGCCTGGTGCAGCCCCACCTCCTCGCAGATGATCATCGAGTACTGGGGCCGCAAGCCCACCGCCGCCGACCTGGCCTGGGTCAATCCGGCCTTCGCGGACCCGCAGGTCTGCCACGCGGCGCGCTTCACGTTCGACTACCAGTACGACGGGTGCGGCAACTGGCCCTTCAACGCCGCGTACGCCGCGACGTACAAGGAGATGAACGCCGTCGTCACCCGCCTCCACTCGCTCACCGACCTGGAGAGGTTGGTCCGTGCGGGAATCCCGGCCATAACGTCGCAGTCCTTCCTCAAGGAGGAACTGACGGGCGCGGGCTACGGCACGGCAGGCCACCTCATGACCGCCATCGGGTTCACGCCCGACGGCGACGTGATCGCGAACGACCCCGCCTCGCCGAGCAACGAGGCAGTGCGCCGCGTCTACAAGCGCCGCGAGTGGGAAAATATCTGGCTGCGTACGAAGCGCTACAACGCGAGCGGAAAAGTCACGTCCGGCACCGGCGGCGTCTGCTACATCTACTGGCCGACCAACGCAGCCCCAAGTCAGCACCGCGTATTGAGGTCGCTTGGTCTGGCCTGACCATGCGCGGCGCTCCTGGCCGACCATAGACGGTCGGACCCGCCGTACGAAAGATCAGCAGGGCTTGAACACCCCGTCGGAGCCGGCTCGACGTGTCTAGGGTGGTTCGCATGAAGGAACCGGACAGGGGCGAGAGGCTCGCGGCGATCTGGCGGACCGTGCCGGGGAACCTGCGCAGGGACCTCTGGACGGCCGACGCCGATGCTCGCCCCCGCAAGAGCCGGTCGCGCCGGCTGTCCGTGCTCGAAGGCGTGGCGCCGGTCCTGTTCGGAGTGGCCCTGGCCGTCTTCAACTGGAACCGTTACTTCTACGGCTACCAGTTGGGGGCGCTCGGCATCCTCATCGTTGTCGGCCAGTCCGTTGTGCCCCTTCTGGCGCTTCTCCGCCCGATCCCGGGCTGGTGGACGTCGACACTGCTGCAGGTGGCGCTCGTAGTGGCTTGGTTCGCACCCCGTGACGTCGCCAGCGACTGGAGTGCGGACTGGTCAGGACGCGAACTAGCGCTGCAGGCATGGGTGCTGTTCCTGGTCGCCCTGCGATCCCGGCCACGCGTCGCGGTCGAGACGCTGTTGATCAGTGTGGTGACGGGCCTGCTGTTCGTCTTCGTCTGGGGTTACGAAGGCTATGCCACTCTCACCGTCGCGGTCCTCGCGATCGCCACGCTGGTCGGCTCCTCGCTGCGCTACCGCAATGTGGCGCGCAGCCAATTGGTCGCGCAGGAGGAACTCACCGCCGAGGAGCGGGCCCGGCGCACACTCCTGGAGGAGCGCACCCGGATCGCCCGCGAACTGCACGACGTAGTGGCCCACCACATGTCGGTGATCTCCATCCAGGCCCAGGCCGCCCCCCACCTGGTCGAGAACCCGTCCCCGGAGCTGAAGGAGAACCTGGAGAGCATCCGCCAGAATGCCAAGGACGCGCTCACCGAACTGCGCCAGGTGCTCGGCGTGCTGCGCTCCGAGCACCCCGAACCGGACGCCGAGCGGCACGCCCCGCAACCCGACCTCGGCCGGCTGGACGAGCTGGTCGCCAATGTCCGCGGCGCCGGGCTCGGCGTCACCGTCCGTACCAGCGGGAGGCCGGTCCAACTGGCGCAGAGCGTCGAGCTGTCGGCGTTCCGTATCACGCGAGCGCGCCGCGATGGTGGGCGGCAGCGTGGCATGCGGAGCCACGGCCGACGGGGGATACGAAGTGACTGCCGTACTGCCCGCGTTGCTCCCCGCCGGACCCGCCGCCCCTGTGGAGCACACCGCAACACGCTCATCCGAGCACTGATCGCAGACGGCGTAGCTCCGTAGAGCAGCCGCAATTCGCACTGGATCGTCGCCGGATTCGCCGTCTTTCCGTCTGTCGTTTCTCTAAGTGTCAGAGAATATTCAAATGCCAATCGGGGTGTCAGCGGATCGCCCTGCAATGCGTCGCAGGCTTCTCCAGTCAATTACCACGGTGGCATGTCGTTTCACGCACCGTCAAGCTCTCTCATGAGGCACGCCCGGGTGTTCAACTGCCGCGATGGCGCAGTTGAACACGCGTGGTTGTGCAGGATCGGGCGTAACGGCTTTGCCGCGTCGATGTGTTGAAACCTCGCAAGCCGCAGACTATGTTCCCTGGTCACATGGAATTATGTCCCGGGATGCGCTCCGGATATTAGCTCGTATCCATTGCCGACCGTGCGAGGAACAGCCGTGAGGCAGAAAGAGAACCGTCCCGTGCATGAGACCGCTGCCGCAGCTCTGGAATTCGAACTAGGGGCCCCGGGAAATGAGCACCCGTCATTTCGGCCCGCATATCTCGCCGAGCTCGACCGGCGTGAGGAGTTTCCCGCCGCGGCATGCAAGGTCCTGGATGACTTCGGCCTGAACGAGTACTACGTACCTGCTGGGGCCGGCGGAAGTCTCCGGGATTACACGGAACTTCTGCAGTTGCTGCGCACCGTGGCCCGCAGGGACCTGACCGTCGCCGTGGCACATGGAAAGACATTCCTGGGCGGGGCGTCCGTGTGGGTGGCGGGGAGTTCGGAACAGGCCGCGCATCTGGGCGACCTGATCACCGACGGGGCTGTCGTTTCCTGGGGCCTCACCGAGCGGCATCACGGCAGTGATCTGCTCGCGGGAGAACTCATGGCGACGCCAATTGCGGACACCTGGCGCCTCACGGGCGAGAAATGGCTGATCAACAACGCCACCCGGGGCCGGGCCGTCTGCGTACTGGCCCGAACCGCCCGGGAAGGCGGCCCGCGCGGCTTCAGCCTGTTCCTGGTGGACAAGCAGCGCCTCGCGGACGGATCATGGAGCACTCTGCCCAAGGTCCCCACGCACGGCATCCGCGGCGCGGACATCAGCGGCATCGAATTCCACGATGCGCAGGTCCCCGGCACAGCGCTCGTGGGCGAGGCGGGGGACGGCATCGAAACCGTCCTCAAGGCGCTGCAGCTCACCCGCACCACCTGCGTGGCCCTGTCGCTCGGCGCCGTCGACACGGCGCTGCGGATCGGCCTGGACTACGCGCGCGACCGCAGCCTGTACGGCCGAAGGCTGATCGAGCTGCCGCGGATCCGCCGCATCCTGGGCCGGGTCAGCGCCGAGCGGCTCGTGGCGGAGGCCGCCGGCATCGTGGCCGTACGCAGCATCCACGCCCTCACGGGCGAGATGAGCGTGACCTCCGCAGTGGCCAAGGCCCTCGTGCCCGACCTGGTGCAAGGGGCCGTCGACCGGGTCGCCGAACTCCTCGGAGTGCGGGGCTTCCTCACCAAGGCGTACGCCGACGGCGTGTTCGCCAAGTTGGAACGCGACCACCGGGTCGTGTCCATCTTCGACGGCAACACGGCCGTCAACAGGAACGCGCTGATCGACCAGTTCCCCCTGCTCGCCGCCGGCTACCGCCGACGACGGTGCGACGCGGCGGGCGTCCGGCACGCCACCGATCTCGGCGCACCGCCACCCGAGTTCGCACCGGGACGGCTGGCCCTGCTGTCCTCGGGGGGTTGCAGTCTGGTCCAGAGCCTCCCCGACGCTGTCGCACGCGTCCGCGCCCAGGCGGCCGAGGGACTGCTGCCCCGTCAGGTCGCCGCGCTGGCCGACCGGATCAGGCAGGCGACGGACACCCTGCACGAGGAACTCGCGACCCGGCAGCGGTCCGCGCGGACCGTGCCCTCCGCCGCCTTCGCACGAGCCGAGCGGTACGAGCTGTGCTACGCCGCCGCCGCGTGCCTCCAGCTGTGGCTGGGCAACATGCCGCTCCCGGAAGCACGCGGCGAGCAGCCGACGGTGTGGCACGACGGACTGTGGCTGCAGGCATGCCTCCACACCATCGCCACCAGGCTCGGCCTCCCCCTCGAGGAAGCGGACGACGCGGTCTACGACCGGCTCGTCGAGCACTTCCTGGAGGACCGGGTGCCGACCCTCTTCTCTCCCCCACACCACGAAGCGGCCAGGAGCACATCATGACGGGCACGACGACCCCGTCCGCGCGCGGCCCGTTCCCGCACCGGGCCGACGCGCTGGAACAGCACCTCGGTGATCCCCTCGACCCCGGCAACCCCCTGGGCTTCCCCGCCGTCCTCGCGGCGGACGAGCGAGCCGACATGTTCGCCGACGGGGAGCGCGCGCTGGACGCGTACGGCCTGGGCGCCGAGTTCGTACCGGCCCGGTACGGCGGGCGCCTGACCCGCCTCGACGAGCTCATCGAGATCATGCGATCCGTCTACCGCCGCGACCCCTGCCTGGGCCTCGGCCACGGGGTCAGCTCCTTCATCGCCTCGGTCAACATCTGGACCGCCGGCAACGAGGAGCAGTGCCGCCGGATGGCCGACCTGCTGCTGAGCAACCGCAAAGTGGCCGTCGCCTACCACGAGTTGGCGCACGGAAACGACATGGTCGGCACCGAGTTCCAGGCCCTTCCCGGGACCGACGGCCGTCTGCTGCTCAACGGCCGCAAGGAGGTGGTCACCAACATCCAGCGCGCCGACGCCGTCGTCATGTTCGCGCGCACCGACCGCCGACCGGGCAGCCGGAGCCATTCCCAGATCCTGGTCGACAAGGCCCGGATACCCGAGGGCCGCATGCGCTACCTGCCCAGGTTCTCCACCGTCGGCATGCGCGGCGTCCAGCTGGGCGGCATGGAGTTCCACGACTGTCCGCTGCCCGCCGACGTCATGGTCGGCCCACAGGGCCACGGCCTGGAGACGGCGCTGAAGTCCTTCCAGGTGACGCGCACAACGCTGGTGGCCATGTTCACCGGCATCCTCGACACCGCCCTGCGCACGTGCCTGCGTCATCTCACCTCGCGCAGACTGTACGGACGGCCCGCGGTCGAACTTCCCGAGGTCCGCTCCGTGCTGGCCGCGGCCCATGCCGACCTGCTGCTGTGCGACGCCTTCTCCACTGTCGCGGCCCGGGCCCTCCACGTCGTACCGGCCGAGACCGCGATCTACTCGTCGGCCGTCAAGTACGTCGTCTCCAAGGTGCTGATGGACGCCATGCACCGGCTCTCGACGCTCCTCGGCGCCCACTTCTACATCCGCGAGGGCGAGCACGCGATCTTCCAGAAGCTGCTGCGCGACAACCAGCTGGCCGGCTTCGGACACGCCGCCCGCGCCGCCTGCCAGATGTCGCTGCTGCCGCAGCTTCCCCTGCTGGCACGGCGTTCCTGGCGGGGAGCGGAGGCACCCCCCGAAGAACTCTTCCGGCTCGGCACGGACCTGCCGCCCGTTCCCTTCGACCGTCTGAAAGTCAGCGCCGGCGGCCGGGAACGACTCAGCTCCTCGCTGGCGGCCGGCCTGGCGGCCGAGCCGGGGCTCGGCGGCGTACACCCCCAGATCGAGCAGGTCGGCGGACACCTCGCGGACGATCTGCGGCGGCTCGCCGACGAGTGCGAGCGACTGCCCGCCGCCGAACTGACCGTGGCGGCAAGCTCGGCCGGTTACGACCGGACGCACCGCTATGCGAACGTCCTGGTGGCCGCCGCCTGCCTCGGGCTGTGGCGCGGAAACCAGGACCACCAGGACCCGTTCCTCCGCGATCCGGCCTGGCTCGCGGCCGTCCTCAGCAGAATCCCCGTGCGGCCCGGCAGCCCGCCCGCACGGCTACCCGACAACCTTGAACGGCTCCTCTTCGACGAGCTGATGGAGCGCTACGAATCGGCGACAAGTCTCGGCCTGGTGAGACGAAGGCTCGCCGACCACAACCCGAGGGGGAACTGATCATGTCGGACTCCGCAGTTGAGAACACCGGACAGAACCTCTCCCGGGAGGAGCTGACCGCCTGGCTGAAGGAGCGCGTCGCCGAGCACGTGGAGATGTCGGCCGACGACATCCGGTCGGACGAGCTGCTCGCCGGCTACGGCCTCGACTCCGTGTACGCCTTCGCCGTCATCGCCGATATCGAGGACCGCCTGGGAATCACCCTCGAATCCACCGTCATGTGGGACAACCCCACGCTCGACGCCCTCGTCGTCGCCATCTCCGCGGAAATGCGTACCCGGAGCTGACCGTACGGCTCCGCAGCAGGAATGACCGGCCGCCGGGGATGCGCGCGGTCCGGCAGGAAGACAAGCTCGTTCGAAGAGAACCTAGGTAGGTATTCAGTGTCTGAGCACGGGTCGGTTCGCTTGCCTCTTTCGGCTGCGCAGATGGGCGTCTGGGTGGGCCAGCAGCTCGCCCCTGAGAGCCCGCTGTACAACTGCGCGACCTACTTCGAGATCTCGGGACGAGTGGACGCCGCGCTCCTGACCGAGGCGGTTCGCCGCGCGGTCGCGGAGACCGAGGCGCTGCGCGTCCGGTTCGTCGAGAACGGGGACGGGCTCTCGCAGATCGTGGGGCCGGCCGGCGACGACGTCCGCGTAACCGTCCTGGACGTCTCCGCCGAGCCGGACCCCGACGCGGCCGCCCGCTCGTGGATGGCCGACGACCTCGCCACCCCGGCAGACCTGCGCTCCGGTCCGCTGTACGCCCACGCCCTGTTCCGGACCAGCGACGAGCGGTCCTTGCTCTACTTCCGGCACCACCACATCGCCCTCGATGGATACGGGCAGTCCGTGTACTGCGGCCGCCTGGCCCAGATCTACACCGCCCTGGCCGCCGGCCAGGAGCCGTCGGCCACCCGCTTCCGCCCGCTGGCCGAACTCCTCGACGAGGATCGGGCGTACCGCACCTCGCCGCGTCACGACGCGGACCGCGCGTACTGGCACGACGCCTTCGCGGACCAGCCGGAACCCACACCTCTCACCGGCCGCGCCGCAGACCCCGCGCCCGCCCTCCTGCGCCGTACCGTCCGGCTGACCACGGACCGTACGCCTCACCTGACCGCAGCGGGCCGCTGGCCCGTCGTTCTGGTTGCCTCCATCGCCGCGTACATCCACCGCCTCACCGCGGCCGGCGATGTCATCGTGGGTCTGCCCATGACGGCCCGCACCACACCCCTCGCACTGTCCACCCCCGCGATGCTCGCCAACGAGCTCCCGCTGCGCCTGTCCGTGACCGGGCGCACCACGCTGTCAGACCTGGTGCGGCAGGCCACCGACCAGATCGCCGGTTCCCTCAGGCACCAGCGGTACCGCGGCGAGGACCTGCGCCACCAGATGAACCTCTCCGGCGCCACCGGAGGAGTGCATTCGGTCACCGTCAACGCCATGTCCTTCGGGCAGAGGATTCGGTTCGGCGGCCACGACACCGTCGTGCACCCGCT
Source organism: Streptomyces sp. ISL-100 (assembly GCF_018614615.1). Lineage (GTDB taxonomy): Bacteria > Actinomycetota > Actinomycetes > Streptomycetales > Streptomycetaceae > Streptomyces. The sequence goes on along the minus strand of NZ_JAGGOK010000054.1, from coordinate 217 downwards.
GTCGACCGGGCCCGTCAAGGACCTGTACGTGGCCTCCTACGGCGACCCGGCCGCCTCGGAGAACGGCGTGCTTCTTGAGTTCGACGGCAACCCCGCGCTCTACACCGAGGATGAGCTTGCCGCCCATCAGGACCGCTTTGTCGCCTTCCTGAACGACCTCACCGCCGCGCCCACCGAACCCGTCGGCCACGCCGACCTCTTTGATGAGGTTGAGCGG
>NZ_JAGGOK010000053.1 GCF_018614615.1 Streptomyces sp. ISL-100 | reverse complement strand
ACGCCCTCCGGGCGTGTCCTCAAACGCCGGACGGTCTGGATCCTGCCCGCTGTGCCACTTTCGGCCCCTCCGGCGTTCGAGGAGCGGGGTCCGGGGCGGAGCCCCGGGTCGGGGACAGGCGTCAGCCGTTGGCGGGGCCCAGTACGACACAGGACTCCGGCGGCAGGCGCAGCAGCCCGTCGGAGACCGGCGCGTCGACCGGCTGCCAAGCCGCCAGCACGCGGCTCAGACCATTGCGGCCGAGGCCGATCGTGGCGGGCTCCTTCGACAGGTTCACCGCGACGCGGATGTCACCGCGCCGGTACGCCAGCCAACGCGCGCCCTCGTCGTACGCGACCTTGACCGCCGCCAGGTCCGGGTCGGCGAGGTCGGGCCGCTCGCGGCGCAGCGCGATCAGCTCGCGGTACCAGGCCAGTACGCGCGCGTGGGGCTCGTTCTCCTGCTCGGACCAGTCCAGACAGGAGCGTTCCCGGGTACGCGGGTCCTGTGGGTCGGGGATGTCGTCGGCCACCCATCCGTGCGCGGCGAACTCCCGCCTCCTGCCCTCCCTTACGGCCTGCGCGAGCTCCGGATCGGTGTGGTCGGTGAAGAACTGCCAGGGGGTGTGTGCCGCCCATTCCTCACCCATGAAAAGCATGGGGACGTACGGGCCGGTGAGCACCAGGGCGGCGGCGCAGGCGAGCAGCCCGGGGGACAGGCCGGCGGAAAGCCGGTCGCCCAGGGCCCTGTTGCCGACCTGGTCGTGCGTCTGGGCGTAACCGAGGAAGCGGTGCGCGGCCGTTTTCGTGCGGTCCACGGAACGTCCGTGAGTGCGTCCCCGGAACGTCGAATACGTGCCGTCGTGAAAGAACACCTGGGTGAGGGTCTTGGCGAGCGCACCAAGGGGCGCGCGCGCGAAGTCGGCGTAGTAGCTCTGGGACTCGCCCGTGAGGGCGGTGTGCAGGGCGTGGTGGAAGTCGTCGTTCCATTGAGCGTGCAGACCCAGGCCCCACGACTCGCGCGGAGCCGTCGTCCGGGGGTCCCCCAGATCCGACTCGGCGATCAGGAACAGCGTCCTGCCCAGTTCGCCGGAGAGCGTGTCCACAGCCGTGGACAGCTCTTCCAGGAAGGTCAGCGCGCGCGTGTCGGCAAGGGCGTGCACGGCGTCCAGCCGCAGTCCGTCGATGCGGTAGTCGCGCAGCCAGGAGAGCGCGCTGCCGAGCAGGTACGCGCGCACCTCGTCGGACCCGGGAGCGTCGAGGTTGACGGCCGAACCCCAGGGCGTGTGGTGCGTGTCCGTGAAGTACGGGCCGAAGAGGGGAAGGTAGTTGCCCGAAGGACCGAGGTGGTTGTGGACCACGTCGAGCACGACGCCGAGACCGAGACCGTGCGCCGTGTCGACGAAACGCTTGAGCCCTTCGGGGCCGCCGTACGGTTCGTGCACCGCCCAGAGGGACACACCCTCGTACCCCCAGCCGTGCGTTCCCGGGAACGGGCAGACGGGCATCAGCTCGACATGGGTGACCCCCAGCTCCGCCAGATGGCCGAGCCGCCGGGCGGCCGCGTCGAAGGTCCCCTCGGGGGTGTACGTACCGATGTGCAGCTCGTACAGGACCGCGTTCGCCAGTGGAGCGCCGCCCGGCCAATCCGTCCGCCACTCATGGGCGTTGTGGTCCACGACCGCGCTGAGACCGTCGGGCCCGTCCGGCTGGCGGCGCGAGCGCGGGTCGGGCAGGACACGGCCGCCGTCCAGGGAGAAGCCGTAACGCGCGCCTTCACCCGCTTCGGCGTCGGCCGTCCACCACCCGTCCCGCGCCGGGTCACGCTCCATGGCGTACGTTTCGCCCGCCAGCTGAAGCTCTGCCTGCTCGGCCTTCGGTGCCCACACCTCGAACAGCACTGGCGGCCCCTCTCGTCGACGATGCCGCCACCCATGGTGCGTCAGCGGGGCATGATCCGCCGGTAAATCGTCAGCTCCAGGTCATATTGATCGCGCGCTCGAAATTGACGTACCCGGCGCGCTCGAAGGCCTTGGCCATCGGAACATTGGCGAGGTCCGTCGCCGCGCGGATGCGGGGCACGTCCTGGGCGGCCAGGACACGCGTGCCCTCGGCGAGGATGTCGTCGATGTAGCCGTGGCCGCGGTGGGCGGGCACGACACCGATGTAGGCGATGGTGTGGTGGTAGTTGTTGCGCGCCGGTACGACGAAACCGACCGGACCGCCGCCGCCCGGGAGTTCGGCGATCCGCCACCACTCGCGCGGTGACTTGTAGCCGGCGAACTCCTCCTCGTACTGCAGCTCGGCGGCCTCGCGCGCGCTCAGCCCCGACGCCAGCTCGCTCTGGCTGTGCGCGTCGAGCGTGCCCTCCAGGACCAGCGTCATCAGCGCGACGAGCTCCTCCCGGTCGTTCGCGGGACGGAACGTCAGCCGGCCGGCGGGCTCGGGGAGCGGGGTGCCGGGGCGCCATTCGAGCCGCAGGCGCTCGACGAGCAGCCGCGCGCCGGTCTTCTCCAGGACCTTCATCCGGGCCTCGACCACGTCACGGGCCACCGCGTCGTCGTGCCAGTCGGGCGGAATGAAACGGCCGTACTCGGGACGCGGCGCGCCGGCCGGGAGAACGGCGGCCGACGCCGTCTCCAGAAGGCGCAGGCCGATCTCGCCGCGCTCGGGCTCCGCCAGGGTGTCGTCCAGATCGAAGAAGTCGAGAGCGCACGGCGGTTCGCCGGCCTTGGAGGTCCACCAGGAGAGGCGGGCCAGTACCCGGTCGCCGCGCAGCGCCACCCACATCCACTCGGGACGGCGGCGGCCGGTGGCGAGGTCGTCCTCGAGCTCGTGGTCGAGGACGTACGCGAGCCGGCAGAAGAGGCTGAGCTCCTCCGGTCCCGCGAGCGGTCGTACGGTCAGTTCCTGGTCCTGCGGTATGGCGGTCAAGCCGTCCCCCTGTGACGTGTGAGTCCGCAGACAGTAACAATCATGATCCGGATCCGGGTGCGGAATTCGTCTGCGCAGGTCAAGTCGCAGGTCAGGTCGTACGGGATGGCCTCTTCTTCTGGACACTTGAGCCCGCCCGGCCCGACAATCAGCTCTGTGACGTCCTCCTTCGAGTTCCCCACGTATCCCGCGCGGCTGTCCGACGCCGAGCGCGACCGTGTCCTCGGGGTGCTCAGAGAAGGCGCGGCCCAGGGGAAGTTGTCGCACGACACCTTCATGCGCCGCATGGAACTCGCCCTGGTCGCCCGCCGGTCCGACGAACTGGCCGTACTGACCTCCGATCTGGAGACCGAGAGCCGCTGGGCGCGCGGGCTGTTCAGCGCGGTGGAACGGGCGTCGGCGTTCACGGTGCGGCTGCGCAGGGCGTGGCAGTCGGAGCGGCTGCCGAAGCTGCTGTTCCCCGAGCCGGGTCCGTACCCGCTGAGGATCGGGCGCGATCCCGCGAACGGACTGCGGCTCAGCCACGACACGGTCTCGCGCGTGCACGCCGAACTGTCCGTCCAGGGCGGCGTGTGGATTCTGCGCGACCTTGGTTCGACCAACGGCACGTCCGTCAACGGGCGCCGCGTCACGGGAGCCGTCCTGGTGCGGGACGGGGACCAGGTGAGCTTCGGACGGATGAGCTTCCGGCTCTCGGCGCGCTGAGCCCGCGCGCGCTGAACTGAAGCTCCCCTCAGGGCTGGGGTGGGGTTAACCGCAGGAATGGTCCGGCCGCTGGTACCAGTGACCGGAAGGGACCCTGACCGGGACGCTGATCAAGAAGCAGAAGCGTCCTGGGGAGGGAACCACAATGGCCGGCAGCAGTCAGCCGATCACGGTCCGAATCGCGCGATGGTGTGCCACGCATCCATGGCGAGCCATTGTCGGGTGGCTGATGTTCGTCGTCCTGTGTGTCGGGGCGGGCAGTGCGGTCGGCACGAACAAGGGCCAGTTCTCCGACTTCTGGATCGGTGAGGCGGGCCGTGCCGAGTCCATCGCCGCTGACGGCGGGCTCACACCCGCACCCCTGGGCCGAGAACTCCGCGGCGGCGGACCGCTCCCCGGCGCTGCTGCGCGGTGAGCTCATACCGGCGACCGTCGGCAAGGTGGCGGGCACCGAGGCCGCCGTCAGCGGCGAGATCGCCTACGGCGCGGACTACGCCGCGCACCAGGAGAAGCGGCTGCCCTGGGTAATCCTCTTCGTGTCGCTGGCGACACTCGCCATTATGTACGCGGCGTGCCGCTCCGTCGTGATGGCCGTGCTCAGCGTGCTGCTCAACCTGGCGGCGGTGATGGTCTCCTGGGGTGTACTGACGCTGGTCTTCCAGGGCACCTGGGCGGAGGGGCTGCTCGGCTTCGAATCCACCGGGTTCGTCGGTTCGCGTACGCCGCTGCTGGTCTTCGCCATCCTCGTGGACCTGTCCACCGACTACCAGATCTTCGTGGTCAGCCGGATCAAGGAGGCGGTGCGGCGCGGCGTACCGACGCGCGAGGCCGTGGTGGACGGGATCACAGGCTCGGCGAGTGTCGTCACAAGCGCCGCGGTCATCATGGTGTCGGTGTTCGTCGCCTTCCTCTTCATCGACCGCATCGAGATGAAGCAGATCGCCGTGGGACTCACCGTGGCGGTGCTCTTCGACGCGATCGTGCTGCGAGCGCTGATCCTGCCGTCGGCGATGGCCCTCCTCGGCGACCGCTGCTGGGGCCGCCCACGAAACGCCGTTACTGGCTCCGGCGACCTGCCACGCCCCGCTACGGGGGTCGCAGCGAGCCCGCCTTCGGCCCGGCGGTGAGGCGAGTGTGTGTGGCGAATTGCCGGAGCGGACGTCACTGCTGGTGCAGGCCCCGTCCGGCGAGGGTGAGGAAGGCTTCGCCGACGGCCTCGGAAAGCGTGGGGTGGGCGTGGATGTGGCGGGCGACGTCGGAGGGCTCGGCGTCCCAGCCGACGATCAGCTGGCTCTCGGCGATCATTTCGGAGACGTTCGGGCCCACGAGATGCACGCCGAGCACCTGCCCGCCACGCGCGGCGACGACCTTCACCACGCCGCCCTGACCGTGCACCATGCCCTTGGCCACAGCGCTCAGGGGCATGGTGTTGACCACGACGTCGTGATCGCGGTCCCGTGCCTCCGCCTCGCCCAGACCGACCGAAGCGGTCTGCGGCGAGGAGTACGTGACCCGGGGAACCGCCGCGTAGTCCACGGGCGGTGAGGCGAGCCCCGCCAGCGTCTCCGCCACCAGCAGGCCCTCCGCGAACGAGGCGTGGGCCAGACCGAGCGAGGGCGGCGGCAGGAGGTCACCGACCACATGAATGCCCGGTACAGCCGTCTCCAGCCGGGACCAGTCGGTGGGCGCGACGAAACCGCGCTCGTCGGTGGTCAGTCCGGCCGCCGCCAGGCCGAGCCCATCGGTCACCGGGGCGCGGCCCACGGCGACCAGCAGCCGCGCGGCCTCGACCGTGCGCGTCTCGCCGCGCGGTGTGCGGACATTCGCCCGCACACCGCTCTCGAGCACGGTCGCGTCCAGCAGCCGCGCGCCCACCTGCACGTCGATGCCGCGCTTCTTCAGGCCGCGCGTCAAGTGCCTGGACACGTCCGTGTCTTCGAGCGGTACGAGCCGTTCCGCGGCCTCGACCAGGGTGACCTCGGCGCCCATGGAACGGTGGAAAGAGGCGTACTCCACGCCGATCGCGCCACCGCCGAGCACCAGGACCGACTGCGGCAGTCCGGGAGCGAACAGTGCGTCGTCACTGGTGACGACGCGGCTGCCGTCCGGGTCGAGGCCCGGCAGCGTACGCGGACGGGATCCGGTCGCCAGGACGATGCCACGGCGCGCGGTGAAGTTGCCGCCACCGCCGCCACCTTCTGTCCGTACGCTCCGGGGGCCGGTCAATTCGGCGTTCCCGTGAACGACTTGGACGGCCGCGCGCGACAGGTGTGCCTCGACGCCCTTGTGGTTGCGGGACACGATGTCGTCCCTGGTGGCCACGAGCGCCAGCCAGTCCACCGACTCCAGTGTCGCCTTCACACCCCACCGCTCCCGCGCTTCCGTGATGCCGTCGACGAGTTCGGCGGCGTGCAGCATCGCCTTGCTTGGGATGCAGCCGCGGTGCAGGCACGTGCCGCCCACCTTGTCGCGCTCCACCAGGACGACCTTCAGGCCGAGGGACGCGGCGCGCAGGGCGGTGCTGTAACCGCCGGTGCCGCCGCCGATCACGATCACATCGGTTTCATGAGTCTCAGTCATGGCCTCACCCTCCGCCCGCTCCTTGCCATGAGTCCAAGGCAATGTTTCTCTGACTTTGATGCACAGCCTTTATGGGAGGGGTGATTGGATGAGCCTGCGGCAGATGGAGTATTTCCTCACGGTCGTCGAGGAGGAGTCCTTCACCCGGGCGGCGGAGTTCCTGCACGTCACGCAGCCTGCCCTCTCGCACCAGATCAAGGCCCTGGAGAAGTCCGTCGGCGGCGCGCTGCTGGAACGCATGCCGCGCGGCGTACGGCTGACGGTGATGGGCCGCGCCTTCCTGCCGCACGCCGAACTCGCCGTGCGCAGCGCCGTCCAGGCCCAGCGCGCCGCCAGGGCCGCTGCCGGGGCGGAGGGCGGCGAGCTGCACATCGCCACCGTCCACTCCGTGGCCGTCGGCATCCTGCCCGACGTCTTCGCCCGCTGGCGTCGCGAACACCCTGGCGTGGCCCTGGTCCTGCACGAGTACGCGACGACCGAGGCACTGGAGGAGCAACTGGAACGGGGGGTGGCCGACCTGGCGGTCGGGCCGGCCCCGCCGCGCTCGTGGCAGGGCCCGGTGGTGCCGGTCGGGGAGGAGGAAATTGTCCTGGTCGTGGCCTTCGACGACCCTCTGGCCGGTCGTACGTCGGTACGCCTGTCGGAGCTGGCCGACCGTACGTGGGTGCGGTGCGCGATGGAGGCGGTGATCGACGGACAGCAGTTCCTCGACTGGGCCTGCGCCAAGGAGGGTTTCGTGCCGCGCACGGCGGTCCGTACCGAGCACACCTCGACGGCGGTGCGGATGGCGGCGGCGGGGGTGGGGGTGGCCACCGCGCCGTCGCACGTCGTGCGGGGGGCGGTGGGGGAGGACTGTGTGGTGCTGCCGGTGGACCCGCCCTGGCGGCGCGTCCTGACCGTCTTCTCCCGCGTCGAGCTGACGGGCGCGGCGGCGGCGTTCGCCGGTCTGCTGGGCGATGCGTGGCCGTACGGGAAGCCCTCGGATTCCCGCGTACGGGCGTACGAGGACTGCACCCCGACGCGGTGACGGTGAGGGCTCTTTCTTTCCCGTCCCTGCCCCTTCCCGCTGTGACACAGCGGGAAGGGGCAGGGACGGGAAATGCTCCGCAGGAGACGCCGTTACGCCCCTTCCCGCGCCAGGAGCGACACCGGGCGTTCCGCGAACAGCTCTGCCAGCCGCACCGAACCCGAGAACGCCCGTCCCGGCGCCAGCACATCCCCCCACACCCCCTCCGGCAGCAGCAGCTCCGTGTCCCGCCAGCCGCCCGTCTCCGCCAGTCGCAGCGACAAGCGCGTGACGGCCGTCACCGCCTCCCCGGAGCGGCAGAACGCCACGCAGTGGTCGGCCGCCGGGCCGAGCACCGTGAGCGGCGTGTACGTGCCCGACTCGTCGAAGGCATCGGGGCGCTCCTGACGCAGCCCCAGCGCCGCCACCGTGACGGCGTACTTCTGCGCCGACAGGCCCTCGTCGCCCGCGGTGGGCGGCGTGAAGTCGACGGGACGCCGGTTGTCCGGGTCCACCAGCGCGCGGAACTCCCGTTCCGTGCCCTGGTAGAGATCCGGCACCCCCGGCATCATCAGGTGCAGCAGTGCGGCCCCGAGCACATTGGCCCGTACGTACGGACCCAGATCCCGCGCGAACTTCGCCACCGTCTCGAACGGCGGCCCCGCGGGACCCGCCGCCACGAAGTCGGCCACCGCCTGCTCGTACACCGTGTCCTGCTCGGTCCAGCTGGTGTGCAGCCCCGCCTCCCGTACGGACTTCAGCAGCGCGGCCGTCAGCCGCTCCCCGTCGGGCTCCCCGAAGCCGAGCGCGGTCTGCCAGGCCGTCCACGCGAGGTGAGCGTCGGGGGCGGGGACCGGGGCCAGCCCCGCGAGCAGTCGGGCCCAGCGCTGCGGGCACTCGGACAGCACCGCGATCCGCGCGCGCACGTCCGCGCTGCGCTTCGTGTCGTGCGTGGACAGCACGGTGCCGGTGGCCGGCCAGTCGCGTGCCAGCCGCGCGCAGAACGCGTGGAAGTCCGCCGGGGCCGAACTCGGCGCTCCGGGGTCGCCGCCCACCTCGTTCGCCGAGATCAGCGGCGTGTACCGGTAGAAGGCCGTGTCCTCCACCGACTTGGCGCGCAGCGCCGAAGCTGTCTGCGCGAACCGCGCACAGAAAGCCGCACGGTCCGGCCCCCCGCCCAGCCTCCCCAGCGCCAGATCGCGCACCAGGTCGACGACCGCCGCCTCCGCCGGCACCGCGAACGCCGCCTTCGCCTGCCGCACCGCTTCCACCGGCACGGCGGCCTCGGCGCTCTCGGGACAGGGCCCGCCCGCCGTCACGTACGGGCGGTACACGGGAACGCGCACCAGCAGTTCCCGTACGGCTGTCCGCAGCGCCCACGGCGCGAAGTCGCGCAACGCGGGATCAGCCGCACAGATCCGTTCGGCCGTACGGACGAGGTAACGGGTCTCGGCGGCCAGCTCGTGCGTGAGCACCTTGTACGCCGATCGTCGTACTGTCGCTTCCCAGTAACCGCCGCGATCCCCTGAAGGGCCCGCGAAGTCGCGGTAATGAGCGGTCAGTTCCCCGACACCGTCCGGATCGGTGAACAGACCGTCGATGCGGTACAGCGCGTCGTACCCCGTCGTACCCGCGACCGGCCATTCGGCGGGCAGCCGCTCCCCGCCGGTCAGGATCTTCTCCACGACCGTCCAGCGGCCCCCGACCGCCGCACCGAGGCGCCGCAGGTACGCCTCCGGATCGGCGAGCCCGTCCGGATGGTCGATCCGCAGTCCCTCCACCACCCCGTCCTCCATCAGCTCCAGAATCTTCGCGTGCGAGGCGGCGAAGACTTCAGGATCCTCCACCCGGACTCCGATCAGCTCCGAAATCGTGAAGAAGCGCCGGTAGTTCAGCTCGGTCCGCGCCAGCCGCCACCACGTGAGCCGGTACCACTGGGCGTCCAGCAGCTCGGGCAGTGGCAGCCGCGCCGTGCCCGCACGCAGCGGGAACACGTGGTCGTAGTAGCGCAGGGTCTCGCCGTCGACCGTGAGTCCCTCCAGCTCGTCACCGATCCGGTGCGCCAGTACGGGCAGGAGGATCTTGCCGCCGGCCGCCTCCCAGTCGATGTCGAACCACCGGGCGTACGGCGAACCGGGACCCTCTCTCAGCACCTCCCACAGCGGTCGGTTCAGGCTCTCGGGCGCCGGTACGGCCATATGGTTCGGCACGATGTCCAGGATCAGGCCGAGGCCGTGCGCGTGGGCCGTACGGGAGAGCGCGCGCAGTCCCTCCTCGCCGCCGAGTTCGGCTCGCACGCGCGCGTGGTCGACGACGTCGTATCCGTGCTGGGAGCCGGGCACGGCTTCGAGCACGGGTGACAGATGCAGATGAGAGACCCCGAGCGCGGCCAGATAGGGCACCGCTTCCTCGGCGGCCGAGAAGGGGAAGTCGGAGCGGAGCTGCAGCCGATAGGTGGCGGTGGGCGTCATGCGAACGTACGTACCCGGATTGGGCGCTTCTGTGTCATCAGCCCATGCGTACGTGTGATGACCCGGTATTACGTTCACCTGATGCCGGGAACCTTTCGCACCTATGGCAAGGTCATCGCCCTCACCGGGCCCGTGCTCCCGGTCGTGTCGTTCCTCGGCAGGCTGCCGACCGCGATGTGCCAGCTCGGCAGCCTGCTGCTGGTCGCCGAGACCAGCGGCAGCCTCGCCACGGCAGGACAGACGGCCGGCGGGCCGCTCCTCGGCCGGGTGGCGGACCGTCACGGACAGCGCACCGTCGTCCTGGTCGCCGCCCTCGTCAACGCGGTCGCCGTCGCGGCGCTCGTGTTCGCCGCCCTCGACCACGCCGGAACGCTCCCGCTCGCGCTCATCGGCGCGCTCGCGGGAGCGAGCGTTCCCCAGGTCGGTCCGATGGCGCGTACGAGATCGGTCGCGATCGCCCGCAGGAACGGCGCCGACGAACGGATCGTCGGAGCCGTCCTGTCGTTCGAGGGAACGCTCGACGAGGTGTCCTTCGTCCTCGGCCCCGCCCTCGTCGGCCTAGCGGCGGCCCTCGCGCACCCGGCGGCCGCCCTCCTCGTGGCAGCGGGTCTACTCGCCGTCTGCGGCACCTGGTTCGCACTGCATCCGACGGCGTCCCGCGTACGCCCCGCGTCCCGGCAGGCATCTTCCGTACGTACGAGCCTGCCCGGCGCGGTGTACGCGCTGCGCACCGCGATGGTCCTCCAGGGAGCCATGTTCGGCGCGTCCCAGGCGGGCATCACGGCGCTCACGGGACGGCTCGGGCAGCCGGAGCAGGCCGGGCTCGTCTACGCGGCCATGGGCGTCATGAGCGCGGCCGCCGGACTCGCCATGGCGGCGGTGCCCGCCAGGATCACCCTGACGGCCCGCTGGCGCGCCGCGACGGCAGCCCTGGTCGTGCTGTCCGTCCCGCTGCTGTTCGTACGGTCCCTGTGGGCGCTGTACGCCGTCGTCGTGGTCCTGGGAGTCGCGTACGCCCCCACCTGATCACCATCTTCGGCCTCACCGAACGGATCGTTCCCGAGAACAGACTGGCCGAGTCGATGGCCTTCCTGACAAGCGGCATCGTCGGCGGCCAGGCCCTGGCCCTGGCCCTGTCGGGCCGCCTGGCGGAGGGCAGCGGGGCGCCCGCGGCGTTCGCCGTCGCGATAGTGGCGGCCACGCTCTGCACCGTACTGGCGTGGACCACCCGCCCCGCCCCCCGAACGCCGGACCCTAGGCCGGCCGCTGCAACACCACCAGGCTCCGTCCGATCAGCGTGACCAACTCGCCCGCTCCCACCTTCGGACCGCTCCCCGGTGGCACCCCTTCGGCCCGCGCCGTGTCGACCACGACCTGCCACTGCTTCCCGTGGTTGATCGGCACCGTGAAATCGAGATCCTTCGCACTCGCGTTGAACATCAGCAGGAAGGAGTCGTCCGAGATCCGCTCACCGCGCGGCCCCGGCTCCGAAATCGCGTGACCGTTCAGGAAGACCGTCAGCGCCTTCGCGTGCGCCGCCTGCCAGTCCCGCTGGGCCATCTCCTTGCCGTCCGGTGTGAACCACGCGATGTCCGACAGGTCGTCGTGCGTGCCCTCCACCGGACGCCCGTGGAAGAAGCGCCTGCGCCGGAAGACCGGATGGTCCCGCCGCAGCCACACCATCGAGCGCGTGAAGGTATGGAGCGAGCCCTCCTCGTCGTCCTTGTCCGGCCAGTGCACCCAGGACAGCTCGTTGTCCTGGCAGTACGCGTTGTTGTTGCCGGCCTGCGTCCGCGCGAACTCGTCCCCGTGCGACAGCATCGGCACGCCCTGCGACAGCATCAGGGTCGCGATGAAGTTGCGCATCTGACGGGCGCGCAGCTCCAGGATCGCCGGATCGTCCGTTTCCCCCTCCGCCCCGCAGTTCCACGACCGGTTGTGGCTCTCGCCGTCCCGGTTGCCCTCACCGTTGGCCTCATTGTGCTTGTCGTTGTACGAGACCAGGTCGGCCAGAGTGAAACCGTCGTGGCAGGTGGTGAAGTTGATGGACGCCAGCGGCCTGCGCCCGTCGTCCTGGTATAGGTCGGACGAGCCCGTGAGCCGCCCCGCGAACTCCGCGATCGTCCTCGGCTCACCCCGCCACAGGTCTCGCACGGTGTCCCGGTACTTGCCGTTCCACTCGGTCCACAGCGGCGGGAAGTTCCCCACCTGATAACCGCCCTCGCCCACGTCCCACGGCTCGGCGATCAGCTTCACCTGGCTGACCACCGGGTCCTGCTGCACCAGGTCGAAGAAGGACGAAAGCCGGTCCACCTCGTGGAACTGCCTGGCCAGCGTCGCCGCCAGATCGAAGCGGAAGCCGTCGACGTGCATCTCCGTCACCCAGTACCGCAGCGAATCCATGATCAGCTGAAGTACGTGCGGCGAGCGCATGAGGAGGGAGTTCCCGGTCCCCGTCGTATCCATGTAGTACCGGGGATCGTCGGCGAGACGGTAGTACGAGGCGTTGTCCAGGCCGCGGAAGGAGAGCGTGGGGCCCAGATGGTTGCCCTCCGCCGTGTGGTTGTAGACGACGTCGAGGATGACCTCGATGCCCGCCCGGTGCAGCGCCCGTACGGCGGTCTTGAACTCCAGGACCTGCTGGCCGCGGTCGCCCCAGGACGCGTAGGCGTTGTGCGGGGCGAAGAAACCGATGGTGTTGTAACCCCAGTAGTTGCTCAGGTTCGAGTCGGCCAGCCGGTGATCATTGACGAACTGGTGCACCGGCATCAACTCGAGCGCCGTCACGCCCAGTTCCGTCAGGTGGGAAATGATCGACGGATGCGCCAGCGCCGCGTACGTACCCCGCAGCTCGTCGGGGAGGTCCGGGTGCATCATCGTGAGGCCCTTCACATGGGCCTCGTAGAGGATCGTGCGGTGATAGTCCGTGCGCGGCGGGCGGTCGTCACCCCAGTCGAAGTACGGATTGACCACCACGGACGCCATCATGTGCGGCGCCGAGTCCAGGTCGTTGCGGGAGTCCGGCTTCCCGAAGTGGTAGCCGTACACCGCCTCGCCCCAGTCGATCTTCCCGCTGATGGCCCGCGCGTACGGGTCCAGCAGCAGCTTGGCGGAGTTGCACCGCTTGCCCTGCGCGGGGGCGTACGGGCCGTGGACCCGGTAGCCGTAGCGCTGGCCCGGCATGATGCCGGGCAGAAAGGCATGGCGTACGAACGCGTCGGTCTCGCGCAGTTCTACCGCCGTCTCCGAACCGTCGTCGTGCAACAGGCACAACTCGATCCGGTCGGCGGCCTCCGAATAGACAGCGAAATTTGTCCCGGCGCCGTCGTACGTGGCGCCGAGTGGGTAAGCCTCTCCCGGCCAGACCTGCATGCGATCGACTCTTCCACTTCTGATCCGGGTTCTGCGGGGCACTTCGCACAGATCTTCCCCGAAAGTGGGGCAACCTCCTAGGACTTCGAGCCGTCCTACCGGGTGACCACGCATACCCGGTATGCCAGTTGCTGTCGCGTGTGACGCGCGGGGCGACGGGGGGCTCCGGGACGAGTAGGGGGGCATTGTGAACAGCACAGTGCGCCGGCATCTGGGGAAGGTGCTGGCGGGGGCCGCGATAGCGGTGACCGGAACCGCGGTGATGATCGGGGTGACCCTGCCGGATCCGGCAGGAGCCGACGACACGCGGGGCGGACGTTCGGGGAACGCGGCCGTCGCCGGGTCCGCCCAGGGTGAGCGGAGCGCCCAGGGGAACCGGGACAGTGCGAGCACGGCGGCGGGACAGGCGCCCGAGCCCGGGGTGGTCGAGGGCGCCCCGGCCGTGGACGAGCAGGGCGTCGGCAGGGACCCCCTGACGGACGCCGAGCTGGAGCGGGTGGAGAAGCTCGCGCTGACGCCCTCGCAGTTCGCCGGCGGCAGGGACGTCGAGGGGGACCGGGGGCCGCAGCACCTCGGCACGAACCTGAGCGAGATGGAGCCGTCCGAGGTCGACGACGCCGCGCCGCCGCGCCGCGCGGAGGTCTCGTACTACGACTACAAGAGCGACGAGCTGGTGACGAGGACCGTCAACCTCGCCAACGGCAAGGTCGAGCGGTCCAGTGCGGTCAAGGGCGTACAGCCGTCGCCCACCCGCCAGGAGAGCCGTGAGGCCGCGGAGCTGATCATGGCGAGCCCGCTCGGCGAGGGCCTGAAGAAGGACTATCAGGACGCCATGGGCAAGCCGCTCACCTCGGTGGACCAGCTGCGGGTGAGCGGCGGGATCTACCGGGTGGACCGCGAGAAGACGGTGCCGCCGGCGCTCGCAGAGTGCGGGGTGCACCGGTGCGTCCGCGTCACGCCCAAGGTCAAGAACGGGCCGTGGATCGACGCCCGCGATCTCGTCGTCGACCTGAGCGCGAGGACCGTCGGCCGCATCGGCTGACCACCCTCCCGGCCCTCTCGACGCCCGTCTCATCCTCTTCAGTCCCTTCCGGCCTTCAGGCACTTTCGGCACTTCCGTACGAGGGAGTTCATCCTCATGCACCTCAACAGAGCTTCTGGTGCCCGCAAGCGGGCCGCGGCAACCCTCGCGGTCGCCGCCCTGATGGGCAGCCTCGCCGCCGCGGGCGGTTCCGCGGCCACCGCGGCACCCAAGGCGGCACCCGGGGCCGCACCCGCGGCACCCGCCCCGCCCCCGGCCGACTGCAGCGCGGCGTACCGCATCGAGCAGAAGCTCGACGGCGGCACCACCTGGCGCATGTGCTGGAATTACGACAGCGACGCCGGCCTCGTCCTGGAAAAGGTGTCGTACCAGCCCAAGGGCGAACCCAAACCGATCCGCGTCCTGACGAGCGCCAAGCTCGCACAGGTGCACGTGCCGTACGACAACGGCCAGGCGGAGTTCGACGACCTCACCGGCCAGGACTTCGGCGCGGAACTCCAGGACCTGAAGCCGGCCGAATGCCCCGGCGGCACCATCAAGACCGTCCGGGTCCAGGGCGCGGGCAACGTCAAGGGCATCTGCACGACCACGCGTGCGCGCGGGCACGCGTACCGCCTCGCCAATGACGAAGGCACCAAGGTCTGGCAGGCCCAGGGCAAGGACCTGCTCGTCTACACCGTCAACAAGGTGTCCTGGTACGAGTACATCACCGAGTGGCGGTTCTCGTCCGACGGCACCATATCCGCCAACGTCGGCGCGACCGGCAGTCTCGCACCGGACGACTACGACGCCACCGACGGCCGTGGCTGGCCGATAGGCAAGGGCGCGCGGGACTACGCCACCAGCCACAGCCACAACGTCTTCTGGCGGCTCAACTTCGGTCTCGACGGCAACTCGAAGAACCGGATCGAGCAGTACGACTCGAAGGTGACCCCGCCGCGGGGCGATGGAATGCCCACCACCAAGACGACTCGTACCCCCATTGCCAAGGAACTCGCGGGCGACGCCAAAAGCATGCGGTGGTGGCGGGTCGTCAGCGCGACCGGCAAGAACAAGGACGGGCACGCGCGCTCGTACGAGATCGTGCCCGGCAGCACCAACAAGCACCCCGGGCGCAGCTTCACCAAGCACGACGTGTACTTCACGAACTACCGCAAGTGTGAACAGTTCGCGAGCAACAACATCCGCGACTGCGGCAGCGAGAACGCGCCGGACAGCGTCGACAAGTGGGTGAACGGCGAAGCCCTCAAGAACCCGGTCACGTGGGTCAATATCGGGTTCCACCACATCGCCCGGGACGAGGACCAGCAGCCCATGCCGGTCCACTGGCAGGGTTTCCAGCTCGCGCCCAGGGACGTAACCGCTATGAATCCGCTCACTCCGGCTGATCTCGCAGGACAGAACGGGCATTACCGGTAGGGGAGTTGGGAAAGGAGCCTGCGGATCCGGCTGCACCGCCTCCCGCTCCCGGAGTACCCTTCCTTGATCGTTGAAGACGGGGCTTCCAGGAGCTGAAGGCGGTGCGTGGGTGAGCTCGGGAGGGCTGGAACTGCCCCCCGGTGACGCAGGTCACGAGGGGGGTTCCGCAGGCGTCCCGCCCGGAGCGGTCTCGCTTGCGCGGCCGATGGAGATCGGAGCGGAGCTGGACTGGGGCGCGGACGCCTGGAGCGAGGTGCGTACGCGCGCCCAGCGGGCCGGTCGGGCCTACATCTGGCTGAACCTCGTGGAGCAGCGGCTGCGCGCCGTCGTCGCCGGGGTGCTCCGGCCCATCTACGAGCCGGTGCACGGCGAGGACGACTGGGTGGTCGCGGCCGCCGGGCCCGCGGGCCAGGAGTGGGTGCAGCGCGCTGTCGCGGTACGGGAGGTGTCCCGCAGGAAGGGCTACCTGCTCGACCCGGCCGACGACAACGTCATCAGCTTCCTCACGCTGCCTCAGCTGCGCGAGCTCATGGTGCAGCACTGGCCGTGCTTCGAGCCGTACTTCGACGACCGGCGCGACGTCGAGCTGGCCCTGGACGAGCTGGAGGTCACCCGTAACGTCGTCTCGCGCAACCGGGCGCTGTCCGAGGCCGTTCTGGCCCAGGCGGAACGGGCGTCCGCGCGGCTGCTCGAAATCCTGGGCAGCGGTACCGGCGTGTCGTCGTCGGACCGGCTCAAGGTGGACGCGGTCGAGGATCTGGTGGGGGACCGGTACGCCGATGTCGTCAGCGTCCACCCGGACCGGGTGCGACTCCAGCGCCAGCTGCCCGCCGAGGACCTCTTCGGCGGCGCGCGGCGGCTCGACGCGATCGGCATAGGCCTGAACCTCCTCGTCCAGAACTTCTCCGGCAGACGGCTGGTGCGGCTGGCCGAGTCCGGCTGCCGGATACGCCTGCTCTTCCTGAACCCGGCGAGCAGTGCCGTCAAACGACGCGAGCGCGAACTCGGGCTGAAAAAGGGTGAATTGAGCCGGTCGGTGGAGATGAACATCCTCCATATGCGGCGGGTGCGCTCCAAGCTCCGTGACCCGGGGGCGTTCCAGATCCAGGTGTTCGACGAGACGCCGCGCTTCACGGCGTACCTCGTGGACGGGGACGGCTCGGACGGGCTCGCCGTCATCCAGACGTATCTGCGCAAGGCGCGCGGTATGGAGGCGCCGGTGCTGGTGCTGCGGGGCGGCAGGCGCGGCGTGGTCCGGCACGGACAAGGCGGCCAAGAAGCCGAACACGGTCTTTTCGATACTTATCGGGAGGAGTTCGAAGCCGTGTGGGCGGACTCCCGGCCGGTCTCCTGACGGCTTCTGGCGGTCTCCTGACGGCGTTGTCAGTGGCGCGTGCGAGGGTGGTTTTCCACCGGGGAGCTTCCGGGGGAGCATCACGAAGGAGGTCCCAGGATGGGATGGCACGGGGAACCGCTGGTCGGATTCGACCTGGAGACGACCGGCACGGAGCCGCTGGAGTCCCGGATCGTCACGGCGTCGATCGTCGGCGTGAAGGACGGCGCAGTGGTCCGGCAGCGTGACTGGCTGGCAGACCCGGGCATCCGCATTCCGGCGCAGGCGTCGGCGATTCACGGCATCAGCAGCGAGCGGGCCGGTGCGGAGGGCAGGCCCGCCCGCGAGGTCGTCGAAGAGATCGCTCAGACGCTCACCGGCTACTGGGAGCGGGGGGTGCCCGTCGTCGCGTACAACGCGGCCTTCGACCTGACCCTGCTCGCGGCCGAGTTGAGCAGGCACGGGCTGCCGTCGCTGAGCGAGCGGCGCGACGGCGCGGGCATCGGCCCGGTCATCGATCCGTACACGATCGACCGCGCCGTCGACCGCTACCGCAGGGGCAAGCGGACGCTGGAAGCGGTCTGCGTCGAGTACGGCGTGGTCCTGGACGGGGCCCACGAAGCCTCGGCCGACGCCCTCGCCGCGGTCAGGGTCGCCCGCGCGATAGCCGAACGCCACCCGTCGATCGCGGCGCTCACCCCTGGCGACCTGCACGACAAGCAGATCCAGTGGTACGCCGACTGGGCCGCCAACTTCCAGGAATTCCTCCGCAAAAAGGGCACCCCGGACGCGGTCATCGATCCGCGCTGGCCGCTGCGCGAGCTGACCCCGGCAGCGCTCTGAGGCCCTGCCGCCGCCCGGCGGCCGCTCCTCAGAACGGGTACCAGCGGACAGCCGGGTCGCCGTCGCGCAGGGACGCCACCCGTCGGAGGAACTCGGCCAGCGCCGCCGGGTTGGACGGGGCGTGCTGCGCCACCCAGGCGCAGCTGGCAGTCTCGCGGGCGCCGCGCAGCACCGCGCAACCGGACCATTCGCGTACGTCCCAGCCGTACGCCGAGGTGAACGCGTCGTACGCCTCGGCGGCCAGGCCGTAGCGGTCGCGGGAGAGGGCCATCACCACCAGGTCGTGCTCGCGGAAGTCCGCGGCGAAGGTCTCCAGGTCGACCAGGACCGGGCCTTCGGGGCCGACGTGGACGTTGCGAGGCAGCGCGTCGCCGTGGATCGGACCCTGCGGGAGGTGCGGGGTGAGCGTGGCCGCCGCGGCGGCGAAGCCGTCGCGCCGCTCACGCAGATACGCCGCGTCGGCCGGGTCGATCGCGTCGCCCGCGAGCCGCAGCCACCGCTCGACCCCGCCGAGCAGTTCTCGCCGGGGGAGGGGGAACGAGGGGGCGGGCAGGGCGTGAACGAGGCGCAGCAGCTCCGCCAGGTCCTGGGCGCCCGCGGGACGTACAGCCTCGGGCAGCCGGTGCCACACGCTCACCGGGTGGCCGTCCACCACGCGGGGCTTCGGCTCGGCGGCCCGTACGGCGGGGACGCCCGAAGAGGCCAGCCAGGCCGCGACGGCGAGTTCGCGCTGGGCCCGCGCCACCAGCTCCGGGTCGCGGCGGCCGATCTTGACCACGAGGTCGCCGGCCCCGAACACCGCGTTCTCGCCCAGCGCCAGCAGCATCGCGTCCCAGGGGGAGGCGGGGAGTCCGGCGGTGGCCAGAATCTCGCGTGCTCGTGTCTCGTCCATGAGCACAGATTCTCGCATTCCCGCAGGTGGGGTTGACGAACCGACGGCCCGTCAGCACGATGACGGGGGCCGCCGGGGCGGCTGGGCAGTCAGATCCGCCGAGCCACCCGAAGGAGTGGAATCTGTGACATTAGAGACCGCAAAGGCGCGGTCCGGCAGAAGTTCCCGCAATGGTGCGGACCACGGCGCCTGGTTCCTGGTGCTGCCCGCGCTGATCCCGATCCTGATCCTCAGCGTGGGCCCGCTGCTCTACGGCACAGCCCTCGCCTTCACCGACTCCCAGTCGGGCCGCACCACACCCACCCAGTGGATCGGGCTGCTGAACTTCCAGGACCTGCTGCACGACACGCTGTTCTGGGACTCGTTCCGCATCGGCCTGCTGTGGGCGGTCGGGGTGACCGTGCCGCAGTTCCTGCTGGCGCTCGGCCTCGCCCTCCTGCTCAACCAGAACCTCCGCTTCCGCTGGCTGGCCAGGGCGCTCGCGATCATCCCCTGGGCCATGCCCGAAGTGGTCGTCGGCATCATGTGGCGCCTCGTCTACAACCCCGATGCCGGGATCCTGAACGAGACCATCCGCGATCTGGGCCTGGGCGGCGGCGGCGACTGGCTGACCGGCCTCGCCACCGCCCTGCCCGCCGTCATCCTCGTCGGCATCTGGGCGGGCATGCCCCAGACCACGGTCGCCCTGCTCGCCGGCCTCCAGAACACCCCGCACGAGCTGCACGAGGCGGCCGCCCTCGACGGCGCCGGCGCCTGGCGCCGCTTCCGTACCGTCACCTGGCCCGCCATCAAGCCGGTCGCCCTCGCCATCACGGCGCTCAATTTCATCTGGAACTTCAACTCCTTCGCCCTGGTCTACGTCCTGACCAACGGCGGCCCCGGCGGCCGCACCCGCCTCCCCATGCTCTTCGCTTACGAACAGGCCTTCCGCTACGGCCAGTTCGGTTACGCCGCCGCCATGGGCTGCGTCATGGTCGCCGTGATCTCGGTAATGCTCGCCTTCTACCTCGTGGGCCGCCTGAAGGGAGGCGACGACCAGTGACGCTCCCCACCAGCAGGTCCGCGCGCACCGGCCAGTACCTCGCGCTCCTGTGCTACCTGGTCTTTCTCGCCTTCCCCTTCCTCTGGCTGATCTCGACGGCCTTCAAGCCGCCGCGCGAGCTCGGCTCCCTGCACCCCACCTGGATCCCGGACAACCCGACCCTCGACAACTTCCGCCAGGCCTTCGACGAACAGCCCCTGCTGGAAGCCGCGCTCAACAGCCTGACCGCCGCGTTCTCGGCATCCCTGATCGCGGTCGTCATCGCGACCCCGATGGCCTACGTCATGGCCCGCCACCGCAACAAACTCTCCGCCGCCGCCACCGGATGGGTCGTGGTCAGCCAGGCGTTCCCGTTCGTCCTGGTGATCATCCCGCTCTTCCTCATCCTCAAGAACCTCCACCTGATCAACTCCCTGGTGGGCCTGATCATGGTGTACGTCGTGTGGTCCCTGCCCTTCGCGCTGTGGATGCTGGTCGGTTACGTCAGGGCCGTACCACGGGAGCTGGAGGAGGCCGCCGCGGTCGACGGCGCGAGCAGGCTCCGTACGCTCGTCTCGGTCACCGCCCCGCTGCTGGCCCCCGGCATCGTCGCCACCGCGCTGTTCGCGTTCATCACCGCATGGAACGAGTTCTTCTTCGCGCTCGTCCTCCTCAAGACCCCGGAGAAGCAGACGTTGCCGGTCGTGCTCACCCACTTCCTCGGAGCGGAAGGCGTGGCCGACCTCGGCCCGCTCGCCGCCGCCGCGTTCCTCGCCACGCTCCCCTCCCTCGTCGTCTTCGCGCTCATCCAGCGGCGGATCACGGGCGGCATGATGGCCGGGGCGGTGAAAGCGTGATGCGACGTATCACCAAGCTCGCGATCGCGGCCACAGCGCTCGCCTCGCTGCTCCTCACCGGCTGCTCGGACAACGGCGGCGGCGACCGGGACGCCGATGGGAAGGTCACACTCCGCTTCCAGTCCCTGGCCTGGCAGAAGGAGTCCGTCGACGCCAACAAGGAGCTCGTCGACGAGTGGAACGCCGAACACCCCGACGTACGGGTCGAGTACGTCCAGGGCAGTTGGGACAGCGTCCACGACCAGCTGCTGACGTCCTTCGAGGGCGGCGAGGCGCCGGACATCATCCACGACGCCTCCGACGATCTGGCCGACTTCGCGTACGGCGGCTACCTCACCGACCTGCGCGAGCTGCTGCCCGCCCGGCTCAGGAGCGACATCCCGCAGCGCAGCTGGGACACGACGACGTTCGGCGACGGCGTGTACGGCGTGCCGTTCCTCCAGGAGCCGAGGGTCCTGATCGCCAACGAGAAGATCCTCAAGGAGTCGGGCGTACGCATCCCGACTGCCGAAAAGCCGTGGAGCTGGCCGGAGTTCCGCCGTATCACCAAGAAACTCAGCAGCGGCGACGGCAAGAGGTTCGGCGTCGCCTGGCCCCTCAAAGACCCCGTCTCCGCCACCCTCAACCTGGGGCTCTCGGCGGGCGGGCAGCTCTTCCACCGCGACGCCGACGGCAAGGCCGAAGTGCGCTTCACCGAGGGCGACGCCGTGGTCCCCGGCACCGTCCACGACCAGGTCAACACCGACAAGAGCGCATCGGCGGCCACCCTCGGCATGGGCGGCTCCGACACCCTGCCCGGCTTCTTCGGCGGCAAGTACGCCATGGTGCCGCTCGGTTTCTCCTACCGGCAGCAGATCGCCCAGCAGGCACCCGAGGGCTTCGAGTGGAAGGTGCTGCCGGCCCCGGCCGGCGCCGAGGGCCCCGCCCAGGGAGTGAGTCCCCAGACGCTTTCGATCGCCGAGGAGAGCCCGTACAAGAAGGAGGCGATGGAGTTCATCGACTTCTTTCTTCAGCCCGCCAACATGGCCCGCCTCGCCAAGGGCGACTGGATGCTCCCGACCGGCAACGGTGCCCTGAAGGACCCGGCTCTGCGCGCCGAGAAGGACGGCTGGGCGACAGGCGCCGCACTCGCCGAGCACCTGGTGTCGGCCCCTGCCCAGTCCGTGCGCGGCTATCCCGAGTGGAAGGACAAGGTGGCGACTCCCGCCTACCAGGAGTACTACAGCGGTGCGATCGACGCCGACGAGCTGGAGAAACGCCTGGTCGAGGACGGAAACCTGGTGCTGGCCCGCTACCAGCGCTGAGTCGCGTCGCCGAGTCGGTGGGGCGGCGGAAGCCGGTCGCGCTGCCACATTCATGTTGCACGAGACGTCTCGTCTCGTTTAGTGTCCCGGTATGACTTCACGCAAGCGTGCCCACATCGCCATGTTCTCCATCGCCGCCCCCGGGCACGTGAACCCGAGCATCGAGGTGATCCGGGAGCTCGTCGCCCGGGGACACCGCGTCTCGTACGCGATCCCCGCCTCCTTCGCCGAGAAGGTCGCCGTCACCGGCGCCGACCCGGTCGTCTACACCTCGACGCTTCCCACCGGGGACAACCCGGAGGACTGGGGCACGGAGCTGATCGACAACATCGAGCCATTCCTCAACGACGCGATCCAGGTCCTGCCGCAGCTCGTCGAGGCATTCGAGGGTGACGAACCGGACCTCGTCATCCACGACATCACCGCCTACCCGGCGCCCGTCCTCGCCCACCGCTGGGGCGTGCCCGCCGTCTCGCTCTCCCCGAATCTCGTCGCTTGGGAGGGGTACGAGGAGGAGGTAGCCGGGCCGATGTTCGCCGAGCTCAAGCAGTCCGGGCGCGGCCGGGCGTACTTCGCGCGCTTTCGCGCCTGGCTCGACGAGAACGGGATGCCCGACCTCGACCCCGACCGCTTCGCGGGCCGCCCGCGCCGCAGCATCGTCCTGATCCCCAAGGTCCTCCAGCCGAACGCCGACCGCGTGGACGAGTCCGTCTACTCCTTCGTCGGTGCCTGCCAGGGCGACCGCGAGGACCAGGGCGAATGGCAGCGCCCGGCCGGCGCGGACAAGGTGCTGCTGGTGTCGCTGGGTTCGACGTTCACCAAGCTGCCGGCCTTCTACCGGGAGTGCGTCAAGGCCTTCGGTGACCTGCCCGGCTGGCATGTGGTGCTCCAGATCGGCAAGTTCGTGGACGAGTCCGAGCTCGGCGAGGTGCCTGCCAACATCGAGGTCCGCGACTGGGTGCCGCAGCTGGCCGTCCTCAAACAGGCCGACGCCTTCATCACGCACGCGGGCGCCGGCGGCAGCCAGGAGGGTCTCGCCACCGGTACGCCGATGGTCGCCGTCCCGCAGGCCGTCGACCAGTTCGGCAACGCCGACATGCTCGTCTCGCTCGGCGTCGCCCGCAGGATCGACACCGAGGCCGCCACCGCCGACGCGCTGCGCGCCGCCGTCCTCGGCCTTGTCGAAGATCCCGAGGTGGCCCGCAGGGCCGAGGGCATCCGCCGCGCCATGGCGTCCGAGGGCGGCA
Organism: Streptomyces sp. ISL-100; assembly: GCF_018614615.1. Classification (GTDB taxonomy): domain Bacteria; phylum Actinomycetota; class Actinomycetes; order Streptomycetales; family Streptomycetaceae; genus Streptomyces. The sequence continues at coordinate 49,016 of NZ_JAGGOK010000053.1, read as the reverse complement.
CTGCGCAGGCGGCCGACCTCATCGAGGCCGAACTGCCCACCCGGTGACCGGAGCGCCGTCTCCTTGATTCCTTCTCGTCAAGGACGACGGGCACTGGTGGGTCGCCCTCGGCGACGGCGACCCGGCGGCGGGCAATGGGAGTTGAGGCCCCTGTCCGACTTGGCGTGCGCTGACCCATTTTTTATTACGAACCCTTGTTGAGTAAGTAACAGGCGCATGAAGGTCTTGATCTGAGCGCGTCAATCGGTCAGGGTTTCGAGCAGCCCCGGAGAATTTCCGGTCCGGAGGCAAATCCCCCCACATTTTGACGAGGAGACCCCTCTTCATGGCAATTCATAAGCGTTCCAGCCGCCTGAAGCTCACCGCGGCGATAACCGCCGTAGCGGCCGCGGCCGGCGTGACCGTACTCAATTCCTCCTTCGCGGGAGCCGCTCCCGTCGCCGAGGGCCACGTGTACGGAGCCGACGCCAAGGGCGCCGTCGCCGGCAGCTACATCGTGATGCTGGACGAGAAGGCCGACAAGCAGGACCTGGCCAGGGAGTACGGCGGCAAGCTGCAGCGCAACTACAGCTCCGCCATCAACGGCTTCTCCGCCAGCGGACTCTCCGAGACCGAGGCCAAGCGCCTCGCCGCCGACCCGTCCGTCGCCAAGGTCGTCCAGAACAAGAAGTTCTCGATCAACGCCACGCAGGACAACCCGCCGTCCTGGGGCATCGACCGCGTCGACCAGGCCGACACCGCCGGCGACAGCAAGTACACGTACCCGGACAGCGCGGGCGAGGGCGTCACGGCGTACGTCATCGACACTGGTGTCCGCATCTCGCACAAGGAGTTCGAGGGCCGCGCCGCCCACGGCTTCGACGCCGTCGACAACGACGACTCCGCCGACGACGGCAACGGCCACGGCACGCACGTCGCCGGAACCATCGCGGGCGCCGCGCACGGTGTCGCCAAGAAGGCGAAGATCGTCGCGGTCCGCGTCCTCGACGACAACGGCTCCGGCACCACCGAGGGCGTCGTCGCCGGCATCGACTGGGTCACCAAGAACCACCAGGGCCCGTCCGTCGCCAACATGAGCCTCGGCGGCGGCGCGGACGAGGCCCTCGACGAGGCCGTACGCAAGTCCATCGCCTCCGGCGTCACCTACGGCGTCGCGGCGGGCAACGAGTCGAGCGACGCCGGCCAGGGCTCCCCGGCCCGGGTGAAGGAGGCCATCACTGTCGCCTCCAGCACAAAGGAGGACGCGCAGTCCGACTTCTCCAACTTCGGCGCGGTCGTGGACATCTACGCGCCCGGCTCCGACATCACCTCCTCCTGGAACGACAGCGACGACGGCACGAAGACCATCTCCGGTACGTCCATGGCGGCCCCGCACGTGGTGGGCGCCGCCGCGGTCTACCTGGCGGGCCACCAGGACGCCACCCCGGAGGCCGTCGCGACGGCGCTGACCGGCGGGGCCACCCCCGACAAGATCAGCAACCCGAGCCAGGGCACCCCGAACAAGCTGCTGAAGGTCGTCGAGTAAGAACACGCGCTCAGCACTGAACGGGCGGTCGCCGTGCCCTCCCCCACGGGGTGCGGCGGCCGCCTATCGTTTGGCGCATGACCACGACGTACGCCGCCCTCCTGCGCGGAATCAATGTGAGCGGGCACAAGAAGGTGCCCATGGCGGAGCTCCGGGCACTGCTGACGGAACTGGGCCACCGGGATGTCCGTACGTACCTCCAGAGCGGCAACGCCGTCTTCACCACCGACGTGGACGCATCGGCCGCAGCCGAGGACGCACTCGCCGCGGCCCTGGAACAGGCCATCGAGACCCACTTCGGGTTCACCGTCGACTGCCTGGTCCGCAGCGGCGCCTATCTGAAGGCCGTCGCCGACGCCTGCCCCTTCCCGGCCGCCGAGCTGGAGGCGAAGCAGCTACACGTCACCTACTTCTCGCGGCTCGTCGGCCCCGACCGGTTCGCGTCCATCGACCCGGCGGCGTACCTGCCCGAGGAATTCCGCCTCGGTGACCGCGCTCTCTACCTCTACGTACCGGACGGCCTCGGCCGCTCCAAGCTCGCCGAGGTGCTCGCGCGACCGGCCCTCCTCAAGAGGGTCACCGGGACCACCCGCAACTGGAACACGGTCACCAAACTCGTGGAGATGACCCGTGACTGACGACGCCGTCGAAGCGGCCATCGAGAACGAACTGCGCCTGCTCGACCCGGCCGTCCGCAACAGCCCCGAGCTCCTCGCCGCGCTCCTCCATCCCGAGTTCCGGGAGTTCGGCGCGTCGGGCCGGCGCTGGGACCGGGACTCGATCATCGCGGCCCTCACCGACGAGTCCGCCCCGAAGGCCCGCCCGATCACCACCACGCGGATGACGGGCGTACGGCTCGCGGAGGACCTGGTCCAGCTGACTTTCGACACCGAGAGCAAGGGCCGCCGCGCCCACCGCAGTTCGCTGTGGCGCCTGACGGACCGGGGCTGGCTGCTCTACTTCCACCAGGGCACGCCGTACGAAGAGGAAGAAGAGGGCACCGGCCCCGGAGTCACGCCGCAGGCGCCATGACCCGCTCGACACTGCTGACAGCTCCGCTCACAGCTCCGCCATCTCCTGCGCGCTGAGCCGCAGCTCCGCCGCGTCCAGGTTCTCCTCCAGGTGTACGAGCGACCCCGTGCCCGGCGTCGGGCACAGCACGGGCGAGCGGTGCAGCAGCCAGGCCAGCGCGAGCTGCCCACGGCCGTTCAACTCCCCGTTGCCCAGGGGGAACCAGGGCAAAAACGCGATCCCGCGCGCCTCGCACAGCTCAAGAACGTCCTCGGAGGACCGGTCCACCAGGTTGAAGCGGTTCTGTACGGACGCGATCTCCGTCAGCGCCAGCGCCTCCAACAACTGCCCGGCGCTGACGCAGTCCAGACCGATGTGCCGGATCTTGCCCGCCGCGCGCAGCTCGTCGAGCGCGCCGAGCTGTTCGGCCATCGGTACGTCCGGATCGAGCCGGTGCAGCTGATACAGATCGATGGTCTCCACCCGCAGCCGCCGCAGGCTCGCGTCGCACATGGCCCGCAGGTCCTCGGGCCGCCCCGCGATGTGCCAGGCGTCGGCGCTCGTACGGACGACCCCGCCCTTCGTCGCGACGACCAGCCCGTCGGGGTAGGGGTGAAGCGCCTCGGCGACGAGCTCTTCCGCCAGCCCCGGGCCGTAGTTGTCCGCAGTGTCGATGAGCGTGACACCGCGCTCGACCGCACGCCGCAGTACCGCGACCGCGTCCGCACGCTCGCCGCGCGGCCCCCAGTAACCGGGCCCGGTCAGCTGGGCCGTACCGAAGCCGAGGCGACGTACGGGAAGATCCCCACCGATCGTGAGAGTGTCCGAGATCATGTACGCACGCTACTCCGTGCACCCTGCACACAAGGGGCGGGGTGTGGGAGGCTCCCACGCATGCGCTACATCATCATCGGGGCAGGGGCCGTCGGCGGCACGATCGGCGGGCGGCTGGCAGAGGGCGGGCACGAGGTCGTACTCGTCGCACGCGGGGCGCACTACGACGCCCTGCGCGAGAGGGGTTTGCGCCTGACGACACCTGAGGGCACCCGTACTCACCAACTCCCGGTGGTCCGCAGCCCGGACGACCTCGGCCCGTTCCTCCGCCCCGACGACGTACTGCTCCTGTCCGTCAAGACCCAGGACAGCACGGCCGCACTCGATACGTGGAGCGCGCGGCCGGTGGCCGGGGGCGGCACGGCGGGCGAACTCCTCCCGCTGGTCTGCGCGCAGAACGGCGTCGAGAGCGAACGCCAGGCGCTGCGCCGCTTCCGCCACGTCTGCGGCATGTGCGTCTGGCTGCCCGCGACGCACACGGAGCCGGGCTGCGTGGCGGCCGCGGGCGCGCCGGTGTCCGGGATGCTGCACGTCGGCCGCTACCCGTCGGGTGTCGACGACACTGCCCGGGGGATCGCCGCGGACCTGGCGAAGTCGCGGTTCCTGGCACCGGTCGTGCCGGACGTGATGCGGTGGAAGTACGCCAAGCTGCTGAGCAACCTGGCCAATTCGATCGAGGCCGTCTCCGGGCTCATCGTGAGCGACGAGGCGAGGGCGCTCTTCCGGCGCGCCCTCGCTGAGGGACAGGCCACGCTGGCCGCCGCCGGCATCGAGGCCACGTCCCAGGCGGAACAGGCCGAAGCGCGCGGCGGCCGGATCACGTTCGAACCGTTCGACGGGTCGGAGCGGGGTGGCGGGTCGTCCTGGCAGAGCCTCAGCCGGGGGACCGGCACGATCGAAGCGGACTACTTGAACGGGGAGATCGTGCTGCTGGGCAGGCTGCACGGCATTCCGACGCCGGTGAACGAGGCGTTGCAGCGTGTCGCGAACACGTTCGCGCGGGAGCGGAGGGAGGCGGGCTCGATGGGGGTCGCGGAACTTACGGCGCTGGTGGACGCGGGGTAGTTCTTTCCCCGACCCTGCGGCTCCGCCCCAGGCCCCGCTCCTCAAACGCCGGAGGGGCTGGATGGTGCGGCCGAATCCAGCCCGTCCGGCGTTTGAGTACACGCCCGTAGGGCGTCTGTGTGGTCTGGGGGCTGGGGCTTGCCCCCCACGCGGCGGAGCCGCAAAGTGTCGCAGCGGGAAGGGCGGGTAGGGGAACAGCCCCGCAGGGCACCGGCCCCTTACGCGCTGACCGCCGCCGCCAGCCGCACCGGCATCCGTGCTTCCTCGTACCGCGTCAGCAGCAGCCGCGCCAGCTCCGGCGACGCGCCCAGCACCTCCCCCAGCACCTCCGCGCCGGATTCCCCCGCGCCCCGCGCGATCCGGTCCGGCAGGAAGCCGGGGGCGATGACGTACGGGGCGACGGCGACACGCCGAACCCCCGCGGCAGTCCGCAACGACCGCACTGCGTCCTCCGTGCGGGGATAGCCCCCGGCAGATACAGCGGAGGCGAACGCAGGCCGCACGGCGCACCAACCGGTGTACCGCAGCTCCCGCGCGATTTCAGCGATCACTGCGATCGCCTCCGGGTCTGTGGAGCCCGCCGAGGCCAGGACGACCCCGGTCGAGCTCTTGTCACCGGGCGTGAGCCCGGCTTCGTGCAGGCGCCGCTCCAAAGCACCGAGCAGCAGCGGCGACGGGCCCAGGACCTCCGCCTGATGGATCCGCAGCCGCGGCAACCGCGCCGACGCCTCGTGGAGTACGGCCGGGATGTCGGCCTTCGCATGGAAGGCGCGGGTCAGCAGGAGGGGGAGGGCCACCACGTCCTCCACGCCCTCCGACGCGAGGCGCTCCAGCACCTGAGGAACCGCAGGGGCGTTGAAGTCCAGGAAGCCGGTCTCCACGCGCAGCCCGGGCCGCAGCGACCGCACGCGCGCCACGAGCGCGTTCACGGTCGCCGCGTGCCGCGGATCGCGGCTGCCGTGGGCTATGACGAGAAGGACCGGACGTCGGGACGACAACAACATGGTGAATCAGCCCTTGGTCAGGAGGCCACGGCTGCGCAGCACGCGGCGCTCCAGCGGGGAGAAGAACAGCAGGTCGATGCCGATGCCGACAACGAGGATCAGGATGATCGTGGCCAGCACGCCCGACATGTCGCTGAAGGTACGGAAGTTCTCCATCAGCTGTCCGAGACCCGTACCGAGATCAGGCGAGTTGGCGATCAGCTCGGCGGCCATCAGCGAGCGCCACGAGAACGCCCACCCCTGCTTCAGCCCCGCCAGGTACCCGGGCAGCGCGGCCGGCAGCAGCACATGCCGTATGCCGTTGATACCGGTCGCCCCGATGGTGCGGCCCGCCCGCAGGTACAGCGGCGGGATCTGGTCGACACCGGCGACGAGACCGTTCGCGATGGACGGTACGGCGCCCAGCAGCACCACCGCGTAGATCGTCGCGTCGGTCAGTCCGAACCAGATGATCGCGGCCGGCACCCAGGCCACCGACGGCAGCGACTGGAGCCCGGACAGGATCGGTCCGATCGCCGCTCGCACCACCTTCACCCGGGCCACGAGCAGCCCGAGCGGCGTACCGATGGCGACCGAGACCGCGAAGCCGAGGGCGCCGCGCGAAACGCTGGTCCAGATGTAGCCGAGCAGGGTGCCCTCGAGCCACATCTTCTCGATGGAGTGCCATACGTCCACCGGGCTCGGCAGGACGTAGTCCGGCTTGAGGTCGGAGGCCGCCGCGAGCTGCCACAGCGTGATGACCAGGGCGATGGCCACCAGCGGCGGCACCACCTTGGACAGCAGGATCCGCCCGAGGCCGACCCGCTCCGCCGAGTGCTTCGTCTCCAGTGCGTCCAGGCCGGCTTCAAGACCGGCGAGGTCGTTCTTCGGGCTGGTATTCGGGCTGGTTTCAGTGCTGGCCATGTCGGCGGATCTCCCCCCGCAGCTGTTCAGTGATCTCTACGGACAGGTCGGCGACCGCGGAATCCTCGATCCGGCGCGGCTGCGGGATGCCGACCTTCCACTCGCGCGCGATGCGTCCGGGACGGGACGACAGCAGCACCACGCGCTCGGCGAGGCGGACGGCCTCGCGGACGTTGTGGGTGACGAAGAGGACCGAGACGCTGGTCTCGGACCAGATGCGGGTCAGTTCCTCGTGCAGTACGTCGCGGGTGATGGCGTCCAGCGCCGCGAACGGCTCGTCCATCAGCAGCAGCTTGCTGTCCTGCGCGAGCGCCCGCGCCAGGGCCACGCGCTGGCGCATACCGCCCGACAGTTCGTGTACCCGCTTGCCGTACGCCCCGCCAAGACGCACGAGCTGGAGCAGCCGCTCGGCCTCTCCGCGCCGCTCGGGCTTCGCCATGCCCCGCATCTTGAGGGCGAGTTCGATGTTCTTCCCCGCCGTCAGCCACGGGAACAGCGCGTGCTCCTGGAACATCAGGGCGGGCCGGCCACCGGGTACGTCGATGGCGCCCGCGGAGGGCTTGTCGAGTCCGGCGACCAGGTTGAGCAGCGTCGACTTGCCGCAGCCGGAAGCCCCCAGCAGGGTCACGAACTCGCCGGGCGCGACATCGATGCTGATGTCGTCCAGCACGAGCTGCTGGGCGCCGGGCCGGCCGAACGACTTCGACACGTGGTCGATCCGTGCGGCGTACGGCACCGTGTCTACGGGCGCGGCGGCCTGCTTGACGTCGAGTGTGGTGGCCATGAGCCTCACCTCCTGAGGGCGTTCCGGTTGCGGGAAGGTCTGCGGAAAGGACGGTTACTTGGTGCCGAGTCCGGCGTCCTCGACGGCCGGCTGCTTCTCGGCCTTCAGCACCTTGTTGAGGAGCGTCAGGTCGTAGATGCCGTCGAGCAGCGGGTCCTTGAGAAGACCGGCCTTGACCGCGTGGTCGGCCTCGTCCCGCAGCGTCGTCGCGAGCGGGTCATTGGTCGTCTCGACGTTCTTGAACGCCGGGTCGAGCACCTCGGGGGGCAACTCCTTGCCGGAGTCGGCCTTCAGCTTCGCGTTGACCGTGGCCTTCGCCTCGTCCGGGTTGGCCTTGATCCACGCATTGCTCTTCACCGAGCCGCGCAGCACCGCCTCGACGACATCCGGGTGCTCCTTGAGGAACTTCTGGGAGACGATCACGTTCGTGATGACGAACTTGCCGTCCTTCCACAGCTTCTTCTCGTCGAGCAGTACCTTTCCGCCACCGGCGACCAGCTTGGACGCGGTGGGCTCCGGCACCCAGGCACCGTCCAGCGCCCCGGACTCGAAGGAGGCCGGAATCTCCTTGTTGTCCTGGCGGACGACGGTGACGTCGCCCTTGCCGGTGTTGGCGTCGACCTTCAGGCCCTTCTCCGACAGGTAGTTCAGCAGCGCCACGTCCTGGGTGTTGGCGAGCTGCGGGGTCGCGATGCGCTTGCCCTTGAGGTCGTCCAGGGACTTGATCTTCTTCGGGTTGACGACGAGCGAGACACCGCCGGAGGCTGAGCCCGAGATGATCTTCAGGTTCTGGCCGCCCGACTTGGTGAAGCCGTTGATCGCGGGGGAGGGGCCGATCCAGCCGATGTCGATGGCATCGGCGTTGAGGGCCTCGATCGCCGAGGGGCCCGCGTTGAAGGGCTGTGCCTTGACCTGCGTGCCACCGAGTTCCTTCTGGAACAGGCCCTTCTGGAGGCCGACCAGGGCGGTGGCGTGCGTGACGTTCGGGAAGTAGCCAATCCGTACCTCGTCGACGCCGTCGATCTGCTTGCCCTTGGCGACAGGGGCGGTCTTGTCGTCCTTCTCGGCCTGCGAGCCGTAACCGCAGGCGCCCAGCACGCCGATCAGCAGCGGCAGGGCGGCGGCAGCGGCGAGGCTGCGGCGAAGGGTGGTACGTGGGGCTGGCACGGGAGATGTTCCTCTCGGTGGCCCGGCGTCACACCTCTCGCGTGGAGCGGGGTGTGCCCGGGAAGTCGGCAGGTCTTCGTCGGTACGGCGGCAGGGCGCGCAAGCGGTGCGCGTACGTCATCGGGCACATCGCGCGACTCCGCCCGTGCCCGCGCCGACGGTGCCGCTGCCGATGCGGCCGCCCTCTTTCGCGAACGTCGCGTAGACATCAACGGTCATGATCAGAAGTCCCAGCCCTCGTCGTCCGCCACGGCCTGCACGGCCTCGGCGGCGAACGAGTCGCCTGCCATGCCGGCCGCCAGCGTCGTACCGTCCGCCGGGTCGATCAGCAGGAACGATCCGGTGCGGCGCGAGTCGCGGTACGCGTCGAGCGCGAGCGGCTCAGCCGTACGCACCTTCACCCGGCCGATGTCGTTGGCGACGAGCTGACCCGGGTCCGGATGCTGAGACAGGTCGTCCAGCGTCAGCCGCGACGGGATCTCCTTGACGATCGCCTTGACCGTGCGGGTGGTGTGCTTGAGCAGCACCCGCTGGCCCACGGTGAGCGGCTGGTCCGCCACGTGGCAGACGGTCGCCTCGACGTCCTGGGTGGTGGCCGGCGCGGTACCGCTCGGCGCGATCAGGTCACCGCGCGAGATGTCCAGGTCGTCGGCGAGAGTGACCGTCACGGACTGCGGCGCCCAGGCGATGTCGACCGCCTCGCCCAGCGCGTCGATGCCCGTGATCGTCGACGTACGACCGGACGGAAGGACCGTAACGGCCTCGCCCACGCGCAGCGCGCCGGACGCGATCTGGCCGGCGTAACCCCGGTAGTCGGGGTGCTCGGCGGTCTGCGGGCGGATGACGTACTGGACGGGGAAGCGGGCCTTGCAGCTCGCCAGGTCGTGGCTGACCGGGACGGTCTCCAGGTGCTCCAGCACCGTCGGGCCGCCGTACCAGTCCATGTTCGCGGACGGCTCCACGACGTTGTCACCGGCCAGCGCCGAGATCGGGATGGCGGTGATCTCCGGGACACCGAGCGAAGCGGCGTACGCCGTGAACTCCTCGGCGATGGCTGCGAAGACCGGCTCGGCGTACTCCACCAAGTCCATCTTGTTGACGGCGAGTACGACGTGCGGAACGCGCAGCAGCGCCGCGACGGCCGCGTGGCGGCGGGTCTGCTCGACGACGCCGTTACGGGCGTCGACCAGCACGACGGCCAGCTCGGCGGTCGACGCGCCCGTCACCATGTTCCGGGTGTACTGCACATGCCCGGGGGTGTCGGCCAGGATGAACCGGCGACGCGTGGTGGCGAAGTAGCGGTACGCGACGTCGATGGTGATGCCCTGCTCGCGCTCGGCGCGCAGGCCGTCCGTCAGCAGCGCCAGGTCGGGCGCCTCCTGACCACGCTTGAGGGACGCCGCCTCGACGGCCTCCAGCTGGTCGGTGAGGATCGACTTGGAGTCGTGCAGCAGCCGGCCCACCAGGGTGGACTTGCCGTCGTCGACGGAGCCGGCCGTCGCGAAACGCAGCAGGGTGGTGGCCGACAACTGCTCGGTCAGCCCAGTAATGGCAGTCATGTTTAGAAGTACCCCTCGCGCTTGCGGTCTTCCATCGCGGCCTCGGACATCTTGTCGTCGGCTCGCGTCGCGCCCCGCTCGGTGAGCCGGGAGGCGGCGATCTCGGCGATTACGGCGTCGAGCGTCGTGGCGTCGGAGTCGACGGCGCCCGTGCAGGACATGTCGCCGACCGTGCGGTAGCGGATCAGCCGCGTCTCGACCTTCTCCGACTCCTTCGGGCCGCCCCACTCGCCCGCCGTCAGCCACATGCCGTTGCGGGCGAAGACCTCGCGCTCGTGGGCGTAGTAGATGCCGGGGAGCTCGATCTTCTCGCGGGCGATGTACTGCCACACGTCCAGCTCGGTCCAGTTGGACAGCGGGAACACGCGCACGTGCTCACCCGGCGCGTGGCGGCCGTTGTAGAGCTGCCACAGCTCGGGGCGCTGGCGGCGCGGGTCCCACGCCGAGAACTCGTCACGCAGCGAAAAGACCCGCTCCTTGGCGCGCGCCTTCTCCTCGTCGCGCCGCCCGCCGCCGAACACCGCGTCGAAGCGGTGCTGCTGGATGGCCTCGGTCAGCGGCACGGTCTGGAGCGGGTTGCGCGTGCCGTCGGGCCGCTCGCGCAGCTTCCCGGCGTCGATGTACTCCTGTACGGACGCGACGTGCAGCCGCAGCCCGTGCTCGGCGACGGTGCGGTCGCGGTACTCCAGCACCTCCGGGAAGTTGTGCCCGGTGTCGACGTGCAGCAGCGTGAAAGGAACCGGCGCGGGCGCGAACGCCTTCAGCGCCAGGTGCAGCATGACGATCGAGTCCTTGCCGCCGGAGAAGAGAATCACCGGCCGCTCGAACTCACCCGCCACCTCGCGGAAGATGTGGACGGCCTCGGACTCCAGGGCGTCCAGGTGGCTGAGCGCGTACGGGCTGTCCGTACCCTCGCTGACGGTTGCGGAGGTGGTCGTCATCAGGCCAGGCCCCTTTCGGTGAGCAGCGCGTGCAGCGCCGCTGCGGACTCCTGCACGGTCTGCTGGTGCGACTCGATCCGCAGGTCGGGCGACTCGGGAGCCTCGTAGGGGTCGTCGACCCCGGTGAGCCCGGAAACCTCGCCGGCCGCCTGCTTGGCGTACAGACCCTTCACATCGCGTACGGAGCACACGTCCACCGGCGTGGCGACGTGCACCTCCAGGTACGCGGTGCCCTCGCTCTGGTGGCGCCCCCGGACGGCCTCGCGGCTGTCGGCGTACGGCGCGATGACGGGTGCCAGGGCCAGCACGCCGTTACGGGCGAGCAGTTCGGCGACGTAACCGATCCGCTGGACGTTGGTGTGCCGGTCCTCGCGGCTGAAGCCGAGGCCCGCCGAGAGGAACTCGCGGATCTCGTCGCCGTCCAGCACCTGGACACGGCGGCCTTCGGCCTTCAGCCGTCCCGCCAGCTCGTAGGCGATGGTGGTCTTGCCGGCGCTCGGCAGACCCGTGAGCCAGATGGTGGCCCCAGTCACGTCTTTCTCCTGATCGTTGCTCGTCATCAGCCGTGCAGCCCGCATTCCGTCTTGTTGCGCCCGGCCCAGCGGCCGGCGCGGGCGTCCTCGCCCTCCTCGACCCTGCGGGTGCAGGGCGCGCAGCCCACGGACGCGTAACCGTCCATCAGCAGCGGGTTCGTGAGGACGCCGTGCTCAGCGACGTACGCCTCCACGTCCTCCTGCGTCCAGCGGGCGATCGGCGAGATCTTGACCTTCTGGCGCTTCTCGTCCCAGCCGACGACCGGGGTGTTCGCCCGGGTCGGGGACTCGTCGCGGCGCAGGCCGGTCGCCCAGGCGTGGTAGCCCTTCAGCCCGTCTTCGAGGGGCTTGACCTTGCGCAGGGCGCAGCACAGGTCGGGGTCGCGGTCGTGCAGCTTCGGCCCGTACTCGGCGTCCTGCTCCTCGACGGACTGCCAGGGCAGAAGCGTGATGACGTTGACGTCCATGACGGCCTCGACGGCGTCCCGCGTCCCGATGGTCTCCGGGAAGTGGTAGCCGGTGTCGAGGAAGACGACGTCCACGCCGGGCTTGGCGCGGGAGGCGAGGTGGGCGACGACCGCGTCCTCCATGGAGGAGGTCACGCAGAAGCGGTCACCGAAGGTGTCGGCGGCCCACTTGAGGATGTCCAGGGCGGAGGCCTCTTCGAGGTCCCGCCCGGCTTTTTCCGCCAGTGACTTGAGATCTTCCTGAACCGTAGTCATATCTCGTCCCCTCCAACGTCGTTGCGCGCAGCCCCACGGGCGAGGAGCCCGAGGAACTTCAACTGGAAGGCGCGGTTGCATGCCGCGCATTCCCACGCGCCGTGACCGGTCTCGTTGGGCCGCAGGTCCTCGTCGCCGCAGTACGGGCAGTAGAAGGGCGCCGCGCGCTCGCTCATGACAGGTCTCCGTCGCTCGCCCGCGCCGCCCAGGTCGCGAAGCGCTCGCCGTCTTCGCGCTGCTCCTGGAAGCGCAGCAGCACGCGCTCGACGTAGTCGGGCAGCTCGGCGGAGGTGACCTTGAGACCACGGACCTTGCGGCCGAAACCGGCCTCAAGGCCGAGCGCGCCGCCGAGGTGCACCTGGAAGCCCTCGACCTGGTTGCCGGCGTCGTCAAGGACCAGCTGCCCCTTGAGACCGATGTCCGCCACCTGGATACGGGCGCAGGCGTTCGGGCAGCCGTTGATGTTGATCGTGATGGGCTCGTCGAACTCCGGGATGCGCCGCTCCAGCTCGTCGATCAGCGACGCGCCACGCGCCTTCGTCTCGACGATGGCGAGCTTGCAGAACTCGATGCCGGTGCAGGCCATCGTGCCGCGCCGGAAGGGCGACGGCGTGACCCGCAGGTCCAGCGCCTCAAGCCCGGCGACGAGCGACTCGACCCGCGCCTCTTCGACGTCGAGGACGATCATCTTCTGCTCGGCGGTGGTACGGAGCCGGCCCGACCCGTGCGCTCCGGCCAGGTCGGCGATCTTCGTCAGCGTGGCGCCGTCCACGCGGCCGACGCGCGGGGCGAAGCCGACGTAGAAGCGGCCGTCCTTCTGCTTGTGTACGCCGAGGTGGTCGCGCCAGGTGCCGGAGGGCTGAGCGGGCGCGGGGCCGTCGACGAGCTTGTACTTGAGGTACTCGTCCTCCAGGATCTGGCGGAACTTCTCCGGACCCCAGTCGGCGACGAGGAACTTCAGGCGGGCGCGGGTGCGCAGGCGGCGGTAGCCGTAGTCACGGAAGATGCCGATGACGCCGCCGTAGACGTCCGGCACCTCGTCGAGCGGCACCCAGGCGCCGAGGCGGACACCGAGCTTGGGGTTGGTGGAGAGCCCGCCGCCGACCCAGAGGTCGAAGCCGGGACCGTGCTCGGGGTGGTTGACGCCGACAAAGGCGATGTCGTTGATCTCGTGCGCGACGTCGAGCTGCGGCGATCCGGAAACCGCGGACTTGAACTTGCGGGGCAGGTTCGAGAAGTCCGGGTTGCCGATGAAGCGGCGCTGGATCTCGTCGATGGCGGGGGAGCCGTCGATGATCTCGTTCTCGGCGATGCCCGCGACCGGCGAGCCGAGGATCACGCGGGGCGTGTCACCGCAGGCCTCGGTCGTGGACAGCCCGACCTCTTCGAGCCGGCGCCAGATCTCCGGTACGTCCTCGATCCGGATCCAGTGGTACTGGACGTTCTGCCGGTCGGTGAGGTCGGCCGTCCCGCGCGCGAACTCCTGCGAGATCTCACCGATGACACGCAGCTGCTCGGTGGTCAGCCGCCCGCCGTCGATACGCACGCGCAGCATGAAGTACTCGTCGTCCAGCTCCTCCGGCTCCAGGATCGCGGTCTTGCCGCCGTCGATCCCGGGCTTGCGCTGGGTGTAAAGACCCCACCAACGCATACGGCCACGGAGGTCATTGGGGTCGATCGAGTCGAATCCCCGCTTGGAGTAGATCGTCTCAATGCGTGTCCGCACATTGAGACCGTCGTCGTCCTTCTTGAACTGCTCATTGCCATTGAGGGGGGTGAAGTGACCTACGGCCCACTGACCCTCGCCACGGTGGCGTCCGGCCTTGCGGCGGGGCGTGACGGCAGCGGGCTTTTCCGGCGTGGCGGCCATGGTTGTGTTCGTCCTTCTCTGGCGGCTCAAGGAGTGGCGGATCGCGCCGGCCGTCCCCTGTGACCAGCAAAAATGACGGTCGGACACGACAGATCGGAGTGTTCCGCCGGGTGAGCGGAGATCACGTGCGTATCGGGGTGGCCGGCTCGTCCGCGACGGCGGGGACGGCTAATAAATTCGGTGGTGCTGTGCTGTCAGCCCACCGGACAGATGGCGCTGGACATGCGGCCGAGGTCGACGTGCCGCCGACTCACCAAGGCAACTCCAGCTGAAGACATGACGGAAGCGTGTCATGGGGATCTCCGGCCAGTCCACCACCGCCCACAATGTGGACAACTCTGTCCCGAATCGCGAGACGCTGTGTCGCCGGTCACTCTCGTCACACAGGTCAGGCGTGCGGCCCGGCCCACGGTCCGGCCGTCTCCACGTCCTCTTCCTCGGCGGTCTTCGTCTCGAAGAGCCGGAACCCGCGGCGCAGGTAATTGTCCATGGCGTGCGGCCCGTCCTTGCTGCACGTATGCAGCCACACCCGCTTCGTTTCGGGTCGGCCGGGCCACCGCTCGGCGAGATCCCACGCGCGCGCGACCCCGTACGACAGGAGATGCCCGCCGATCCGCCGCCCCCGGAAGGCCGGGATCAGACCGAAGTACATGATCTCCACGACGCCCTCGTCCTGCGGGTCCAGCTCCACGTACCCCGCCGGAGTGCCGTTTGCGTACGCGACCCAGGTCTCGACACCGGGCCGGTCCAGGGCCGCCTGCCACTGCTCGTACGTCAGCCCGAGCCGGTCGGTCCACTGGATGTCACCGCCCACCGCGGTGTAGAGGAAGCGGCTGAACTCGGGGGAGGGGATCTCCGCCCGCACGATCCGGATGTCGCCCGGGGGCGCCGCGGAGGGGCGCAGGTCGTCGGGCGAGGTCTGTTCCAGCGACCAGGTGGTCACGGTGATGGCGCGCATGCGGCAAGCGAACCATGTGTCGGGGCCCTGGCCAAAGCCGGACGCGTACGGGATGATCACGCCCGCGCCACGCCACCCCCCGCATCCCTTGGCAGAAGGATGTTCCATGTCCCGTCGCACACACCGCGGCCTGCTCGCCGCGGCCACCCTCACCGCGGCTCTCGCCACCCTGGCCACCCTGACCGCCCCCGCCGGGGCATCGGCCGGGCCGCAAGCACGCCTCTTCATGGTCAACCCCGTCCAGTCCTCGAACGACCAGTCCCTGACCGACGCGAAGGACTCGGCCGACGCTGTCCCCTCCTCCGCCTACGCCACGGCCGCGCTGCGCAACCTTGACGGCAGCGGTGGGCTGTCCGGCAAGTGGGCATACGTGAGATCGGATACGGGCGCGTCCGCGAAGATCGCGGAAGCGGGTACGTACGGTCGCCACGACGACCAGTTCGAGCAGGTCATGGCCTACTTCTGGGTCAATGAGTCGCAGGAGTACCTCCAGGGACTCGGCTTCGGCAGCGAGCTGCCCGGCGCGAACGACCGGGCTCAGCCGGTCCGTATCAACCAGTGGGGCTCGGACAACTCCTTCTTCACGGACAAGAAGGCGGAGATCCGCTTCGGCAAGGGCGGCGTCGACGACGCCGAGGACGCCGAGGTGGTCATGCACGAGTACGGGCACGCCGTGCACCACGCGCAGGTGCCGGGCTTCGGGACGTCGGTGGAGGCCGGGTCGATCGGCGAGGCGTTCGGTGACTACCTCGCGGTGACGGTGGGCGCGCATGCGGCGGCGAAGTACGGCTGGCCGCTGAAGGCGGACGTGGCGTGCGTGGCGGACTGGGACGCGGTGTCGTACACCTCGACGACCCCGCACTGCCTGCGCCGTATCGACGGCAGCAAGGTCTACGGCGACCGGGTCGGGCAGGTGCACGCGGACGGCCAGATCTGGTCCCGCGCGCTCTTCGACATCCGGTCGGAGCTTGGTGCGCGCACGGCGGACCGCATCATCGTGAACGCCCAGTTCGGCTTCGCGCCGGACACGAGCTTCACGGACGCGGCCCTGACGACGGTCGCGACGGCGCGGAAGATGTACGGCGAGCAGGCGGCGGGCGTGGTGCGGGACGCGTTCCGGGCGCGGGAGATACCGGGGGTCTAGGTGCGGGTGGGGGTGCGGTGGGGGGTGCCGGTGCCTGCGGCGCTTTCCCCTACCCGCCCCTTCCCTGAACTGGGGCTCCGCCCCAGACCCCGCTCCTCAAACGCCGGAGGGGCTGGATTTTGCCGCTTGCGGCACTCCACCCACCTCAGGCCGTCGGCGGGGGCAGTTCTCCCGATCCCCGTGTCACCAGCGTCACCGGGACCGTCCGCGTCCGCGCCCCCGAGCGGTCGCCGCCCAGCCGGGCCAGCACCTGCTCCGCCGCAGCCGTGCCGATCGCCGCCGGGTTCTGCGCGACCACCGTCAGGCCCGGCTCCAGCACCGCCGCCAGCGGCAGATCGTCGAAGCCGACCAGCGCGACATCGCGCCGGCCGGCCTCGGCGAGCGCCGGGACGACCCCGAGCGAGGCGAAGTTGTTCGCCGCGAACACGGCGGTCGGGGGAGCGGGGAGGGCGAGCAGGCGGCGTACGGCGACCCCGGCCGCGTGCGGGCCGTGGGCCGTGACGACGAGCGCGGGGTCGTACGGCAGGCCCGCCTCCACCAGCGCCGCCCGATAGCCCCGCAGCCGCATCTTGCGCGTGTAGAGGGTCGGGGGACGGTCACCGATGAAGGCGATCCGCCGATGGCCGTGCGCGACCAGGTGCGCGACGCCCATCCGCGCACCTTCCTCATTCGCGCTGACGACCGCGTCCGCCGCCAGCCCCGTCGCCGGCCGGTCGAGGAAGACCACCGGCAGCCCGCTCTCCCGCTCCCGGCGCAGGTAACGGTGGTCGCTCCCGGCCGCCGGAACGACCAGCAGGCCGCTGATGCGGCGCGCCAGGAACGTCGTCACCAGGGAGTGCTCCAGCGGCTGCTGTTCCCCGGAAGATCCCATGAGGAGGGTCAGGCCCCGGTCGCGTACGACGTCACCGGGAGTCGGACGCGGTCGAGTTCTCCGCGCAGGGCGGCGAATTCCGCCTCAAGAGCGCGACGCTGACGCGCTTGGGCTCCTCCTGGACCGACTGACCGACCCACTGACCGTTTTGACCCCTCTCCCGAAAGGACCCCCATGCCCGCGACCCGCCCCGTGGCAGTACTCGGCGAGTGCGTCGCCGACGCCTTCGTCGCCCCGGCGCTCGACGACGCGCCGGGCCTCAGGCTCGACGTACTGCCCGGTGGCGGGCCCGCCAACACGGCAGTGGCGCTCGCCCGCCTCGCCACGCCCACCCACTTCGCCGGCCGCCTCTCGGGCGACGTCTTCGGCCGTCTCTTCCGTACCCGCCTCGCTGCTTCCGGTGTTCGCCTCGACGCGTGTACGGACGCTGCTCAGCCCAGCACGCTGGCCGTGGCCGGCCTCTCGCCCGACGGCCGGGCCGACTACTCCTTCCACGCCGAGGGCGCCGCCGACTGGCAGTGGACCGGCGCCGAGCTGGCTGCCGTGGCGGGGCTCGGGGCGGGCTGCCTGCACACCGGTTCGCTCGCCCTCGTACGGGAGCCGGGCGCGTCCGCGGTCGAGGAACTGCTTGCGCGCCTTCGCCCGTACACCACCATCAGCATCGACCCCAATGTGCGCCCGCACCTGGTGGACGCCGCCCTCTACCGCGACCGGCTGCCGCGCTGGTGCGCGCTCGCCGACATCCTGCGGATGAGCTCGGACGACCTCGCCGAGCTGTATCCCGGGCTGCCACCGGAGGAGGCGTGCGACCGGTGGCACCGGGCGGGCGCCACGCTCGTGGTCGTCACGCTCGGCGCGGACGGTGTTCTCGTCTCGTACGGCGGCGAACGCCTGCACGTACCGTCCCCGCTCGTCGATGTCGTCGACACGGTGGGCGCGGGTGACGCCTTCACCGCCGGTCTGCTGCACCGGCTGCACGCCGAGGGAGTGTTCGGCGGCAGGCTGGACGGCCGCGTGACGTGGCGGCAGGCGCAGGACGCGGTGCGGTTCGGCGCGGAGGTCGCGGCGGCGACGTGCGCGGTGCGGGGCGCGAACCCGCCGTGGCGCGACGACCTGCTACCGGCCTACTACGGCCCTGACCCGCCGTCAACAAACCACCGCTAGTACTGCAACGGCTTATGGGCCGCGCGGCGGAAGGCGGCCCGGTAGGCGCTCGGGCGGTGGCCGGTGTGGCGGGCGAAGAGGGCGGCGAAGGTACCGGGGTCCTGGTAGCCGACGGCTGCGGCGACGGCGGCGACGGTACGGTCGGTGGTCTCCAGGAGATGGCGGGCGCGGCGGACCCGGGAGGCCTGCAGATGGGCCAGCGGGCTGCGTCCGGTCTCCTCGGCGAAGCGGCGCAGCAGCGTGCGGGTGCTGACCCGGAAGGCGTCGGCGAGCGCGGCGAGGTCGTACCGCTCGGCGAGGTTCTGGTCGAGCCGCCGCATGACCCGCTGGGCGAACTCCCGGCCGGGCTGCGGGAGGAGCCGCGGGTCGACGTACGGGGTCTGGGAGGTCCGCGCGTCGTCGACGAGCGCCAACCGTGCGGTGGTGCGGGCCACGCGGGCGCCGTTGTGGCGGCGGATCAGGTCCAGCGCGAAGTCGTACATGGCGCTGAAGGCGGCCGTGGTCGTCACCCCCGTGTCCGTGACGACCAGGCGCTCGGGCCGCACGTCGGCGTCCGGGCAGCGCCTGGCCAGTTCGCCGGCGTGCAGCCAGGAGGTGGTGGCCCGGCGCCGGTCGAGGAGCCCGGCCTCGGCGAGCAGGAACGCGCCGACGCAGAGGGAGACGACGGCGGTGCCGGCGGCGGCCTGCGCGCGGATCGCCGCGATCTCGGGGGCGAGCCGGGCGAGCCGCGCGTCGAGGTCCGTGTCCGGGCGCAGTTCGAAGCCGGGGACCACGAGGACGTCGACCTCGCGCAAGGGACGCACGTCCAGGCTCGCGCCGCCCGAGGCGGTGACCCGGCGGCGGGGCGAGACGACCGACACCCGGTAGCCGGGCGCGTCCGGTCCGGCGACATGCCCGGCCATCGTCAACAGATCGGGGACGCCGAACACTTCGGACGCGAAGCAGTCCGGGTACGCCAGGACCCCGACCCGCAGCGCACCCGGCCCGGCGCCCGGACCCGCACGTTCCGCTGCCTGCCTGCCTGCCGCGTCGCCTCCGCCATCGCTCCCGTACCCCCTGGTGTCCCGGCCCCGGGTCGCCGACCGCGTACCGCCCGCCTTCCCCGCGTGTGGCGAGATTACCCCTGGCCTTGGCGATCCCGCCCCTCACCCGGCGGCCGGTCCCGGGACCAGGCTGGCCCCATGAGCGACGACGATCCGATCACCGACTTCACCCGCCGGAGCGTGGCCGTGGAGGGGGTGGAGAAGACGGTGTACGTAGCCGGGGCCGGGCCTGCGGTCGTGGTGCTGCCGGAGATGCCGGGCATCAGTCCCGACGTCCTGCGGCTCGCGCGCTGGGTGCGGGACGCGGGCTTCACCGTCCATGTGCCCTCCCTGTTCGGGACGGACGGCGCCTTCCCCACGGTCGAGGGCGGCCGGGAGGTCGTCCGCCGCGTCTGTGTCAGCGCCGAGTTCCGCGCCTTCGCCGGGGGCGGCACCAGCCCGGTGACGGTCTGGCTGCGCGGCCTGGCGCGCCAGGCCCACACCGCGTGCGGTGGGCCGGGGGTGGGTGCGATCGGCCTGTGCTTCACCGGCAACTTCGCCCTCACCATGGCCCTGGAGCCGGCGGTGATCGCCCCGGTGGTCAACCACCCGTCGCTGCCGCTCGACGACCCCGGCGGACTCGAACTCGACGCGGCGGACGCGCGCGCGGTGCGCGACCGGCTCGACCGCGACGGGCTCACCGTCCTCGCCTACCGTTTCGAGGGCGACCGCTGGTGCACGGGGCAGCGCTTCGCCGCCTACCGAGCGCTGCTCGGCGACGCCTTCGACGGGCGTGTCCTCCCGGACAGCGCCGCCAACCCGGCCCCGCCGCCCTTCTTCGCCGATCTGGTCGGCACCCCGCACAGCGTCGTCACCGCCCATCTCGTCGACGAGGCCGGCCACCCCACGGTCCGGGCCCGCGACGAGATCCTCGCCTTCCTCACCGACCGTCTGCACCCGCACGGGAACCGACCGCTGCCCGCCACCTGACCGGGCCCGGGCTGCCGCCTGACGGGGCCGGACCCCGTGCGGTCACTTCGGTCCCGCCCGGCGTGCCGCCGTGATGGCCGGGGCGGTGGAGTGCGGCAGCAGGTCCGCACTGTGAGGCGGGGGAATCACCTCTACCTCCGCCTCGTCCACGAAGCGGTACGGGCGGTGCGCCAGGACCTGGGCCAAGTGGCGCCGCAGCCGGGACATTTCCGCCCGTACCGTGACCGTCCGCGTCCGGTCGCCGAACAGATCCGCCGCCAGCTCAGCCGCGCTCCGCCCCTCCCGGCGCACACTCAGCACGTACAGCAGCTCCGCGTGCCGCGGGCTGAGCTCATGCGTCCAGCGCCCGGCCGGCCCCGAGACGGTCACCGAGGAACGCCGTCGGCTGCTCACGTCGAGTACGACCCGGCTCACCGCGCCGTCGAGCGCCGACGCCGATGCTGACGCCGCCTCCTCCACCCGCACCAGCCACCCACCCGGCAGCGGCTCCACCGCGCACATCCCCAGCGACGGCAGCCATCTGCGCCCCGCCCGGAACGACTTGGGCAGCGCCAGCCGGTCGACCGGCGGCATCCCGGTCACCGCCGCGAGCCAGCCGTGCGCGTCGACCGCGAGCGCCCGGCCGCCCACCCGGCACAGAACCGGCGCCGCCACCGACCGCAGGCGCTCTACAGACCTGAGGTGCCGGTCGCGCAGTTCCGCCTCGGCGAGCCGGGCCACCGATTCCACCAGGGCGAGCGTCGCCGGGTGGAAGGTCGAATCCGCCCCGCTCACGTCTATGACCCCGAGCAGCCGCCCGTCCCGCGGATCGTGCACGGGCGCGGCCGCGCACGTCCAGTTGTGGAGCGTACGGACGAAGTGCTCCGCGGAGTGCACCTGCACGGGGCGGCGCAGCTCCAGCGCCGTACCGATGCCGTTCGTGCCCGTCGTGTCCTCGCTCCACGCCGCGCCCGCTTCCAGACAGATGCCGTCGGCCTTGCGCATCACCCCGCGGTCGCCGTCGCGCCACAGCACCCGGCCCTCTTCATCCGTCACCACCATGATCTGCTGCGACGCCTGGACCACCGAGATCAGCCCCTGGCTGAGCGAGGGCAGCAGCTCACCGAGCGCGGTGGCCCGCCGCCGGTGCTCCAGTTCGCCGGCCGGCAGCAGGTCGCTGCTGGTGCTGTGGTCCGGGTCGATCCCGATACGCATCACGCGCTGCCAGGACGCGTCGATGACCGGACGCGGCGCCACGCGCGGGGCGCCGCCGGCGAGGGCGGTGTCCCGTACCCGGGCCAGCAGCCGTGCCGAATCGGCGCTGTGCAGGGCGTTCAGACGTGACAGGCCGAGGGGGACGAGCGGGTCGACGAGAGGTTCGGTCTTCACTGGCTTCACTGGGCGTACCCCGTAACTCACGTGAGGGTCACTTGGCGTGAGGCGGTCATTTCCTCATCCTGCCCATGGTGCCGCGCCGTCGGCGCGCATGCCCGGGAGTCCGTCACTCCGGGACAAACATTGCAACGGTCTGCAACTCTCGTGCGCCGACTACCGCTTGTACGAAAGTGGAGACGTTCAGCCAGGGTGGTGCCGTGTCGGCGCAGCACCACCCTGGCGGCTCCCTTCTCCCGACGGGTCGTTTCCCCCGGCGGCCCGTCGGGCAGGACCGCGGCCGACGCCCGCGGCCGGACCGCCGCCCGTCAGACCACCGCCCGCGCCCGCTCCACCACCGACCCGAGGTCGAGACTGTGCGGCAGCGTGCCGAACGCCGAGCCCCAGTCCCCGCCGAGCCGCGAGGCGCAGAACGCGTCCGCGACCTCCGGCGGCGCCCACCGCACCAGCAGCGAACCCTGCAGCACGAGCGCCATCCGCTCGACGACGCGGCGGGCCCGCCCCTCCATGCCCTCCAGGTCGGCGAGTTCGGTCAGCAGGTTCTTGATCGCCCCGTCGAGGCGGTGGTCGGCGCCGCGCGCCTGCCCGATCTCGGTGAGGAAGGCGTTGAGCGCCTGCGGTTCGCGCTGGAGCGCCCGCAGGACGTCCAGCGCCTGTACGTTCCCCGAGCCCTCCCAGATCGAGTTCAGCGGCGACTCGCGCAGCAGCCGCGGCATGCCGGACTCCTCGACGTACCCATTGCCGCCCAGGCACTCCAGCGCCTCCGCCGCGACCGGTGTGCACCGCTTCGTCACCCAGTACTTGGCCGCCGGCACCGCGAGCCGCAGGAAGGCGCGGTCCTGCTCGGTGTCGCTGTCGTACGCCGCCGCCAGCCGCATCGCGAGTGTGGTCGCCGCCTCGGACTCCAGGGCCAGGTCGGCCAGTACGTTGCGCATCAGCGGCTTGTCGATCAGCTTGGAACCGAAGGCGCTGCGGTACGCCGCGTGGTGCGTGGCCTGGGCCACGGCCTGGCGCATCAGCGCCGCCGAGCCGACCACGCAGTCGAGCCGGGTCGCGGCCACCATCTCGATGATGGTGCGCACGCCGCGCCCCTCCTCACCGACCAGCCGCGCCCACGTCCCGTCGAACTCGACCTCGCTCGACGCGTTGGACTTGTTTCCGAGCTTGTCCTTCAGACGCTGGATGCGGAACACGTTGCGCGTCCCGTCGGCCAGGACGCGCGGCACCAGGAAGCAGCTCAGGCCGCCCGGCGCCTGCGCCAGCATCAGGAAGCCGTCGCTCATCGGCGCCGAGCAGAACCACTTGTGCCCGGTGAGCAGGTACTCGCCCTCGCCGGCCAGCGGCTCCGCGTGCGTCGTGTTGGCGCGGACGTCGCTGCCGCCCTGCTTCTCCGTCATGCCCATGCCGAAGAGCGCCCCGGCCTTGAGCGACGGCGTGGTCAGCCCCTCCTCGTACACGTGCGAGGTGAGCCGCGGCTCCCACTCGGCGGCCAGCGCCGGGTCGGTGCGCAGCGCCGGGACCGCCGCGTGGGTCATGGACAGCGGGCAGCCGTGCCCCGCCTCGGTCTGCGTCCACACCAGGAACCCGGCCGCGCGCCTTACGTGCCCGCCGGGCCGCCCCCAGGCGTCCGTGAGCCCCGCCGCGACGGCCTTGCCCAGTAGCCGGTGCCAGGCCGGATGGAACTCGACCTCGTCGATTCGATGGCCGTAGCGGTCATGCGTCCGCAATTTCGGCGGATTTTCATTGGCCTGCACTCCCCATTCCTGAGCCTGGAAGGATCCGGCGGTGCGGCCGAGGCCCGCCAGTTCCTCCCGTACCTCCTCGGCGAGTTCGGGCGCGATGTGCCGCTCCACCCCCTCCGACAGGGCCCGGTCGGCGGTGAAGACGTCGTACTCGACCAGGGGCGGAGCCTGGTTGGTCACTGTGTGAGTGGTGGCTGCCATGCCGCTACGGTAAGGAGGTGCAGGCAGCAAAGGAAACACCCGAACGGCCCGAAGGCCGGCTTCACCGGGCAAGAGTGCTCTACCGCAACGTCTCGAAGCGCAAGTTGGTCTGGTTGCTGCTGAAGGACACCGTCAACTCGTGCATCGAGTACCGCATCCTCGGTCTCGCGGCCGAGGCGGCGTTCTTCACCCTGCTGTCCCTGCCGCCCCTCCTGCTCGGCATGATCGGTCTGCTCGGTTACGTCGACGCCTGGACCGACACCGACACGGTCGCCTCCATCGAGCGCAACATCCTGACCGCCGCTGAAACGGTCCTGTCCGACCGCGGCGTCAACGATTTCGCGAAACCGCTCATCGCCGACGTCACCCAGGGCGCCCGCCCCGACATCATCTCCATCGGCTTCGCCATCGCGCTCTGGTCGGGATCGCGCGCGGTCAACGTCTTCATCGACACGATCACGGTGATGTACGGACTGGACGGCCACCGCGGCATCGTGAAGACCCGGCTGCTCGCCTTCCTCCTCTACATCATCGCGTTGGTGATCGGCGCGGTGGTGATGCCGCTGATGGTGGTCGGTCCGGACCGGGTTGTGGACCTCGTCCCCTTCGGCACGGAAGTCGTCAGCGTCCTGTACTGGCCGGTCGTCATCGTGCTGTCCATCGTCTTCCTCACGACGCTCTACCACGTGTCCGTGCCGGTCCGTTCGCCGTGGGTCGAGGACGTGCCCGGCGCGCTGATGGCCCTCGCGATGTGTGTGCTCGGCAGCTTCCTGCTCCGGATCTACCTCACCAGCACCGTCGAGGGCCCGACCATCTACGGCTCCCTCGCGGCCCCCATCGCCGTCCTGCTGTGGATCTGCATCTGCGCGTTCGCGGTGCTGGTCGGCGCGGCGGTCAACGCCGCGATCGACCGGGTCTGGCCCTCCGTCGCCACGGCGGCGGCCCGCGAGGCGAACGACCGGGTACGCACCGCCCAGGCGGCGGCGGTCATCGCGCGGGCGGAAGCGGCGCGGGCGGCGGCGGGCGACCCCGATCTGGACGACCCCGACATGCCGTCCGAGTTCCCGGAGCGGTGGTCGCGGTTCCTGCCGCCGGACGACGTGAAGTCCCGCCTGCACACGAGCCGCGAGAGGGAGCCGAAGGAAGCGGCGCGGGAGGCGCGAGAGGCCCGGGAATCGCGCCCGTAGGACGTCCCGGGGGGCTGGGGGCTTGCCCCCAGTTTCGGAAAGGGGCGGGTCGGGGAACAAGACGTCCCTAACCTGGACACCATGTACGCGGAACGCGCATCCCGGCTCGACGGCGCCGTCGTCTGGACCCGCACCGTTCCCACGCCGGCCTCCGCCGCCCCCGGGCCGGTCCACCCCATCCTCCCGGACGGCTGCATGGACCTCATGTGGACCAACGGCAAGCTGTACGTCGCAGGCCCCGACACCCACGCCCACCCACCCGGCGACACCCCCGCCGGCGCAGCCGCCCGCTACGACGGCGTGCGGTTCGCACCAGGCGCGGGTCCCGCACTCCTCGGCGTACCCGCGCACGAACTGCGCGACCAGCGCGTGGACCTGGCCGACCTGTGGCCGGCGGCCAGGGTGCGCGCCCTGACCGGCCGGGTCAGCGGCGCCGCCGACCCGGCGGCCGCCCTGGAGGCCCTCGTCCTGCGGCACGCGGCGGACGTGCCCGCGCCCGACCCGGTGCTGCGCGCCGTCGCCCGGCAGCTGGACGCCGGCCGCACCGTCGCCGCGACCGCCGACGCCGCCGGGCTCGGCGCCCGGCAGCTGCACCGCCGCTCACTGACCGCCTTCGGGTACGGCCCCAAGACGCTGGCCAGGATCCTGCGGCTCCAGCGCGCGCTGGCTCTCGTACGACAAGGTCTGCCGTACGCCGATGCCGCCCTCGCCGCCGGCTGCGCAGACCAGGCGCACCTCTCCCGAGAGATGCGCGACCTGGCCGGCACGACGCTGGGCGCCTACGCGGCGTCGGCGAACAGGGAGACCCCGCAGCCGTCGGGGTCCAGCGCCACCGCGTAACGCTGTCCCCAGAACGCGTCCCAGGGCTTGAGGTGCCCCCGGTGTCCGGCGGCGATCAGAGCGTCGTAGACCGCGTCGACCTCGGCCGGGCTGTCGCAGCGGAAGGCCAGGCCGACCCGGTCGCCGCCGCCCTCGGGCCTGGTCCAGTCCGGGTCGAAGGAGCGGACGGTCTCCTCGGTGTCCCACAGGACGCGCAGCCCACTGGGCAGCGTCGCCTCCGCGTGCGGGGCGGTGTCGGCCTCGGCGGGGATGTCCAGGCCGAGGAGTCGGTAGAAGGCGAGCGAGGCGGCCATGTCGGCGGCCACGATTCCGATGGCATCAAGTCGTGGAGTCATGGACTCAACGTAGGCGGGGCGCCGGGCCTCTTCTTGAAGGAATCGGACACTGGACACTGGCGGACGTCGGACGTCATCGCTTCGTAAGGGGGCCGGACACCCTCCGTCGTCCGTACGTCGACGAGACTGGACCCATGCAGAACATCCTGGTCGTCGACGACGATCCGACCGTCGCCGAGGTCGTCACCGGCTACCTGGAACGCGCGGGCTTCACCGTGACCCAGGCCGCCGACGGCCCCGCCGCGCTGCGGCAGGCGAAGGAACGCCGGCCCGATCTCGTGGTCCTGGACCTCATGCTGCCCGGCATGGACGGCCTGGAGGTGTGCCGCGAGCTCCGCGCGGACGGCCCCGTCCCGGTCATCATGCTGACGGCGCGCGGCGACGAGGACGACCGGATCCTGGGCCTGGAGGTCGGGGCCGACGACTACGTCACCAAGCCGTTCAGCCCGCGCGAGCTGGTGCTTCGAGTCGAATCCGTACTCCGCCGCGCCGCCGCGCAGCACCCGGGCCCGCAGGTGCGGGCCGCCGGCATCGTCCTCGACCCGGCGGGCCGCCGCGCCACCAAGGGCGGCCGTGAACTGGCTCTGACCCTGCGGGAGTTCGACCTCCTCGCGCACCTCATCAGCCACCGGGGCGAGGCCATCGGCCGTGAGCAGCTGATGCATGACGTCTGGGGCTGGGAGTTCGGGGACCTGTCCACCGTCACCGTCCATGTGCGGCGGCTGCGCGGCAAGATCGAGGACGACCCGGCCAGGCCCCGCCTCATCCAGACGGTCTGGGGTGTCGGTTACCGCTTCGACGACCGTCCGGAGGCCACCCATGCGTGACCTGCCGCTCATCGCCCTCATCGCCTTCCTCGGCGCGGCCGCCGCCGGCCTGCTCGGCGCCGTGGTCCTGCGCCTCCTGCGCAGCCGCTCGGTCGCCGTGTCCCTGACGGTCGTCGCCGCCGTTACGGTCACCGCGATGCTCGCGGGCACGCTGGCCGTGGCGCAGGCGATGTTCCTGTCCCCGCACGACCTCACCGTGGTGACCATGGTCGTGGCCATGGCCGCCGTCGTCTCGCTGGCGACCGCTCTGATCCTGGGCCGCTGGGTCGTCGCCCGCAGCAACGCACTGACCCTCGCGGCCCGTACCTTCGGCGACGGCGGTTCCTTCGCCGCCCCCACCGGATCGTCCACCGCGGAACTCGACGCGCTGGGCCGTGAACTGGCCGCCACCAGCGCGAAACTGGCGGCCTCCCGCGAGCGGGAGCGCGCCCTGGAGACCTCACGCCGCGAACTCGTCGCCTGGATCTCCCACGACCTGCGCACCCCGCTCGCCGGGCTGCGCGCCATGTCGGAGGCGCTGGAGGACGGCGTCGTCGCCGACCCCGCCCGCTACCACCGGCAGATGCGCACCGAGGTCGACCGGCTCAACTCCATGGTCGGCGACCTCTTCGAGCTCTCCCGCATCCACGCGGGCGCGCTCGCCCTGACGCCGGTACGGATCTCCGCCCACGACCTGATCGGCGAGGCCCTCGCGGGCGTCGACCCGCTCGCCCGCGAACAGGGCGTCCGTCTCGTCGGCGACACGACGGAAGCTCTTCCGCTGGAAGTCGACGCACGCGAAATGACCCGCGTCCTCGCCAACCTCCTGGTCAACGCGATCCGCCGTACCCCTGCCGACGGCACGGTCGCCGTCGGCGCCGAACTGCGCGAGGACCGCGTCGTGCTGTCCGTCACCGACGGCTGCGGCGGCATTCCGGCCGAGGACCTGCCGCGCGTCTTCGACACCGGCTGGCGCGGCTCCGAGGCCCGTACGCCTCCGGGGGGCGCGGGCCTCGGTCTCGCCATCGTCCGCGGCATCGTCGAGGCCCACGCGGGGCGGGCCGACGTACGCAATGTGAAGGGCGGCTGCCGCTTCGAGGTCACGCTCCCGGCAGCGCCGCTGTAAGGGGCGCGGGGCCGGCGGCCTCGTGTTCGCACGCGTCGTCGATGCCGTACGTCTCCCAGGCGGGGAACGGGTCGTCCACCAGGGTGTCTTCCCCTGATGTGGCGAGGCACGCGGTGAGCGCCGCTTGCAGGGCCTCGGCCCGCAACCCCGTGCCGATGAAGACGAGTTCCTGCCCCTGGCCCTGCCCCTGCTCGGTGTCCGCGTCGCGTGCGCCGGAGGGCTCGAAGCGGGCCACGGCGCCGGCCTGCGACCACAGGCCCGTGACGCGGGGGCGGGTGGACAGCCAGAAGAAGCCCTTGGAGCGCAGGATCTGGCCGTACGCTCCACTGTCGAGCTCGCGGGTGACGAAGTCCCACAGGCGCCCGGGATGGAAGGGGCGGTCCGCGCGGAACACCGTGCTGGAGATGCCGTACTCCTCGGTCTCCGGTACGTGGTCGCCGTTCAGCTCCCGCACCCAGCCCGGTGCCTCCTGGGCGCGCTCCAGGTCGAAGAGCCCGGTGCCCAGTACGTCGGTGGGGGAGACGCGGCCATGGGTGGCGGCCACGATCCTGGCGGCCGGGTTGAGTCGGGAGAGAGCCGCGCGCAGCCGGTGAGCCGTCTCCGGGTCGACGAGGTCGAGCTTGTTGAGGACGATGACGTCGGCGAACTCGATCTGGTCCATCAGCAGGTCACTGACGGTGCGGTCGTCGTCCTCGTACTGGTCGAGGCCGCGCTCGGCGAGCCCGTCGCCGCCGGTGAGTTCGGGCAGGAAGCCCGCGGCGTCGACGACGGTGACCATGGTGTCGAGGCGGGCCAGGTCGCCGAGCGTGGCGCCGTCGTCGCGGGGGAACGCGAACGTGGCCGCGACCGGCATGGGTTCGGAGATGCCGCTCGACTCGATGAGGAGATAGTCGAAACGACCCTCCCTGGCCAGCCGGTCGACCTCTTCGAGCAGGTCGTCGCGCAGGGTGCAGCAGATGCACCCGTTGGTCATCTCGACCAGTCGCTCCTCGGTGCGCGAGAGCGCCGCCGTGCCGCCCCGTACGAGCGCGGCATCGATGTTGACCTCGCTCATGTCGTTGACGATCACGGCGACCAGCAAGCCGTCCCGGTTGCCCAGGATGTGATTGAGCAGGGTCGTCTTGCCGGCCCCGAGGAAGCCGGAGAGCACGGTCACGGGGAGCCGGTGGAGGGCCGGGAGGTCGGGGAGGGGCGTGCTGATCATGCCGGTCAGCCCTCGGGGCGCAGGAGCCCGCGCTCGTACGCCTTGGCCAGCCGCTGCGGCACGCGGTACACCGAGCCGTCGACGGTGACGGGGACGAGCTGCGGCGTGGTGGCCTTCCACTGGGCGCGGCGGTGACGGGTGTTGCTGCGGGACATCTTCCGCTTGGGTACGGCCATGGGGTCCTCCTGTGGTGAACGAACGCGTCACCGCACGCTACATGCAAATGGATTCCATGTTCAATTTAGGGTCGGTTGTTGTGTCTCGACCGGGGCGTAAGGCCGGGCGTATCGTGACCAATAAGATCCGGCTCGGACCCATGGGGGTCGTGATGCTCGACGAGCTTCTGGCAGCGGGAGCGGCTACGGGGGCGGCCGCCGTGGTGTACGTCATGGCGGCGGCGCGGGTGGTGCGGCAGTACGAGCGGGGCGTTGTCTTCCGCCTCGGGCGACTGCGCAAGGACGTCCGTGGCCCCGGTTTTACCATGATCATTCCTGGGGTGGACCGGCTGCGCAAAGTGAACATGCAGATCGTGACGATGCCGGTGCCGGCCCAGGACGGCATCACCCGGGACAACGTCACGGTGCGGGTGGACGCGGTGATCTATTTCAAGGTGGCGGACGCCGCCGACGCGGTGGTGCGGGTGGAGGACTACCGGTTCGCGGTCTCGCAGATGGCGCAGACGTCGTTGCGGTCGATCATCGGTAAGAGCGATCTGGATGATCTGCTGTCGAACCGGGAGAAGCTCAACCAGGGGCTCGAGCTGATGCTCGACAGCCCGGCTGTCGGGTGGGGTGTGTCGATCGACCGGGTCGAGATCAAGGACGTGTCGCTGCCGGAGACGATGAAGCGGTCGATGGCCCGGCAGGCGGAGGCGGACCGGGAGCGGCGGGCGCGGGTCATCAACGCGGACGCGGAGCTTCAGGCGTCGAAGAAGCTGGCGGAGGCGGCGGGGGTCATGTCCGAACAGCCGGCGGCGCTTCAGCTGCGGCTGCTGCAGACGGTGGTGGCGGTCGCGGCGGAGAAGAACTCGACGCTGGTGCTGCCGTTTCCGGTGGAGCTGTTGCGGTTCCTGGAGCGGGCGGCGCAGCCCCAGGGGCAGGCGCAGCCCCAGGCGCAGGCGCCGGCCCAGGCGGAGTCCCCGCCTCAGGTCCAGGCGGAGCCCGAGCCGCGGTTGCCGCGTGTGGATGAGCCGCCGGGCCTGACGGCCGAGCAGCCGCCCGCGGTTACCGGCTAGCTGCGGTCCGGGGCCGGGTGCCTGCGGCGCTTTTCCCCTACCCGCCCCTTCCCGGCTGTGACATTTGCGGCTCCGCCGCGTGTGGGGGCAAGCCCCCAGCCCCCGGACGCCCTTCTGGCGTGTCCTCAACCGCCGGACGGGCTGGACCTGCCGGGCGGGGCTGGATGCTGTGGCGCAGCGGACACATGCCTGCTCAGCGGCACCATCCAGCCCCTCCGGCGTTTGAGGAGCGGGGTCCGGGGCAGCGCCCCAGTCCGCTACACCGGCGTCGGGAAATTCAGCCCGTCCGGCGATTGAGGACCGGGGCGGCGCGGAGCCGCCCGGCGGTCAGTCGGTGGTGAGGCCCGCCGCTGACTCCGCCAGCGCGTCCAGTACCGGGCTGATCAGGGGGTGGTGCTCCGCGCCCCGGCGTACCGCGGCGAATACGCGGCGCGTGGCCGCCGGGCCCGTGACCGGGCGTACCACCGTGTCCTTGAGCTCCATCCCGCGCAGCGCCGACCGCGGCACCAGCGCCACCCCCGCCCCCGCCCCCGCCAGCGCCACCACCGCGCGGAAGTCGTCCGACGAGTGCACGAGCCGGGGCTGGAAGCCGGCCAGTTCGCAGGCCAGCAGCATCACGTCGTGGCAGGGGTTGCCGGGGTACGGGCCGATCCAGTCGCTGTCGGACAGGTCCGCGAGCGCGACCGCGGGGTTCTGGCCGAGCGGGTGCGACGCGTGCAGTACGGCGTCGAACGGCTCGGCGTAGAGAGGTACGCGCGCCAGGCGCCGGTCGTCCTCGCGCGGCGCGCCCCGGTACTCCACCGCCAGCGCGACGTCCGCCTCCCCGTCCAGCACCAGTGGCAGGCTCTCGTCGCCCTCGGCGTCCCGTACCCGTACCCGGATGTCCGGATGGTGGTCCGACAGGCGGCTGATCGCCGGGGCCAGCACCTCCGCGATGCCCGTCGCGAAAGCCACCACCCGCACTTCGCCGGCCGCCCCGCCCGCGTACGCCGCGAGCTCGGCCTCGGCCCGCTCCAGCTGCGCCAGCACCGCGTTGGCGTGGGCCAGCAGAATGTCGCCCGCCGCCGTCAGGCGTACGCCCCTGCCGCTGCGGGTCAGCAGGGTGTGGCCGGTCTCCTGCTCCAGCGCGGCGAGCTGCTGGGACACGGCCGAGGGGGTCAGATACAGCGCCGCAGCCGCGGCGGTCACCGTCCGGTGGTCCGCCACGGCCCGCAGGATGCGCAGTCGTCTGGGGTCGATCACCCAGCCATTGTCGCCCGAGCGTCGACGAACGCCGTCACTGCTCGCTCGACGTCGGCGGTCGAGTGCGCGGCGGAGAGCTGGACCCGGATGCGGGCCGCGCCCATCGGGACGACCGGGTACGAGAAGCCGATCACGTACACGCCGCGCTCCAGGAGCAGCTCCGCCATGCGGCCCGCCTCCGCCGCGTCACCGATCATGACGGGCGCGATGGCGTGGTCGCCGGGGAGGATCTCGAAGCCGGCGTCGGTCATCTTCGTACGGAAGAGCTTCGTGTTGGCGGTCAGGCGCTCGCGCAGCTCGTCCGCCGATTCGAGGAGGTCGAGGACCTTGATCGACGCGGCGGCGATCACCGGGGCCAGGGAGTTCGAGAAGAGGTACGGGCGCGAACGCTGGCGCAGCAGCTCGACGATCTCGGCGCGGGCCGCGACGTAACCGCCGGACGCGCCGCCGAGTGCCTTGCCGAGGGTGCCGGTGATGATGTCGACGCGGTCCATCACGCCGTGGAGTTCGGGCGTGCCGCGACCGCTCGGGCCGACGAAGCCGACGGCGTGCGAGTCGTCGACCATGACCATGGCGTCGTACTGGTCGGCCAGGTCGCAGATTTCGGCGAGCGGGGCGACGTAACCGTCCATCGAGAAGACGCCGTCGGTGACGATGAGGCGGCGGCGGGCGTCCTGAGTGTCCTTGAGCTGCTGCTCGAGGTCGGCGAGGTCGCGGTTGGCGTAGCGGTGGCGGCGGGCCTTGGAGAGGCGGATGCCGTCGATGATCGACGCGTGGTTGAGGGCGTCGGAGATGACGGCGTCCTCGGGGCCGAGGAGCGTTTCGAACACGCCGCCGTTCGCGTCGAAGCAGGAGGAGTAGAGGATCGTGTCCTCCTGGCCGAGGAAGGCGGAGAGGCGCTGCTCCAGCTCCTTGTGGATCTCCTGGGTGCCGCAGATGAAGCGGACGGAGGCCATGCCGTAGCCCCAGCGGTCGAGGGCGTCCTTGGCGGCGGCTACGACTTCGGGGTGGTCGGCGAGGCCGAGGTAGTTGTTGGCGCAGAAGTTGAGTACGTCGCCGGAGGGGACGGAGACGGAGGCGCTCTGGGGGGTGGCGATGACTCGCTCGGGCTTGTAGAGGCCGGCGGTGCGGATCTCTTCGAGGGTGGTGCGGAGGTCTTCGCGGACGGAGGTGAACATACGTGGCTCTCCTTGAAGTACGTGGGGTGGTGGACGTGTGAGTGCGGGTGCGGGTGCGGTGCCGGCTGGGCTTCCGCTGCGCGGGCTTTCCCCGGCCCGCCCCTTCCCGCTGTGACACTTTGCGGCTCCGCCGCGTGAGGGGCTCCGCCCCGGACCCCGCTCCTCAAACGCCGGAGGGGCTGGTCTTCGGTTGCGGCCGCATCCAGCCCGTCCGGCGGGCGGGCAGGGGGAAGGCCCCGCCAGGGGGTCGGCGGCTCAGCTCGTCCAGTCGAGGATGATCTTGCCGCTGCGCGCCGTCGCCGCCTCGTCGAACGCCGCGTCGAAGTCCTGGTGGGCGTAGCTGCCCGTGATCACCGGGCTGAGGTCAAGACCGCCCTCCAGAAGTACCGTCATCGCGTACCACGTCTCGTACATCTCACGGCCGTAGATCCCCTTGACGGTGATCATCGACGTCACGATCTTTGACCAGTCGACGGCGAACTCCTCGGCCGGCAGACCGAGCATGGCGATCCGCCCGCCGTGCGTCATATTCGCCACCATGTCCCGCATCGCCTCCGGCCGGCCCGACATCTCAAGGCCGATGTCGAAGCCCTCCTTGAGGCCCAACTGCCGCTGCGCGTCCGCGATGTCCGACTGTCCGACGTTGAGCGCCAGCGTCGCACCGGCCTTCCGGGCGATCTCCAGACGCGACTCACTCACGTCGGTGATCACGACATTGCGCGCACCTGCGTGCCGGGCGACGGCCGCCGCCATGATGCCGATGGGGCCCGCGCCGGTGATCAGTACGTCCTCGCCGACCAGCGGGAAGGAGAGCGCGGTGTGCACGGCGTTGCCGAACGGGTCGAAGATCGCGGCGATGTCCAGGTCCACCTTCGCGCGGTGCACCCACACATTCGAGGCCGGCAGGGCGACGTACTCCGCGAAGGCGCCGTCACGGCCCACGCCGAGCCCGATGGTGGAGCGGCACAGGTGCCGGCGCCCGGCGAGGCAGTTGCGGCACTTCCCGCAGACCAGGTGGCCCTCGCCGCTCACCAGGTCCCCCACCGCGATGTCCGCGACGTCGGCGCCGACCGCCGCGACCTCGCCCACGAACTCGTGGCCGAGGACGCGCGGCGTGGAGACCGCCTGCTGTGCCCAGCCGTCCCACGACCTGATGTGCAGGTCCGTGCCGCAGATGCCGGTGCGGAGCACCTTGATCAGCACATCACCGGGGCCCGTCTCCGGCTCCGGCACATCCATCAGCCACAGCCCGGGCTCGGCGTACTGCTTGACAAGTGCCTTCATGGCTGCGGCTCCAGGCGGGATGCGAGGCGATCAGTGGTGAACAGTGACCAGTGAACTGTGAACGCGTACCAATCTGTCCCCCCGGCGCCGCCCGGTCCATCGAGGATTTCTTAACCGGGCCAACAGCGGAGCTTCACGCGGCCCCTACCCTGGCCCGATGATCGCCGACGACGCCCCCGACGCCCCCGACGCCTCCGTACTCCTGCGCACCGACGGGCGCGCCGCGTACCTCACGCTCAATCGACCCCGGGCCATCAACGCCCTGAATCACCCCATGGTGAACCGGATCGCCGGCGCCCTCGCCGCCTGGGAAAGCGACCCGGCGGTCGCGACCGTCGTGATCACGGGGGCGGGGGAGCGCGGCCTGTGCGCGGGCGGGGACATCCGGTCGATCTACGAGGACGCGCGGAGCGGCGGCACCGCCTCGGCGGCGTTCTGGCACGACGAGTACCGGCTCAACGCCCACATCGCCCGCTTCTCCAAGCCGTACGTCGCCGTCATGGACGGCATCGTGATGGGCGGCGGCGTCGGCGTCTCCGCCCACGGCAGCGTTCGTGTCGTCACCGAACGTTCCCGGTTGGCCATGCCCGAGACCGGCATCGGCTTCGTGCCGGACGTCGGCGGCACCTGGCTGTTGTCGCGAGCGCCGGGAGAGCTCGGTACGCACCTCGCGCTCACCGGGGCGGCGGTCGGCGCGGGGGACGCGTTGCTGTGCGGGCTCACGGACCACTTCGTACCGGCGGACCGGCTGCCCGCCCTCCTGGCGGATCTCGCGACGGACACGGCGCACGACGTGCTGTCGCGGTACGCCCGCCGGGCACCGGAGGCGGAACTGGCCGGGCACCGGGCGTGGATCGACCACTGCTACGCGGTCGGCACGGTCGAGGAGATCATCGACCGGCTCTTCGACTGCGGCGAACCGGCGGCGAAGGACGCCGCCGAAACGATCCTCGCCAAGTCGCCCCTCGCGCTCAAGGTCACCCTGGCCGCGATGCGCCGGGCGGCGGACCTCGGCACGCTGGAGGAGGCCCTGGAGCAGGAGTACCGCGTGTCCTGCGCGGCGCTCTCCTCGCCGGACCTGGTCGAGGGCATCCGGGCCCAGGTGATCGACAAGGACCGGTCGCCGCGCTGGTCCCCGGCCACCCTCGCGGAGGTGACCGCCGACGACGTGGCGCGCTTCTTCGCGCCGCCCATTTAATTCGTACGTACGTTTGGGTCGCGATAGAATCAGCCCATGGCCGTACACCTCCAGGGCTCGCTCTTCGACCAAGGGGACGAGATCGCACTCGGTCCGCTGGACGGGCTGCGCCGTACGGAACTCGGGCACGGAGCCTGGATCGACGTGCTCCCGCAGTGGGTCACGGGAGCGGACGCGCTCTTCGACGTACTGGCGCGCGAGGTCGAATGGCGTGCGGAGGAGCGCGTCATGTACGAGCGCGTGGTCGAGGTGCCGCGGCTGCTGTCGTTCTTCGGCGCGGAGGACCCCCTGCCGCACCCGAGCCTCGAAGAGGCCCGTACCGCACTGAGCGCGCACTACGCCGCCGAACTCGGCGAGCCGTTCGCGACGGCGGGGCTGTGCCTCTACCGCGACGGGCGCGACAGTGTCGCCTGGCACGGCGACAGGACCGGCCGGGGCAGCAGCGAGGACACCATGGTCGCGATCGTCTCGCTGGGGGCGCCCCGGCAGCTGGCTCTGAGGCCGCGCGATCGCGACTCGGCGACCGTGCACAAGCCACTCGGACGGCGACGGATCTCGCCCGCGAGCGGGATTTCCAGGGACACGGCCTGGTCGATGTCCTTCGAGCGATGCAATCCGTCTGAGGCAGCAGCCTGGAAGGCAGGCCGCCACCATGCTCACCTTCGATTTCCTCGACGCCCGTCACGGAGACTGTTTCCTCGTACGGTGGGGAACGCCCGACGGCACGCCCCGCCGGCGCGTCATGCTCGTCGACGGCGGGCCCCCCGGTGTCTACGAGGCGTCGCTGCGGGACCAGTTGTCGCAACTGACGCCGGACAGCGACGGCACCCCGAGGATCGACGTCGTCTGCCTCTCCCATGTCGACGACGATCACGCCGCCGGACTGCTCAGGCTGCTCGCCGAAATGCGACGGGCACGACGTGACGAGCTTCCCGAGCCGTTCGCCGTCAAGCGGCTGTGGTTCAACTCGGTGGAGGAACTCGTCGACCGGCGGGCCCCCGGGCTGAGCGCGTCCGTCCAGCCGCTCATCGAGAACGCCATGACCAACAGCGGTGCGGTGAGAGCGAGTTACGGGCAGGGGCGCGCCATCCGGGACGAGGCGACGGCGCTGGGCCTGGCCGGAAACCCGCTGTTCGACGGGCCGCTGACCGAGGGCGCCGAAACGACGCTCGACGACCTCCACGTCACCGTCGTCGCGCCCGACGAGGTCGCCCTGGAACAACTGGAGAAGCGCTGGCGAGAGGCGAAGAAGCGCAAAGACCCCGAGGTGATCTCGGCGTCGTACACGGACGGTTCGGTGCCGAACCTTTCGAGCATCGTCCTGTTGATCAGGCACGACGGCCGCACCGCGCTGCTCACCGGCGACGCCCGCGGGGACCGCATACTCACCGGACTGCGTGACAGCGGCCTGCTCACCGACTCCGACCCGCTCCACGTCGACCTGTTGAAACTGCCGCACCACGGCAGCGAACGCAATGTGGAACGCGACTTCTTCGAGAGCGTGCGAGCCGACCACTACGTGGTGTCGGCCGACGGAATCAGGCACCACCATCCCCACGAGGACACCCTGCGATGGCTCGTCGAGTCCCGGGACGAGGACGATGAGTACGTCATCCACCTGACCAACGACATCGCCTTCGCCACCGACGCGCTCACCACCTTGCGGAGGAAGCGGAGCTTCGAAGTCGACGTGCGGCCGGCCACGGATCCCGCGCTCGTCATAGAGGTCGGTGACCAGTCATGAACCCGGCCAAGGACCCTGCCGGTCGCACCTGGGTCGTCGACTCTCCCGCCGTGGGTACGGGCCTGCAGGCGCGGCCGTGCGGCGACACGCTCCGCCCGGCCGAACCGCCCGCCGCGGCGCGACCCGTCGCGGTCACCCTCTCCGGAGGCGGCTTCAGGGCCACGCTCTCCGCACTGGGTTTCGTACGCCTGCTGGCCGACGCCGGGCTGCTGCCCAGCCTGCGGTACGCCTCGTCGGTGTCCGGAGGCTCGGTCGCCAACGGGTTCCTCGCCACCGCCTGGCCGGGGTTGAGGGAGCGGGGCTTCACTGCGGAGGCGGTCGACGAACTCGTCGTGAATCCCGTCGTGGACCGCGTCTCCTCCCGGTCGTTCAAGAGGGCGCTCGTCCGGGGCCTGTGGCGGACGCTGGGCCCGACGACCCGCAGTGACGTCCTGGCCAGGCGTCTGGACGAGTGGTTCTTCGACGGGATCGAACTGAAGGACCTGGACCCGCAGGTGCGCTGGATCTTCAACGCGGCGAACCTCACGACCGGCGCCCGGTTCACCTTCGAACGCGATGTCTTCGGTGACTACACGACCGGACTGGCCCCGACCTCCGCTGCCGGGCCGAGGCTGAAGCTGAGCCTCGCCGTGGCCGCCTCCGCCGCCGTTCCAGGCGCCTTCCCGCCGGTGGTTCTGGACTCCGCCCACTTCCCGTGCGCCATGCACCCGCCGGCCCTGCTGGACGGAGGAACGTACGACAACACCGGCTTGGAGGCCATCGACAGCGAGCGCTACCGGCACGCCTTCCTGCTCGTCCTCAACGCCGGAGGCCTCCTCCGGCCCGGCCTGTACGGCCGCATTCCGGTCATCCGCGACCTCGCCCGCGCGAACTCCCTGCTGTACCGACAGAGCACTGCCCTGCGGACCCGGGCGATCGTCGAGCGCTTCCAGCTGGACCAACGTGGCGACGGACAGGGGGAACCGCCGTCACCCGGCGCCCGCCGTGGAGTCCTGGTCGGGCTGGCCACCGACTTCCCGGCGGACGGCTCGGCGCCGCTCCGTCAGTGGCGCGACGCGTTCGAGGAGCACCGGAGTTTCGACGGCCGGGACCTGGCCCTCGTGCCGACCGTCTTCGACCGGCTCGACCCGGGCCTGTGCCGGGCACTGGTCTACCGGGGCTGGTGGCTGGCGGGCGCCGGGCTCGCCGCCTTCCACCCCCGGTTGCTGCCGGACCCGGCAGCGCTCGTACCGCCACCGCTCTGACGGCCGTTGTGGCGTTGTTCAGTCGCGCTCGCGCGCCTCGATACGGAAGTCGAACGCGGCCGTCCCCGGGTCCAGCGCCGTCACCCCGCCGTCGACCGTCAGCGTCGCGCCGTTGACGTACGATGCGGCGGGCGAGAGCAGCCAGGCGATCGCCTCGGCGACCTCACGCGGTTCACCGGGGCGCCTCCCGGGCAGCAACCGGGTCGCCTCCTCGTACGCCGCTTCGACGCCGCCCTCGCCCAGCCCGGCTTCCTCGGCGAACCGCGCCATCCGCCGGTCGGCCATCTCGGTACGCACCCAACTGGGGCACACCGTGTTGGCGCGCAGGCCGTGGCGCCCGTAGTCGACGGCGAGGGAACGGCAGAGCTGCAGCAGCGCCGCCTTGGACGTGGCGTACGCGGCGTTGCCGACGCCGTTGCGCAGCGCGGACACCGAGGCGACCGCGACGACCGCGCCCCGTGCCTGAAGCAGGTGCGGGAGCGCGGCGCGCAGGAGGAGGAAGGGACCGTTGAGATTGGTACGCATGACGGCCTCCCAGTCCTCGACCGACAACTCGCCCACAGCTCCCGAGCGCCCGATCCCCGCGTTGAGTACGAGCCCGTCCAGCCGCCCGTACGCGGTGATGGTCGCGTCCACGAGGTCACGTACGGCGTCCGGGGCGGCGGTGTCGGACGGGTACGCCAGGGCTCCGGTCTCCTCGGCCACGATCCGCAGCGGCTCCGGCCGGCGCCCGGAGACGACCACCTGATGTCCGGCTTCACGCAACAGCCGCGCCGTGGCCGCGCCGATGCCGGTCCCCCCGCCGGTCACGATGACAACTCGCTGCTCTGCCATGGTCGTTCGGCCCTCCGTCGTCGTCGCTCACGATCCGCACGATCATAGGCGGGCTGGCCCTCCCGGGCGGGACAGGGCCGCTGCGGCACCCGATGGAGGCATTTCCCTCCGTACACCCTGTGTGCGCCACCACTCGGCCGTACCGTGATGACTTCTTCGTCGGAGATCTTGCCGCTGGGAGGGAACGCAAGCCATGGAAGGTGTGGTTCCACGGCAGCGCGCCGTGTCCGGCCGGATTCCGCTCGCCGTTGTCGTGGTGGGCGGCGACGGCCTCGTCTCGCACTGGAGCTCCGGCGCGCACCGGCTTTTCGGTCACCGCAGGCAGGACGCCGTGGGCGCCCTCGCCGCCGACCTGCTGCCGGTTTCCGGTGCTTTGACCGCGCCCTACGAGTACGACGACTTCGCCGACCACCTCACGGCCGGGCGTGCCAAGTGCCCCCGGCCGGGCGGGGGTTCGGATCCGGGCGCCGATTCCGGTTCGCTGGACGTGCTGTGGTGGGCGTACCCGCTGGCCGTACCGGGGCCGGAGCGGCTGCTGGTGCTGGCCGCCGACGCCTCCCGGCTGGGCGACGACGGGGACCCGCACGAGCGGGTCGCCCCCGGTTTCGCGCTGCACACCGAGTTTCCCGGGGCGGGCCTGCTCGCCGAGCGGCTGCCCGACATCCTTCCCCACATGGGGCCGGCCACGGCGGGCCGGATCGTGTCGCAGGTGCTCGAACTGGGCTACCCCGTCCTGGAAATCAGCACGTACGAACGCGTCCCGGTCACACCCGACTGGGGCGTGCCGAAGCACCGCGAGCGCCGGACACCGACGGCCGAGGTGCGCGGCGGCGACCCGGCGGACCTCGGAAGGCCGCCGACCGATACGGACCCGGACAAGGACGTCGACCTTGAATACGCCGCCGTCCGGGAGCGGCTGGAGTTCCTCAACGAGGTGAGCGGTCGCATCGGTAGCTCGCTCGATCTGACCCGGACGATCCGCGAGGTCACCAGCGCCGCCGTACCCCGCTTCGCGGACTTCGCCGGCACCCACCTGCGGGTGCAGATCCTCGCCGGCGAGGGGTTCCCGGACGGTCCGCCGGACGTGAACACCGACTGGCGCCGGGTATGGGTGGAGCACAACGACGAGCCGGGCCGCTGGGACGACACCGTCCCCGTCGGGGAGGAGATGACCTTTCCCGAGAAGACCCCGTTCTTCCAGTGCATGGTGACGGGCGAACCGGTGCTCCTGCCCCGCATCGGGAACGACCTGAGCGAGCGCATCTCCGCCCAGTTCGAGAAGCGGGACCTGCGCCCCCTGATCGGCGGCCGGTCCCTGCTGGTCGTACCCCTGACGGCGCGCAGGGTGGTGCTCGGGTTCATGGTGCTGATGCGCCGCCCCGGTCGTGAGCCTTTCACCGACATGGACCGCAGAACCGGCGCGCCGTACTGGACATCCCGCCTGCGCAGCTGCTGCGCAAGCTCGACGATCTGGCTCACCAGCTCGGCGACCACTATCTCGCCACCTGCCTGTACGCCGTCTACGACCCGGTCGCGGGCGAGCTGCTGATCTCCAGCGCCGGGCATCTGCCTCCCGTTCTCGTACGCGCCGAGAGCGGCCGCGGCGAGCTGATCGACGTGCCCGGCGGCGCGCTGATCGGCCTCGGGGGTGTGCCGTTCGCCACCGCCCGGGTGAGCGTGTCGCCGGGCGACCGGCTGGTGCTGTGCACGGACGGGCTGGTCGAGGTGCGCGGTGAGGACATTGGATCCGGCCTGGCGGCGCTGTGCGAATCGGCGGCGCACCCGGCCGCCTCCATGGACGAGGCGTGCGACACGATCATCCGGGCGCTGGCCGTGTCGACGGCCGGGGAGAGCGGCGGGCGCAAGGACGACATCGCGCTGCTGATGGCCCGGCTGAACGGTATGCCGCCCGAGGACATGACGACGTGGCAGCTGGACCCCACGGCGGCCGACGTACGGCGGGCCCGGCAGCTCGTGGAGGGTCAACTGGCGCGTTGGGGGCTCCCGGAGCTGGCCGACACCACCCGGCTGCTGGTGAGCGAGGTCGTCACCAACGCGGTCCGGCACGCGGGCGGCCGCCCGGTGGGACTGCGTCTGGTACGCGCGGACACGTTGCTGTGCGAGGTGTCGGACGAGGAGCACACGCTGCCCGTGCTGCGGGAGGCGGGTCCGGAGGAGGAGTGCGGGCGCGGTCTGCGGCTGGTGAGCCGGCTCGCCGGCAGGTGGGGGGCGAGCCACATGGGGCGCGGCAAAGTGGTCTGGTTCGAGCAGCCACTGCCGCCCGGAGCGCGCTCCGGCCCGGGCGGCGGATGACCGCTGGTTGGGTGTCGGGGACGGCGGTATCGGGGTAAGGATCGGGCGCGAGGTCTGTTCGTCCGTCCGTGCCGTCTGTCCGTCTGTCCGTCTGTACGCACCACCGGGGGCATCCGATGACTCTTACCGGCCGATACGTGCACGCATGGGAAAGCTACTGGGGGGACACGCCGGACACACCCGGTGAAGCGATCTGGGACAGCGATCCGTCTCTGACGGCCGCACCCCACCTGGAGCTGTTCGCCCCGCACATCGACGCGGCATTACCCGTGGTCGACGTCGGGTGCGGGAACGGGACACAGACCCGTTATCTGGCACGCCACTTCTCCCGCGCGGTGGGCGTCGACCTCTCCCACGCGGCGGTGGCCCACGCGCGACGCGCGGACACCGCGCACGCGGTCGAGTTCAGGCAGCTCGACGCGGCCGACCCGGCGGCCGTGCGCGAGTTGCACAAGCGGCTCGGCGACAGCAACGTCTACCTGCGGGCCGTCATCCACCAGAGCGAGCCGCCGGACCGGCCCCTGATCGCGGCGGCGGTCGCGGAGCTGGTGGGGCAGCGGGGGCGTGCCTTCGTGGTGGAACTGACCGCCGAGGCGAAGACCGTACTGCGGGAACTCATGCGCGAGCCGGGCGGACCGCCGCCGAAGCTGGCCCGGGTCTTCGCGCACGGGCTGAAACCGGCGGAGGCCCAGGACCGCGAAGTGCCGGATCTTCTGCGCGCGTCGGGACTCACCGTCCTGGCGGACGGCCGTACCGCCCTCGCCGAGACGGAGTTCCGGGCGGACGGCACCCGCATAGAGCTGCCCGCGCAGTGGCTGATCGTGGGGCGTACCGGCTGAGAATGCCCTGCGGCTGCCGGTGTGTGGGCGTATCGCGGTTGTGCCTGCCCTGGGCACGGCGGATTCTGTAGGTGATGAACCGGGCTGGTGTGGCGCCATGAGTGCGTGGAACGCGGCACAGAGTGCCGACTTCCGTGGTCCCCTCGACGTCACCAGGGCGGCCACGGCGGTTGTCGACGCCCAGGACACGGTCATCGGATGGAGTCCCGCGGCCGAGGAACTGCTCGGTTACCGGCCGCACGAGATCGTCGGACAGCCCCTGGGGGTGATCCTGCCACCCCGGGCGGCCTCCGTTCTGCCGCCGGCCGAGGGCTCGCCCCTCGTGACACCGCTGCGGGGAAACGAGATCCGCGTCGCGCGGCACCGGGACGGGCATGAGCTGCTTCTCGCGACCGCGGTGTGTCCCCTGCCGGGCCCCGGCACGGCGCAGCGCGTCCTCGTCGCGACGGAGCTGAAGGACCTCCGGGTGTGGGAGACCCGGCTGGCCCTGCTGCACGGGCTGGCCACGCAGTCGCCCGTCGGCCTGGCCATCTACGACACCGACCTGCGCCTGACCTGGTGCAACACGGCGTACGAACGCGAGATCGGACGGCCGTTCGCCGAGTTCAGCGGCTTGCGGGCGGACGAGCTGTACGCCGAGGGCAGGTTCGTCACCCAGGGGTATCCGCGCACGCTCGACGCGGTCATGCGCCATGTACTCGACACCGGCGAACCCATTCTCGACCTGCACTTCCTGGGCCGGCCTCCCAGTGACCCGGAAGCGGATCACCTCTGGTCCTGCTCCTACTACCGGCTCCAGGACGCCGGCGGGCACGTGTTCGGAGTGTGCGAGGACGCCTTCGACATCTCCGACCGCTACAAGGCCCAGCAGCGGCTGGCCCTGCTCGTCGAGGCGGGCCGCGGAATCGGCACCGCGCTCGACGTACTGGTCACCGCCGAGAAGATCACCGAGGTGGCGGTCCCTGAGTTCGCCGGCACGGTTACGGTCGATCTCGCGACGGCGGTACTGGAAGGCGAGGTGCCGGCCACCGGCGGCTCGGGGGAGATGGCGCTGGTACGGGTCTCCTGCCGCTCGGCCGGAGAGGCCGAAGACGTTGGCGGCCCCGGCGGGCAGGGGCGACCCCCTGTGGCCTACCCGCCCGGTTCGCCGCAGCACCGCAGCCTCTCCTCCGGCGGGCTCGTGCTCGACGACACCACCCTGGTCGTGCCGTTGCGGGCCGGGGACAGCACCCTCGGCCTCGTCACCTTCGTACGGGGCATCGGCAAGGCCACCTTCGACAGCGGTGAGATCGCGCTGGCCGACGAGCTCGCCGCCCGTACGGCGGTGTCCATCGACAACGCCCGCCGCTTCACCCGTGAACGCACCGCGGCCCTCGCCCTGCAACGCCAGCTGCTGCCGCAGCACGTGCCGCGGCAGTCGGCGGTCGATCTGGCCTATCGCTACCTGCCCACGGACGACCTGTCAGGGGTCGGCGGCGACTGGTTCGACGTCATCCCCCTGTCCGGGACCCGCGTCGGACTCGTCGTCGGGGACGTGGTCGGCCACGGCCTGCAGGCGGCCGCCACCATGGGACGGCTGCGCACGACCGTACGCGCGTTCGCCCAGATGGACCTGGCTCCCGACGAGCTGCTGACGCGGCTGGACGATCTGGTGGGGCAGTCGGCGGAGGAGCAGTGGGGCGAGCTCGGCACGCTCGACGGCACCTTCGACGATGTGACCACCGGGGCCACCTGTCTCTACGCGGTCTACGACCCGGTCTCGCGACGATGCGTCATGGCCCGGGCCGGACACCTACCGCCGGCGGTCGTGCACCCGGACGGCCGGCTGTCCTTCCCGGACCTGCCGGCCGGACCGCCCCTGGGGCTCGGTGGCCTGCCGTTCGAGTCCATGGAGATAGAGCTGCCGGTGGGCAGTCTGCTGGCCCTCTTCACCGACGGCCTGGTCGAAGCCCGCGACCGCGACATCGATCACGGACTGGACACCCTGGGACGGGTACTCAGCGACCGGCACGCGTCGCTGGAGGAGCTGTGCGACCGGGCCGTGTCGGAACTCGTACCGGACGGGCAGACCGCCGACGACACGGCCCTGCTGCTCGTCCGCACCCGCGAACTCGGCGCCTCGCAGGTCGCCGAATGGGAGCTGCCCGCGGAACCGGCCGCCGTGAGCCATGCCCGGGATCTGGCCACCGGGCAGCTTCACGACTGGGGCCTGCGGGAGCTGACGTTCGCCACCGAGCTCGTCGTCAGCGAACTGGTCACCAACGCGGTGCGGTACGCCGCCGGGCCGCTGCACCTGCGCCTCATCCGCGACCGTACGCTCCTGTGCGAGGTCGCGGACACCGGCCACACCTCACCGCACCTGCGCCACAGCGGGGAGGACGACGAGGGCGGGCGCGGCCTGTTCATCGTCGCGCAGCTCGTCCAGCGGTGGGGAACGCGCTACACCCGC
Organism: Streptomyces sp. ISL-100; assembly: GCF_018614615.1. GTDB lineage: Bacteria > Actinomycetota > Actinomycetes > Streptomycetales > Streptomycetaceae > Streptomyces. The sequence goes on along the minus strand of NZ_JAGGOK010000053.1, from coordinate 4,578 downwards.
TCCGGAAAGACCATTTGGACCGAACAGGCCTTCCCACCGGGTAGCTGAGCCCGCAGTGGGGCCGGCCGCGCAAACGCGGGCCGGCCCCACCGCCGTTACGGACGAAGGCGCTTCTCCGCCTCGGCCTGCTCGACCAGTCCCGGATGAAGTTCGCGGGCGTCGAGATCCGACATGTGCACCATGAACATCGACCACGGGACCGGGCACGGCGGGGCGTGATCCGGCTCCGGGCACAGCAGCCTGGTGATGCGTTCCTTGATCTCATCAGCCTGCTGCTGAGTGGCATAAATGCCCAGCCGCAATTCATGGACACTGGGTTCTTCAGGCATTGCTTACCTCTACCAAATGCGCTTGGTGTCGCAGTGGCGCTTGTAGTGCCCCTGCGGAACGGGGACGTTGCGGGCCGCGTCCTGGACGGCTTTCTCCTGCGTGTTGCCCGTGCCGTCGGCCCGCTCGACCTTGACGACGTTGTTGTCACTGATACGGACGATCTGGCACTGCACAGTGGCATGCCAGGTCCTCTGGATTCCAGTCTCTGCCCGCGGAGCATCCTGCGTCATGGTGCCGGCGGAAGCGGCGGGCGCGAGGAGACCGCCGAGCGCGAGGGTCATGGCACCGACGGCGAGCGCGCTGCGGAGCTTCTTCATGCGTGTTCCTCCCTGACAAGTTCCAAGTACGGAGTGGGCGTTGCGCCTACGACACTCGCACTCGACGACGCCGATCAGCGGCGTTGGCAGCCCGGTTGGCAGCCCGTTGTCAGCTGTCCGCCGACTGCCGTGGGCACGGTGAACCGAACGGCCTGCCGCCGCTACGTACACGGCGTAAGCGACAGCGGCCAGGCAGGAGAACACATGACGTACGACACGGCTGTCCCGTCCCCGGCGAGGCGGCGCGACAACCCCACACTGGCGACCGTGGTCGGCACCGAACTCGCCCGCAACAAGCGGGGGTTCGTACCGTGGTACCACCTCCTCGCTCCGGTGATCATCACCGTCCCTCTCTTCCTGGGCTCGCTCGGCTCGTCCGAGGCCGAGGCGGGCCAGGCCTTCGAGGTGTTCCGCAATGTGACGCTGGAGTTCTGGGGCGTACTGGTACCGATGACCGCCGGTCTGGCCGCCGCACTGTCCGTCCGCGCCGACCAGGACGCGTGGCGGCTGCTGCTCTCGTACGGTGTGCCGCGCGGACGATACTTCGTCGGCAAGGTGGCCGCCCTCGGTGTCCTGGGCTTCGTCTCCTCCACCGTGCTGCTGGTGATGCTTTCCCTCGGCGCGCTGATCAGCGGACGTTTCCCTCAGGCCATGGGCACGGTCGTGGCGGCCGTCTATCTGCCCTGGCTGGTGGGCCTGTCCATGACGGCGCTCGCCGTGCTGGTCGCGGTGGTATGGGGCATGGGCCCCAGCATCGGGGTGGGCGTCGCCGGCCTGCTGTGCGGGGCGCTCGTCTCGGACAAGGTCTTCTGGTACGCCGTTCCCTTCGCGTGGCCTATGCGGGTGGTGCTGCCGCTGGCCGGGATCGGGCCCAACGGAGTGCCGCTTCCGAAGGACAGCCCGGTGACCGACATGTCCGCCATCCCGCTGGCCGTCGGCATGGCCGTCGTACTGACCGCGGTCCTGCTGGTCGTCGGTCGTATGCACATGAGCCGTAAGGAGATCTGACCATGACAGATCTGAAGATGACCACGACACCGGCGCTCACGATCCGCCAACTGCACAAGCACTACGGCTCGCACCGGGCCCTGGACGGTGTGGACCTCACGGTCGGCGCGGGAGAGGTCTACGGGCTGCTCGGGCCCAACGGCGCCGGTAAGACGACGCTCATGAAGGCGCTGCTGGGGCTGCAGCGGCCCACGTCGGGCAGCATCGAGATTTTCGGCCGTCCGGTCGGGCGGGAGTCGCTGGCCGACGTCGGCGCCCTGATCGAAGTCCCCGGCCTCTGGCCGACGCTGACGGCCGACGAGACGCTCAAGGTTCACGCCAAGCTGCGCTGTGTGCCCGAGGAGTGGATCGAACCGGCGCTGCGCCTGGTCAAAATGACCGACGCGCGGAGCAGGAAGGTCGGCGCGTACTCGCTCGGCATGCGCTGGCGCCCGGGCATCGCTGTCGCTCTGCTGGCCAGGCCGCGGCTGGTCGTCCTGGACGAGCCCACCAACGGCCTGGACCCCGTCGGCATCCGCGAGATGCGCGGCATCATCCGGTCGCTGGCCGGAGAGGGCGTGGCGGTGCTGATCGCCAGCCATCAGCTGGCGGAGGTGGCCCAGGTCTGCGACCGGGTGCACGTGCTGGCGGCCGGCCGCACCCAGTACGAGGGCTCCCTGGCGGGGCTGGCCCTCGACGGAGACGTGGAAGCCGGATTCTTCCGGCTGCTGGAAACCGCGGACACGGGCATCCGTTGACCGGCGGCGGCATGCCGACGGCCCCGGCGCTGAGCGTCACGGGGCCGTCGGTGGAGCGCCTGTATATCGTGGATGTGGGGGCGTTTGGGCGTACGGGTGATCCAGGGGGTCAGCAGGCGCGCGGACGGACCGCCCGCGGACCGGGCAGCCGAGTCGTCGCCGGCTGGTTCAGGCCGAGTGTGCCGGCCAGCGACATCAGCTCCGTCCGGCCCGAGACGCCCAGATCGTCGTAGAGCTTGCGGACGCGGCGGTACATGGACCGCTCGGAGCAGTAATAGCTCCGGGCGATCTCGGACACGGTCATGGGCGTACAGAGCATTCGCGCCAGCTCCGCGTCGGACTCGGAAAGGGCCGGATCGGGACATCGTTCGTCGCCGGCGGGGCCGCCCCGACCCGCGTGATCCCGGGCGTCACCGCTCGCGTGGCTCTCGTGACGACCTCCGTGGTCGCCCGGCGCTGCCCGCAACCACGGGCCGGTGGGGCCCGCGGGCGTGGTCATCCGGTGCGACCGGGACTGGGCGTACAGCATGTCGATCTGGCTCTCGCCGGGTATCGCCAGGTTGAACACGAAGTTGGCGCCCGAGCGGATGGCGAAGTACGTCCGGAACCCCGTGAGGTCGTGGGTGACCGCGACAAGGAGGGACAGCGGGTGCCGCGCTCTTACGGCGCGCAGGCACTCGGCCTGGAACTCGCTGGTGACAGGTATCAGGACCGGGAGGTCGAGCACGGTCCCGGGTGCGGCCAGATCGTCGTCGTCGATGAATTCGATGCGGTCGACGCCGGACCTGAGCGTACTGAACGGTGTACGAGGTGAGTCGAGGTGTGCTTTGAGCCCGGAGTGAACCAGGACGTGGAGTTCGGTGGTGGTCGAAGCGGACTGGTGCAAGGCGATGTCCCCCGTGCTGTTGTCACGTGATCATGGGGTGCCGCCTCGGGTGGTCAACCCGAGGCAGGGCAAAGCTTCATGGTCCTGCTGAGCAGTGAGCCGAGGCTCACCTTGTCCCCACTGTCGCCGGTCACGCGCAGCGGGTCGATGTCGGGGTAACCGGCGTCCTCGGCACGGTCGTTGAGCGCATAGGTCGTTCCGTCGGGGGCGGTGATGAGTGCCAGGTTCCCCTCCCGGCACTCGGCGGTGCCGTGATCCACCTTCAGGGACCTCACCGCCTGCGCCGAACTGCTGGCCTCGGTCCCTGCGGACACCGCCCTGAGCGAGGCACTCGACCTGGCCTCGCCCAGCCTCAGCGCCATGGTCCGCCGCGTCACCGTACGCGGCCGCGACGGCATCAAAGCCGGACAACTGCGCCGGGCCGCGCTCGCCGTGCTCCGCTACGACATCAGGATGCGGACCAGGCCCACCCCCTTCGGCCTGTTCGCGGGCGTGGCGACCGGACACTTCGATTCCACCGCCAAGGCCGAGCGGGGCACCGCGCACCGCACCCGCACCCACGCCGACATGCAGTGGCTCACCAGGATCGGTCACCGGCTGGAACGCGACCCGGCCGTGCTCGCCACGCTGACCGTCCAGGCCCACCAGGCCCTGGCCCGGCGCGGGGACCGACTGGTCCTCACCTCGCCGTCCACCCACGGAGTCGCTCCCGGCGAGAGCGGCGAGGGTCGCTCCACGGTGTCCGTACGCAGGACTCCGGTGGTCGAGCGGGCCGTGGCCGAGGCCCAGGCTCCGCTGCCGTACGAGGAACTGGTCCGCCGCACCGCGGAAGCCTTTCCCGGCGCTCCCGCCGAGCGTGTCCGCGGACTGCTCGCCGAACTGGTGCGGCAGGAGATCCTCATCACCGGACTGCGTCCGCCACTGGACGGCGGCGACCCGCTGCACCATGTCCTGCGGCTGCTGGCGCGGGTCACCGAACCGTCCGAGGACACCCGCCGGATACATGAGGCGCTGCTGGCCGTGGAGGATCAGCGGCAGGCGTACGACGCCCAGCCCGTCGGCGGCGGCCGTGAACACCTGCGCCGGCTGCTGGAAACGGCGCGCTCGGTGGAGCCCGACGACACGCCGCTGCACATCGGCACCCGTCTCGACACGACACTGCACCTGCCGTACGCGGTACGTGAAGTGATCGAAGACGCCACCGGTGTGATGTGGCGCCTCTCCCGCCCCAAGCTCGGGCTCTTCGCCCTGCGCGACTACCACCGCCGCTTCCTGGACATCTACCTCTGATCTTGGCCAG
>NZ_JAGGOK010000052.1 GCF_018614615.1 Streptomyces sp. ISL-100 | reverse complement strand
GATCAAACCCGGAACGGTTCACAACAGCGTCTCCTGGCCGACATCGGGCTCACCCCTGAGGCGGTACAGGCGGCCCGGCCCCGCCGTAAGCACATGGCCAGCCACTTCCAGCGCGCCCTCGCTTGCGCCCGCGCCTTCGCCGAGGCCCACGGGACGCTGGTGAACGCGACCGCCGACACCGTCCAGGACGGACTGAAGCTGGGACAGTGGCTGGCCAACCAGCGCAGCAAGGACCGCGCCTACCAGCACCGCCACGGCACCCCCTCATCCCGGGCGCTGGCGCTGTCGGCGATCGATCCCTGGTGGAACCCGCCCTGGACACTGGAATGGCAGCGCTCCTGGCACCAGGCACACACCCACGTCCAAGACGGCTACGTCCTGGACGCCGCGGCCGGGTTCCCCGGCACCAGCAGCGCGCTCGCCACATGGCTGACCACCCAGTGCGCCCAGTACGACACCCTCCAGCCCGACCAGCAGGACCTGCTCGCACGTATCGGACTGACAGGGGAGACTGCCCGCAGCGCCGCCGCCCGGCCCGCCGAACGCGAGGCCGACTTCGCCGTCGGCCTCGGATACGCGCGCTCCTACCACGCGACGCACCAAACCCTCGCCGCCGCGATCGACACCATCCACGACGGATTCCAGCTCGGACGATGGCTGCGCCGGCAACGCCAGCACGCCCGTACCGACGCCCACCGGGGCGGGCCTCCCTCTGCCGCGGCGAAGGCGCTGGACAAGATCGATCCCTGGTGGTGCCCGCCCTGGAGCCTGGCGTGGCAACGCGCCTGGCAGCACATCCACGACCAGGTACAGGCCGGCCACCGGCTCGACGCCGACCACCCCGACCAGCAGCACCTCCTGGACGACATCGGCCTCACCCGCGAGAGGGCCCGCACCCGTCCCCTCAACCCGTACGCCGAGACCGCACTCGCGCATGCCCGCGCCTACGCCGCCACCCACCACACCCTGGCCGCGGCCTACTCCACCGTCCACGACGGCTTCCTCCTCGGCCGCTGGCTCAACGACCAACGCCAACAAGCCCGACGCGAGACCACCCCCACCGCCCGCCACCAGGCCCTCACCGCGATCGACCCATGGTGGAACCCGCCCTGGGACCTGGCCTGGCAACGCGCCTACACCCGCGCCCGCACCACGCAAAGCCGCCCCACCGGCCTACCGGCCGACGTACGCGCGTGGAGCACCGCACAGCGCACAGCCTGGGATCGTCTACGACCCGAGCAACAGAAACTCCTGACCGACCTGGGAATCGCGCCCGGCACCGCGGACGCCGCCGGCCAGCGGCGCAGGACCAGCCGTGTCTACCCGACAAGCCCAGGCCTCGCCCACGCACACGCATACGCCCAGACCCACGGCCACCTCTCCCCCAGCGCAGACACCCACCACGACGGCTTCCCCCTGGGCCGCTGGCTGGTACAAACACGCCGCAAAGCCCGCCAAGGACGCCTCTCCCCCAGCACCACCCAGGCCCTCGAGAACCTCGACCCCTGGTGGAACCCACCCTGGCCCCACACATGGCAACGCAGCTACCAACAAGCCAAGCTGCACCACCGCACCGGCCGGCTCCATCCTCCGCCCCTGCAGAAGTGGGCCGACAGACAACGCACCCGCTGGACCTCCCTCCACCCCACCCAGCAACACCTCCTCACCACCATCAACATCCACCCCGGATAGAACCGACAACACCGCCGTTGTCAGAGCCATGCGGAACAATCCAGCCATGGGCGAATCCCTCGCGACACAGTTCCTCAGCTCGGATCTTGAGACGGCTTGCCCCGCCTGCGGCTACCTGATGTGGATCCGCTACTCGGAGGTCGTTGCCCAGACCGCCGTGATCTGCCCCTGCTGCTACACCCAGGTCTGGCTAGTCGATGAGACCGGCAGCGCGCAGAACGCCGGCGACGTCGTCCAGCAGCAGATCTCACAAGCTCTGAAAGGCCTCTTCCGGTGAAGTACCAGCCGTACGCGAACGCCTACGCAAACTTATGACCGCGCCCTACTCCAGCGCCGGCCACGAAGTCCACCTCGCCGTCGCCTGGATCAACAGCCAGCCAGCCCTCAGAGGCCTACTTGAGGAGGCAGCCCGAGCAGAACCAGAGCTGAACCGAGACAGATTCCGCACTGGCCTGTCCCGCAGCGACCGGTTCTTCTGGCCAAGCCGAACGGAAGAAGGACGGGCCACCCTCGTCTGGGAACTGATGCAGGACATCGCCAAGGACGACGCAGAAGACCCGGAAGCTGGCTGGCGCGCCGCGAGCGACTACAGCACGAAAAGGAACATCCAGGACAGCTGGCGGGAGTTCGCCGAAGACATCCTGCAGCCCTTGTTCGACTTCCTCAGCGAACGCGTCGGCGCCGAGAGCAGCATCCTGCACACGCTCGAGCGCTACCGCACTCGCATCGAGTGGTTCGACCGCGAAGAGCTGTACACCCGCTTCGAAGCCGACCGCGCCAACGGCGAAGAGGTCTACAACCTCGACCTGCAGCGCTTCCTCTTCCTCGAAGGCGACCACATCACCCACGCCAAGCCCCGCTCAGCCTCCGGCGAAGCCGACCTCATTGGCGACCTCGACGGCCGTGACCCCCTCGTCTGCGACGGCAAGATCTTCGACGGAAGCAGTCGCGGCAAGGGCTACCTCGTCAAAGGCGTGCACCAGATCATCAAGTACGCCCACGATTACGGGCAGCACACCGCCTACCTCGTCATCTACAACATCACCGACAAGCTCCTCGAGCTGCCCACCGACGGCACCCCCGGCGCCTGGCCCCCGTACACCGAAATCTCCGGCGTCCGCGTCTACTTCATCCACGTCCGCGTCCTGCCACCTACCGCCACCGCCAGCAAGGCCGGCAAAGCCACCCGCGTCACCCTCACCCACGACGACCTCACCAACCCCGACACCACCTGACACGTCCCATCAAGTAGCAGCTCACTGAAACTGCACAACGCTCGATCAACCTGCGCACACCCGCGTACGAACAGGTCAGACACTCACCGCCCCCAGCCCCGAGGGCCCTCGGCACCACGGGCATCACCCAAAGGAACTGAGAAACCCCAGCTCGCAGTCACAACAACAGCTCAGAAGAACTGGGCGACGACACGGGCGGACGAGCTGGAGGAGCTCGGCATGATCTGGGACACCGAACGGCAGGACTGGACGCGCGGGTACGACGCCGCGCGGCGCTATTGGGAGCGGGAAGGCGACCTGGCGCTGCGTGCGCGGCTTGTGGAGGCCGGGGGTGTCGACCAGGGTCAGCTGCGCTTCGGGGCGGTGCACGATGCCGCGCACGGTGTGGCCGTGGTCTGCGGCCGGCTGGAGGTGATGGCGACCTTCTGGCCGACCAGAGCGTTCGTCAGGGTGGACTTGCCCGCGTTGGGGCGGCCGACGAAGCAGGCGAAGCCGGCCCGGTGGGGGCCTCGGAAGACTGGGTGCGAGCGCTCATGCGTGCCATTCCCCGATGTACGCCTCCGGGCCGACCAGTGCCGGCCCGGGGGCATTCAGGAGTGGCCCGCGGCTGTCCCCGCGGCTGTCAGAGTCCGGCCTTGGCGCCGCACACCGGCCAGGCGCCGATGCCCTGGCCCTGGAGCACCTTGTCGGCGACCTTTGCCTGCTCCTGCGGGGTGGCCTGGTGGGCGCTCGCGGCGTACGTGGTGCCGCCGTACGCGCTCCAGGTGGACTGCGTGAACTGCAGACCACCGGAGAAGCCGTTGCCGGTGTTCGCGTTCCAGTCACCGCCGGACTCGCACTGGGCGACCGCGGACCAGTCGGCGGCCGGGGCGGCGGACGCGTTGCCGGTGCCGGCGAGAACCAGCATGCCGGCGGCTCCCGCGGCGGCGACGGAACCGGTGATACGGCGGCGAAGGGTGGTGCGGTTCAGGGAGGAGAACACGTGAGGTGACCTTCGTTCGAGGATGGGGGCGGGGCGCCGGGGGGAGCGGGGCTCCCTGCTGGGCATGTCCTCCACCGTGACAGCGCGGGGCGCCCGGATCCACGGACCTTCGGGAGGGTGCGGGGGGCTTCCGGCCCGGCGCCTTGACGCCTTGGGCGCCGGCCCGAAGCCCCGGGCCGAAGGTCCCTCGGGTGCGGCGCGGTGGGCGGTCCCGCCGGTCCGGCCCACGCTCGCTCCGGGGGCCGACCGACCCCCACCGCCACCCGAGTGACCCTCGTCACACGAGGTCGGCGTCATGCCGGCCTGGCCCCCTGAACGGCCTTTCCCCTGACCCGCCCCGTCCTGCTGTGACATTTGGCGGCTCCGCCGCCATAAAGGCTTGCCAGCCGCTCTGCGGCGGGCTTGCCGAGCGGCATAGATGGCTTGCCGGCGTTCCAGGCGTACGGAGCCGATCGGTCATCGGGTCCACCGGTCACGCCGATCGGTCACAGGTCAGGACCGATGACCGATGACCGATTCAGGGCATGACCGATGGCCGGTCACGTGACCGATCTGATGGCCGGCGCGTGGCCGGTGACCGATTGCCTGGCCGGTCACCGGCGGCGCCGGGGGCATCGGGCCACACCGCCACGGCTCCCTGCCCGGCCACGTGACCGGTCGCCCGACGCCCCGTCGAAAAGGGGGAAACGGTCTCCTCTCTGTGGAGAGGAGATGGAGCGATGATCGTCCACGCGGGGCTTTGAGCGCCGATCTCCGCCCCGGATGACCGGATGGGCTCCGGGGCGGTTGATCGTCAGCGAGAGGCGCGCTCAGGGCCCTGTGTTGGGTGCTGATCAGTGCGGCGCCGCTGTGGCGTGGCGGCTACCAGCTGATCGTCAGGGGCGGGCGCGGGTGATCGACGTCAGTAGGTGAACGTCGTCAGTACCGCGAGGTGGTCGCTCGGCCAGTCCGCGCCGCCGCCGACCGTGGTCGAGGCGACCGCGTCGAGGGTGCCGCCCTTGTACTGGATGAAGTCGATGCGGTCCTGCGGCTCCGGGCGCCCGTCGGTGGACTTCACCACGGGGGACCAGGTGTTGCCCGGCTGTGCGGCCTCGTCGGGGTGCACCTCGCGGTACGAGTCCCAGTACCCCCCGTCCCAGAAGGCCTTGGTGGCCGGCCACTCGACCACCGAGTTGCAGTGGGCGGCCTTGGTGTCCGCCGTCCAGTCCAGGTGCGAGGGCGAGTTGAAGTCACCGGCGACGATGGCGGGGCTCGACCCGGCCCAGGTGACGACCTCCTTGGCCTGCTTGCCGCGGTTGGCCTCGTCGGCGTAGATCGTCGGGTAGGAGTCGTTGTCCCAACAGGCGTTGTAGGGGCCGTACTTGGTGTAGTCGAAGTGGACCGAATAGACCCAGAATCCCTTGATCTTCGCGGCGATCACCCCGTTGCCGGTGCCGGTGCGGTCCTGCTTCTCGAAGGGGAAACGGGAGACGATGTCGACGTGCGTGCCGGTCGCGGTGGTGTACCAGCCGAGACGGTCGGCGATGCGCTGCGCGGAGTCCGCGTCGTACTCCTGGAGGGCGACGACGTCGGCGCCCGCCTTGGTGATCTCGTTTGCGATCTTGGTGATGCCGTCGTCCACCCGGTTGCCGCCGTGCCAGGTGTTGAAGGTCATCACCTTCAGCGTCTGCGCCCGGGGCGCGACCTGTGCGGCGGAGGCCGGCCCGGTCAGGACGGTGGTCAGGGTGAGGACGGCCGCTGCGGTGGCTCGATGGAGCGTGATCTTCGACATGCCGTTCGTTGTAACAACCGGGTGCGGCGGAGTGCCGACGGGCGTGTGGAGATTCGGTGTCGGGATGGCGAACGGAGCTTCCGGGCCCGAAGTGCACGTGCCGTGCGGCACAGTTCTCATGCCGCTGTCGTACGCACGGTAGATGCCAGTGGGATGCGCAGGGTGATGTCAGTGGGTGCGCAGAGTCCGTGTCAGGAGACGGTGACGGCTCGGGAAGCATGCGCAAGCTGTAGAGCACGTTGTCGTGGAAGCGGTCGATGATGTCGCCGCGGGTGACCATGTCGGCGGCGGCGAGGTCTTCGAGGGCCTGGCGCTGAGCGGCGTCGTGGGTGTCGATACCGCCGTCGACCCAGACGCGCAGGAGCACCCCGGCCTCGGCGGGCTGGATGGGACCGCGTACGGACGGACGGAGGTTCTTCCGCCCGGCGATGGCGTCGGCCTGGTGGGGCGAGGGCTGCGTGGTGAGCGGCCGGGTGGCGGGCTGAAGGAGGCGGGCGCGTTGAAGGTCGGTGGCCAAGACGGAGAGGCGGCGCGGACCTGGACGGCGCCGGCGCCCTTGTCCTGCCACCTGGCGGTGAGCAGTTCCACGGCCGCCTCCGGTGCGGTGCCTGTAGGGTGCCATAGCCCTCGCACGTCCCTTGATCAGGTCTTTCGGGTCTGTCGCTGATCTTGTGACGCTGCCGGGTCAGGGCGTGAGGAGTACGCGCTTGCGGAGGAGGTCGAGATTGGCTCGCCCAGACCGCAGCGCGTCGACGCCCTCCCGTGATATTGACCATGAATACGGGCAAAACCATTTATACCCGGACATAACTTGCTTACGGTGCTGACCGTAAGCGCGTCCTCGCTCGACGGTCCACGAAGGGCCGGACAGCGGTGGAGGCGTCACAACTTCATATGGAGACGACATGGATCAGTCACTGCAAGACCAGCCGCCCACCTGCTCTGTCCCTGGCAGTCACGTTGGCTGCCGGGGATGGGATGATCTTGGGGTTGGCCGTGCTGGGAGGGGATCGCTGATGTCGACGACGCCGCCGTCGTACAAGGGCCACCGGTACCCGGTGGAGGTCATCTCCCACTGTGTGTGGCTGTACTTCCGGTTCCCGCTGAGCTTCCGCGAGGTCGAGGAGCTGATGCTCGAGCGCGGTGTGATCGTCTCCTACGAGACGGTCCGCCGGTGGTGTCCTAAGTTCGGTCAGGACTACGCCAACGCTCTGCGGCGCCGGCGTCCCCGCCCCGGGGACAAGTGGCATCTGGACGAGGTCTTCGTCAAGATCAACGGCGAGCAGCGGTACCTGTGGCGGGCCGTCGACCAGGACGGCAACGTGCTCGACATCCTCGTGCAGAACCGGCGCGACAAGGCCGCGGCCAGGCGTTTCTTCAGGAAGCTGATGAAGACGACCCCCTCGGTGCCCAGGGTGGTGGTCACCGACAAGCTCCGCTCCTACGGCGCCGTCCACCGCGAGGTCATCCCCTCCGTCGAGCACCGCGCCCACAAAGGCCTGAACAACCGTGCGGAGAACAGCCGCCAACCCACCAGGCAACGCGAACGCGCCATGAAGGGCTTCCGCACGGTCGGCGCGGCCCAACGCTTCCTGGCCGCGTTCAGCGGCATCTCACCCCACTTCCGACCCCGACGCCACCTCATGACCGCCACCGAGCACCGCACCGAAATGATCAAACGCTTCGCGATCTGGGTGTGAATGTCCGTAGTCGCGTGCACGGATGAGCTGGGGATTCGCCGCCGAGTGCAGGGAAGTGCGAACTCCCAGACGGTCCGAAGTCGCCTGCGCTACGGTCGACTTGGCCGTAGTCGTATGCGCGACGGGGGCTTCGGGATGGTCGATGGACCGGTGGCCGAGCGCGGGGTGCTGACCGCGCCAGACGAGCTGTGGGATGCCGTAGTGAGGCAGGCCGAGGTGATAGGTCCGCTCGCTGCGAAGGACACGGTGGGGCTGGCGGACGCGGACGAGGCAGCCGCGATGCTTCAGATCTCCCGGCGCCAGGTGTACGTGCTGGTCGGGCGGTGGCGGGTGGGTGAAGGGGTGGTATCAGACCTGCTGCCGGGCCACTCCAGCGGTGGGCGCGGCGGTGGACGTCTGTCCGGTGAGGTCGAGGCGATCGTTCAAGAGGTACTGCGCACCCGGTACCTGACGCGGCAGCGCCGAACCGTAGCGGTGATCCACCGGGAGATCACGCGCCAGTGCCGGGCTCGTGATCTGCAAATTCCCTCACGCGGAACGGTGCGACGCCGGATCGCACAGCTGGACCCGGTTGCTTCCACCACGGCGCGGGAGGGAAGCGAGGCAGCCCGTCCGCTGCGGTCAGCGGGCGGCATGCCGCCCGAGGTCACTGCGGTGTTGGAGCAGGTCCAGGTCGACCACACGCCGGTGGATGTGATCGTGGTGGACGAGCAGCACCGGCTGCCGATCGGCCGGCCGTATCTGACGGCGGCGATCGACGTGGTCAGCCGATGTGTGGTGGGCCTGGTGATGACGCTGGAGGCACCGTCGGCGACCTCGGTGGGGCTGTGCCTGGCGCATGCGGCCACCGACAAGCGGCCGTGGCTGGAGAGGCTGGGGGCCGAGGTGGTGTGGTCGATGAGCGGCAAACCGCGCGAGCTGTATGTGGACAACGCCGCAGAGTTCAAGAGTGAGGCTCTGCGTCGCGGTTGCGACCAGCACGGCATCAGGCTGCGCTACCGGCCGCCCGGCCTGCCGCACTTCGGTGGGATCATCGAGCGGCTGATCGGCACGATGATGGAGATGGTCCACGAGCTGCCAGGCACCACGTTCTCCAATACCGCCGAGCGCGGCGCCTACGACAGCGACGCCAAGGCCGTTTTGACCTTAAGGAAGTTGCAGCGGTGGCTGGCCTTGGCGGCGTGCTGCTACCACGGCCAGGTGCACGAGGGGTTGGGCCGCACCCCGGCGGGGGTCTGGGCGGAGATGGCCGCGGTGGCCTCGCCGGTGATGGTGACCAATGAGACCGCGTTCTTGGTGGACTTCCTGCCGGTGGTCCGGCGGACGTTGTCGCGGTCGGGGTTCGTCATCGACCACGTGCAGTACTACAGCGACGCGCTGAAGACGTGGATCGCCCGCCGCGAGCGGCTGGGCCGGTTCGTCCTGCGTCGCGATCCGCGCGACATCAGCCGTATCTGGGCCCTGGACCCGGACCAGGACACCTACGTGAAGGTTCCCTACCGGACGCTGTCGAGGCCGCCGATCAGCGTGTGGGAGCAGAAGGCGGCCGTCGCGCGGCTGCGCGAGCTGGGTCGCGCCGAGGTCGATGAGAACGCGTTGTTCGCCATGGTGGCGCAGATGCGCGAGATCACCGAGGTCGCCGCGGCCAGCACTCGCAAGGCCCGCCGGGACCGACAGCGCCGCACCGAGGCGCCGCCCGGTCCCCGGCGGCCGACGCCGCCTCCGAAGCCGCCTGCCCCGCCCGCCAACCAGGGCGGGGAGGCTGTGGCCAGGCCGTTTGAGGTGATCGAGCAGTGGTGAACGAGGACGAGCCGGTGGATCTGTCGCACCTGCACCCGGCCGCGCAGCAGATCGCGCGGCTGCCGGACGCCGAGCGGCTGCGGTACGTGCGGGCGGACCGGTGGATCGGCTACCCGCGCGCCATAGAGGCCCTGGAGCGGCTGGAGACGCTGTTGTCGTGGCCGTCCAAGCAGCGGATGCCGAATCTGCTGCTGATCGGGCCGACGAACAACGGCAAGTCGATGATCGTGGAGAAGTTCCGCCGCACCAACCCGCCGATATCGCACCCGGACCGCGAGGAGATTCCCGTGCTGGCGGTGCAGATGCCCTCCGATCCGTCGGTGATCCGCTTCTACACCGCGCTGCTGGCCGCGCTCGGTGCCCCACTGCGGGCCCGCTACCGGCTGGCCGACGTGGAGCAGTTGACGCTGCGGCTGCTGCGGTCGGCCGGAGTGCGGATGCTGGTGATCGACGAGCTGCACAACGTCCTCGGCGGACGCGGCGACCGCCGCCGGGAGTTTTTGAACCTGCTGCGTTTCCTGGGTAACGAGTTGCGCATCCCGCTGGTCGGCGTCGGCACCCGGGATGCCTACCTGGCTATCCGAGCCGACGACCAGTTGGAGAACCGGTTCGCGCCGCTGACGCTGCCCCGCTGGGAGGCAGACGCCGACGCCTGCTCGCTGTTGGCCAGCTTCGCCGCGGCGTTCCCGCTGCGCAGGCCCTCGCCGATCGCCACCGCCGAGATGGCCGGCTACCTGCTCACCCGCAGCGAGGGCACGATCGGCGAGCTGGCCCATCTGCTCACCGACGCCGCGGTGGCCGCGATCGAGTCCGGTGAAGAGGCCATCAACCAGCGCACTCTGCTGCTGGCGCCGTACGACGGGCCGACCGAGCGGCGTCGGCTGTTCGAGCGCGAGCTGACGTGAGCCCACCGCGGCGCTGGCCTCTGCACCCTCAGCCCCGCCCTCTGGAGTCGCTGTCGTCATGGCTGGACCGGCTGGCCGGGCTGTACGAGATGCCGGTGAAGGACCTACTCACCCGCAACCTCGGCCTGGTCGACCCGGACGTCCCGGCAGACCTCGACTACGACCCGCCGATGGCGATGCTCACCGCGCTGGCCGAGCGCGCCGGGGTCGAGCTCGCCCGGCTGCGGGCGATGACGCTGGCCGGCTGGGAACCGTGGCTGTTCGACAAACTCACCGTGCCGCTCCAGGACACGCAGCCGATGTTCGACGCCTACGTCCGGGACAACTCCGTGCTCCTGGTTCCCGGGGAGGCCGGCACCAACCAGGTCAACCGCTGGAGGCGCTGGCCGGGACCATGGCTCGGATACTGGCCACTGCACCGGGCCTGCCCCGTGTGCGCCGCCGACCCCGGGCGCGGGCGGGCCCTGTTGTGGCGGCTGCCGCTGATGACCGGCTGCGTCGAGCACGGGTGCCGCCTGGAAGACGCCACCGCGGTCGCTCTGTCCGTCGCCGTCGGCCAGGAGGGACCGGGCCCCGTGCCGCTGGCCGAACCGCTGGCCACCGTGGACCGCTACACCTACGAAGGACTCACCACCGGGCGGGTCACCCTGCCGGGCCGCAGCGTGCACGCCGGGGTCTGGTTCCGGCTGCTGCGCTGCCTGCTGGACGAGGTCAGCCTCTCCCCGAGCGGCCGACGCAACCACGGCCGGGCCACACTGGAACAGGTGTGGCAGGCTGCCGGGCTCGAAGAGCGCGCCGGGTTGACCACCTGGCGGCCCTACGAACACCTCAAGCCCGACGTCCAAGAGGCGATGCTGCACGCCGCCGCCACCGCCCTGCATCTGGTCGCCGATGGGACCATCATCGCCTTCGGCCGCCTCGCCTCCACGCTGCGGCTGGAGCACCGGCACATCTACGACGGCGACCGGCAGCCCCCGCACCGAAGTTCCTGGCAGGAGGCCATAGCCGAGATGGAGACGGCTCTCGCCCTGGCGCGCACGGACCGAGACGCCGCCCGGCAGCTCTTGATCTTGCTCACCCTCGGCTGCCGAACCCTCGACCGGTTCGAAGAAGAGCGCGCCTTCTTGTTCGGCGTCGGCGTGCCCGCCGACTTCCTGCCCAGCGCCCGCAATCTCGGTCGCACCGACCTTGCCTGATGCATGTTCCACATCCATGGAAGTGGAACATGGCATCCGGCGGCCCGTCAGGGTATGTGCATCCAGGGCGGATCGCCACGGCGCCCGTTCCGTAAGTCGTTCCATAAAGAGCGTTCCGGAACTCCCGTACGGAGTCGACTTCCGGTACGGTCCGGCCATGGGAACCGACAAGCGCCACCCCGCGGGCGGACTCGAACTCGCCTACGCCCGGGTCTCCACCACCAAACAGAGCCTGGAGCGCCAGCTCGACGCACTGAACGCAGCGGGCATCCCCGACGAACGCACCTACGTCGACAAGAAGAGCGGCGCCACCGTCGACCGCCCCGGCCTGGTCGACCTGCTCGCCTACGCCCGCCCCGGTGACACCGTCGTGGTGTACACCCTCGACCGGCTCGGCCGGAACCTGCGCGAAGTCCTCAACCTCGTCCACGACCTGAGCGAGAAGAACATCGGCGTGCGCTCCCTGGCCGACCCCCTGCCGATCAACACCGCCGACGAAGGCATGGGCCGCATCGCCTTCCTGCTCCTGGCCCTCTTCGCCGAAATGGAACGCACCTTCACCGCGGAGCGCGCCGCCCACGCCCGCGCCGTCGCCGAAGCCGCCGGCCGCCACATCGGCCGACCTGTCGCCCACCCCGCCGACAAGATCGAATACGCCAGGCTCCTCAAGGAGCAGGGCAGCAGCCTCGGCCAGATCGCAGCCAAGACCGGCATCCCCAAGACCTCCCTGCACCGCTACCTCCAGGCGTAACGGCACCGGACTCTCTCTGACCCCAGGTGCAAGTAGCGGTGTCACGGATGGGAGTCTGGGGTCACCACTGGCAAGTCGTTCAAGGAGACATGGTGAAGCGCATCGGGATCATCGGCGTGGGTGAAATCGGCCGCGCCATCGTGGACGGCCTGTGCGACGGCGTCGAGGACGCGCCGGAGATCTTCCTCTCTCCCCGCGGGGTCAGCACCTCCGCCGAGCTGGCCCAGCGCTATCCGACCGTGCGGGTGTGCGCCGACAACCAGGACGTGGTGGACCGCTCCGAGGTGGTGGTGATCGCCGTCCGCCGGGAGGACCGTTCCGAGGCCCTCGCCGGACTCCGGGTCGACAGCGCCCGCGTCGTGGTCAACGTCATGGCCGGCGTCGGTATCGACGATCTGCACCAGACACTCGGCACCGACGCCCCGCTGGTACGCGCCATCCCCCTGCCCGCCGTGCGCGAGCGCCGGTCCGTCACCGTCATCTGCCCCTCCCATCCGGTCGTGGACAGCCTCTTCGACCGCCTCGGCGGATCGCTCCCCGTCTCGGACGAGGCGGCCTTTAACGTCTTCTCCGCGCTGACCGGCACGCTGACCACCCATTACTCGTACCTGGCCACGCTCACCGCCTGGGCCGACCGGCAGGGCGTTCCGTCCGCGGAAGCGGACCGGTACATCCGCAGCCTCTTCCAGGGCACCGGGCGCGCCCTGGGTGACGAGAGCCGCTCCCTGCACCAGCTCGCGGCCGACCACGAGACACCGAACGGCAACAACGAACGCATCCGCACCACGTGGTTCGACACGGCCAACTCCGACGCTCTGGGGAAGGCACTTGACGCGCTTCTCTCCGACCTCAAGTAGTCACGTGGACGGAGACGGACAGCCAGCGATGTGCTGTCGCCGCTGCACGTGACTTCCACAGACGGCCCCGCAGTTACGGGAGCCGACCGTCAGCGCGTGCAGCCAACTCCGGCCGCCCGTGCAGCCGACTTTGGAAACTGACACCGGTGGCGACGATCATTGGCGGCGGACCAGCGGGAACGGCAGCGTCTCGCGGATGGTCAGGCCGGTGAGGAACATGACCATGCGGTCGACACCGATACCGAGCCCGCCGGTCGGCGGCATCGCGTACTCCAGTGCGTCCAGGAAGTCCTCGTCGAGTTCCATGGCCTCCGGGTCGCCTCCGGCCGCGAGCAGCGACTGGGCGGTGAGGCGGCGGCGCTGCTCGACGGGGTCGGTCAACTCCGAGTACGCCGTGCCCAGTTCCGTACCGAAGGCGACGAGGTCCCAGCGTTCGGCGAGGCGGGGGTCACGGCGGTGCTCACGGGTGAGCGGAGAGACGTCGGTCGGGAAGTCCTTGTAGAACGTGGGCAGCTGGGTCTTCTCCTCGACGAGCCGTTCGTACATCTCTAGGACGACGTCTCCTCGGGTGTTCTCGGGAGTGTGGGGCACTGCGGCCCGGTCGCAGAAGCGGCGCAGGAGGTGCTCCTCAGTGTCCGCGTCGACCTCTTCACCGAGAGCCTCGGAGACGGCGACGTAGAGCGTTTTGACCGGCCAGGGTCCCGAGATGTCGTGTTCGACCAGACGCCCGTCCGGACCGGCCTTCCGGGCGATGGGGGCGCCGAAGGCCGCGGTGGCCGCGCCCTGGATCAGCTCGCGGGTGAGGTCGAGCATCACGTTGTAGTCGGCGAAGGCCTGGTAGGCCTCCAGCATCGTGAACTCGGGGTTGTGCTTGTAGGAGACGCCCTCGTTGCGGAAGGTGCGGCCCATCTCGAAGACCTTCTCCACGCCGCCGACGCAGAGCCGTTTGAGGTAGAGCTCGGGGGCGATCCGCAGGTAGAGGTCGAGGTCGTAGGCGTTGATGTGGGTGGTGAAGGGCCGGGCGTTGGCGCCGCCGTGGATCTGCTGGAGCATCGGCGTCTCGACCTCCAGATAGCCCCGGTCCAGGAGTCCCTGGCGCAGTGCCTGTACGGCGGTGGAGCGGGCGCGTACGACATCGCGGGCTTCCGGGCTCGCGATGAGGTCGACGTAGCGGTTGCGGACCTTGGCCTCCGGATCGGCGAGGCCGCGGCGTTTGTCGGGGAGCGGGCGCAGGCATTTGCCGGTGAGCTGCCAGTCGGTAACGAAGAGGGTGAGCTCGCCGCTGTTGCTGGTGCCGATGGTGCCGGTGGCGCTGATGTGGTCGCCGAAGTCGATGTCGCGGGTGAAGCGGGCAAGGACGTCGGCGCCTGATCCGTCCCGGGTCAGGGCGAGCTGGAGGTCGCCCGACCAGTCGCGGAGCACGGCGAAGACGACGCCGCCGAGATCGCGTACGACCATCACGCGCCCGGCCACGGCAGCCGCCGCTCCGGGCGTGGGCGTGGCCCGGATTCCGGCCGCGGTGTGGGTGGGTGGGGGCAGGCCCACGGGGTAGGGATCGGTGCCGGCGGCCCGTAGCCGGTCCAGCTTCTGGTGGCGTACGCGGACCTGGTCCGGGAGCCTGCGCTCGCCGGTGGCCGCCGCGTCGGGGTCCACGAGGCCCAGGGCGTCGATGGTGGGCAGGCCCGCGGTGGTGGCCGGGGTCGTGACGGCGCCGGGGCGGCGGGCGCCCTTGCCGCGGAGCTTGCGCAGACTGGGCACGGAGACGAAGCCCTCGGCGATGCCGGAGGCCAGCCCGACACGGGCGAGGGAGCCCGCATCTGCGTAGCAGAGGAAGCGCGGGAACCAGGCGGGCTGGTATTTGACGTTGGAGCGGTAGAGGGCCTCGAGCTGCCACCACTTGGAGAAGAAGAGCAGCAGTCCGCGCCAGAGGCGGAGTACCGGGCCCGCGCCGATGCGGGCGCCCTCCTCGAAGGCGGAGCGGAAGACGGCGAAGTTGAGGGAGACACGGTGCACGCCGAGCTTGGGGGCGTACGCGCAGAGCTCGGCGACCATGAACTCCATGACGCCGTTGGGAGCGGCGCGGTCGCGGCGCATCAGGTCCAGCGAGATGCCGTCCCTGCCCCAGGGGACGAAAGAGAGCAGCGCGATCAGCCGGTCGTCGGCGTCGAAGGCCTCGACCAGGAGGCAGTCGCCGTCCTCCGGGTCACCGAGCCGGTCGAGCGCCATGGAGAAGCCGCGTTCGGTCTCGGTGTCGCGCCAGGCGTCGGCCCTGCCGACGATCTGCTCCATCTCGTCGTCGGAGAGCGTCGAGTGGCGCCGGATCACGGTGCGGGCGCCCGTTCTGCGGACCCGGTTCACAGCCTGCCGGGTCACCCGCATATCGCGGCCGTCCAGGTCGAAGCGCGCGACCTGGAGGATCGCCTCGTCGCCGAGCTGGATCGCGCCGAGCCCGGAGCGGGCGTAACCGGTGGCGCCCCCCTCGGACGCGCCCATCACGGCGGGGGCCCAGGCGTACCGCTTGGCGACGTCCAGCCAGGCGTCGATCGCCGGGGTCCACGCCGCCCGGTCGCCGACCGGGTCGCCGCTGGCCAGGCAGACTCCGGCCTCGACGCGGTAAGTCACGGCGGCCTTGCCGCTGGGTGCGAAGACGACCGCCTTGTCGCGGCGGGTGGCGAAGTAGCCGAGCGAGTCCTGGGCTCCGTACGCCGCGAGGAGCGCGCGGATACGGGGCTCCTCGTCGCCGTGGAGCGAGGCTTCCATGCGCTGGGAGCGGAAGAGCGTGATGGCTGCCCAGAGCAGGGCGATCGCGCCGAAGAGGCCGAGGAAGAAGAAGAGCGCGCGGGGCGGCCGGCCATCGTAGTGGTTCGCGGAGACCAGGCCCCCGAGCACCCGGTCGGCGGCCCAGAGCAGCCGCTGGCCGCGCGGGAGGGTGCCGGGGAAGAGTTCGACCAGTCCCCAGCCGGCCAGCACACCGGCGGCGAGGCCGAGGACGAGCACGACGACCGCTCGCCGCAGGGAGCCGCGTCTGGTCTCGGCGTAGAACTGCTCCCGCGTCAGGACGAGCAGGGCGAGGGCGGCGATACAGAGGACCAGGCTGGGCGCCCACATCCAGTCGGAGTCCAGCAGGAGCAGCAGGATGTCCGCGATCACCAGCAGCGTCAGATAGATGACAACGAGCCACCAGGCGACCTTCTTGCGCGCCCCGATCGCCGCGGCGAGCAGCAGCAGGAAGACGGCGTACGCGAGGTTGGCGCTGACCGGGACGGTGACGGTGTCGAGGAGGCGCGCGACCGGCCGCAGCAGATGACGCAGTGTCAGACTGAGGGCCAGGATCCCGCAGAAGAGCCCGAGGGTCCCGAAGAACATCGCGAAGGCGCCCGGCACTCTGCTCAGCAAACGGCTACGCCTGGGAGGGGTCTCCGGAGTCTCCGGCACGCTCACACTCATAAGCCGACTCTAAGGAGGCCCTGACCAGGCCGCCTGTCGGGAGCCGACAGCCTCACTGCCGTGACAAAGCAGCAGCATCACCAGTTCAAGCGCGGCACGGACGGCCGCGAGCGGTCGCTCGGAGCGATGAATGGTGCGACGAGCGGTCGGCGGACGGCACTACGTCCGCTTAAGTGACTTAGCGGCGTTTAATCATATTTGTTCTTGACTGGGCGGTACTTCCCCGCGTGGATGCAGTGGACCGGCTGCATGACAACCGGCCCACCATACCCCACCACGACGGAGCCAGGCCGATGACAAAGCGCACGCGACACGGAGCGGTGGCCATCACCGCCGCCGCACTGCTCACCGCCGGCACAGGCTGCGCGGAGCAGACAGCCCCACCGGCACGGGTGGCACCGGCCGCACCCCATCAGGCATCGGCGCACTCCACGCCTTCGGCGGCGGGCGGCAGCGTCACGGCCCCGCGCGGCTTCACACTCGTGGCCAGCGGTGACGTGCTCCCGCACGCCTCGATCATCCGCCAGGCCAAGGCGGATGCCGTGGGCGACGGCTACGACTTCCGTCCGATGCTCGCCGGCGTCGAGCCGGTCGTCTCCCGGGCTGACCTCGCGATCTGCCACATGGAGACGGTGTACGGCGACGGCGGCCCCTACACCGGCTACCCCACCTTCAAACCCCGTGCTTCATACTGCGCCTCCTTGGGCTGATTCGGTGGGTGTTTCGGTTGGTGCTGGTCGTGGGGCTGGTGGCCGTCCGATCCGGGGCCGGTCCAGGTCGGGGCCGGGCAGGTAGTAGAAGTACTCGCCCTTGTCGTTGGCGACGCGGCCGGTCAGGAGTCCGGCATCGCGCCACTTCTTGACGGTGTTCGTGTGCAGATCGAGGCGGCGGGCGATCTCGCGCAGGCTCAACATGCCCTGGTCCGCGAGTCGTTGGGGATGACTGCGCAGTCCGTACCGAATTCGGAGATGACGCACGATCGTCGGCTTCAAGGGCTGTCCGGTGCCGCTGACGTGACCACGCTCGGTGAGGATCTCCGCGACCTGGCCGTCGGTGTGGTCGTCGAGGAGCTCGTCGATGGCGGCGACGATCTCCGGCGGGGTCTGGCGGATCTGCCAGGAGGCGAGGGGGACGGGCCTGGTCAGGGTGTGTTCCTGGCCGCCGGTGAGGCGGACGTGGACGGTGATCTGGTCGGCCCGGATCAGGGTGACGTCGGAGACGAGCAGTCTGACCAGGCGTTTTCGTTCCCGCATCGGGGTGTCGGAGTCGTTCCAGAGAGCGGGGAAGTCGGCGGCCAGGGAGGTGATCCGGGCCCGCTGGGCGTCGTCGAGGACGCCGTGGCCGTCGTTTCTGGCGTTCTCGTATGTGTCGCGGGCGGCGGTGAGTTCCCGCAGGGCGGCATTCCAGTCGGCTTCGAGGCTCCCGGCGACGAGCCGGTTGTCGGGGTCGACGGCGAGATAGCGGCGTCTTGCCAAGTCCACCTGATACTGGGCTCGTTCGACACCGGCGGCTCGCAGCCGCTCGGCTTCGTCGGCGCGGGCGGCGAGCTCGCCGGCGACCGCGAGGGATGCGGCGATCGCGTGCGGGGTGAGAGCCTCGACCAGGAGGCGGCTGACCGCGTGGTCGACCACGGCGCCGTGCACTCGCTGGCAGATCGGGCTGCCGTACTCGATGCCCTTGGCCTGGCACACATACTCCGGCTCCAGGCCGTGCTTGCGGTGGTGATAGCGCACGGTCATGCGACGCCCGCAGAGCCCGCACATGGTCATACCCTGCAGCAGGGCCGGGCCCTCACGGGCGGGGCCGTGGCGACGGTCCTTGCCATAGGAGACGGCGTTCGCGGTGAGACGGGCCTGGTTGGCCTCGTACTTGTCGAAGGAGATGTATCCGACGTGGGCGTCGGGGAACAGGGCGATCCATTGCTCGCGGGGCTGCAGAGCCGGCCCGCTCTTCCCACTGGCACCGAGTTTGTGCTGGTAGCGGCCATAGACGAAGGCGCCGGCATATCGCGGGTTGTGCAGGATCTGCAGCACCCGTGAGTGCGCGATCGGCCCCCAGACGACCTTGCCCTTGTCCGGGCCGGACTGGACCCTGCGCGGCAGCAGCAGTTGTTGCCGGTTGAACTCCTTGACCACGCCGGTGGCCGAGCCGGTGGTGTCGAACAGCGTGAACACGGTCCGGATCGCCTGCTGGATCGCGGTGTCCGGGTCGAGAACGACCTTCCCGGCGCCGTCATAGACCAGCCCGATCGGCAGCGGCTGGATCAGCTCCCCGCGCCGGGCTTTGGACAGCTGCCCGCCCCGCAGGCGGGCCTTGAGCAGGTGCAACTCCGCCTCTTATGCGGACCCTGCCGTTATGCCGCCGTACGGTGGTGCCGCCCTGGTCGTGGGCCTGGGCACCGTTGCATCGATCGGCATAATCATGGGGCTTTAAGGGGATGTTCGCAGGTTCCGGATCGTCCTGCTGGTTCTTTTCGTTGCACGGCCCCTGACAGGGGTCACTGAACGAGAGGAGACGATCATGACGACGGTTCCGTGTTGGGCTCGGGTGCGTGGTCCGCTGGCTCCGTACGCCGTGGCCTTCCGGGTTGAGCTGGAGCGGCTGGGGTATACGCCGCTGACGGCGGCCGGGCACCTGCGGTTGGTGGCCCACCTGAGCCGCTGGATGCTCGAGCGGCACCTGGAGCCCTCGGCGTTGACACAGACCACGGTGGACGCCTACTTCGCCGAGCGTCGCGCGCTCGGCTACGTCAACTCCGTCACCGGCCGATCCCTGCGGCCGCTGCTGGACTACCTGCGGCGCTTGGGGGTGGCCCCGCCGGTGACACCGGCGGCGCCGACGACACCGGTGGAGGTGCTGTTGGTCCAGTACCGGGACTACCTGAGCGTCGAGCGGGGCCTGGCGGCCACGACCGTCGAGCTGAACGTGCGCCTGGTGCGCCCGTTCCTGCTTGGTCTGGCACGGGCCGAGGGCCGCCTTGACCTGGGCGGACTGGGCGCGGGTGAGGTGACCGCGTTCGTGCTGGAGCAATCCCGCCAGCGACCGGGTTCGGTGGGGCGGATGGTGACCGCGCTGCGGTCCCTGCTCGGTTTCCTCCATATCGGCGGCGTGATCGAGAAACCGCTGTCCACGGCGGTGCTGGCGGTGCCCGGCTGGACGCAGACCAGCCTGCCCAAGGGGCTGCCGGACGAGCAGGTCACGGCGCTGCTGGCCTCCTGTGATCGAGGTTCGGCGACCGGGTGCCGGGACTTCGCGATCCTCACCTTGCTCGTCCGCCTCGGCTTGCGGGCCGGAGAGGTCGCCGCACTGACCTTGTCCGACATCCACTGGCGACACGGTGAGATCACCGTGCGGGGCAAGGGCAACCGATGTGACCGCTTGCCGCTGCCAGCCGATGTCGGAGAAGTCATCGTCGACTACCTGCGCGACGGGCGCCCGGAGCGCGCGCAGGAGGGCACCGTCTTCGTCCGCGCCCAGGCCCCCTACCGGGCGCTGACCTCCAACGGAGTCACCACGGTCGTGGTCATCGCGGGCCGACGGGCCGGCCTGGGCCTGATCGGCGCCCACCGGCTGCGGCACTCCGCGGCGACCGCGATGCTGGGCGCCGGCGGATCGCTGACCGAGATCGGGCAGGTGCTACGCCATCAGCGCCTGCTGACCACCGCGATCTACGCGAAGGTCGACCACGGGACGCTGCGGCAGCTGGTCCGTCCCTGGCCCGGTGATGAGGCATGAGCACACGCCGGTCTCTACGCCTGGAACTGGACCACTACCTGGGCCTGCGCCGTGCGTTGGGGTTCAAGCTCCACAACGTCGGACGGCTGCTTGGCCAGTTCGTCGACTACCTCGATGAGCACGGCGTTCACGTGCCCGCCACCGAGTCCGCACTGGCCTGGGCAACGCTGCCCGCTGGGGCCTCGAGCAGTTGGCGGGCGATCCGTCTGTCTGCGGTGCGGGGCTTCGCCGCCTATCTGCACAGCATCGACCCCAGCGTCGAGGTCCTCCCGGCCGGGCTGATCCGCCATGGACCGGACCGCGCCACCCTGAGGGTGCCGACAACCCTGTCACCTACGCTGAGCTGCGGCTTCAGGGTCACGATGTGGTCACATTGAGGGTGTTCGCGAGCCCGTCGGCGCACC
>NZ_JAGGOK010000051.1 GCF_018614615.1 Streptomyces sp. ISL-100 | reverse complement strand
GATCTTCATGAGTCTTCTAGAGCATTTACGCTCGTACGCATGCAGAGCAGGCAGAGCAGCCAAGTCACCGCGTCGCTGATCGGAAACTGGCCGGTACCCACCGCGGCCGCCGCCGTCGTACGGGCGGACGGCACCGTCGCGGACGCGCACGGACCGACCGGGCACCGCTTCCCGCTGGCGTCGGTCACCAAGCCGCTCGCCGCGTACGCCGCGCTCGTCGCGTACGAGGAAGGGGCCGTCGAGCTCGACGAGCCGGCCGGGCCGGAGGGGTCGACTGTCCGCCACCTCCTCGCCCACACCAGCGGTCTCGCCTTCGACGAGCACCGCGTGATGGCGCCGCCCGGCGAGCGCAGGCTCTACTCCAACGCGGGCTTCGAGGTCCTCGGCGACCACATCGCGAAGGCGACGGACATTCCCTTCGCCGACTATCTGCGCCAGGCGGTGCTCGAACCGCTGGGTATGGCGGCTACGTCGCTGGACGGCTCGCCCGCCAAGGACGGCGTCTCGACCGTCGACGACCTGGTGCGTTTCGCCGCCGAGCTCCAGGCGCCGCGCCTGCTGGACCCGCGCACCGTCGCCGAGGCCACCGCCGTCGTCCATCCGGGGCTGAAGGGCGTACTGCCCGGCTACGGCCACCAGAACCCCAACGACTGGGGCCTCGGCTTCGAGATCCGCGACTCCAAGTCTCCGCACTGGACGGGCAGTTCGTCGTCTCCGCGTACGTTCGGACACTTCGGGCAGTCCGGTACGTTCCTGTGGGTGGACCCCGACGCGGGCCTGGCCTGCGTCGCCCTGACGGACCGGGCTTTCGGGCCGTGGGCCGTCGAGGTGTGGCCGCCGTTCACGGACGCGGTGCTCGCGGAGTTCGGCCCGGGCGCCCGCTAGTCGCAGCCGGCGGCCGACAGTGCGCCGTCGCTTCCCGTGAGGGCCACTTTCACCAGGCCCTCCGGGTCCTCGGCGTGTGCCGTCGTACAGACCAGCTGCCTGACGGCGGCCGCGTCGAGTGAGCGCACGGGGAACGCGACCGTGACGTGCACCTTCTTCCGGGCGCCGGCCCGGCTGCTCGCCTTCTCGTCCGTCGCCGGTTCCACCTGGACCGGCGTGCTGTCGGTGGGCAGCCGGGTGGTGATGCCGGCCGCTTGCTCCTCGGGCGTGGGGCCGTGCAGCAGCGCGGCGAGCTTCTTGGCGGTAGCTACGGGGGTGGCCGCCGCGTCGACGAACCTGGCCACGGGGATCGACGAGCCGTCCGGTCCGACGAAGAAGAGCAACATTCCCTCCTGCTGGTCGACAGCCACGTCGACGACGGCCGGGCCGCCCGCCTCGATCACTTCGCTGGCCCGGATACCGCACCCGGCGAGCAGCAGCGACGCCGACGCCAGAGCGACGGAGCGCATGTACTTCACGCGGTCACCTCGCTGGTGGTGAGTGGTATCTCCACGACGAAGACGGCGCCGCCGTCGGGGCCGTTCGCGGCACGGACCGTACCGCCGTGCAGCCGTACGTTCTCCAGGGTGATGGCGAGTCCGAGGCCGCTGCCCGCCGAGCGCGTACGGGCCTGATCGGCCTTGTAGAAGCGGTCGAAGACGTGCGGCAGCACGTTCAGGGGGATGCCGGGGCCCCGGTCGGCCACCTCGGTGACGAGCCAGTGCGCCCCTTCGGCCGCCCCGGCTGCGGGGTCCTGCGAGCGCGTCTCGGTGCGCAGCCGGACCGTGACGGGCGGCATGCCGTGCCGCAGGGCGTTGCCGACGAGGTTGGCGATCACGACGTCGAAGCGCCGGGGGTCGAGCCGGGCGCGGATGCCGTCGGGCAGATCGAGGGCGATCTCGGCGGTGTCCGTCCAGTGGCGGCTCTGCAGGGTCCTGCGGATGGTCTCGGCGGCGTCGACCTCGTCGGTGTTCAGCTCGGCCGCGCGGGCGTCGAAGCGGGAGATCTCCATCAGGTCCTCGACCAGTACGGCCAGCTTGTCCGTCTCGCTGCTGATCAGGCGGACGGCCGCGGCCGTGTCCGGGTCGAGGCCGGCCGCGTCCTCGTCGAGCAGTTCGGTGACGGCGAGCATCCCGGCGAGCGCGCGGGCGTCGAAGCGGGAGATCTCCATCAGGTCCTCGACCAGTACGGCCAGCTTGTCCGTCTCGCTGCTGATCAGGCGGACGGCCGCGGCCGTGTCCGGGTCGAGGCCGGCCGCGTCCTCGTCGAGCAGTTCGGTGACGGCGAGCATCCCGGCGAGCGGGGTGCGCAGTTCGTGGGAGACGTCGGAGGCGAAGCGGCGGGCGCGGGCCTCGGCGCGCTGGAGTTCGTCCACGGAGCGCTCCAGCGCGGCGGTGGACTCGTTGAACGTACGGGCGAGCTCGGAGAGTTCGCCGCCGCCCTTGACCGGGATGCGGGTGTCCAGCCGGCCACGGCCGAGGCTGCGGGCCGCCTGCCGCAGGTCGCGTACGGGCCTCAGCACCCCGCGTGCGGCGAGGAGGGCGGGCACCAGGGCGATCGCGAGCGCCGGCAGGGCGCCGTCCCGTGCGGCGACGACCATGGCGTCGACGTTGGTCTGTTCGTCGGTCAGCGGCATGACGGCGTAGAAGATGAGACCCGTGGGGCGCAGGGTCCGGCCTCCCGTCCCGGGCGGGCTGGTACGGAAGACGACGGGCACGCCGATGGTCAGGTAGGGCTCGCCGTTTTTGAGGACCCGCTGGAAGCTGCCGTGCGGTGTGCCCCGGGCCTCGCGGCGCAGCTCCGGTGTGATGACAGTGGAGGTGGGTCTGGTGCCGGAGGAGAGCCGCATCGATCCATACTCGGCGTATACCCACCAGTCGCGGCCCTTGCCCTGCCGGGCGAGCGTGCGGACCATGCCCTGCATCTGTTCCGTGTTGGGCGGCAGGTTGAGGTGGAACTCCTGGATCTGCTCGCGGAAGGACGACACGGCCGAGTCCTGCGCCTGTTTGAGCAGGGCGTTGCGCGCCTCGCGGTAGGTGAGGGCGGCCGTGGTGCCGCAGCCGACCGCGGCGACGAGCAGGAAGGCGAGGACGAGCCGCGTCCGCAGTCCGAAGATCAGCACAGCGGCCCGAAGCGGTAGCCGAAACCGCGCAGGGTCTGGATGTAGCGGGGGCTGCCCGGGACGTCCTCGATCTTGTTGCGCAGCCGCCGTACGCACGCGTCGACGAGCCGGGCGTCGCCGTGGTAGCTGTGCTCCCAGACGTGTTCCAGCAACTGCTGCCTGCTGAAGACCTGTTCCGGGGCCGCGCACAGGTGCAGCAGCAGCTTCAGCTCCGAGGGTGCGAGGGCGACGCGTTCGCCGGACTTGGCGACGGTGAGCCCGGCCCGGTCGACGGCGAGTTCGCCGTGGAACTCGACGGCGGGCCTGCCGCCGCCGGGTGCCTCGATGCGGCGCAGCACGGCGCGGATGCGGGCCTCGATCACCTCCGTACGGGCCGGCTTGACGATGTAGTCGTCGGCGCCCGCCTCCAGGCCGATGACGACGTCGAAGTCGTCGCCGCGGGCGGTGAGCATGATGATCGGCAGCTGGCTGCTCTCGCGCACCCGGCGGCAGACCTGGACGCCGTTCATGCCCGGCAGCATCAGGTCCAGGAGCAGCAGGTCGGGGCGGAACTCGGCGAGGGCGGCGAGCCCGGCCTCCCCCGTGGCGGCGGTGCGCACGTCGTGGCCGCGGCGGCGCAGCCCCAGCTCGACCCCTTCCCGTACGGACGGGTCGTCTTCTATCAGGAGCACGCGTGGCATCTGTGGAGTATCCCAAGGGGTGAGGGCCGGGTGTTGGTCGCTGTCCTCATGGCCGCACCCGCTGTACCGCGCCCGTCAGCAGGGCGTCGACTTCCGTCAGGCGCAGGGGCCTTGCCAGTACGGCGAACACCGCGAGGATCGCGGCCGCGCCCGCCGCCGTCGCCGCCAGGGCCCCCGCCCCTGCCGCCCACCCGGCGGCGAGGTGGCCGAGCGTGGCGGCGGGCACGGCGGCGGCGAGGAGCCGGGCGTGGGCGGCGAGGGACGGGGAGCGTCCCGTCGTACGGTCCGCGGGCAGCCGCCCTGTGCAGGGTGTACGCCGTGAGCGCCCAGCCCGCGCAGAGCGCCAGCGAGTACGCGCCGGCCATGCCCGTCACCGCCCAGCGGGCGGGCAGCAGCAGATACGCGGCCGTGGACAGGCCCGCGTTGAGCCCGGCGATCAAGAGGTTGAGGAGGAACGGGGTGCGGGTGTCGCGCATGGCGTAGAAAGCGCGGGAGAGGACGTACTGGCCCGAGAAGGCGATCAGGCCCGGCGCGAAGGCCATCAGGATGCCCGACATCGCCACGATGTCGTCGGCGCCGGTCCTGCCGTACTGGAAGACCATCGCCATCAGCGGCTGCGCCAGGGCGAGGAGCACGCAAGCCGCCGGGACGACGGCGGCGGCGCTGGTGCGCAGTGCGTACGAAACGTCGCGGCGTACTGCGGACTCGTCACCGTCGGCGGCCGACCCGCTCATGCGCGGCATCAGCGCGGTGACCAGCGACACCGTCACGATGCCGTGCGGCACGGCCCACAGGAGGTAGGCGTTGTTGTACGCGCTGAAGCCGACGCCGCCGTCGATGCCGAGGCCGGCCGCCCGCTGCCCCGCTGTCGTGGCGAGCCGGGTCACGACCCAGTACGCGCCCTGGTTGGTGAGGACCAGCAGGACCAGCCAGCCGGCCGCCCGCATCGGCCGGGTCAGCCCACTGCCCCGCCAGTCGAACCTGGGGCGCCAGCGGAATCGGGCCGCGCTCAGGGAAGGGAGGAGCGCGAGCGCCTGGGCGGCTATGCCGGCCGTGGTGCCCCAGCCGAGCAGGGCGGTCTCGGTCGGGGTGAGGCCGCCGTGGGAGGTGCTGGTCACGAGGTAGAGGGCGAACACCGCTATGACGACGACGTTGTTGAGAACGGGCGTCCACATCATCGCGCCGAACCGGCCGCGGGCGTTGAGGATCTGGCCGAGCAGCGTGAACAGGCCGAGGAAGAAGATCTGCGGCAGGCAGTAGCGGGCGAAGGCGACCGTCATGGTGGCCTGGCTGTCCGTATAGCCGGTGTACGCGCCGACGAGGGTGGGCGCGGCGAGCACCGCGCCCCCGGTGATCAGCAGCAGCGCCGCGACGCAGACGGTGAGCAGCCGGTCGGTGTACGCCGCCCCGCCGTCCTCGTGCTCCTTGGCCGCCTTGACCAGCTCGGGCACGAAGACGGCGTTGAGGGCGCCACCGAGGAGCAGCATGTAGACGATGGTGGGGACGGCGTTGGCGACCGCGTAACCGTCGGCGGTGAGTCCGGTGCCGATCGCCGCGGCGACGACGGCGGAGCGTACGAACCCGGTGGCGCGGGACACCACCGAGCCCGCGGCCATGAGTGCACCACTGCGCAGGACGGAGCCCTTCGGGGCCCCTACGGTGCTCGCGGAGACGGTGTTCGCGGGCGCGGTCATCGGCGGGCCAGGTATGCCTGGAACGCGCGGTACAGCGTGTGATTGGTGGTCCCGGCCATTGGTATTTCCCACTCCCCCAGCGTTTCGACGACCTGTCCCCCGGTGCCGAGCTTCCAGCGCAGGAGCCCGAATCCGCGGTCGTCGGGATCGAGGGTGGAGGGTACCCCGCGCATGTCGTAGACGTCGGCTCCGAGTGCGTGGGCGTCCCGCATCATGTGCCACTGCAGGGCGTTGGAGGGGCGGACCTCGCGCCGGTGGTCGGCGGAGGCGCCGGTCTGGTACCAGACGCGGCGGCCCACCGTGATCATGGTGTGGGCGGCGAGGATCTCGCCCTCGTGGCGGGCGAGGTAGAGCTTCATCCGGCCCGGTTCCTCGGCGTTGAGGGCCTCGTACTGCCGCTGGTAGTACGCCAGTGAGCGGCCGAGCCTGAATCCGTCACGCTCCTCGGTGACCCGCAGCAGCCGGTAGAACTCGGGGAGGTCGGCGGCGGCGCCGACGGACACCTCGACACCGGCTTTCTGCGCCCGGCGCACATTGCGGCGCCACTCCTGGTTGAGCCCGTTCCAGAGGTCGTCGGTTGTGCGCCCGGCGAGCGGGACCTGGAAGACCAGGCGCGGTTGCGCGTCCCCGTCGCCGTCGCTGCCGGTGCTGTCGCCTCCGCAGCGGCGCCAGCCGCGTGCCCGCAGCCGCTCGGACACCGCGGTGCCGAGGGGGTCCACCTCGCAGGCGAGGACGTCCGGGACACGTCGGCCGCTACTGGTGAGCGACTTGAGCCGGCCGGCGTTCCAGCGACGGAAGGCGGGCGAGGGACCGATGCGTACGGCGAAGACACCGGCCGCCCGCAGGTGGCTCAGCAGTGGCGTGAGCCAGCCGTCCAGGTCCGGGTCGGACCAGTCCGCGTACGGTCCTTCGGGCAGGTAGGCGAAGTACTTGCGGGTGCCGGGGAAGGGGCGGAGCAGGACCAGGGCGACCCCGGTCAGCCCCTGCGCGCCGGGGACACCGGAGCCCTCCCCGGCGGGCCCCCAGCCGATCAGCCGGGACTGCCATCCCTCCTTCACGTCGCCCCAGGACGGGCACTGGAGAAAGCTGGGGCCCGGGAGCCGGTCCGCGCGGGCCGCGCGGGCCGCGAGAAACGCGCGGTAGGTCTCGGCGGTGACGGTCCCCAGCCGCGTTTCCAGGTCGCCGCCGGCCGCCGTCACGAGCAGAGCTGCTGACACAGCGTGAGCCTCCGTTTTCCGCCCCCTCGTTGGTGGGGCGGACAGGAGATTCACAGCCGTCCATGACCGCGCCGCGCGGCGAATGTGACCGGACGACGACCGTTTCTCTGCAGCCGCCGTCACATGGCCGCCGAGCCGGTTTCCGGCGCTTTTCGCGGCCTAGAGTCCGGGCATCCCACCCTTTTCTGGAGGCTTCCGTGAGTCATGTACGTGCGTCGCGTTCCGCTGCCGTGGCCGGCGTACTGAGCGCCGCGCTCTGCGCCTGTTCGGCCGGTACGGGAAGCGTCGCGCCCCCGTCCGACGGGAAGCCCGGCGGCGCGCCGGACCGCCCGGTCACCGTCACCGTGACCCCGGAAGGCAAGGGCGTGGCCGCCGGGAAACCGGTCGTGGTCACCGCGAAGGGCGGCACGCTGGCCTCCGTGACGGTCGTCGACTCCGAGGGCAAACGGCTCACCGGCGCGGCGGCGGCCGACAAGGCGTCCTGGACTTCGGACCGCAAAGCGGTGCCCGGCACGACGTACAAGGTGGAGGCCAAGGCCCGTACCAGGAGCGGCGGGAAGGCCACGAGCAGGACGTCGTTCACCACCGCCGCCGCGGGCAAGGTCAACAAGCTGACGCTGGCGCCCGGCAAGAACACCACCGTCGGCGTCGGCCAGCCGCTGTCTGTCGTCTTCGACAACCCGGTCGCCAACAAGGCCGACGTCGAGAAGCAGCTCAAGGTGAGCACCTCGAACGACACCGAGGGTTCGTGGGGCTGGGTCCAGGACTACTCCGGCAAGGACAGGGCCGACTGGCGCCCCAAGGAGTACTGGAAGCCAGGTACGAAGGTCACCCTCGACGCGCAGCTCAACGGCACTGACTCGGGACAGGCCGGCGGCTGGTTCGTCCGCGACTACCTCACCGGGTTCAGCGTCGGCGCCCGCCAGGTCGTACGCGTCGACCTCGACCGCAAGCACCTCACGCTGGAGCGGGACGGGAAGAAGATACGGGACATCCCGGTCTCCGGCGGCACCCCCGGCGGCGACAAGCGGTCCTGGCGGGGCACCGCCGTGCTGATGGCGAAGGAGGGCACCATCAACATGAACTCGGAGACCGTGGGACTGCGCGACGCCTACGACAAGATGGTCGACCACTCGATGCGGCTCACCTGGTCAGGGATGTACGCACACGCCGCCCCCTGGAACTCCGCCCACTTCGGCCGGGCCAACAAGAGCTCGGGCTGCATCGGGATGAGCGACTCCGACGCGGCGTACTTCTACGGGCAGGTACGCGTGGGCGACCCGTTCGAGATCAAGGGCGCGGACACCAAGGGGACCGTCGCGGCGGGTAATGGCTACGGGGCGTGGAATCTGTCCTGGGACGAGTGGCGGGCCAGGAGCGCGTCGGCCGGCTGAGGCGTCAGCCGCTCATTTCCCACAGCAGCACCTCGGCGGGGGCGGCGGCCGCCACCAGCTCAAGGCCGTCCGCCCCGGTGATCCGGGCAGCGTCGCCGGGCCCCAGCGCGTGCTCGCCGAGGCCGAGGCTGCCCCGCACCACATGGACGTACACCAGCGGCGCGTCCGGGACCGCCGTCCGCTCGCCGGCCGCGGGACGCCGGACGTGCAGCAGCGCGCCGGCCGCCGGCAGGGCGTAGGGGGTGGCGTCGGCGATACCGCGCACGACCTCGTACGACGGTTCCCCTCCGGGGTCCTGCGGCGCCAGCCACATCTGCACGAAGACCAGCGGTACGTCGCCGTCGTTGCGCTCGACATGACGGACGCCGGCGCCGGAGCTGAGCCGCTGCACGTCTCCTGGGCGTACGACCGTGGTGTGGCCCGCGGAGTCGTGGTGGGTGAGCTCGCCCTCCACGACCCACGTCACGATCTCGGTGTGACTGTGCGGGTGCTCGTCGAAACCGGCGCCGGGGGCGAGGCGCTCCTCGTTGCAGGCGATCACGGCGCCGAAGCGGAGGTGGTCCGGGTCGTAGAAGTGCCCGAAGGAGAAGGCGTGCAGGGACTCGATACCGGCGGAGGCGTCGCCCCCGCGAAAGCGGTCCGCGGAGCGCCGTACAGAAATCACGCACCCCACGGTAGCCCGGGCCCCACCTGTGGCTCCGCCCCAAGACCCCGGTCCTCGAACGCCGGACGGGCTGAAAGGTGCCCGCTCCGTGGAGGGAAAAGGCTTGGTCAGCGGCCGGGCGCCCCCCCGGGCCCCCGCGCACCCGTTCCGATAAGGCAGTCTTGTCCCGTGCCCCAACCCGATCCTGACCAGCAGCCGCCCGCCGCGAAAGCAGCCCACCCGCACTCCGCGACCCTGCGCCGGCTGGAGAAGTCTTCCGGCCGCCTCGCCGCGAACGCGATCGCCCGCATGGACGAGACGCTGCCGTGGTACCGGGCCATGCCACCGGAGAACCGGTCGTGGATCGGCCTGGTCGCCCAGGCCGGCATCGCCGCGTTCACCGAATGGTTCCGGCATCCCGAGACCCCGCAGGCCATCTCCACCGACGTCTTCGGCACCGCGCCCCGCGAGCTGACCCGGGCGATCACCCTGCGCCAGACCGTCGAGATGGTGCGTACGACGATCGAGGTCATGGAGACGGCGATCGAGGAGGTCGCGGCGCCCGGCGACGAGTCGATCCTGCGCGAGGCCCTGCTCGTGTACGCCCGCGAGATCGCCTTCGCGACCGCGCAGGTGTACGCCCAGGCCGCCGAGGCCCGCGGCGCCTGGGACGCCCGGCTCGAATCGCTCGTCGTCAACGCGGTGCTCTCGGGCGAGGCGGACGAGGGTGCGGTGTCCCGCGCCGCCGCGCTCGGCTGGAGCTCCCCCGAGCATGTGTGTGTCGTCCTCGGCACCGCCCCCGACGGGGACTCCGAGCTGACCGTCGAGGCGATCCGGCGCGCCGCCCGGCACGCCAAGCTCCAGGTCCTGACCGGGGTGCTCGGCAACCGGCTGGTCGTCATCGCGGGCGGCAGCGACAACCCGTTGCAGGTCGCGAAGGCGCTGATCGGCCCGTACGCCGCCGGGCCCGTCGTCGCGGGACCCATCGTCCCCGATCTCCTCGCCGCCACCCGGTCCGCACAGGCCGCCGCCGCCGGGCTCAAGGCGTGCCAGGCCTGGCAGGACGCCCCCCGGCCGGTCCTCGCGGACGATCTGCTGCCGGAGCGGGCGATCGCCTCGGATCCTGCCGCGCGGGACCAGTTGGTGGAGGAGATCTACAGACCGCTGGAAGAAGCGGGCTCGGCGCTGCTGGAGACACTGAGTGTGTATCTGGAGCAGGCGAGCAGCCTCGAAGGCGCGGCGCGGATGCTCTTTGTGCACCCCAACACCGTGCGATACCGGCTCCGACGTGTGACGGACGTCACCGGCTGGTCACCCTCCGATGTTCGATCCGCCTTCACTCTGCGGATCGCACTCATCCTGGGGCGTCTGGCCGACGCGGAGCCGCAGTCCTAGACTTTTGTCGAACACCAACAAATCCCCCGACGGTTCTTGGTCCCTGTCCCCACGGGCCCGCAGCACCGTCCACAAGAGAGAGTGTGAGGGTGCTCGTACTCGTCGCTCCCGGCCAAGGCGCCCAGACGCCCGGCTTCCTGACTCCCTGGCTCGACATCCCCGGCGCCGCCGACCGGCTCGCCGCCTGGTCCGACGCCATCGGGCTCGACCTTGTCCACTACGGCACGCAGGCCGACGCGGACACGATCCGCGACACGGCGGTCGCCCAGCCCCTGCTGGTGGCGGCCGGTCTGCTGTCCGCCGCCGCTCTGGACGCCCGTACGGACGTCTCCGCGGTCGCCGGTCACAGCGTCGGTGAGATCACGGCCGCCGCGTACGCCGGTGTGCTCACCGAAGAGGCCGCGCTCGGTTTCGTACGTACCCGTGGGCTCGGCATGGCCAAGGCCGCCGCCGTCACCGAGACCGGCATGTCGGCGCTGCTCGGCGGTGACATCGACGTCGTCGTCCCGCATCTGGAGAAGCTGGGCCTGACCCCGGCGAACGTCAACGGCGCGGGCCAGGTCGTGGCCGCGGGCACGGCGGAGCAGCTCGCCGCGCTCGAAGCGGACAAGCCCGAGGGCGTACGCCGCGTGATGGCGCTCAAGGTCGCCGGCGCGTTCCACACGCACCACATGTCTCCGGCGGTCACCGAGCTGGGCAAGGCGGCGCAGGATCTGGTCGTCTCCGATCCGGCCATCACGTACGTGTCGAACGCCGACGGACGGACCGTCTCCACCGGTCCCGAGGTCGTCTCGCGCCTGGTCAGCCAGGTCTCCAACCCGGTCCGCTGGGACCTGTGCATGGAGACCTTCAAGGAGCTGGGCATCACCGCTCTCATCGAGGTCTGCCCCGGCGGCACGCTGACCGGCATCGCCAAGCGCGCGCTGCCCGGTGTGCAGACCCTCGCGCTCAAGACCCCCGACGACCTCGACGCGGCCCGCGCGCTCATCGCTGAGCACGCGGCGCGATAGGAGCCCGAGAGAGCATGTCGAAGATCAAGCCCAGCAAGGGCGCCCCGTACGCGCGCATCATGGGTGTCGGCGGCTACCGTCCGACCCGTGTCGTGCCCAACGAGGTGATCCTCGAGACGATCGACTCGTCCGACGAGTGGATCCGCTCCCGCTCCGGCATCGTGACCCGTCACTGGGCGTCCGACGAGGAGACCGTGGCCGCGATGTCGGTCGAGGCCGCCGGCAAGGCGCTGGCCGATGCGGGGATCACCGCCGACCAGGTCGACGGCGTCATCGTCTCCACCGTCTCGCACTTCAAGCAGACCCCCGCCGTCGCGACCGAGATCGCGGACAAGATCGGCGCGAACAAGCCCGCCGCCTTCGACATTTCGGCCGGCTGTGCCGGTTTCGGATACGCCCTGACCCTCGCCAAGGGCATGGTCGTCGAAGGCAGTTCGACGTACGTCCTCGTCATCGGCGTCGAGCGGCTCTCGGACCTGACCGACCTGGAGGACCGCGCGACGGCCTTCCTGTTCGGCGACGGGGCGGGCGCGGTCGTCGTCGGCCCCGCGCAGGAACCGGCCATCGGCCCGACCGTGTGGGGTTCCGAGGGCGACAAGTCCGAGACGATCAAGCAGACCGTTCCGTGGTCCGACTACCGCAACGCCGGTGAGGTCGCGAAGTTCCCGGCCATCACGCAGGAGGGCCAGGCGGTCTTCCGCTGGGCCGTCTTCGAGATGGCGAAGGTCGCCCAGCAGGCACTCGACGCGGCCGGGATCACGGCGGATGATCTGGACGTCTTCATTCCGCATCAGGCGAACATGCGGATCATCGACTCGATGGTGAAGACTCTCAAGCTGCCGGAACATGTCACGGTCGCCCGTGACATCGAAACCACCGGTAACACCTCGGCCGCCTCGATTCCGCTCGCGATGGAGCGGCTCCTGGCGACCGGGCAGGCGAAGAGCGGCGACACCGCGCTGGTCATCGGCTTCGGGGCGGGTCTCGTCTACGCCGCGACGGTCGTTACCCTCCCCTAGGCACGTCCGGACAGTTCCGGGCCTGCCGCTTTACCCAATTCCCTCTGCTCAACACCGAAGGAGCGCCACAATGGCCGCCACTCAGGAAGAGATCGTCACCGGTCTCGCCGACATCGTCAACGAGATCGCCGGCATCCCCACCGAGGACGTCCAGCTGGACAAGTCCTTCACCGACGACCTGGACGTCGACTCGCTGTCCATGGTCGAGGTCGTCGTCGCCGCCGAAGAGCGCTTCGACGTCAAGATCCCCGACGAGGACGTCAAGAACCTCAAGACGGTCGGCGACGCTGCCGACTACATCCTCAAGCACCAGGCCTGATCCGGCCGATCCTGTGTCGCCGCCCAGCGGTGGCGCCGTGAAAATTCAGCACCCTCTACACGTGGAGAAAGAATTCCTGTGAGCCCGACCAATCGCACCGTGGTCGTCACCGGTATCGGCGCAACAACACCGCTGGGTGGCGACGCCGCATCGACCTGGGAAGGCCTGCTGGCCGGACGTTCCGGCGTCAAGCCCCTTGAGGGCGAGCGCTTCGCCGAACTCCCTGTCCGTATCGCGGCCCTCGCGGCCGTCGACCCGGGCGACGTACTGCCCCGTCCGCTGGCCCGCAAGCTGGACCGCTCGGCGCAATTCGCGCTGATCGCGGCCCGTGAGGCGTGGGCCGACGCGGGTTACACCGACAAGGCGGGCGAGGACGAGAAGATCCAGCCCAACCGTCTCGGTGCGGTCATCGCCTCCGGCATCGGCGGCGTCACCACTCTGCTCGACCAGTACGACGTGCTGAAGGAGAAGGGCGTACGCCGCGTCTCCCCGCACACCGTGCCCATGCTCATGCCGAACGGCCCCTCCGCCAACGTCGGCCTCGAGGTCAACGCCCAGGCGGGCGTGCACACTCCGGTCTCCGCGTGCGCGTCGGGCGCCGAGGCCATCGGTTACGCCGTCGAGATGATCCGTACCGGCCGCGCCGACGTGGTCGTCGCCGGCGGCACGGAGGCGGCGATCCACCCGCTGCCGATCGCGGCCTTCGCCAACATGATGGCGATGTCCAAGAGCAACGACGAGCCCGAGAAGGCCTCGCGTCCGTACGACACGGGCCGCGACGGCTTCGTCCTCGGCGAAGGCGCGGGTGTCGTCATCCTGGAGTCCGCCGAGCACGCCGCCGCGCGCGGTGCGCGGGTGTACTGCGAGGTCGTGGGCCAGGGTCTGTCGGCCGACGCGCACCACATCGCGCAGCCCGAGCCGACCGGCCGCGGCATCGCCGTCGCCATGCAGAACCTGCTCGACGACACGGGTCTCAAGCTGGCCGAGATCGTGCACCTCAACGCGCACGCCACCTCCACCCCGCAGGGCGACATCGCCGAGATCAAGGCGCTGCGCAAGGTCCTCGGTGACGACCTCGACCACGTGGCGGTCTCCGCGACGAAGTCGATGACCGGCCACCTGCTGGGCGGCGCCGGCGGCATCGAGACCGTCGCGACGGTGCTGGCACTGCACCACCGGACGGCTCCGCCGACCATCAACATCGACGACCTGGACGCCGATGTCGACGCGGACATCGTGCGGGGCGAGCCGAGGGCACTGCCCGAGGGCACCATCGCCGCGATCAACAACTCGTTCGGCTTCGGCGGCCACAACGTGGTCCTGGCCTTCCGTTCGGTCTGATCCGCGACCGCACACAGCGGCAAGGCCCTGCCGGGAAGCTCCAAGCTTTCCCGGCAGGGCCTTCGTCGTTCCTCACGCCGGGTCAGCGCAGGGCGAAGACGGGCGGTTCGCCGTCGGTGTACCGGTTGATGACGACATAGCCGTCGCGCACCGCGAGCATTTCGGCGTCGATCGAGACCGGCGCCTCCTTGCCCAGCGACGTCTTGCGCATGGCTCCCTTCGCCGCGGGGTCGAGAACGACGATGTCCGAGCGGGGCCATCCGGAGGTGAGCACCGCCACCCGGCCGTCAGGCCGGAGGGTGAGTGCGCCGATGACGCCGAGTTCGCCGGTACGCCACAGTTCCCTGCCGTCCGTGATCGAGTAACCGGCGACGTACTGAGGCAGAGTGTCGCCCGGCTTCTGCACGGCGGCGACCAGCGTGTTGCCCGCCACGAAGGGCCCTTCGGTCATCAGGTCGGCGTCGGACCGCCTGACATCGAGGTCACCCAACCGGCCGGAGAACGGCAGGGCCGTGCGCACGGTGCCCCGCTCGTCGAAGGTGAGCACCGCGCGGGTGCCCCGTTCGTCGGTCTCCTGGAAGCCGACCACAGCCGGTTCGACGGAGTACACGGACGCCGTGCCCGCGCTCTCCACCGGCAGCTTCGTGGCCCACTCCTCTTTTCCGGTGGCGGTGTCGAGGGCGAGGAGCCGCGCGGTGACGACGCCGCCGGTCTTCGCCGGCATGCACTCTTCGACGACCAGCGTGCGGGCCGCTGTCGCGCCCACTGCCAGCGCCTGGCAGCGCTCCGGCAGCGGCCGCTTCCACTGTTCGACGCCGGACTCGGCCGATCGGCCGCGTACCACTGCGTCTTCCAGGGCGACGGCGGTCGCGCCGCCGAGGGCGATGCCCTTGCCGATCCCTTCGCCCTTGAGCGTCTGCTTCCACAGCGTGGTGCCGTCGTCGAGCCGGACCGCGGCGAGGGTCGCGCAGGGCTTGAGGTGGCGCCCGTAGGCGACAAGGCCTATGCCCTTGGACGGGTGGGCGCTCCGGGCGCACACGGACTCGCGGACCGGGGCCGCGACGTTCCACCGCTCCTTGCCGTCCTTCACGGCGTAGGCGGAGAGGCCGTCGGTACGGACCCGGACGACGCTGTCGCCGACGGACCAGCCGCGCAGGCCCTTGACTGTGGCGGGGCGGTCCAGCGGCGCCTGCCAGGCTATCTCCAGCGGTTCGGCGGCCTTCACCGGCGAGTCGATTTTCACCTGTTCGCCACGTATCCACTGATAGCCGAACAAGCCGGGCAGCAGGCCGGCCAGCATTCCGGCCACCACGGCGGCGACAGCGACCCATCGGCCCAGCGCCGCCTTCGCGAGGGCAAGGGACAGGAGGAGCGTCCCGGCGAAGGAGAACACGAACGCCAGGAGGATCACGGTGAACAGGCCCTCCGGGCAGTCGGCCCCGCTGCAGGAACCGCCACTCTCCCGGTACAGCGCGGTCCATCCCAGTCCGTGGAAAAGAACGGCCCAGCAGAGCACGACCGATGACAACAGAACAGCGGCGACTCCGGCCGCCCGTCGCATACTCACAAGCAACCCCCACAGGTGGTGCACTCTCTGTGCACTGTGGGGCGGAATGTATCCGGCGCCGGATCCGCGCGACGCGGAGGGGGCGGCCGGAGGCGTCAGACGACCTGGTGGAGCCAGCGGACGGGGGCGCCCTCGCCCGCGTATCTGAAGGGTTCGAGTTCGTCGTCCCACGGCTTGCCGAGGAGCTTGGCGACCTCGGCCTCCAGGTCGGTCTCGCCGCCCACCGAGCGCGCGAGAGCGGCGCGCAGCCGGTCCTCGGGGATCAGGATGTCGCCGTGCATTCCGGTCACGGCGTGGAAGATGCCGAGGCCGGGCGTGGAGCTGTAGCGCTCTCCCTCGGCCGTGGGGCACGGTTCGGCCGTCACTTCGAAGCGCAGCAGATGCCAGCCGCGCAGGGCGGAGGCGAGTTTGGAGGCGGTGCCCGGCTGGGCCTGCCAGGAGAACTCGGCTCTCCAGGTGCCGGGCGAGGCCGGCTGTCTGATCCAGTCAAGATTGACCCGCACACCGAGTACGCCCGCTACTGCCCATTCGACGTGCGGGCACAGCGCGCGCGGTGCGGAGTGAACGTACAGAACTCCACGTGTCGTCACCGGGACCTCCAGTGTGGGACGAGGTTCGCCTTCCCCAGCGGCCTCGCGCCCGTACCGCCTCTTCCCGGTCGGCTCCCGAGGTTGTCAACAGTAAACAGCATCGGGAGTTAATCTCCTGAAAAGGGACAGTATGTGACGTGATGTAATTTACCGGAGCCCCGGATGGGCGAAGGTCTGCTGGTCCGACGGGGAAAAA
The DNA here is from genome assembly GCF_018614615.1 of Streptomyces sp. ISL-100. Taxonomy (GTDB): domain Bacteria; phylum Actinomycetota; class Actinomycetes; order Streptomycetales; family Streptomycetaceae; genus Streptomyces. The sequence continues at coordinate 91,952 of NZ_JAGGOK010000051.1, read as the reverse complement.
CTACCGTGCGGCGGCGTCCGGCGGGTGACGTACTGTCGGTCCGGGGGGCCGGAAACACGAAGCTTTCACTCGCCAGGACGCCAGTACGACGCCATGGAGGGGATCACGGGATGCGGGTACGCCGCCGACCATGCCGCCGCGAGCGCCGATCTCGCGCCGCCGTCGCCACCGCGACGGCGGCGCTGTTTGTCCTCCTCGGCGCGCTCGCCGGGTGCGACTCGGCCGACGACGCGGACGGGGGCGCCTCGCCGTCGGCGCGCCGGCCCTCCCCGAAGCCCACTTTCATCTGGGACCGCAGCCCGGCGTCCATCGCGGCTGTCGGGGATTCCATCACGCGCGGCTTTGACGCGTGCACGGTACTCGCGGACTGCCCCGAGGTGTCGTGGGCCACGGGTACGGACGCCACGGTGCGCAGCGTGGCGTGGCGGCTGCTCGGCGAGGCCGGCGCGGTCGGGCGTACCTGGAACCATGCCAAGTCGGGGGCGCGGATCGCCGAGCTGCCGGAGCAGATGACACGGGCGGTCGCGGACAAGCCGGAACTGGTGACGGTCATGGTGGGGGCGAACGACGCCTGCCGTGACAACGTGTCGCACATGACATCGGTGGCTGATTTCCGGACGTATTTCGAGACGTCGGTGAAGAAGCTGCGCAGCGAGCTGCCCAAGTCCCAGCTGTACGTGTCGAGCGTGCCGGATCTGAAACGGCTCTGGTCCGAGGGGCGCGTGAACGCGCTGGGCAAGCAGATCTGGAAGCTGGGGATCTGCCAGTCGATGCTGGGCTCCCCGGACGCGATGGACGCGGCGGCGGTGGCGCGGCGCGAGTCGGTGCAGGAGCGGGTCGTCGCGTACAACAAGGTGCTGAGGGATGTGTGCGGGCGGGACGCGCGCTGCCGGTACGACGGCGGGGCGGTCTTCGAGTACCGGTTCTCCGGCGACCAGTTGAGCCACTGGGACTGGTTCCACCCGAGCAAGAACGGGCAGCAGCGGCTGGCGGAGATCGCGTACCGCAATATCACGGCCAAGGAGCCTCCGGCGTAGGTCGCTTAGGCTTTCGGATCATGAACGCGGAACTCGACGGCGAACTCTTCGGCACACTCGACGACGGCACGCCCGTCCACCGCTGGGTCCTGGAACGGGACGGGGTGGTGGTGCGCGTTCTGACGTACGGCGGGATCGTCCAGTCGGTGGAGGTGCCGGACCGGGACGGCCGCGCGGGCGGGGTGGCGGTCGGCTTCGATCACCTCGCGGGCTACCTGGAATGTCCCGGGCCGTACTTCGGGGCGCTGGTCGGGCGGTACGCGAACCGGATCGCGGGCGGGTCCTTCACGCTGGACGGGCGGACGTACGCCCTGGCGCGCAACGGGGGCCCGAACAGCCTGCACGGCGGCGAGCGCGGCTTCGACAAGCGGGTGTGGGACGCGGAGGCGGTGTCCTCGCACGGGGTGCGGCTCTCACGGGTCAGCCCCGACGGCGAGGAGGGCTTTCCCGGGCGCGTCGAGGTCTCGGCGACGTACACGCTGGAGGAGGGCGGGGCGCTGCGGATCGCCTACCGGGCGGTGACGGACGCGCCGACCGTGGTGAATCTGACGAATCACACGTACTGGAGTCTCGGGGGTGGCGGCCCGTACGAGCTGCGACTCGCGGCGGGGGCCGTGACGCCGGTGGACGGTGGCGGCATACCGACCGGGGAGATCCGGGCGGTGACGGGGTCGCGGTTCGACTTCCGGGAAGCGCGGGTGCTGGGTGGCGGCCTCGACCACAACTTCGTGCTGGACAAGGGTGTTACGGGCGAGGCCGAGGCGGTGGGCGAGCTGTACGACCCGGGGTCGGGGCGGGTGGTGACGGTCGCTACGACGGAGCCGGGGGTGCAGGTGTATACGCCGGACGGGTTCGACGGGGTGGCGCTGGAGACCCAGCACTTCCCCGATTCGCCGAACCGGCCGGAGTTTCCACGGGTGGTACTGCGACCGGGCGAGGTGTTCGCTTCGGCGACGGTGTACGGGTTCGGGGTGCGGGGGTAGGGCGCGGGGGCGGGGGCCGCTGCGCGGGGCCTTCCCCGACCCGCTCCTTCCCGAACTGGGGGCAAGCCCCCAGAGCCGCGGACGGGAAATGGCCCCCGCAGGGGCTCAGCCCTGGAGGTCCAGGGTCGCGACCAGGCGGGTGTCGGCGATCGAGCGGCCCGTCCGGACCTCGTACGCACCGGGGACGAACGACCAGGAGTCGGACCGCTCGTCCCAGATCTCGAACGCACGGGCCGGCAGCGCGATCTCAGCCTCCGCCCACTCCCCCGCCCCCGCCTCAACGCTGCCGAACCCCGCCAGCCACCGCACCGGCCGCTCCACGGAGTCCGCCGGCGGTGCAAGGTAGACCTGGACGACCTCGCGGCCGGCGCGCGAACCGGTGTTGCGTACGCGCACCTTGGCCGTCGCCGGGGTCACCTCCAGGGACTCGTACTCCCAAGTGGTGTAGCCGAGGCCGTGACCGAACGCGTACGCCGGCGCGACGCCCCCTTTGTCCCAGGCGCGGTAGCCGACGAACAGCCCTTCCCGGTAGTGCAATTCGCCGTCCGTCGGCACGACCTCCGAAACCGGCACATCAGCCAAGGCCACCGGCCAGGTCGTCGGCAGCCGCCCGCCCGGTTCGGCCACGCCGAGCAGCACGTCGGCGAGCGCCGCGCCACCCTCCTGCCCCGGGAACCAGCTGAGCAGCACCGCGGCCACGTCCTCCCGCCACGGCATCTCCACCGGTGAACCGGAGTTGACGATCACCACGGTGTTCGGATTGGCGGCGGCCACCGCGCGGACCAGATCGTCCTGGCGGCCGGGGAGACTCAGGTCCGTACGGTCGAAGCCCTCAGACTCGACGCGTTCCGTCGTGGCGACCACGACGACCGCGGTATCGGCGTCCCGGGCCGCTACGACGGCCTCGGCGATCAGCTCGTCGGCGTCGCGCTGCGGTGCGCCGTGCAGGAACGAGAACATGACCGCCGGAAGCGGCGCGTCGTCCGTCGCGCCGACGGGGTGGACGAGGGAGACCTCGACCGGCTCGCCCGCGGTGAGGCGAACGCGGCCGCGCTCGGCCGGGGCGCCGAAGAACGCCTCGAAGGGGTCGGACGCGTCGGACATCGCCTGAACGCCGTCGTAGAGGACTTCACCGGCGACGGTCAGGGTGAAGGCACCCAGGCCGCGCGTACCGAAGGCGTGCTCGCCGCTTTCGCGCGGGGTGAAGGTGCCCTTGACCTCGACGCTGTGGAGCGTCCCGTAGGTGACGCCGTCGGGCAGGTCGTCGCCGATCCACTGCACCTGACCGCCGGGGAGCGAGCGGCTGCCGATGACGGCGCCGCCGGCGTCGCGGCAGACTGCCTGGAGGGCGAAGCCCTTGTCGGCGGGGCTGAGTTCGTCGCTGGGGTCGGCCCCGACGGCGTACGTCAGCGTGGCGTCCGGCAGTGCGGCGGCGAGGCCGTCGAGAGGCGCGACGACGCGCTCGGGGAAGACGGTGGCGGACCCGCCGCCGAGGACGCGCGCGTCGCGGGCCGCCGCGCCGATGAGGGCGAGCTTGCGGGTCCGCGAGGGGTCGATGGGCAGGACACGGTTCTCGTTGCGTACGAGGACGAAGGCACGGCGGGCCACCTCGCGTGCCAGCGCCTGGCCGTCGATCTCCTCCGGCAGCTCGGTGACTACGGGCGGGGCGCCTTCCAGGATGCCGACGCGGGCCGCGAGCCGCAGGACGTTGCGTACGGCGTCGTCGACCACCGCCTCGTCGACCTGCCCCGCACGGACCGCCCCGGCGAGCGCGTCGCCGTAGACGGTGGCGGGGCCCGGCATGGCGACGTCGAGGCCGCCTTCGATGTCACCGGTGGTGGAGCGGGCGGCCATCCAGTCGGAGACGATGTAGCCGTCGAATCCCCACTCGCCGCGCAGCACCTCGTTCTGGAGGTAGCGGTGCTCGGTCATCGTCACGCCGTTGACCTGGTTGTACGCCGCCATGATGCCCCAGGGGTGGGCGTTCTTGACGATGGCTTCGAAGGGCGCCAGGTACAGCTCGCGCAGCGGGCGCGAGGTGATGATGTTGTCGACGGTGAAGCGGTCGGTCTCGGCGTCGTTGGCGACGAAGTGCTTGACGGTGGTGCCGACGCCGCCGTCCTGGACGCCGTTCACGCAACCGGAGCCGATCTCGCCGGTGAGGTAAGGGTCCTCGGAGTAGCACTCGAAGTGCCGGCCGCCGAGCGGCGAGCGGTGCAGGTTGACGGTCGGGGCGAGGAGGACGTGCACGTGCTTGCGGCGGGCCTCCTGGGCGAGGAGGCGGCCGGCGCGGCGGGCGAGCTCCGGGTCCCAGGTCGCGGCGAGCGCGGTCGGCGACGGCAGCGCGATCGACGGGTCGTCGGCGCTCCAGCGGACGCCTCGCACGCCGACCGGGCCGTCGGACATGACGAGGGATCGCAGGCCGATCTCGGGAAGCGCGGGCAGCGACCACATGTCCTGGCCGCCGAGCAGCTTCGCCTTGGCGTCGAGACCGAGTTTGCCGAGGGCCGCTTCGACGGCCTCTTCACGCATCCGGTCGGTGTCCTGGGTGGTGGGTTCGGCTGCCACGGACGTACCTCCTCATTGAAGTCCTGCTGGGATGTCTGGCTGTCTGGCTGTCTCCATCGTCACCCGTTCACCTGTAGAACGGTAGGGCTTGTTATGCTTTCGTGACTTAAGGGGATGGCGTACCGTCCTGCCAGCAAGCAACAGGGGAAGGGACCAGGACGATGGCCAGGGCCAGGAGCGAGGAGCGGCGGGCGGAGATTCTCCGTGCGGCCCTCGAAGTGATCGCCGAACGCGGCTACCGGGGGGCGTCGCTGAGCGCGGTCGCCGAGCGCGTCGGCCTGACCCAGCAGGGGCTTCTCCACTACTTCCCCACTAAAGACGATCTGCTCGTCGCCGTGCTCGAAGAGCGCGACCAGTGGGACACCGGCGGCTCCGGGCGCAGCGCCGGGGCGTGGCGGCTGGATCTGCTCGACTCGCTCGTGGAGTACAACGCGATGCGCCCCGGCATCGTGCAGACCTTCTCCGCGCTGCTCGGCGAGAGCGTGACCGAGGACCATCCGGCGCGGGACTTCTTCACCCACCGCTATACCCAGGTCCGCGCCGGCATGGCGGCCGCCCTGCGTACGGAATACGGCGATGTGCTGCCCGGCGGGCTCACGCCGGAACAGGCGGCGCCGCTGCTGGTGGCGGTCATGGACGGGCTCCAGTACCAGTGGCTGCTCGACCCGTCGTCGGTGGACATGCCGGCCGCCTTCCGTGACTTCCTCTCCCTACTGCAACGCTCGCCCGCCCCGTAGCGCAAGTCACGGGCGTACCGGGATACTTCCGCCACCCGACGGAAGGATCACCGTGTCACCGATACGCCCCCGCCACGCGTCACTTGGCCTTGCTCTCATCACTCTCGCGTCGCCGCTTCTCGCGGTACTGCCCACAGCGGCGGCAGCGGAGCCAACGGCAACAGCTCCGGCGACCGTCGAGGAGCGGCGGCTGGAGCGGGCCGCCCCGCAGGAGATCCTGCGGCGGAGCGGTTTCGACGCCGTGGCGGCGGATTTCGCGGAGACCCTGGCCGAGGCGCGGTCGTACGCCGCTGCCGAGCGGGCCGTCGTACGGCATGGATCGCGGCTGTGGCAGCGGTCCGTGGACCGGGCTCAGGGCCGGGGTCCGGCGGGCGGCGACCTGAGCCGGGACGACGACCGGCCGCTGTACTGGGCGCGGTTGGGCATGACGCTCGAACTGCGCCAATGGCAGGCGCCGTTCGGGCTCAGCGAGGCGGCGCGGGTGAAGCTGCTCGACCGGCTGGAGCGGTCGTCGCGCGGCCAGGACGCGATCCGCTTCCCGGCGGGCAAGGGCATGAAGCGGGTGCTCGTCACCGGCTTCGACCCGTTCACGCTGGACCGGGACGTGCGTATCAGCAACCCGTCGGGCGCGACGGCGCTCGCGCTGGACGGCACGGTCGTACGGACGGCCGACGGCCCCGCGCGGATCGAGACGGCCGTCTTCCCCGTCCGGTGGCAGGACTTCGCCGACGGCACGGTCGAGCGCACCCTGCGCCCCCACCTGCCACGCCTCGATCTCTTCACCACCGTGAGCCAGGGCAGGGTCGGGCGGATCGACGTCGAGCGCTTCAACGGGGCGTGGCGCGGGGGCTTCCCGGACAATGAGAACGTCTCGCGCAAGGAAACCGTTCCGGTGAGCGATCCGGCCTCGCAGCCGCAGTGGACGGCGACGACGCTTCCGTACAAGGAGATCGCGGCCGCGGACACCGGCCGCTTCCCGGTGTACGACAACACCTCGGTCACCGAGATCCCGGCGGGCTCGAGCGCCCCCGTCGTCCGGCCGGACGGCCCGACTCCGGGCTCGACCGCCCGCGCCGGGGGCGGCGGCGACTACCTCTCCAACGAGATCGCGTACCGCGCGACGCTGCTGCGCGACCGCCTGGGCCTGGACGACCTGCCCGGCGGCCATGTGCACACGCCGGTGCTCCAGTTCGGTGCGGGCAACACGACCGAGGTGACGGACCCCGACTTCGTACGCAACCGGCTGGACATCGTCGCGCAGGTGCGGGCGATCGTCGGCGTGGCGGCGGGCGCGCGCTAGAGCTCAATCCCCGGACGGGCTCCAAAGGAGCCCGTCCGGGGCCGCCTCAGCGGGCGAAGCCGAGGGTGACTCCGAGGCCGACCAGTACCGAGCCGATGGCCCGGTTGAGGGCCTTCTGGCGGCGCAGCATGGCCGTGCGCAGCCGGGAGTCGGAGAAGAAGAGCGCGATCGCGCCGAACCACCCGAAGTGCGCGGCCGACATGAACAGGCCGTAGCCCGCCTGCTGCCACACCGGGGTCTGGGGGCCGACCACCTGGGTGAAGGTGGAGACGACGAAGAGGGTGGTCTTCGGGTTGAGGACGTTGGTGAGGAAGCCGGAACGCAGCGCGCCGAGCGGGCCGAGTTCCGGCTTCGAGTCCAGGTCGACGGTGAGATCGGAGCGGGCGATGAAGGTCCGTACGCCGATGTAGACGAGATACGCCGCGCCCGCCAGCTTGATGGCGGTGAAGAGCTCGGTCGACGAGGCGATCAGCAGTCCGACGCCGAGCATCGTGTACGTAACGTGGACGAGGACTCCAGCGGCGACTCCTGCTGCCGCGAACAGGCCGGTCGTACGCCCATACAGGCAGCTGTTGCGGACGACCATCGCGAAGTCGGCGCCCGGGCTGATGACCGCGAGGAGGGTGATGACGGCTACCGCTATCACTTCTGTCATGGGGATGATGCTTGCCGCCCCGCGTCGGGCGATCAAGAGCAATTTGGATAATGGTCCGCATGTTGGTCGCAGCGGCACAGTTCACGTCCGAGCCCGGTTCCGTCGACGCGAACGCGCGCCGGATGGCGGCGTATGTGAGGGAGGCCGCCGGGCGCGGAGCCCGCGTCACCGTCTTCGCGGAACTGGCCCTGACGGGGTACGAACTGGAACTCCTCACGCCAGGTTCGTCGCTGCTCGTCACGCCGGGCGACCCGCGCCTCGAACCGGTCCTGGCCGCCTGCCGCGAGACCGCCACGGCGGCCGTCATAAACTGCGCGGCCCGCAGTGCTGACGGCGGCGAGCGCCCCACCATCGCGTCCTTCGTCTTCGGCCCGGACGGCGGACTGCTCACCCGTTACGACAAGCAGCACCTGTACGAGCAGGAACGCGAGGTCTTCACGCCGGGCGCGGGCGACGGGCGGTTCGAGCTGGACGGTGTGCGGTTCGCGCTGGCGACGTGCTTCGACAACCACTTCCCCGAAGTCGCGGAACGGGCCGCCGAAGACAAGTGCCGTGCCTATCTGGCGAGTTCGTTGTACTGGAGGGGCAACGGCGAACGCGAGCGCCTCGCCGTCTATCCGTCACGGGCCAGGGACCACGGGCTGTACGTCGTCCTGGCCAATCACGTGGGCCCGGCCGGACCGAACGACGGCTGCGGGCTGAGCGCGGTGTGGGGCCCCGACGGTACGGTCCTGGCCGAGGCGGCGCCGGGTGAGGCGGGCCTCGTGCTGGCCGACGTACCTATGCCGTAAGGGGCGGCAGCGTTGCCACGTCGTCCGCGTCGGCCGACGGCTCCTCCAGCAGGTCGCGCGTCATCAGTGTCGCGCCGGCCACCGCGCCGGGCATCAGGAAGACGGCGACCAGCGGCACGAGGAACGCGAGGGTGAGCGGGACGCCGAAGCCGAGGGTGAGCAGGCGGCGGCCGCGCAGCAGGGCGAGGCGCTGCTTCAGCTCGACGCGGCGGCGCTGGAGGGCCACCGCCGTGAGTTCCTCCGCGAGGAAGAACCCGGAGACGCAGAAGCCGACCACAGGGACGACGGTCTGGCCGACGACGGGGATGAAACCGCAGGCGAAGAGCAGAAGGCCGTACAGGACCACCCGGGCGAGGACGCGAACGCTGTCGCGGGCGGAGATCCACAGTTCCCGGATCAGTGGGAGGCCGGACTCGGGGGCGGTGCCGTCGGGGGAGACGGAGCGGTCGACGCGCTCGGACAGCTCTTCGTAGAAGGGCTGTCCGACGAGCAGCGTCACGGCGGTGAAGGTGATCACCGCGAGGAACAACGCGAGGGCGAAGAGCAGGGCGGTCAGCGCACCCCGGAAGATGCCGAGCCAGGGCGAGCCCCAGTCGTCGGCGAAGGGCGTGGCCCAGGCGGTGAAGTCGTCGGCGCCGTAGGCGAGCCCGATGAGGGCACCGACGTACAGCACGAAGGTCACCAGGCCGGGCAGCAGCCCGAAGCCGTAGGACTTGCCGTGCCGGCCGACCCACCGCTGGCCCTTCATCAAATAACCGAAGCCCACCCCGAGATCACGCATGCGAACAGCCTATCTACTGGCCGAGGCGGAGCTGATACCGCGTACCCGGCTTGCCGTCCAGGTCGATGCCGCCGACCGGGACGAAGCCGTTGCGGGTCAGGACCTTGTGGGAGGCGGGGTTGTCGGTCGTGGTGGCGGCGGTGAGGGCGGTGAGGGCGTATTCGGTCGCGGCGCGTGCTCGGATTTCCCGTACGGCGGCGACGGCCAGGCCGCGGCCGGTGGCGCGTTCGGCGATGCGGTATCCGAGGTCGGCGCTTCCGTCCATGACGTCGACCAGGTTGACGCGGCCGACGACGGCGCCGTGTTCGTCCAGGAGCAGGTGGAAATGACACAGGCCGGTCTCCTGCTCGGCGAGCAGGGCGGCGTGCCGGGCCGCGAAGTGGGCGAAGTAGTCGTCGCCCCGGTCGGGCACGGACCGCGCGAAGTAGGCGCGGTTCTCCAGCTCGAAGGTGAGAAGTGCGGCGGCGTGATCGTCCCGCAGTCGTGTCAGGTTCACGTTCTTCATGGGCAGAGTCTGGGGCGTGCACGGGGACCGTACAAGTCGTGACTGCTCTCGTCGCTCCCGCCCAACGCCCCCTTGTCGTTGCGGGATTCAACAGGTAGACCCTGCGTACCGATCATCCCTGATCGCTTTCCGACACACCCGGAGATACGCATGGGCACAAGTACAGGCATACCGAGACCTCTCCTCATCGCCACCGCCGCCATGGCGTCCGCACTCCTGCTCTTCCCCGTCCCCGCCACCGCCACCGCCCGGCCCGGTCCTCCAGGCGGCGACGGGGACGGCGTTCACCGGGAGCGGGCCGCCGCCGGGCAGGGGCAGGCGGCGCGCACCCCGGCGGGCGCCGCCGCGAAGGCGCTCGACGCCGGCCGGGCGTCCGCCTGGCAGCGCCAGGACGGCGGCGGGTATCCGCGCCGTACCCACCTGACCCCGCCCGCGCCGAACCCGGCCGACAAGTCCATCAAGCTGGGCCTCACGCCGTACCACTCCATCGCTCCCAAGCTCAACGAGCTGCAGAAGCTGGGCAGCGACCGGGTCAGCGTCGAGGTCGCCGGGCGGTCCGCCGGCGGGCATCAGCTGTATCTGGTGACGCTCACCGCACCGGAGAGCGACCGCGAGGCCCGCGAGCAGGAGCGGATGCGGGAGATCATTGAGAACTCGCCGGCCGCTGCCGCCAAGGACCGGCGTATCAAGGCCTCTTACAAAGCACCGGTGTTCATCAACAACAACATCCACGGCAATGAGTGGGAGGGCACGGACGCCGCCCTCGAACTCATCGAGGAGCTGGCGAAGGCGAAGGACCGCAAGACCGCCGACCTGCTGGCGAAGACCCGTATCTATCTCAATGTGACCGCCAATCCCGACGGACGGATCGCGGGCACCCGCGCGAACGCCAACGGCTTCGACCTCAACCGGGACTTCATCACCGCCACCCAGCCCGAGGCGCGTGCGATCCGGCAGATCGCCATCGATAAGCAGCCGGCCGTCATGATCGACCTGCACGGGTACGTCAACGGCACGCTGATCGAGCCGACGACCCCGCCGCACGGCGAGAATTACGAGTACGACCTCTTCCTCAAGAATTCCTACACCAACGCGCTGGGGATGGAGGCTGCTGTCAACGGCCTCGGCTATACGGCGGCGAAGGACGGCGTCGAGCCCGCCGTCATCCCCTTCCGCGACCAGGAGGAGGGCTGGGACGACTGGCCGCCGATCTTCACTCCGCAGTACATGCCGTTCCAGGGCGCGGTCGCGGCGCACACGATCGAGTTCCCGATGCAGGTCAACAACCGGTCGTACGACACGCTGCCGGTGGCGGAGCTGCGTCGCAGAGCCGCCATCAATACGGACATAGCGGGCGCGGCGATGCGCGCGACCCTCGATTACACGGCTAAGAAGCGGCCTTCGGTCGTGGCCGGCCAGATCGAGACGTTCCGGCGCGGGGCGGCGGGTGCCGCGCAGGTGCCGGTGTCGGAGGAGACGGTTCCGGGCGTGCCCGGGATCGGCCCGGAGGACGTCTATACGACGGACTTCCCGCGGGCGTACGTCGTCCCGGCGGGCCGCGGTCAGCGCTCCGCGACGGCAGCGGCCCGGCTCGTCGACCACCTCGTCGCCAATGACGTGCGCGTCGAGCGCGCGCGCCGGGACTTCCGGCTCGGCGGGCGGTCGTACGAAGCCGGTTCGTACGTCGTCGACATGCGCCAGCCCAAGCGCGGTCTGGCCAATGTGATCCTGCACGAGGGCCGGGACATCAGCGCGGACGTGTCGACGATGTACGACATCTCGGGCTGGAGCCTGGGCCTGCTGTGGGGCGCGAGCGTGGAGAAGGTGCAGAAGGCCCCGGGTGGGGTGGATGTTCCGGGGCGTGCGGTCCGTGCCGCGTCGCCGACCGGTTACGTCGCTCCGCGCGGCGACCTCTCGCTGCGGCTCGACGATCCCAGGGAACTGGCCGCGCTCAACTCCCTCCTCCGGGACGGGGTTCAGGTGCGGCGTACGGCCGACGGCAGCGCGCTCGTGCCCGCCTCGGCCCGCAAGAAGGCCGCCGCGCTCGCCGGCCGGTACGGCGTCGCCTTCCATGCCACCAAGGCCAAGGGCGTCGCCGCGCTGCACCGCACGCGGGTCGCGGCGGCGGTCACATCCGGCGAGCTGTTCGCGCTGCGTGAGATGGGCTTCGAGGTGCTGCCGGTCTCGACGGCGGCGCTCAACGCGGGCTCCTTCGACTGGTCGGCGGCCGACGTGCTGTTCGTGTCGTCCGGGCTGGAGTACGGCAAGCTCGACGCGGCCGCGCGCGGCGCGTTCGACGCGTTCGTCGCCGGGGGTGGCCGCGTGGTCGGGCGCGGCTCGGCGGGGGCGGCGCTCAACGCCGAAGCCGGGCTGCTGGCGGCAAAGCCGGTCGAGGGCAACGGGGACGCCAACGGCGTCGTCCGGGTCGTCAACGCGGGCGGTCCGGTGACGGGCGGCGCGCCGGAACACACCTTCGTCTACTCACCGATGTGGTTCACCGACCTCGGTCCGGGCGTCCGCGTCGACCAGTCGTACGGCGCCGGGAACCCGCTCGTGTCGGGCCACTGGCGGGCGGCGCAGGACGGCAGCGGCGGGCCGCGGGACGCGGCCGGCAAGGCGGCTGTCGTCAGCGGTACGTCGGCGAAGGGCGGCGCGGGTGTTGTGCTGTTCGGTACTGAGCCGCTGTTCCGGGCGCACCCGAAGGGCGCATTCGCGCAGGTCGGGCGGGCGCTGATCAACTCGGCGGGCTGATACGGAGCCCGGAACCCGCAACCCCGGAATAACCCCTCGGCGACGGTTGCTTGACCCTCTGTCATTTATTTGGAGGGGGAGCACTCGATGTCGAAGAAGATCGCTGTGCAGGGCACGGTCGCCGAGGGGTTCGAGGGCGTACGTGAGGAATTCGCCGCCGTACTCGCCGAGGAGCGGCCGGGCCACGCCGACGCCCAGCTGGCCGTTTTCGCGGGCGGCCGGCAGGTGGTGGACCTGTGGGGCGGCGACGAGATCACCGGCACCACGCTGACCAGCGTCTTCTCCTCCACCAAGGGCGCGGCGCACCTCGTCGTGGCGCTGCTGGTGCAGGAGGGCGTACTGGACCTGGACAGGGAAGTGGCGCACTACTGGCCGGAGTTCGCGGCCGAGGGCAAGGGCGCGCTGACCCTGCGGGATCTGCTGGCCCACCGGGCGGGGGTCGTCGGCGCGGACACCGGTTTCACGGACGAGGAGCTGACCGACGACCGCGTCATAGCGGAGCGGCTGGCGGCGCAGAAGCCGTACTGGCGGCCGGGGACGGCCTTCGGCTATCACGCGCTGAGCATTGGCGCACTGACCGGTGAGGTGGTGCGGCGGGCGACCGGGCAGTCGATCCAGGAGGTCTTCGAGGAGCGCGTACGCGCCCCGTACGACCTCGATTTCTACCTCGGTCTGCCCGAGGAGCTGGAGTCGCGGGTGCTGGACATCCTGCCGATGGATCCGACGCCGGAGCAGCAGGCGGAGCTGGTCGCCGGTGCGGTGTCGCCGCAGAGCGTGACCGGTATCGCGTTCAACCTCAACGGGGAACGGCCCACCGACCTGGTGGCGTTCGTCAACAGCCGGCCGACGCGTGCGAAGAGTCCGGCTTCTGTCGGCGGTGTGGCTACGGCGACCGGGCTCGCGAAGATGTACGCGGTGGCCATCGGCGAGGTGGACGGGCGGGCGGCACTGCTGAAGCCGGACACGATCGCGGAGTTCGGGCAGATCCATTCGGACGGCTACGACCTGGTGGCGCGTCGGCGGCACCCCTTCGGCCTCGGGTTCGAGTCGTACGGCGACCTCTATCCGGCCCTGGGCGCGGGCGCGTTCGGGCACGCGGGGGCGGCGGGTTCGGAGGCGCTCGCCGACCCGCGCAGCGGTGTGACGTACGGCTACGCGCGCCGCAGGTTCGCTTTCCCGGGCGGCCCGGCGCCAGAGAATGTGCGGCTGGTGGGGGCGGTCATGCGGGCGGTGGGTGAGGTCGGCGCGGGCTAGGCGGTCGGTGTCCTGCGGAGCTGTTCCCCTACCCGCCCCTTCCCGAACCGGGGCTCCGCCAGACCACACAGACGCCCTCCGGGCGTGTCCTCAAACGCCGGACGGGCTGGATATGCTCCCGCACCCTCCGGCCCCTCCGGCGTTTGAGGAGCGGGGTCTGGGGCGTAGCCCCTCACACGGCGGAGCCGCGAAGTGCCACAGCGGGAAGGGGCCGGCCGGGGAAAGCCCCGCGGGGCAACGACGAAGGGCCGCACCCAATTCACGGGGTGCGACCCTTCGGGTCAGGCAAACGCGACGCGCGTCCGGGTCAGACGACCGCCAGCTCGACCTTGATGTTCCCACGGGTCGCGCTCGAGTACGGGCACACCTGGTGCGCCTTCTCCAGCAGATCCCGCGCAGTCGCCTCATCCACGTTCGGGATGTTCACGCTGATCGCGACCTCAAGCCCGAAGCCACCGTTCGCGTTCGAGCCGATCCCGACCTTCGCGGTCACGGTCGAGCCGGAGATGTCCGCCTTCTCCTTACGCGCGACAACACCGAGCGCACCCTGGAAGCAGGCGCTGTAGCCGGCGGCGAAAAGCTGCTCCGGGTTGGTGCCGGCGCCACTGCCGCCCATCTCCTTCGGCGGGTTGACGACAACGTCCAGCTTGCCGTCGTCCGTCGCGACGCGGCCGTCACGGCCGTTCTCGGCGGTGGCGACAGCGGTGTACTTCACGTCTATGTCGAGAATGGTCATGCTGAGGCATTCCTCCTGCTTTGTACGCCGCGACTCGCGCCCACGACCGCGACGGCTGGTGGTGAGCTTATCGGGTGAGCGAAACGATCATCTTGCCGGTGTTCTCGCCACGGAGCAGACCGACGAACGCGTCGTAGCCGTTCTCGATGCCCTCGACGACCGTCTCGCTGTACTTGAGCTCACCCGAGCGGATCCAGCCCGAGACATCCTCGACGAACTGCGGCTGGAGCGCGGTGTGGTCCCCGACCAGAACGCCCTGGAGCCGCAGTCGCTTGCCGATGATCAGCGCCATGTTGCGCGGACCCGGCGTGGACTCCGTGTTGTTGTACTGCGCGATCATGCCGCAGATCGTGGCGCGGCCGTGCACGTTCAGCGAGCCGATGGCCGCTTCGAGGTGGTCGCCGCCGACGTTGTCGAAGTAGACGTCGATGCCGTCCGGCGCGGCCTCACGCAGCTGCTCCGCGACCGGCCCGTTCTTGTAGTTGAAGGCGGCGTCGAAGCCGAGGTCCTCGACCAGGTGCTTGACCTTCTCGTCGGAGCCTGCCGAGCCGATGACGCGCGAGGCGCCCCGCAGCTTCGCCAGCTGGCCGACCTGGCTGCCGACGGCGCCGGCCGCGCCGGAGACGAAGACGGCGTCGCCCTCCTTGAAGGACGCGACCTCGAAGAGCCCCGCGTACGCGGTCAGGCCCGGCATGCCCAGGACGCCGAGGTAGGCGGAGAGCGGGGCGAGCGCGGCGTCGACCTTTGTGGCGTGCTTGGCGGGGACGTCGGCGTACTCACGCCATCCGAGACCGTGCAGGACGTGGTCACCGACGGCGAAACGCTCGTCGGCGGAGGCGATGACCTCGCCGACCGCGCCGCCGTCCATCGGCTGGTCCAGCTTGAAGGGCGGGACGTACGACTTCACGTCATTCATACGGCCTCGGATTAAGGCGGAGTGACAAATATTCAGATACCCTGTGACCAGCGGGTTCGGCACAGAGACCGGGTCAGTGAGGGTGCGGCGGGGAGCTGCACCAGGGGAGGAACCAAGATGCGGCGGGTACTGCTGGCTGAGCGGATCTCAGACGACAAGGGCGAGCGTTCAGAGTCAGTGGAGGATCAGGACCTGAAGCTACGAACCAGGGCCGTGACTGAGGGAGACGTGACCATTGTCGGTACCTCTGTTGACCTGTCTGTGTCCGGCGACGTTGACATGTTCGTTCGGCCCAAGCTTGGCAAGTGGCTGGAGCCTGAGGGGCGTGAACAGTGGGACGAAATTTGGGTCACCACTCAGGACCGACTCTCACGCAGTGAGCCCCACTTCATGGCCTTTGTCTTCTGGGTCATCAAGTGGGGGAAGACCCTCATCGTTCTCGACGACCCCTCACTAGACTTGACCACGCCTGAGGGGCGCGCCATTGCCCATGTGAAGTCCATCGGCCCACATAAGGAGCTGGAGCGTATCAAGCAGCGCGTACAAGACAGTCACGACAGGCGTCGTTTCACTAACCGTTGGACGGGCGGCATCCCTCCCTTTGGGTACCGCGTCGTTCACCGGTACGAGGAAGGTAAGACAGCCGCATACCTTGAGCTAGATGAGGACATGGCCTCTGAGCTGCACTCTATGCGGAAAGAGATCATGGGCGGGCAGACGTTTGTAGGGCTTGCCAAGTCCCTCAATGAGCGTGGCGTACTCACCGCCAGAGACGCTAACCGGGTGCGTAAGGGAAAGCCCGTAAAGGCCCGTGGTGGGGATGAGGGAACGCCTGAGCGGTGGTCTGAGACTTCCGTAAAGAACGTCCTTACCGATGAATCCTCCATAGGGCTGAAGAAGCACAAGCGGGAGATTATCTACGGCATGGACGGCCACCCTATCCAGTTGGCAGAGCCTGTATTCACTGCCGATGAGTGGGAATCTCTTCAGGCCGCTGTAAAGCGCCGTACTCACACAAAGGTGCGCCGCGTAAACGGCACTAGCCCAATGTATGGCGTTGTGCATTGCAGCCAATGCGGATCCAAGGCTGTGCACAAGGTGTCCACCCTCAGAGGCGTGACGTACCGCTATTACCAGTGCGGAGCATGGCCAAAGGAAGACCGCTGCACTGGCATCTCCTGCCGGGCAGAGGCCATCGAGGAAATGGTAGAGATCCACTTCCTTCAGAAGTTCGGAAACGCCCGGGTCACAAAGCGGGTATGGGTTCCCGGCTCTGACAGCTCCAAGGAACTGACAGACATCACTAAGCGAATGGAGCGCCTGCGGAAGCAGGATGAGGAAGGGGACTGGGACGACGACCAAGAGGGCTACCGGTTCCGCATGAACCAGTACAAGGCCCGTAAGAGGGAGCTGGAATCCAAGCCTGTCGTTAAGGCCGGATGGACAGAGGAAGACCAGGGAATGACCTTTGGTGAACTCTGGCCAAAGCTCGATTTGGAGGGCAAGCGGAAACAGCTCATTGAATCCGGCTACAAGGTCATGGTGGGTAAGAAGACTTTCGCTGTCACCCCTCAGCCGGACACCCCGGAAGAGCGAGAGGCAAAGTGGGAATCCTTGGCCCCCGAGGAAAGGGAGCGCGTGAAGGCTTTCCACACCGCCAAAGCCAGCGCCCCTCTCAGCCTCACCCCCCGGGCTTGAGGTCTACCCGATAACGCAAATATTTCCGCTTCCGCATAGACACCCGACACCACGTCTCGTACGGTCGTGATCACCAGCCCAACCGGGCTGCCCAACAAGGGGGTTCAGCATGGCTCGTGAGGAACTGACTCGACTTACCGGCAACGTCGGCGGACCCAACTGCGACGATGACGACTGTCCGAACATCTACAAGACCGCGTCTGGCTCCATCGTGGTCCAGGGGGACGTATCAGATGCCTTCCAGCCCCCGGCGGGGGAAGGGCTCGTGGAAATCCCGGAGAGCGTGCTGAGGGAGGCTGTCCGTGCTCTTGGATGGTGAAGACTGGCGAAGGTTCTTCGACGCCTTTGAGCGGGAAGCGTGGCGCTTCGAAGCACAGCCCACGTACACCATGCCCAAGGAGCAGGAGAACGTGACTCGCTTTCTCCGGGGTGAGAGCAAGCCTGCCGAACACAATGCCCGCTGGCATGAGCGGGTCCGTGGATACGTAGGGTCTGGCAGGAGTGTCGGGCGTGTCAGGATCGTACGCCAACCACTCACGGACTACCAGCGGTATCAATTCGCTTGGGGAATCCCCGGCAACATCGATGCCGGGGAAGACATCCGCATCTTGGATGTGACGCGGGAGGATTACGGCTTGCCGGTTTCACTCCGCGACTGGTGGATGTTCGATGAGAGCAGAATTGCTCATCTCAACTTCCGACCGGACGGAACCCAAATCAACCGTGAGGAATACGAGGGGGACCCCACTCCTTACAGGGAGTGGAAACGAATTGCATTGGAATACGCCGTGCCTTTCAAGGAGTACGTGAAGGGCCTTGACGCTTGATCCTGGTCAGCTAGGCCAGTCCAAGGCTGACCTAGCGGAGACGCTCCGAGAGATGCGCAAGCGGGCCGGGCGCACCCAAGTCTGGCTCGCTCAGCGCTGCAACATTTCCCAAACAAAGCTAAGCAACATTGAGACAGCTCGGATCACACCTGGGCTGATCGATGTTGAATTGATCCTCAGCGCACTCAATGCGCCACAGGAACTCGTGGCGGAAGTGAAGGCCCTGGCCCGGCTGGCAAATACGGAGTGGCAGGGGAAACGGTCATCATGGCGTAGAGGATTGGAGAAGAGGCAGGCGGAATTGGCTGGCCTAGAAAAGGAAGCCAAGACCCTTCGGTACTTCTTGCCAGCCATGGTGACCGGGCTGCTAGCTACACCTGAATACATTAGAGCTAGCCTCGGCCACTCCCCCGTAGACACATCCAAGACAGTAGCGCGCAAACTTGAACGCCAAGCGGTTCTTTATGACACCGCTAAGCAGTTCACCTTCCTACTCACAGAGCAAGCGATCCGGTGGGCGATCATTCCGCAAGCAGCCTTGGCCGTTCAGATCGATCGCATTGCATCCCTATCCCACTTACCCAATGTACGAATCGGAGTTATCCCATTGGGTGCCCCGGTGAGCCGTGGCCCTATGAATACCTTCACCGTGTATGACCAGCGACTGGCAACGGTAGAGGCATTCACAGGGAGAATCGTTTTCCAAGACAGTCGCGATATTGCTGACCACTTGGATGTGTTCTTCCTCTATGAACGGCATGCACTGTTCGACGGCGATGCACGTAGCCTGCTGACTCAGTGGGCACGCGCTTGCCGGTCATGATCCTTTACCCGACAACACGAATATTGCTTGGATCGGTGCTCATCCCAAGGGATCATCGGTTGTCGATTCCCAAGATGGTGAGGGGTGCGCAATGGCGACCGGGACAGACAGCTTCGAATATGCGACCTACACGGCGAAGCGCGAGACCTGCCCGTCATGTAACATGCCAATCCCTCTTCACCAACTTGCCAGACGGGGAATGCTGGCTGGGGAGGAGGGGCCACCAAAGGTGGCCTACTGGCACCCCCGGTGTGTCAAGGCGGACGGATCACGCCGATGACACGCTCGGTCATCCGCTACACCGAACACCGGATCTTCAGAGATCCAAAGTCCGTTCCCACGGTGGTTGCAAGCTGTCTCTTCGAAGACTGCGGCTGGGCCGCTGTTCCCGGTGCGGATGTGGCCGAGGTTGATCGTCAGTGCATGACGCACACGGGCCTCAACAGAGGGCATAGCCGCTTCCTCCGAGGCTTCGAAGACATCGCCCTGGTTCACCAGGTCGAGCCCTCTGAAAGAACCTGACTGTAGTCCAAGCAACCAACAGGCCCCGGCTCTAGTGGCCGGGGCTTCTTGCTGTTCAAGGAGAGGGTTACTCAGAAGGCATCCCTTTGAGGGGATGCCCTACAGATACTAGTGACTACTACTTCTAGAGAGTCTTAGTAGTAAGTAGTAGTAGATATAGAAACACCCTCAATAAGTGTGTACCTGTCCTATGAAGCCTGTGGGGACAGCAACCAAAGGAAGTGAGACAGGGGTCACAGACAAGAAGCCAGCCAAGGCGAGATGTATCGCCATGGCGGTTGCGAGATGTGCCCACCAAGGCCAAGAAGGGGTCTGTACGGCGTTCTAAGGGCCTGAGATACCCAACTGGGCACACGGTGCCTCCAAGGGGGTGAAGAGACCCCAGGAGCCGTTACAGCGGCTCTGAAACCCGTACAGGATGAAAGGAAGGTGCCCCGGCGGTCCACACAGGGGGTTTCTCCATCCATTACCCCCGGCATGGGCGGGGGTGTGTGCTGGCGAAGGCGATGTAGTCACGATGTGCGATGACATGTGAGCACTGAGTGATGAAGGCAGTCACAGAGTGTGCATGTTGTCAATGAGCCAACATCCGGCCGCGCATATAGGGGTCGACCGAGAAGTGGAGGTTGCGGACCAGGATGCGACCCTCGGCCGGCTCGGTCACGGGGGCCTCACGCAGCGCGAAGTCCTCGGGCTTGGGCCAGCCGTGCGGGCGAGCGACGAGGTGCCAGGAGCGGCCGGTCGTGGGCAGTGCGGTCATGAGCTGCGAACCTCCTTGGAAAAGCTTCAGGTACCGAAACAACCATGCTCCTGGATATTTAAGATTGTCAAGTAAATGGATAGGATGGCGTGCATGGCCCCTCGCACAGACCCTCTGACCCTCGAAGTCGTCGAGCTCATCGGCGAGGTCGTGTCCCGCTATCACGAGGAGTACGACGAGGCCGCGGCCGAGCACGCGCTCACCGGCGCCCAGGCGCGCGTGCTGGGTCTGCTGTCCATCGAGGCGATGCCCATGCGGCGTATAGCCAAGAAATTGAAGTGCGAGCCGTCGAACGTCACCGGCATCGTCGACCGGCTGGAAGCGCGCGGGCTGGTCGAGCGCCGGCCGGACCCGGCCGACCGGCGCGTCAAACTCGCCGCCGCCACCGAGGAGGGAAGGCAGACGGCGGCCAGGCTGCGCGAATCGCTGAACTTCGCGCGGGAACCGCTGGGCGAGCTGTCGGACGACGAGCGCACCGCGCTGCGTGACCTGCTGAAACGGATGCTCGGGCACTGACCCTCGGGGTCAGCCGGGCCGGTTGCCGCTCAGGTGCACCACCACAGGAACCGGTCGCAGGTCTCGGTCGGCGCGGGCTGCGGCGGTGTCGGATCAGGTGCGGGCGCCGGGTCCGCGGACGACGCCGGCGGCGGTGGGGGCGGCGGCGCGGGGTCGGGCTCGGACGACGCGCCGCCCCCGGGCTCCGCCGGCGCGCCACCGGGCGCCGACTGCGGATCCGACGCGGTGGCGGTGGCGGTGGCGGCGTCCGTGGCCTTCGCCGACGCGGACTTCGAAGCCTTGGCGGACGGCGAGCTGCTGTCCGAGGCGGACGCGGAGGCCGAGGCCGAGGCGGAACGCGCCGACGCCGACGGATCCACCTCCGCGTTCCCCGCCCCGCCGACGCCGGCGGTCCCCCCTGCGCCGGTCGCGGACGGCCGGCTCGCGCCACCCTCGCCTTCGCCTTCGCCTTCGGCTTCATCCTCACCGTCTATGGCGCCGGACACCCACCCCTCGCCCCCGGACTCCGTGGCGAGCTCGGCCAGGCTCAGCGCGCCGCCGGCCAGTACCAGGCCCATGCAGACGAGGACCATCTTGCGGCCCCGGCGGCGGTGCACCCTGCGGGCACTGCGGGCACGCTTCGTACGCCGGGCGGCGCGGCCGGGACCGACGGGGGCGGCGGCCGGGACGGGATCGGCGGGCGCGGCGGAGGCTTCTTCGTGACGGTCGTGAGCGTCGTGAGCGTCATGGCCATCGCCGCCGTCGTATTCGTCACCGCTGTCGTATTCGTCACCGCTGTCGTAACGGTCGCCGTGGCCATAACCGGCTTCGCGGCCGTAACCATGTCCGTTGTCGTACCCATGGCCGCCGCCGTTGCCGTAGCCGTCGTCACGGCCGTAGCCACCACTGTGCGGCCCGTGTACGTCGGCACCGTGACGGGCGTCGTGTTCCGAGCGCGCCTCGGGGGCGGCGTGGCCGAGGTCACCGACGGGGGCTCCGCATCCGGCACAGGCCAGAGCGCCGTTGAGGTGCCTGCGGCAGGAGTAGCAGTAGTCCATGGCGCCCGCAGGTTATGTGTCCCACGGTCAACATCGGGAACCGGTCCTGTGAGGATCTTGTGTGGAAGCGTGTATTCCATGGCGTGTCAGCAGGGCAGGGCAGGATGGACGTATGCATACGGGCACGCATCCGGGCACACATCCCTTCGGGCCGCTCGACTTCCAGCTGGTGCTGTTGCGCCGGATGGCCGATCACCAGCCCCACCTGGTCGAGGACGCCCGCCGCGAGCTCGGCGTGACCCTCGCGGACATGCGCGAGGCCAATCGCCGCTGGCAGGCCATGGTGCGTTCGCCGCGGGCGCGCGGCTCGGTGGCGCGCTACCGCTCGGTGCTCGGGCCGCCCGAGACCTCCGTACGCCGCCGGATCGGCGACCTGGAGTGCGACGCCCTGGCGTGGCCGGTGCCGCTCTGGCCCGGCCTGCGCTTCGAGGTGCTCACCGCGCCGGGTGGCGCCGTATGGAACGAGTGGCTGGTCCGCGCCCCAGCCGCCCCTGGGCCCGAGCTGCGTACGGCCGACGACCTGCGCCCGTGGTCGTGCACCGTGGACGAGGTGGCCCGCGCCTTCCCACCGGCTCGCCCGATGGAGGGAACGGCGCCGACCCGGTGGCGGCTCGGGCTGACGCTGCCCGACGGTAAACCGTGCGTCGCGGAGTTCACCTGGGGTTTGCTTCAGCGCGTGGGCTTTCCTGACGGCCCATAACCCGGGCCGGACCGGCGCAGACAGCCCGCAGACGGGCGCCCACCCACTCCTGGCAAGGTGTCAGCTCGTACGCCCGACCGGCTCACTCAGCGCGCGCCCGGCCACCGGCCCCCGCACGATGCGAAGCAGGACCGGCACCCGCCGGTCCGTCAGCGCTCTCGGGAGAACCTGCCGTGACCGTCAGTCTTGAGCAGTTGCGCCGTTGCCATATCGCCGTCGATCTCGGAGCCGCCAGGACCCGGGTTTTCGTGAAGGGTGTGGGGCTCGTCGTCGACGAGCCGAGTGTGGCCGCCGTCAACACCCGCACCGGCGCGCTCATCGCCGTCGGTGCCTTCGCCGAACAGATGACCGGCCGTACGCCCGACTACATCCGTGTCGTACGCCCCGTCTCCGGCGGCACCGTCGTCGATATCGAAATGGCCCAGCGCATGCTGCGCCACCTCATCGGGGAGAAGCTCCGGCGCCAGCTCCGCCGCAAGCCACGGCTGCGCGCCGCCGCCTGCACGCCCCACGACAGCGACCCGCTCGCCCAGCGCGCGGCCGTCGAAACCCTCATCGGGCTCGGCGCGCGCCGCGTTGAGCTCGTCGACACCCTCATCGCCGCGGCCGTCGGCTGCGGGCTGCCGGTGGAACAGCCGTCGGCCACCATGATCATGGTGTGCGGGGCGGCGACCACCCAGGTGGCGGTGCTCTCGCTCGGCTCGATCGTCACCGCCCAGCGCATCCCGGTCGGCGGCAACGCCATCGACCACGCCGTGATTCAGTACTTGCGCCACCACCACGAGCTGATGCTGCCGAGCCAGTCCGTACGCCCCCTCCAGCTGGCGCTCAGGGGCAACGGTCTGACGGCGGAGGGTCCGGCCTCCACCGAAATCCACGGCCGGGACGTGGCCACCGGCCTCGCCCGCTCCGTCCACGTCGACACCGCCGCCGTGCGACGAGCCATCCACACGCCCCTCACCGCCGTGCTCGACGGCATCGGGAAGGTGCTGCGCGACTGCCCGCCCGACCTGGTCGCCGACCTCGCGGACTGCGGGATCATGATGGTCGGCGGCAGCGCGCTGCTGCCCGGCCTCGACCAGATGCTGCGCGACGCGACGGGCATGCCGGTGCACATCGCCGAGCGCCCCGACGTCTGCTCCGTACTCGGGCTCGGAGCCATGCTGGAGGGCAAGATCGCGCCGATGGTCCTCGAACCGATCAGCCACTGAGCACCACGGCGCGCACGGAGCGGCCGCATGAACCCGGAGAGCGGGGCAGGCGTGGCGCCCCGGCTGCCGATGCTGCTGGAGGCCGTGCTGAACGTCGGCTCCGAGCGCGAACTGCACGCCACCCTCCAGCACATCGTGGACACCGCCACCGAGCTGGCCGGGGCCGGGTACGGCGCGCTCGGGGTCGTCGATCCCGAGCGCGGCAACATCACCGAGCTGTTCACCTCGGGCATCGACGAGGAGACCCGGGAGCGCATCGGCCGGCTGCCCGACGGGCGCACCGGCCTGATCGGCCACCTCCTCCAGGAGCCGCGCCCGCTGCTCGTCCCCGACATGTCGGCCGACGTGCGCGCGGCCGGCCTGCCGCCCGGACACCCGGCGATGAAGTCCTTCGCCGGCGTCCCGATCCGGGTCCACGCCGAGGCTTTCGGCACTCTCTGCCTGACCGGGAAGCGGGGTGCGCAAGGGCCGGATCCCGCTTTCACCGCGGAGGACCTGGCGCTACTGCGGGTGCTCGCCTCGCAGGCGGGCATCGCGATCGGCAATGCGCGGCTGTACGAGACGGCCCGCCGGCGGGAGCGCTGGATCGAGGGCGCCGCCGCTTGTACCACCGCCCTCCTGACCGGCGAGAGTGCCGAGGACGCGCTGATGACCGTGGCCGAGCAGGCCCGTATCCTCGCCGACGCCTCGGCGGGCGTGGTCCTCCAGCCCACCGCCGAGGGCGGCATGGAGATCGTCGCCGCCTCGACCCTCGACGACCCCGCCGACCTGATGGGTACGGTCATCGAGGCAGGCAGCCCGGTCCTGGAGCAACTGCTCGGCGGGGAAGCGGTGTTCGTCGAGGACTCGGCGACCGACGAGCGGATGACGACGCGGGTACGCGCCCGCTTCGGGCCGAGCATGATGCTGCCGCTCCAGAGCGGCGGCAACCTGATCGGCACGCTGGCCCTGCCGAGGCGGCGCGGCGGCCCGCCGTACACGGCGGTCGACCGGCTGCTCGCCTCGCAGTTCGCGTCGCAGGCGGCGCTGGCGCTCGTCCTGGCGGACGGCAGGCAGGACCGGGAGCGGCTGGCAGTGTTCGAAGACCGCGACCGGATCGCGCGTGACCTGCACGATCTGGTCGTACAGCGGCTGTTCGCCACCGAGATGATGCTGGAGTCAACCCGGCGGCGGGCGGCCGCGGCGGACCTCGACCTCGACCTCGACAAGCTGCTCGGGGCGGCCGTCGACGAGCTGGATTCCACCATCCAGGAGGTACGGACGACGATCTTCGCGCTGCAACAGCCCCCGGCGGACGCGCCCGCCACCTTCCGGGGCCGGGTCCTGCGCGAGACGGCCGGCGCGGCCACGCTGCTGGGCTTCCAGCCGTCGGTGCACTTCACGGGAGCGGTGGACGCCCTCGTTCCGGAACCGGTGGGCCGGCGGCTGCTGGCCGAGCTGCGCGGCGCGCTGGCGGGGGCGCACCGGCGGGCGGGGATCACGGCGGTCAGGGTGGAGGTCGACGCGAAGGCGAAGCTGCCGGACGGGCGGGACGGCGTACGGCTGACGGTGACGGACGACGGGACGGCCGAGGACGGCGGGGGCGGCGAGGACGGCGGGGGCGGCACGACGGTGAGCTGGCAGGCGCCGATCTGACGCGCCGCTCCGACGGGGTGCGGTCGTAGAACGAGGAGTCGTAGGGTCGGCCCATGGCTGCCTCCTCTGCACTCTTTCCCTCCCTCCACCTACGCTCGGACCGGCCCGCACTGCGGTTCGGCGACCGCACGTTGACGTACGCCGGACTCGCCTCCGCCGCCGGTGGACTGGCCGCCAGGATCGCGGGCGCCGGGCGGGTGGCCGTCTGGGCCACTCCGAGCCTGGAGACGGCGGTCGGGGTGGTCGCGGCGCTGCTGGCGGGGGTGCCGGCTGTGCCGCTCAACCCGAAGACCGGGGAGCGGGAGCTGGGGCACATCGTGGCGGACAGCGGGCCTACGTTGGTGCTGGCGGCAGCGGGCAATGAACTGCCGTGGGCGCTGGACGAGCTGGAACGTATCGATGTCACGGCCGCGGGCGAGGGACCGGCGTCCGCTCTGCCCGCCGAGCCGTCGCCCGGCTCCCCCGCGCTGATCGTCTACACCTCGGGTACGACCGGACCGCCGAAGGGCGCCGTCCTCCCCCGCCGCGCGATCGCCGCGACGCTGGACGCGCTGGAGGAGGCGTGGGAGTGGACGGCCGACGACGTACTGGTGCACGCGCTGCCGCTCTTCCACGTGCACGGGCTGATCCTCGGGATCCTCGGCCCGCTGCGGCGCGGGGGCGAGGTGCGGCACCTGGGCAGGTTCGACGTGCGGGGCGTCACGCGGGAGCTGTCGGCGGGCGCGACGATGCTCTTTGGCGTACCGACGATGTACCACCGGCTGGCCGAAGCGCTGGACGGCGACGGCGAGGGTGACGGCGACCGGGAGCTGGCCAAGGCGCTGGCGGGGGCGCGGCTGCTGGTGTCGGGGTCGGCGGCGCTGCCGGTGCGCGACCACCGGCGGATCACCGCGGCGACGGGGCGCGCGGTGATCGAGCGGTACGGCATGACCGAGACGCTGATGAACACGTCGGTGCGGGCCGGCGGCGAGGCCCGCCCCGGCACGGTCGGGCTGCCGCTGCCCGGTGTGGAACTGCGGCTGGTGGACGAGGCGGACGGCATCGGCGAGATCCAGGTGCGCGGGCCGAACCTCTTCACGGAGTACCTGAACCGGCCGGACGCGACCGCCGCCGCGTTCGACGGGTCATGGTTCCGTACGGGCGACATGGCGACGCTCGACGCCGACGGCTACGTACGGATCGTCGGCCGCAAGGCCACCGACCTCATCAAGAGCGGCGGCTACAAGATCGGCGCGGGCGAGATCGAGAACGCGCTGCTGGAGCATCCCGGGGTGCGGGAGGCCGCGGTCACGGGCGAGCAGGACGAGGACCTGGGCGAGCGGATCGTGGCCTGGATCGTGCCGGCGGACCCGCAGTCGCCGCCGTCGGAGGCGGAGCTCGCCGACCACGTGGCGGCCCTGCTGGCCCCGCACAAGCGCCCACGCGTCGTCCGGCTGCTGGACTCGCTGCCGCGCAACGACATGGGCAAGATCATGAAGGGAGCTCTGCGGGCCTGAATTGGATGATCCTTCAAGGCGAAGCCTCGCGCAGCGGTCTTCTGGGCCAGGACAGGATGACCATCGAAATCGGTGACGACGTCGAGGTAAAACACCCCATCCCGACCAAAGACCTACTCGACCTGGACAGTCCCACCGTCAAGCTCCAGGCCGTACGTCCGGTCCGCCGTCCCCGCGAAGACGTCGGCCCGCTCCCCCTCGCCCAGGCCGGCCGTCAACTCCCGCGCCGCCGCGAGCACCCCCGCGTAGGACGACGACAGCCCGCACACCGGCCAGTCCGAGCCGAACATCAGTCGGGACGGCCCGAACGCGTCGAGTGCCGTGTCGCTGTACGGGCGCAGGTCGGCCACCGTCCACGTCGCCCGGTCCGCCTCGGTGACCAGCCCCGACAGCTTGCACGCGGTGTTGGGCAGCGAGGCGAGACGGCGTACGTCGCCGGCCCACGGCTCCAACTCCCCTGACGCGACCGGCGGCTTGCCCAGGTGGTCCAGTACGAAGACGAGACCCGGGTGCGCCGCCGCCGCCTTCGCGGCGGCGCCCAGCTGCCCCGGCAGCACCACCAGGTCGTACACGAGCCCCGCGTCGGCCACCGCCGCGAGGCCGCGGTGAACGTCGGGCCGCAGCAGCCACTCCGGGGCCGGCTCGCCCTGCACCTGGTGGCGGATGCCGACCAGGCCGTCGCCGCCGGGGAGTTCGCACAGTTCCGCGATCGCGTCGGCGACTCCCGGCGCGGTGAGGTCGGTCCAGCCGACGACTCCCGCGATCAGGTCGCTCGTGGCGGCGAGGGCCAGGAGCTCCGGGGTCTCCTCGGGCACGGTGATCGTCTGGACGATCACGGTCGCTTCGACGCCGGCGGCGGCAGCCTCAGGACGCAGGTCGTCGAGGAGGAAGTTCCGGCGAATGGGGGCGAGTTCCGGCCCGGTGATCCAGTCCTGATCGCGTACGGACAGGTCCCAGACGTGGTGGTGGGCGTCCACGAGGCGACGCACGGCGGTCACGGCGGTCACAGCTCCCCCACGACAGGAAGGCCCGCCCCCGCGCCCTCAGCCGAGTAGTCGTGCACGACGTCGAGCAGCTCCCCCATGCGCGCCTGCCACGCGATGTTGACCGGCAGCTTCTCCAGCCGGGCGAGCAGGTCGCCGTAGTCGGCGCAGTCGATGAGGTGGAAGAGGTCGGCGCCGCTGCGCCAGATCGTCCACGAGCCGACCCCGGCGCCACGGATGGCCGCCGCCAGTTCGGCCGGAACCTCCCGGTGGGCCTGCTCGTACTCCTCGATCCGATCGGCGCGGACCCGTGTGTGCAGGGCGATTCTCATGGTTGCTCTTCGACCTCCACCGGCACCGGTACGTCCGCCCCCAGCACACTCTCCCCGCGCAGCTCCTCCCACATCCGCGCGGGTGCGCGTGTCGCGAACATCGCGGCCGCGTCGGCCACTTCGGCCGCCGACCGCGCACCGGCCAGCACGCTCGCCACGGCGGTCTGACCGAAGGGGAAGCGCAGCGCGGCGGCGCGCAGCGGGACGCCGTGGCGCCCGGCGACGGCCTTGGCGCGCAGGGCGCGGTCCAGGAGGTCCATCGGCGCGGGGGCGTAGTCGTACGTCGCGCCGGGGCGCGGGTCGGCCAGCAGGCCGGAGTTGAAGACCCCGCCGACGACGACGCTTTTGCCGCGGGCGGTGGCCTCGGGCAGGAGTTCCTCGCCGGCGCGCTGGTCGAGGAGGGTGTAGCGGCCGGCGCACAGCACCGCGTCCACATCGGTGTCGCGGACGAAGCGGGTGAGCATCGCGGCCTGGTTCATGCCGGCGCCGATCGCCCGTACGGTGCCTTCGGCGCGCAGCCGCTCCAGCGCCGGGTAACCCTCGCGGAACGCCTGCTCGGCGTGGTCGTCGGGGTCGTGGAGGTAGACCACGTCGATCCGGTCGAGGCCGAGCCGCTGAAGGCTGTCCTCGACGGAGCGCCGTACGCCGTCGCCGCTGAAGTCCCAGACCCGGCGGTGCGTGGCGGGCACGGCGAAGCCCTCGCCGTCCATCCCGCCCGGCGGCCCGTCCGCGACCAGCAGCCGCCCCACCTTGGTGGAGAGGGTGTACGTGTCACGGGCCCGCCCGCGCAGGGCGTCCCCGAGGCGCCGCTCGGACAGCCCAAGGCCGTAGTGCGGCGCGGTGTCGAAGTAGCGGATGCCGGCGTCCCAGGCGGCGTCGACCGTTTCGGCCGCGGCCTCGTCGGTGACTGGAGCGAAGAGATTGCCGAGCGCGGCGGCCCCGAAGGACAGCGCGGTGACGGGTACGCCGCTGCGCCCCAGGGTGGCGACATCCCCGACCTCCCCCGGCACGCTCACCGGACCTGCACTCACCGGGCTTCAGCCGGCCGCAGGCGCAGGCCCTGCATGCCACCGTCGACGGCGAGCGAGGTGCCGGTGACCGAGGCCGCGGCCGGGCTCGCGAGGTAGGCGATGGCGGCGGCCACTTCACCGGCGCTGACCAGGCGGCCCATGGGCTGGCGGGCGTTCAGGGCGGCGCGCTCGGCCTCCGGGTCGTCGGCGGCGTCCAGGAGGCGGCCGACCCAGGGGGTGTCGGCCGTGCCCGGGTTCACGCAGTTGACGCGTATCCCTTCCCGTACGTGGTCGGCGGCCATGGCAAGGGTCAGGGACAGCACCGCGCCCTTGCTGGCGCTGTAGAGCGCGCGCTGCGGCAGCCCGGCCGTCGCGGCGATCGAGCAGGTGTTGACGACCGCGGCGTTCGCGGACCGCCGCAGGTGCGGCAGTGCGGCGCGGGTGGTGCGGACCATGCCGAGGACGTTGACGTCCAGGACGCGGTGCCACTGCGCGTCGTCGTTGTCCTCGACCGTTCCGGCGGCGCCGATGCCCGCGTTGTTGACCAGGATGTCGACCCCGCCGAGCCGGTCCACCGCCGCGGCGACTCCTTCCCGTACGGACGCGTCGTCCGAGACGTCGGTCTTGATCCCGAACAGCGGCGCCGGCGCACCGGACGGGTCCAGGTCCAGTACGGCGACATCGGCGCCGCGTGCGGCGAGCAACCGCGCGGTGGCGAGGCCGATGCCGGATGCACCGCCGGTCACCAGGGCCCTGAGGCCGTCGAGGCGGTTCGGGTCGTCCATCGCGGTCTCCGTCATACGGCGGCCTCCTCGGCAGCGGTCGACTCACATGTCAGATCGGCGGCCCAGAACGAGCCGCCCGGATAGGTGAATTCAGCGATCGACTCGGGACGCATCGTCGCCGAGAACCCCGGCGCGTCCGGCGCCGCGTAGTGCCCGCCCCGTATCGCCACGGGCTCGGTGAAGTGCTCGTGGAGGTGGTCGACGTACTCGATGACACGGTTCTCGGTGGTCCCGGTGAGCGCGACGTAGTCGAACATCGACAGGTGCTGGACAAGCTCGCACAGCCCGACGCCGCCCGCGTGCGGACACACCGGCACCCCGAACTTCGCGGCGAGCAGCAGAATCGCCAGATTCTCGTTCACCCCGCCGACCCGCGCCGCGTCGATCTGGAGTACGTCGATGGCCCCGGCCTGGAGGAGCTGTTTGAAGATGATGCGGTTCTGTACGTGTTCGCCGGTGGCGACCTTCACCGGCGCGACGGCCTTACGGATCTCGGCGTGCCCGAGGACGTCGTCGGGGCTGGTCGGCTCCTCGATCCAGTACGGGGCGAATTCCGCGAGCGCCCCCGTCCAGTCGACGGCCTCGCCGACGTTCCACCGCTGGTTGGCGTCGATCGCGATGCGGATGTCCGGGCCGACGGCGGCGCGCGCGGTCCGCATCCGGCGGATGTCGTCCGCCAGGTCCGCGCCGACCTTCAGCTTGATCTGGGTGAAGCCGTCGGCGACGGCCTCCCGCGCCAGCCGGGTCAGCTTCTCGTCGGAGTAGCCGAGCCAGCCCGGGGACGTGGTGTAGCCGGGGTACCCCTGCGCGCGGAGCAGCGTCTCCCGCTCGACGCGCCCGTCCCGGCCCCACCGCAGCAGCCCCAGCGCGTCCTCGGGGCTGAGTACGTCCGCGATGTAGCGGAAGTCGATCTGCGAGACGAGCCACTCGGGCTCGGCGTCGGCGAGGAACTTCCACAGCGGCTTGCCGGCCCGCTTGGAGGCCAGGTCCCAGGCGGCGTTGACGACGGCGCCGATCGCCATGTGCATCACGCCCTTCTCGGGCCCGAGCCAGCGCAGTTGGCTGTCTCCGGTCAGGTCGCGGCCGAGCGTGCCCGGGTCGGCGCACAGCTCGTCGGCGGGCCGGCCGACGACATGGGGACGCAGGGCTTCCATCGCCGCGACCTGGACGTCGTTGCCGCGCCCGATGGTGAAGGTGAAACCGTGCCCCTCGTGCCCGTCCGCCGCGTCGGTGCGCAGCACCACATAGGCGGCGGAGTAGTCGGGGTCGGGGTTCATGGCGTCGGAGCCGTCGAGCTGTCGCGAGGTGGGGAATCGGATGTCGTACGTCTCGACGGCGGTGATACGGGGACCTGTGGGCCGCCCGGTAACGGGTACGGGTACGGGTACGGGGAATTTCATGGCACCGTCCTACCTACTCAGTCCTGGGCCCGGCCGGTGGTGACGCGCGCGATCATCAGGGCGACGAGGATGATTCCGCCGTAGATGGCCTGGATCCAGAAGGACGGAACCTGGGCGAGAGTCAGCAGGTTCTGTACGACGCCGAGCAGCAGCACGCCGGTGAGCGCGCCGAACATGGTGCCCTTGCCGCCGTCCAGGCTGATCCCGCCGATGACGGCGGCAGCGAACACGGTGAAGATCATGTTCTGGCCCTGGTTGGCGTTGATGGCGCCGACGTAACCCGTCTGCATGAGCCGCCGACGGCGGCAAGCGCGCCCGCGACGACGAACACCCCGAGCATCACCCGCTCCACGCGGATACCGGCGGCCCGCGCGGCGGCCGGATTGCCGCCGATCGCGAAGAGCGCCCTGCCCACCCGGTGGTACTTGAGCACGAGCCCCGCGACACCGAAGGCGACCGCCGCCAGCCACACCGACATCGGAACGGTCAGAAACGTGGTGGTGGCGAGCGTGTAAAAGGCGTCGGGCATCCCGAAGAGAGTCTTGCCCTCGGTCGCGCCGACGAGCAGGCCGCGCAGCACGATCAGCATGGCGAGCGTGACGATGAAGGCGTTGAGCTTGAGCTTCACCACCAGCAGGCCGTTGAAGACGCCGATCACCGCGCCGATCAGCACAATCGCCATGACGCAGACGAAGACCGGCAGTTCTGCGCCGAACCCCGCCTGAGCGGCGGGCAGCACCAGCAGCGCTCCGACCGCCGGGGCGATGCCGACCACCGACTCCAGCGACAGATCGAACTTGCCGGTGATGAGCACCAGCGCCTCGGCGAGCACCACCATCGCGAGCGCGGCGGAAGCGCCGAGGATCGAGATGAGGTTGCGCTGGGTTAGGAAGGTGTCGTTGACCAGGGCGCCGAAGACGACGAGGACCAGCAGAGCCGGTACGAGGGCGAGTTCGCGGGCCCGGCCGATCAGCACGGCACGCGTTCCCCTGGCCGGGGAGGGCTCGGGCTTCCGCCCGCCACCGGCCTGGCCCCGCGGCGTGGTGGTGGTCGTGTCCGACGCCGACGGAGCTGTGGTGTCAGCCACGGTCCACTCCTTCTGTTCCTTCGATTCCTTCTATGGATGCGATCAGCTCGTGGTCGTGCCAGCCCACCGGATGGTCGGCGACGACCCGCCCGTGAAAGAGGACCAGCACGCGGTCGCAGCGGCACAGGTCGTCGATCTCGTCGGACACCACCAGCACCGCCGCACCGTCCTCGCGCGCACTGTCCATCCGCGCGAGCAGCGACTCCTTGGACTTCACGTCGACGCCCGCCGTGGGGTTGATGAGGACGAGCAGCCGCGGATCGGACGCCAGCGCCCGCGCCATGACGACCTTCTGGGCGTTGCCGCCCGACAGGTCGGACACCGGCTGCTGCGGCCCCTCGGCATGGATGTCGAGGCGGGTGATGAGCTGCTGCGCCTCGGCGCGCTTGCGGTAGGTGGACACGAAGCCGTACCGGCCGAGCCGCCCGAGTACGCTCATCGTCGCGTTGTCGCCGACGCTCATCCCGGGCACCAGCCCCTGGTCGTGCCGATCGCGCGGCACACACCCCACACCCGCCTTCAGAGCCGCCGGTACGTCGCCGAACGGCATCCGCCGCCCGTCGAGTTCCGCGCTGCCCGAATCCGGGGCGTACAGACCGGCGAAGGTCTCGGCCAGCTCCACCTTGCCGCTGCCGCTGCTGCCGGCGAGGCCGACGACCTCGCCCTCGCGGACGGTCAGGCCGACGTTCTCGTACGCCGTCGAGCTCAGCCCGGTGACCCGCAGGCGCACCGCCGCTTCGGCGGGGACGTTCGCCCGCGCCGCGCTCTCCTGCGCCGTGACGGCCTCACCCGCCATGGCCTCGACCAGGGCGGCGCGCGGGAGTTCGGTGACGGGGGCGGTGGTGATCCAGCGGGCGTCGCGGAGCACGGTGACGGCCTGGCACACCTCGTACACCTCCTGAAGGTGGTGCGAGATGAACAAAAACGTCACGCCGGATTCCTGAAGCGTCCGCATGCGGGCGAAGAGCCGCTCGATCTCCCTGTTGTCGAGCTGGGCGGTCGGCTCGTCGAGGATGATGAAGCGCGCGCCGAACGACAGGGCGCGGGCGATCTCGACCATCTGCCGGTCCTCGACCTTGAGGTCGCGGATGCGGGCGTCCGGGCCGACGCGTACGTCCCAGGTCTCCAGCAGCTTCGCCGCCTCGGCGCGCAGCCGCCGCCAGCTGATCAAACCGCCGCGGCGGGTGGGCTGCCGGTTGATGAAAAGGTTCTCGGCGACCGTCAGTTCGGGTACGACGGTGGGCTTCTGGTAGACGCAGGCGACCTTGGCGCGCCACGCGTCCCGGTCGGTGAGCGCGGGCGCGGCCCCGCCGTCGAAGTGGACGGTGCCGGCGTCCGGCGCCTGGAGGCCGGTGAGGATGGTGACGAGGGTGGACTTGCCGGCGCCGTTGCGGCCGACGAGGGCGTGGGACTCACCGGGCATGACGGTCAGCCGGCCGTCCTGGAGCGCGGTGGTCGGACCGTACCGCTTGGTGATGCCGGCGGCCTCGACGAGCGGAACCGGTGGCCTGGTGTCTGTAGTCACTTGACCGTGTTGCCCCACAGCTCGGGGTCGTCCACGTTCTCCTTGGTGACCAGCGGCGCGGGCAGCTGGTCCTCAAGCATTCCGTTGGGGTGCTCGACGATGACGGAGTCGTGGTCGGTCGGGCCGGGCTTGAAGGTCTTACCCTCCATGGCCGCCTTGATGTAGTACATGCCGTACTTCGCGTACGTGTCGGCCGACTGGGAGACGGTCGCGTCGATCTCGCCCTTGCGGATCGCGTCGAACTCCTGCGGGATGCCGTCGTTGGAGACGATCGCGATATGACCCGGCTGCCCGGCCTTCTTGAGCAGATTCTTGCTCTTGAGGGTCTGGAGGGTCGGGGCGAGGTACACGCCACCGGCCTGCAGATAGATGCCCTTGATGTCCGGGTTGGCATTCAGGAGGGTGTCGAGCTTGGACGCGGCGGTGTCGGACTCCCACTTCGCCGGAATCTCCAGGACTCTGACCTTCGGGTGGTTCTTCTTCACGCACGTACGGAAGGCCTCCGAGCGCTCGCGCCCGTTGACCGAGACGAGGTCACCCATGATCTGGACGACTTTGCCGCTCTTCACGGCCTCGCCGAGGAACTGGCATGCCTTCTCGCCGTACGCGATGTTGTTGGCGCGCACGATCATCGCGGCCTTGCCCTTTTCGGGCGCGACGTCGACGGCGACGACCGGTACGCCCTTGCGCTCGGCCTGGTCGAGGCCGGCGGATATCGCGGCGCTGTCGAGCGGCGCGACGACGAGACCCTTGACGCCCTGGTTGAGCTGGTTGTTGATGTCGGTGATCTGCTGGGCGGGGTCGCTGTTGGAGTTGACGGTCTTGAGTGCGTCAACCTCCTGCGACGTGGCCATCTTCGGCACGTAGTCGTTGTACGACTGCCAGAACGGCGAGGTCAGCAGGGGCAGGATCACCCCCACCTTCCCGCTTCCCTCTACGCCCCCACTGCCGCCTGCCACTCGGTCCTTGGTGCTGCCGCAAGCGGCGAGCGCCAGCGAGGCGCAAACAGCCAGCGCGCCCGCGCGCGCCGCTCTGGTCCTGTTCCGCACTGTCCTGCCAGTCATCAGACGGCTCCTCACCGAGGCAGCTACGGATGGGTGGTGCGGCATGGTCCGCCTCGGGCCGCGTGGCATATTTATCAGACCTTTGAGCCCACGGGACACCCATCGGGCACCATTTTCCCGAGAAAACCGGCACATTGATCCGATGTATCGAGCTCCAAGAGCCCTGAACGAAGCGGTACGGGGAGCACTCGCCCTGGTCCTGGAGGGGCCTACGTCACTGTCCGGCTCGGGCTGCCGGAACTCTGTGCCGACGGCGCCGCACTCCGGTGGCGGGGGGCCGCTTGGCGGGGTGGCCGGGTCAGCGTGATCTGCCGGACGAGTTGCTGGAAGCAGGCCAGAGCGGCGAATGAGGGCAGCGAGGCCGCTGCCACGTCGACGAGGGTCCGAGGAGCCTGGGAGACACACAGGAGTATGGAGACGGCGGAGAAGAGCAGCACGACGGTCCAGGAATGCACAGCGCGGCGCCGGTGGAGGGCGGCGCGCAGGATGGACAGGGAGGCGACCGTCCAAGGCCCGTAGACGAGCAAGGGCCACCACCTGACCGCGCCCCCGGACGTGCGGTACTTGGCGA
Source organism: Streptomyces sp. ISL-100 (assembly GCF_018614615.1). Lineage (GTDB taxonomy): Bacteria > Actinomycetota > Actinomycetes > Streptomycetales > Streptomycetaceae > Streptomyces. Next base: position 56,956 of record NZ_JAGGOK010000051.1, on the reverse strand, counting down.
GGTGGCGCAGCGGATCGTAAGCGACCATGCCGCCGAAGACGCAGACCATGGAGACGACGACGGCGGCGAGCGCGGCCAGGAAGAAACTGGCCGTCTGCAGCCCGCTCGCCAAATGTCTGCGCGAGGGGGCGCGGCGACGGCGAGAGGGCGCGGAACGCAGGGGCGGCAGTTCTGCCGTGATCTGCGCCAGGCCCGCAAGCGGGGCGTCGGGATCTTCGGTGACCGGAGATTCACCGAAGACAGGGGACGAGGGGGCGGCGCTCGCGTCGGTTTCGATGGCCTCTTTCAGCAGATGGGCGAGTTCCTCCGCCGGGTCCCAGTGCCCTTCCAGCGCACCGAGGGGGGATGCAAGCTGGTCCCCGATGTCGACGTATGGATAGGCGTCAACCGCATCCATCGCGACCTCAGCAGCGTCCGGGCGCGAGGGCGGCCGGCTGTGGCGGCCGCGCGCCTCAGGCATGAACGCGCCGCCCTGTCTGCTGACCGACAGGTCCGGCGGAGCCTTCCACGGTGCTCGACAGAGTGACGAACTCGGCCTCAATGCTTCCCATTTCCTTCAGGAAGCTTTCGAGGATCGAGGACGAGTACCTCAAGACGACGCACCGGTCATTGTCGTGCAAGGTTGCGTTCGCTTCGCGAGCGAAGCGGACACGGGTCGGCGTGAATACCCACTGCCCCATCCGCACGGCGGCGGTGCTGACATCACTTCCGGCACTGATAGAGCGGCGCGCGGGCGTGTCCAGCCGCTTTGTATTGGTCATATTCCATCCAACAGCGCATGCATTAGGCAGGATGCGCGGTATATGGGTGGTGTTGTCACTCATAGATAGGCTTGCCCGAATTGATCACCGGCTCGGCGGCACCTGAGGTGTACGGTGCCCCTCCCTCTGCCCCCAGCCGAGACGTTGCCGGCGCCGTTACCGGGGACCGGATTCGCGCGAGCGGATGAGGCGTGGGGGGATGGACGGCGGCCGCAAGCGGCGGCGAACCGTCATCAACCTACGACGCACACCGCCCACGGACGGCGAGCCTATTCGGAACGCCAGAAGTGCGCCGGGGGCGCACCGAGGCATGTATGAATTTCACCAGTGCGGACCGCCGCGCGCCGGTCAGCGCGAGGGGAGGGGTCGGGGCCCTAATCTGCCAGAACTGACATACCGCCCCGAAAGGAACACCCTGTGGCCTCTCGACTCAACCCGTACATCAGCTTCGACGGCAACGCCCGGCAAGCCATGGAGTTCTACAAGGAAGTCTTCGGCGGCAGCCTGAGGATGAACACGTTCGGCGACTTCGGCGAGAAGGGTGCCGGAGATGCCGCCGACAAGATCATGCACGCCATGCTGGAGACCGACAGCGGCTTCACTCTCATGGCCTCCGACACCCCTCCGGGGATGGAGCACAAGCCCGGGAACAACATTTCCGTGAGCGTGAGCGGGGAGGACGCCGACGAACTCCGCGGCTACTGGGACAAGCTCTCCGGCGACGGCACGGTTTCCGTCCCGCTGGAGAAGCAGATGTGGGGCGACGTCTTCGGCATGTGTACGGACCGCTTCGGCATCGTCTGGATGATCAACATCAACCAGCAGCAGTCCTGAACGACCGGCGGCCGGCCCGGCCAGCGGCCCCAGACGCAGAAGGAGACCCCCACAGACGTGGGTTCTCTCTTGATCTCGCTCCGGGAAAGATCTGTTCCTGAGAACCGCGTCAGCCGGTCACGCGGTTGCCGGGTCCCTGGGAGGTGGGCACGGCGGCGCTCGGGACCGGATCGTACGATGACCGCATGAGCAGCACGGTGCAGCCGTCGAGCCGCCGCCCGGCCGGGCGCGGCTTCGTGCTCATCGTGCTCGCGGTGCTGGCCGGGGTGCTGGCGATGCACGGCCTTGGGCCGGGACTGGCTCCCAAGGCGTCGGCAGCGACCCATGCCCACGGCACAGTGATGGCCCACGAAGAGGCCGCCCATCAGGCAGTCGGGGACTGCTCGCACACCGATGGCGGCTCGGGCCACGTCAATCACGCGGACGCCACCTGCGCGGCGGCCGGTCTCAGCGCACCCTACGCGCCTCCCGGGCTGCCTGCGGCCCTCGACACCGGACCCGCGCCTGTGGCGTTGACCGGTAGTGCGGCGGGGGCCCCGGAGGTCGGTCGGGCGCCGCCCGACCTCGCTGAGCTGCAACTCCTGCGGATATAGAGCCGCCCGCCCGGCACCTCCTGGCCCGGCTTGGCCGGCACGGGGATGCCGCGCTCCGGCACATCCTCATTCCGCATCGGCGCGCGCCCGCTCAAGGCTGCGCATCAAGGAGTCGCACCATCATGATCAAGAACCGTTCCCTCTTCCGCCGCAGTGCCGTCGTCGTGGCCTCCGGCGCGGCCTCGCTGGTCCTCGCCGCCTGCGGGTCCGGCGACGAGAGCTCTGAAGGGCACAGCGGCCACACCTCCAAGTCACCGACCGCCTCGGCTTCGGCGCCGACGGCGCAGGGGCAGCACAACGCGGCCGACGTCGCGTTCGCCAAGGGGATGATCCCCCACCACCGCCAGGCCGTTGAGATGGCCGACCTCGCCCCCTCCCGCGCCGAGTCGGCCGAGGTGAAGCAGCTCGCCGCCGATATCAAGAAGGCGCAGGACCCGGAGATCAAGACCCTGTCGGGATGGCTGACCGCCTGGGGTGAGCAGGTGCCCGCCGAGGGGGCCATGGACCACTCCACCCACGGCGCGGGCGGAATGATGACGGCCGAGGAGATGGACAAGCTGGAGAACTCCTCGGGCAAGGCGTTCGACACCGCCTTCATGGAGATGATGATCAAGCATCACGAAGGAGCGGTCTCGATGGCCGGAATGGCGAAGACCGACGGGATCTTCCCGGATGCCAAGAAGATGGCGGACGCCATCATCGCCTCGCAGACCGCCGAGATCACCAAGATGAAGGACCTGCTCGGCAAGAGCTGACCGACCCGGCAGCGGGGTGCGGCGGGCCGCCCGGGCCCACCGAACCCCGCTGTCGTTTTCATGCCTGCTAACCCTAGCAATATACCCCTGGGGGGTATATTGCTGTAGTGTGGGCCACGGGACCGGGCCACACTGGGCGGGAATGGGGATGACAGTCATGGACCACAGCGCACACCACACCGGCACCGCTCACGACCACACCGGCACCGCTCACGACCACACCGCGCACCAGGCGGCCGGCGGACACGATGCGCACATGCACGGGGGCGCGTCCTGGGGGACGGCGGCGAAGGCGACGCTGCACTGCCTGACCGGCTGCGCCATCGGCGAGATCCTCGGCATGGTCATCGGCACCGCCCTGCTGTGGGGCAACGTGCCCACCATGGTCCTGGCGATCGCACTGGCGTTCGTCTTCGGCTACTCCTTCACCCTGTTCGCGGTCCGCCGGGCCGGCCTGGACTTCAAGTCCGCGATCAAGGTGGCGCTTGCCGCGGACACCGTCTCCATCGCGGTGATGGAGTTCGTCGACAACGGGATCATCGCCCTGACGCCCGGAGCGATGGACGCCCACCTGTCGGACGCGCTGTTCTGGACCGCGCTGCTGGGCGGCTTCGTCGTCGCCTTCTTCATCACGACCCCGGTCAACAAGTGGATGATCGGCCGCGGCAAAGGCCACGCCGTCGTCCACGCCTACCACTGACCACAGCCGCTCGACACCGAGACCGGCCGCACCGTGAAGGTGCGGCCGGGCGCGTTCGCATCCGGGGGCGTTAGCCGGCGATGCACTCGGGGCTTCCAGGCGGCCGCCCAGGTCTGCCGGCCCCGTGGAGACGGAGGCATCTTCATGTCCGCATCGTCAAGGACATGCTCGCCACCTACCCGGCCGGCCTCGGCGACATCAACCAGGCCAAGCTGACCCGCTGCATCGAGGAGTGCATTGCCTGCGCGCAGGCGTGTACGGCATGTGCGGACGCCTGCCTGTCCGAGGGCATGGTGGGCGAACTGGCCAAGTGCGTCCGTACCGACATGGACTGCGCCGACATCTGCACCCACCGCCGCGGTCCTCTCGCGGCACACCGGCTACGACGCCAACATCACCCGCGCGATCCTGACCGCCTGCGCCACCGTCAGCAGAGCCTGCGGCGACGAATGCGCCCGCCATGCGGACATGCATGAACACTGCCGCATCTGCGCCGAAGCCTGCCGAAGCTGCGAGCAGGCGCGCAACGACCTCATCACCTCACTGGGCTGACGCCCGCCCGCCATCCACCCCGCCCGCTGGAAGTCGAGCACACGCCCACAGGAGGTCCACAGCGGACGTGACGCTATGCTCCCCCGCATGACTGTGGCCCCGGCGACCCGTAGCGCGCCGCGGTCCCGCTCTCGTGCAGCGGGCCCGTGGCGAACGTGGGTGCTTGCCGCGCTGCTCCTCACGCTGATGTACACACACGGCGTAAGCGCGGAGAGCGCCGCAGGCCACGCCCACCTCGGGGCGCCGACCAATGCGGTAGCCCTCAACGTCCAGGCCCCGGTCTCCGCCGAATACGACCACGACGCCCCCGGCTCGCACTCCCACCAGCGCCACACCGACGACCACGAGGCTCCGGCACCCCAGCACGCGGCTCACGAGTGCGTGTCCGGCCAGCCCGTACAGGCCGCTGCGCTGTCGGCCCCGTGCGAGGCCCAGGCCATTCGGCCTCCGTACGCATACGTACCTGCCGCCGCCCGATCCGCTGTGGCCGACTGGTCGTCCCCGCTCTTGCCGGACTCAGCGGTCCTGCGGATTTAAATCACCGCGCTCCAGCCGGTCTGCGACCGCTGGCCCTCTCACACCGTCTCCCGCCTGCACGTCGGCGATGACTCGGCCATGCCTCCGCGGAGCCCTCTCTGCCCCCTGGTAGCGAAGCCCGGCGTGGAGCCACACCCGGTCTCGAGCTCCGTCGCGCCCAGGGGCGTCTGTCTCGGCGTGGCGCGCCCGTATCTCGCTGACAGCCCCAGGTCGCGATCCCACGTCTCCTGCACATCAACGAAAGGCCCGCTTTGTCCTCCTCATCCCGTCTCGCCCCGCCCCAGCCCCCAGCTCCGTCGCAGCCGGCCCAAAGCAGCCGCCGCGCCCACAGGAAGCGGGAAGCCTCGCTGCCCTGGCGCTACATCGGCTATGTCGGCTACTACGTAGGCGCCGGCCTCATCAGTGGCGCAGTCGTCCACCACCCCATGGACCCCACCCGCTACTCGCTGATCGCCGCGTCCGGAGTGCTGGTCTTCCTCCTGGCAACCGTCCTCAACGACATCATCCTCGCGTCCGAGAGGCAGCCCCTGTCACGCATGCTGCGCGTGCTCGGCACCTCGACGATGCTCTCGTTCGGCCTCGGCATGCTCAGCGGCGGCATGCAGCACTTCGCGGACCTCCCGGACCGTTGTGCCGTGCTGATACCGCTCGGGATCGTCCTGTCCTTCGTCGCCTTCTTCCTGAAGGAAGACAAGAGGCCCTGGCGGCGCATCTTCGGCCTCATGGGCCTGGCCGTCCTTGTAGTCGCGGCCCTCACCTTCCTGGGCCTGCGCCACATCGCTCCGACCATGGCCGAGGGGTCCGGAGGTGGACACAGCCACGGCGATGTCGTGCGCGAGAAGGGAAGCGACGAAGGCCAGGACGGTGACCACGGCGGCGACACCACCAAGCCGGCCTCCCAGCCCACCCCCTCTCCGAAGGACACCCAGCCGAGCAAGGAGCCCGGGCACGACGACGGACACCAGCACTGAGCCGGCCTGCTTGCGCGCGCGTCCCGGACGGTCGCGCCCCTCGGGGTGAACGATTCAGCGCGGCTGTGGGATCTGCTCGCGCAGGCGGCGGCGCCCGTAGCGGGTCACACCGCGCGGCTTGAACACCGACAGGGCGGCCGCCGTGAGCAGCACCAGCAGGGCGGCGGCCGCGTCCGCGATCAGCTGGATGCGCATGCCCTCCAGTTCGCCGCCCGCGAGCGCGGCCCGGGCGGCCGCGTCGGCGAGGTGGCCGACCGGCTGCATGTGGACCAGCAGCAGAAGGGTCGCGATCACGGTGATCAGCAGTTTCGCGATGACCCAGTGGTGGCGCAGTAGTCCCCACACCGTCCCGAGCGACTGCACCGCTCCCGTCAGCAGGGAGGCGACGCTGAACGGCACGATCACGTACCAGCCCACCACGTCCATGGCCAGGTAGGCGCCCCGCACGGTCTGGGGCGCGCTGCTGGTCAGCCCGGCGATGGCGAGGGCGAGGAAGACCGCGACCGCGCCCAGCCAGCCGACCGAGGCGGTGACGTGGAGGGTAAGGGTCAGCTTCCGCAGCCGCGGCGGGAACGGGGTCACGGCGTGTGCCCCGCCATGCCGCCGCCGGCCAGGTGCACGATCACGAACACGGCGACCAGGACGACGGCGATCGCCGCGGACACCTTCACCCAGCGCGGCGCCCCCTCGCCATCAGCGTCGTGACGATTCGGTGAGCCTGCCATGACGCCCTCCACGAATCCGGGTGCGGGTCGCGAGAGAACCACACCCGTTTTTCGAGACACACTGTCTCTACCAAAGACCGAGTGTATCGTCCGTGGACGTCCGTATCCTGGGTGGGTGCCGAAGCTGTGGAACGAGACGATCGACGCGCACCGCGCCGCCGTACGTGAGGCGATCCTGGACACCACCGCGAAGCTGGTGACCGACGGCGGCCTGCGGTCGGTGACCATGTCGCAGATCGCCGAACAGACCGGGATCGGCCGCGCCACGCTCTACAAGTACTTCTCCGATGTCGAAGCCGTGCTGCTGGCCTGGCATGAACGCCAGGTCGCCGGCCACCTCCACCAGCTCGCGGGCATCCGCGACCAGAACGGCACGGCCGTGGAGCGTCTGACGGCGGTGCTTGAGGCGTACGCGGGCATCGCCCGCCAGCGGCACGGCGGCGAACTCGCCGCCCTCCTGCACCAGGGAGAGCACGTCACCCACGCCGAGCGGCACCTGCACGGCATGCTCCAGCACCTGGTCGCCGAGGCCGCCGAGGCCGGTGACCTGCGCTCCGACGTACCACCCGCCGAGCTCGCCCAGTACTGCCTCCACGCCCTGACCGCTGCGGCCACCCTGACTTCTCAGGTGGCGGTGACCCGCCTGGTCACCGTCACCCTCGACGGTCTGCGCCCGGTTCCGCTTTAACCAGCGAGCACAAGCGAGCAGAACGGAAGGCCCGGTCCGCCGGTGAGGACGGAGAGAGAACGGGTCAAGGCAGCGTGGATGGCCTGGTGCTGCTCGTCGGTCAGCCCGGCCTTCTCCAAGGCGGTGAGAGCGGTCAGCCGCTTCGCCCACGGGGCGAGTTCGGTCTCATCCCGATGCTGTCCGAAGGTGGTGGCATTTCGGGCGCCCTGCGTCCCGTGCGTGTCCACTGGATCTTGTTCCGGGGCTACAGCGAGGGCCGCCACGGCTTCCGCGACGGCCCTTGCCGTTACGTTTTCGCTGGGCGAATCGTTTCTGCAAGACCACTGCGTGGTGGGGCGGGTGGGACTCGAACCCACGGCCGACGGATTATGAGTCCTTTGATGATCGTGTCGACCCTTGTCACTATTGCCTGATCTTCGCCTTTTCCTCAGGTCAGAAAGCATCGCTATGTTTGGCCTTTGTAGATCCTTCGCGGTCTGAGTCGGTCCTTATGTCCCCTCGCTGTCCCCTGAGCGGCCCCAAGGGCGGCCGTTGGAGCTGGCGTCCCGTAAGTCATGCCAGTTCGCGGGGTGGATAGCGACTCCTGCGCAGCGGAGTGCCCTGACCCGTACCTTCCAGGTGCTCCTCCGCCGGGCCGACATCCGCCGCATCCGCTTCCACTACCTCCGCCACATCACAGCAACCCTCCTCCTCGAGCAGGGCGTCGAACTCGTCGTCATCAAGGAGCTTCTCGGCCACGCCCACATCGGCGTCACGGCTACCGTCTACGCCCACGCGGCCTGGTTTTTTTTCCGCGCATATACGCGTTTGCGCCGGTGGTCGGATGACCACCGGCGCAACCACGACCTACGACGGAAGGATCGCCGGCCAGGAACTGCACCGCCGCACTTCTATGCTCGCCTGCAGATTCTCACGTGCAGGGGCTCGTTCAGTGCCCGCCTTCGGCGAACTCCAGGAACACGCGAAGTACTGCCTCCAGGTTGCTAGGCCCTCCCGCCCCCTGAAACTTGCGCCCGTCGCTCGACGCATTGACCCAGTCGTCGTCGGTGCGATCTTCCTCGTAGGAAAAGGATCTTCCCTCCAGCTCGGTCTGCTCAAGGTCGACAACGACGAGCCATCCGGGGTTGTCGAGTGTATCGATGTGCACCCCGTACGAGTGCTCCCAGTCGCCATCGCACTGTTGGCTATACCATTTCTCGAGTCTGGCAAGAAGTGAATCTGACATCATCGGATCCTAGCCGGTATTTCCCATGACTCCGCAGGCCTTACGTCTCGGCCGGGAAGATTTACATGCGGAGTCGGAATGGACGTCTTTGTCTTCTTGTCGTAGTGAGGCTGCCCCTTCACGTCCACTCGCTTTCCCGGAATGAACGGCCGAGGGTCTCGCGGATCTTCTGGGCGCACCCACTCCTGATAGTGATCGATGTTCCCGGTCGCACCGTCCCTGCGGAACGTCGTGTGCGGTCCTTCGGCATCCTCGTCCGGGCAGAGGTTTTTTACCCGCGCATTGTGGACGAGTATATCTTGACCGCCGATCCCGACGTAGTACGTATGGAAGTCCGCGACAGTGAGGTTGTAAACGGTGGCTCGCTGCGCCCAATGCTCAACTGCAGCAATCTCAACATTGGTGCCGCTATTGGTGCGGAGCTGCTGGCCAGCCCGGAGGTCGACGGCATCGAGCCACTCGCCCAGCTCGGGGACCCAGAAGGGGTGGCCGTCGGTTGCCGTGACCGAGGCGGTCTCTTCGCCCGTCTTCCCGTCAATGTCGATGGTCACCTTGGTGAGGTGCTTTGCGCCCTGACCCTTGATCTCCGCGGTGACCGTTTGAATCCGGGTCTTGCCAGCCTCCGGATCGGTGGCAACAACTTCGTCGCCGATATCTACATCCTTAATCGACTTTGCTGTGCCGTCAGCCATCAATATCTTGGTGGCTGGTAGGAAGCTATTACACGAGTCGGCCGCATCAGCGGCTTCTCCCGCCGCATCGTCCAGTCTTTCGGCTTTCTTCTTGTTCTTGTACCAAGAATAGAAGCCGTTCGTAATTTTCTTCAGGAGACCCCACACGCTCTTTGCAAGGTCAATACCCTTCTGCCATTTGAGGCTGAATCCGTACTTTACGGCGAGCTTCCCAGCGAGTCCACCGACGAAGCTAGTGGCAACATTGACGATGGTTGAGCCGCAGGCTCCGAGGCTGCCTGTGGTCAAGCAGTCCAGCGCGTCGGTGATGCCCAGCTCACGCATTGCGATGTCCGCGAGCTCCTTGGCGGCCGCTATCGCACGTTGCTTGGCGGCCTCCGCACGTCGCCGGGCGGCGTCTGATTCTCCCTGGGCCTGGGTGGCCTCATGCTGCTTGTTGACCGGCGTCTTGGTCGTCGGATAGGGAGTGTGATGCGGAGAATCAGCGGGCAGGGGGGTGTGGTTGACGCCGTTGATGTCCCTGGTCGGGCAGTCGACTTCTGCGCACAGGCCAGTGGGGTCGGACTGGGTGACGGGGTTGTTGCTGGCGTACGCGTACCCGTTGATCTGCTGCGGGTTCGTGAAGTTGATGATCGGGTCGGCTGAGATGAACCGGCCGTTCTCCGGTTCGTACTCACGTGCCCCAATATGAGTAAGTCCTGTCGACTTGTCGATGGGCTTCCCGAGGAATCCCTTGTCGTCTATCCATTGTTTCGAATCATCGCCGCGCTCGCTGCCGAAGGGATCCATTCGTCGACGGGTTGTGTCTCCCGTGACTGCATTGATCGCGATCTCGGCGGTGCTGTGGTGATCGGAAGCAAGGAACTCCACACCGTTCTTGGTCCTTAGGGCCACCGTCTCGGAACCAAATCCGTAGTAGCGCATTCCGGTGACCGTCTTGGTAGTGGCATCCAGGCGCAGATCCATGCCGGGCAGGTAGAACGTCGTGGCGTGGGGCTCCTTTCGGAGAACCCGCTCACCCTCGGCGTCGTAGGCGAAGGTTGATTCCTCCGTGCCTTGCATCGACTTGGCTAGTTTGCCTTCGATGTTCCAATCGAGGTCCTGGGTATCGCCGTTGAGGATGCGCTTGTCGGTATTGCCCGCACCGTCATAGGTGAAGGTGTCCTGAGAGTGAACCGCTGGACTCTGCCCACTCTGTGGGACGTCCTGGACCATCTTGGTGAGCATGTGCGGGCCGCCGTCGCCAGCCTCGCCCGCCATGCCGTCCTGGTCCGCATCGCCGTAGGAGTACGTCCGGGTTGTAGCACCCGAGCCGCCGACGCCGTGGAGAACCTGCTTGCTTCGGTTTCCTGATGCGTCATATTCGAAGGAGTGCCAGTAGGGGGCCGGACCGCCGATGGCACTCGGCATCGGAGCAGTCGCACACGCGCTGTTGCCCTTGGCAGAACCGACTGCGCCGTCGGACGCGTTAGCCGTGGACCAGGCACTGGAAAGCCGCGACTGCCAGTCATGGGTGAAGCACTGAACATCGGCCTGACCACCGGTCGGTGTGTCGGCGATGGCAGTGACGTTGCCTGTGGCGTCGTAGGTGTACCGCGCGTCGTAGGTGACGGCAGACGCGCTCTCGCGGTCGACGCGTGAGCGTGTGAGGCGGTCGGAGCCGCGCTCGTACTCGTATGTCAGCCAGGTCTTCTTGTCCGAGGATCCGCCCGTGGTCAGCTCCAGCTGCTGGAGCAGGCTGGTGGGCGAGTACCGTGCTGCGTTCACGTACGTGCTGCCGAGTGAAGTTTTCAATTGCGTCGGACGCTGGAGCTCGTCATAGACGTAGGAGACCGTCTCGGCCGGCAAATCGCCTGCGGCAGGGAGACCCGCTGACTGGATCGTGCCGTCACGGTTGTACTGCATGGAGTACGCGTAGGTGCCGTTGAGCTCCGGTGTGGACGAGCCCGCCAGCGTGTGGTTGATCTTTGTCGGCTGGTACATCTCATCAAGCTCGGCGATGACCGTGCTGGACTGTACGGCGCCATTGGCGTACCGGTAGGCACCGTGCACCTCGCCCTTGGCGAGCTTGTCGTACGTCGACAAAGTGAGTCGGGTGCCTGTGTCCGGCTCGCCCTCCCATGTGGAGAGCGTGCGGCCGAGGGCGTCGTATTTCGTCGACCTCTTGCCCTTGGCGTCAGTGACGGAGGTCAACCGGTCCAAGGAGTCGTAGGTGTAGCGCGACTTACCGCTGTCCGGATCGTCGGCGTCGGTCTTCATGCCGAGCTGGTCGTAGCCGTAGGACCAGGTGTTGCCCGCAGCATCCTTCACCGTTTTGAGCTGACCAGCAGGCGTGTACGTGTAGCTGATGGCTTCATAGTCGGCGGATGTGCCACTTGGCAGTGGCTTGTCTCCCTTGTAGCGGCGGATGTCGGTCGTGCGTCCGCGCCCGTCGGTGATGGTCGTCGTCGGAGCCTGGCCGACCGGCGGGTCAACGTGCATACGGTCACCGCCGTAGGAGTACGTGGTGCGCCACTTTTCCTCGCCCGCGACCTGGAAAATGCTGGCCGTCGTACGTCCCACGCCGTCGTACTCAGTGCGGGACTGGGCGTCGACATCACCGTTGACGGCCTGGAACAGCAGATCGCTGGGCGCGCCAGACGTGTAATAGTCCGTGTAGGTCTTGGCGATTCTGCCAAGGCCGTCGTAGAAGGTGTCAGCGACCATACGGCCGCCGCCGGAACCCTCTGTCTGCTCCTGGCGAGGCCTCAGTAGGCCGTCGTAGAGGGTGTATTCAGCTCCGTAAGACCCGTCGTTGGAGATCTTCTCCGTTTTGACGGTGACCGGAGCGTTCTTGCGGACCAGGTAGCTGTACTTGATTGAAGGGGAGAGTTCCGCCTTCGGGCGGTCCGGCATCCACACCGAGGTGAGGCGGCCGAGCGCGTCGTACTCGAAGTCGGTGCGCTTACCGTTCATGTCGATCTTCGCCGACGGTTGGCCCCATGCCGCGTTGTACTCGGTGGTGGAGACCCAGTTCAGCGCGTTGGTCTCGGTCTTCTTCGTCGTCAGGCCGTTGGTCTCGGTGTAGGCGACGGAGGTGATGTTGCCCGCCGCGTCTGTGACCTTGGTGAAGCGGCCGTAGATGTCGAAGTCGGTCGGTAGGGACTCGGTGACGGTGCGGTAAACCGCCGTGGTGCCGTCGTGAGAGGCAAGCTTCTGGACCTTGGTGGTGTCGCCCTTCGTGGGCGCCTCACCCAGCCCCTTGCCGTCGTAGAAGGTCCGGTCGTCGGAGATTACTTGGGTCTTCCGGTCGACGGGGTCGACGCAGGAGACCGCTACCTTCTCCACCCGGGAGACGGCCTCGAGCATGTGCGAGGTTGTGTTGTCGGCGTACTCGGTGCGGGTGCACTGGTTGTCGGCGCCATTGCCGACCTTGCCGTAGTCGTCGACGTTGGTGACCCGGCCATTGGTGGAGTCGTATCGCGTGGTGCTCTTGACCTCCTGCCAGCCGCCGCCCTCAAGCGCCGTATATGTGCTGGTGGTCGCCGGGCGGGTAAACCACGCCTTGCTCGTGCCCCAGCTTTTCACCCGGGTCGCCGTCGTGCGCGTCCATGGGGTAGCGATGCTCCTGGTGACGATCTTGTCGGCGGTGTACGCGCCGTTGTAGGTCGTGGTTTCCAGTTCGAAGCCGGACCGTTCGTCGCTGTCAGGGTGCGCAACGCCTTGCGAGTCCGTGACCGTGCCGCCAAGTCCCCGCAGGAAGACGTGCTCACTGCGGGTGTTGGACGCGCTGACGGTGCCGTCGGAGTTGGTCACCCGGACCTTGCCGTATCCACGCCAGTCGCTGCGCGTGCGGTACTCGGGGTCGCTGATCCCGTCCGGCTTCGGAGTGTTCCAGCCTGCGCTACCGAGGTAGTCGTAGGTGTTGACCATGTCCGGCGAACCGCCGGTGAGGTCGGTCTGGACCACGCGGTCGACCACGTATTTGTGGAACCAGTCAGTGATCGGCTCTGTCACGCCCGGTGGGTTCCACTTGACGGGATAGCACCGCTTGGTGGAGGAGTCGGCCGCGGGCAGGGCGTCTGCGGTGCACTCGGCGTTCGCGTAGATGATGTCCAGCTGGCCACCGGTGTCGTTGTCGACGGCAGAGAGCCGGAAGCGGTTCATCGCTTGAATGTTGTCGTCGGCCTTGTCCACCCGGTTGGGGAGCTGCTGGCCGAGAAGTTCGACCGACGGCATGGTTGCTGTGGCGGCACCGACGTGTCCGGTGTGGTCGATGTTGTTCAGCCACAGCGACTTGGATCCGTCACCATTGTCGGTGTAGAGGTGCGTGAACTTCCAGGAGTCCACGTCGCTGTATGCAGTGCCGGAGCGGATCTGAGTGGTGACTTTGTTCAGCTTCTTGCGGGTCCAGAACGTTGGAGAGTTCTGGCCCGCGCACTTCGTGTCGACCTTGCAGTTGCGGTCCCACGGAACATCCGGCCAGCGCGTGGCCGTAGTGTCGGTCAAGTCGGCGGGTTCACAGTCCGCCGCTGCGCCGATGCACCGCTCGTTGACCTCGAAAACGACACGGCCTGCTGCCGGGGCAGTGTAGACATTCCCGTCCCGCTGGCCGTAGTCGATCCTCTTGAGGTAGCCGCCGCGGGTGTACGGCTTGCCGTTCTCCGTGGTCTTCAGGCCCTGGGTGTAGTAGTTGGTTTCCCGTCCGTAGGAGAACGACAGCACGTTGCCGTGCGGGTCCTTCACATAGTCCAGGTTCCAGCGCCATGCCTGATTGCAGTGGGCGTTGGCGAGGGTCGCGTTGTAGCAGGGCTCGCCTGCGTCGTCCCCGTAGATCGGAAGAGTCCAGGTGGAGTTGGTCTCCTCCTTGCCCGTGGACCAGCCGGGCAGCCGGTCGAGGCCAAAGGAGTACTGGGTGCCGTCGGTGGTGGTGATCCGCCAGTGCTCTCCGTTGTCATCCTCATTGGCGCCATCGGTGAGGTGCTCGACCTTGGAGTTGTCGTCGGTCGAGATCCGCCACTTGCCGGTGGTGTCATCCTTGATCAACTCGCCGGAGGGGCCACCTGCGAGCTGAATGGTGGCGTTGTCGTACGCCCAGCACTGGTCACCGTTGGTGTCGGCGTGGCCATCGTCGGCGCAGCTCTTGTAGCGGCGTTCGATGAAGCCCGGCTCGTAGCCGAAGCCCTCGCCGATCCAGGAGCCCTGGTTGTTGGTCGCCGCCGTCTGGCCGTCCACGGACTGCGAGTTGTAGCCGAAGGAGACCGTCGGAGCCAGTCCGCCCGGGACGGGTGGGGTTCGCAGAGGGTAGCTCCAGTTGAAGGCACCGGAGGAGTTCGAGACGCTCCACTCCGCTGAAGGCGACAGAGGAGTGGCGCCATAGGTGCCCTTGTCGCCAGAGGAGTCGGCGACGGCCGCGACCATCGTCGAAGCCCCGGCGCTGCTGGTCTCCGTGCGTGCCAGTTGAGTGTGGACGCCGTTGTTCGAGGCCGCGATCGGAACGTCTGCTGTCAGCGTCTGCGCATCGGCGTCATTTCGGCTGTGCAGTTCACGAGGCGTGGAGCACTTCTTCTTCTCCGGTGTGGTGAGCAGGCATTCCGGGTATTGAACGAACCGCAACCGGGACCCGTAGTTGCCGCCGTATGCGCTGGCGAAGTCGGCGTAGTCGAGTTTCAGCTGGGCCGCGCCCTGCTGGTTCTCGTTGTCGGTGCGGGTGACGCTCAGCAGCACCCCATCGATGCCGGCAGCCTTCGTCTTCTTGCGGCTCACTACCTCGACTTGGACCGAGTCGGGGGTCGGTCTGGACTTCGTGGCCTTCTTCGGCGGGCCTACCAGGAGCGGCAACCCGTCGACCTTCGCCGGCTTCTTGCCGATATGTATCTCATCGGTGCCCGGCTTGGGCCACACCACCTTGGTGGGTCTCGTGACTCGGGCGTTTTCCGCCGGGTTCGCTTTGTGCTTCTTGTACTTGGCGTTCTTGCCGCGAACCGGGTCGCCCATGTCTTGCAGGCCGGGACGCTCGAGTCCCTTGGCCTCGGCCGTTGGCACGTACTGCGGCAACAGACCGATGGTCAGCGCAACGCCGACCGAGAGGATGACATGGCGTCGATTCAAGCGGCTCTGGAACGGTCTCGCAGACCGGAACCAGGCTGGCGTGGACATAAGGAGCTCCGTTGAGTAGGTGTACTAAGGGAATGCGTGCGGGGAGAGAGTAAAAAAAGGGGGGTGGGCAGGCCGGTGGCCCGCCCACCCCTCGCGGAGTGAGCTACTCCGTCAGGCTCGAGCCGGCGACGAGCCCTCTTACGGTCGCGACCGTGCTGGAGTCGAGAGCGCCTTGGTAGACGCGTACCTCGTCCAGTGCTCCGGAGAAGTACTCACTGGCTGTGGTGCCGGTGAGGTTTCGTCCGATCTGAACGCTCGTTTTGGAAAAGTCCCAGGTGCTCGGCCAGGCACTCTTCGCTCCGGCGAACTGGCCGTTGACGTAGAGGCGGACGTCCTCGAACTGGGCGTCGTAGACCAGCGCAAGGTGGTCTCCCCCGCTGCCGTCTACTGCCGGAATCACCTGCGAATCGACAGCCTTCCTAGTAACGGTTGCAGTCGCGTCCTTGTCGGTGACCGCCAGCTGCCATCGGTTGTCGGCCTTCGAGTAGCGGACCACCACGGCGCTGCTGCTCACACCTGGCAGGGACAGAACGGTCTGGTCCTTCGTCGCGCTGGGCGAGGCAAGCCGCGCGCGGGCCGTGAGGGTGAAGCTTCCTTCGGTCGGCAGCAGGCCGGTGCCACGCGATGCGTAGTCCGTGCTGCCGTTGAGCGCCAGGTGGCCGTCTCCCCACAGCGGCTCCGCGACGGGCGGGCATTCCGGTTCGGTGTTGATGTCGCAGGTGTCATCCGGCTGGTAGATGGAGCTGCTGCCAGCCATGGCAAGAGCGGCTCCGCCGGCGGCCTCTGGTGTGTTGCGTGCGACAGCGTCCTCCAGCGGCCAGTACGCCAACTGGTGCGGCGCTATGCCGCCGACGAAACGTCCCTCGCTCTCGGTGATAACCCGGTCATAGACCTCGACGTCAGCGACCTTGCCCTTAAAGGGGTACCGGTAGTCGTCCAGTGCGAGGGCTCGTCCGATCTGGAGAGCTCCGCCGGCGTTCCAGGCCGTGCCGCGTGTGACGATGTCGTCCTTGATGAGGTAGCCGTTGACGTACATCATCATTTTGCCCAGTTCAGCGTCGTAGACGCCGATCAGGTGCGTGGGCACGTTCTTCTGAGCTCTGGCTCCGGCGACTTTCCACGAACCCAGCGACTCGATTCCGCTGGCGGGTGCCCGGAAGGACCACATGCGGGATTCACCGTCGTAGCCGAGTGTGAATCCCGGTTCGGCGACACCGTCCTGGCTGAGAACGACCATGGGGTTGTTCGGCAGCTCCGAGAGGGTCACCCAGGCCGAGACCGAGAAGGACTTGGAGGTGTCCACGACGGCCTTGCCGGCATCGAGGTAGCCGTTCGCGGTTCCGTCCAGTGCGACGGCTGTCTCGTTGGGTCGGCCCGGCACCGGCTCGCCGAACTTCACGCCCGATCCGGCTCGCGCCGCGGGCGTGCCCGCTGCGCCCGCGGCCTCGGTGGATCCGGCCACGTCGCCGAGTGACCAGGCGGCCTTGGGGGCGCGTCCGTCGTTCACCAGGAAGGTGTGCCCCACCGCTGTCTCTTGTGTGTGACCGGCGCCGTCCACGGCCTTGGCTTCTAGAGTGAAGGGACCTTCACGGTCTGGCATGAAGCGGATGGTCGCGGGACCGCCCAATGACTCTGCGGGAACGGTCTTCCATGTCTGACCGGTGAACCGGTAGTTGTACTTGGTCACATCGGCGGAGGGCGAGTTCATAGTGAAGCTGCCGTAGTCGCCTACTCCGTCGTGCCAGATGTCGTTGTCCGGATACTGGGTCGAGAAGATCACGGGCGGCTTGGGCTTGGTCGAGTCGTAGATGAATTCACAGCGGGTGGCGGCATCTCCAGAGCTGCTCCACGGTCCCGCTGCGGCGTCATCCATGCCTTGTACCTCCCAGGCAATGACTGCGTTCTGCGGGATGCTGAAGGCGCCCACTCCGTCGCCCGGGATGTCGCTGCCGACCTTGTACGAGAACGTTGCGTAGCCCACGTCATCGTTTTTCGGGACGTTGTGTGTCTGCTTGGCCTCGGTGACCGGGTAGTACGTCTTTGTGTCCCCGCCGGAGGTCCAGTAGATCTTGAACTTGGCGCGCAGCTTCTCGGTGTTACCGCCGGCGTCGTTGTGGTCGGGATCGCGGATGACGGCCCTCAGGGTGGGGACCTCATCGGCGTAGTGCTTGTCGGCCAACCCGTACTCGCAGGAGCCACCGTGGTTCATCGACAGCTCGGACATCTTGGGCTGGTACGGAGCACGGTTGTACTTCACCTCGATGTGAGCGTTTCCGCAAAAACGCTTCCAGTATGCGTACGAGTCCTCGGAGCCGGCCTTGAGGCGGAACGTGGTGGTGTCCCAGCCGTTGTCCGCCGCCTTCTGCACTGTGCTCTTGACGTTGAACCGGACGTTCTGGTTGGTCGAGGTACAGGAACCGGCGGGGTTCGTCGGCGACTGTGAGGCGATGGTGTCCTTCAGGGAGGGCTGGTTGTTCCAATTGGTGCTGGAGCTGATCGCGCTGCCACCGGTGCTGTTGACCCGGCCCAGCTCGACGGACTTCCCCGAGGTGTCGTAGGTGTGCACCATCGTTACGGCGAACTCGGCCTCGAGGATCGTCTTGCCCTCGTACGATCCTGTCGGAAGGGCGAAGAACTGTCGCTTCCTGTCGTCAGTGCTCGCGCACCGGTAGGAGACATCCGAAGGACACCGTCCCAGACCCTCATGGTCGGAAAACTTCCAGAACTCCGCGCTCGGGTAGTAAGAGGAAATCATGGTCCAGCCGGTGCGCGTCGAGGTCTTGGTCACCGGGTCGATGTAGACCGGGTAAACAGTGTCCGCGCCCTTGAGCAGCGACGAGTCCGGGGTGAGCACCATTGCGTCGGAGCGCATTGACAGTCCGACATCGGCAACCTGCGCACCGTCCTCCGGGCCAGCCTCGGGCTTGTCCTCCTGACCGTCCCCGGCGCCCTCGGCCCGTGCTGCGGTGCGCTCCGTCGCGGGCGAGGCGATAAAGGAAGCCTTCTGTGCCGACTCCACGGTCGGCTCGGCTGTTTCGGCCGGTGTCTGCGGTGAGGTGGGTGCGGGCGCCTCATGACTGGAGTCCCACATCATGGGTTGCGGAGCCTCAAAGACTGCGCCGCCCGCGCCCGTGTCTTCTGCGACCAGACCGCCGCCTTCTCGAGTCTTGAGCTCCACACCGCTAGTCTCGACCGGCAACTCGATGGTCGACAGTTCAGGATTGGCTGCGGCCTTCGCCGACTTCACGACCAACAGATGCGAGAAGCCGTCATACTCCGCGCGAACCACGAGGTCGACGTCCGGCAGGACGTCGGGGTAGGTAGCGGTGTTGTCCTCGATTGTGGGCGCCGGGAGCTTCTTCGGCCAGGCCAGGGACATCGTCTTGCCGGCCCTCTCAATCGTGGCGAAGACTTTGCTGTCACCCCCCGAGAAGGCCATGCCCGTGGTTGCTGCCTTTGGCGCGTAGTTGCCGTTTGGCTGCTTGATCAGCGTGGCATCGAGGTCGACCCATTGGCCGTCCTTGCGGGTACGCACCGGCTGGACGTATTCCTTGGCGGTGAAGGTGCCGTCGGGGTTGGCGAACGTTTCCGTCCGCTCGTTCCTGAGGGCCAGCACCTCAACGGGGTCGCCGGACTTGGCCGCCGTCACTTGGGCCGCTTGCTCACTGTCGGCGGTCTTCGCGCTGGTGCTGTCTGCCGCTGCCACTGGCGATATATCCGGCTCTCCGGTCGGAAACCCAGCCAGGCCGGCGGCGAGCAAGGTCATCAGCACGCCCGTCACCGCTGTTGCCCGGCGTCCTGTGCGCCGGGCTGTGCTGACGTTCACTGCTCCACCCTTGAAGTTGCGTGCTCTGTTCACTGGATCACCGAGCCGAATGCCTGGCCCTCGTCCGGCACACCGTCCGCACCTGGTTTGAGCGTCTTCACCGCGGATGAACCTCCGCCGACGGTCGACCAGGGCACGACGAAGACAGTGCCCTTCGCTTCGCCTGAGGCCTTGCCGTAAGGCACGCCCACGTACAGGTCAGTGGCTGAGGCAGACAGGCCCATGCCGGTGAAGTCCCGCACCCCTGCGATGCCGGGCAGGATGCCGTCGCCGCGGGTCAGCAGCTTGTCGCCGGTCCCTGGAGCGCCGAGGGCTGGAAGCACGTGGACGGCGCCGGCCTCGATGGAACCGGCGGTGTCGTGGCCGGGCACAGCGACCGCGAGTTTCAGGTTGGTGGCCGTGCCGACCGATCCGGGACTCGTGTTCGCCAGTGCTACGCGCTGACCGAAGAAGACCCCGGCCATCGGCTCGCCCAGGACGTCGACCGTGCTGTGATCAATTGTTTCAATCTCGGTGTACGCACCGGAGGCAGGGATTCGCAGCGTCTGCACCATGCCCGCGTCCGCGGTGGTGCCAATGTCTTCGTTCGGGGTGCCGATCGCCAGCAGCGCGTCGCTCTCCGAGGTGGCGCCTGAGGGTCGGTAGGCGAGCAGCGCGATCGCTGTGCCGAAACCGTCACCGTGTTCTGCGGCGCCGCTGATTCCGGAGGCGTCCTGATCCAGGCCGGCCAGCATGGTGGGCGCATCACCGGCGATCGTGTGGCTGAAGACGCCCACGCCCCCGGCGAATGTCCTGTCGCCGATCGCCTCGCCCGGTACACCCACGGCGAAGTAGCGAGGGGTTGCCGCGAGGGAGTAGCCGAACCGGTCATGCGCTTCGGCGGTGCCGGTGACTCCGGCGCTGTTCTGTGTGACTGTGGTTTTGGTGGTGCCCTGTGCGTAGTGAATGCCTCCGGCATCAGTCACGTCGCCGACGTTCTCTCCGGGAACGCCGATCGCCAGGAACGGTTTGCTGGAGGATGTCTTGCCCGCCTCCAGCGCGTAACCGAACCAGTCGTACGCCTCGGTGACCGTGCTCGCGTCGAAGGCCTGCTGGGAGTACCCGTTGATGGTGGACCCGGCGCCGATCCCACTCGTCGTGCCGTGGATGACGTACACGGCGCCGGCATCGACCAGATCGGTTCCGTCTTGAGTGATGTCTTCGTACGGTGCCCCGACTACAAGGTCGGTGCATCCGTCAGCGTCGGCGTCGTAGGTGGCCATGGAGAAGCCGAAATGGTCACCGGTTTCCGGGGTGGCGCTCATGCCCGCAGTCGCCTGCGACACCTGCGCGATCCCCTTGCCCCCGCCCAGAATGACCCGGACCAGACCGGCGCGCTCTGCGCCGTTCACCGTGGCAAGCGGATCAGCGACAGCGGTGTCGCGGATGCCGTCGCCGTTGAAATCGAACTCCGTACCTGCCGTGCAGGCCGCCGCCGAAGCGGAAGTTGTCCCGAGCGGTATCAACCCCACGGACACTGTCACTGCTGACAGCACCGCCAAGCCGATCACGCTTGTGCGTCTTCGCACACCCCACCCCAATTTGTCTATTTTGCCGGCGCTTCGTTCACCCGCGACCGGGTTAAGCGGCGGCTAAGTTACGGCCAGCATCAACTTCGATGTCAAGCCCAACTCCCAAAGCCAGCCATAAATCTGACCAAATAGCGATGGCTGCCGCCAAGCCCGCCAGCGCCCCAGAAAGGACCCCACATCGGCCAATATCAAACTTCGGCCGTTCCACTCCAGTTCACCGTGGGGCTATAGTTCCTTCGCTCGATCAAGCAGGCGTTCGAGCCAGCCCCAACTCCTGTACGCGCTCCCTCAGTCGGGCCAGCGCGCAATGGCGCCTGCGCAGCTCTATAAGGCAGGCATCTGTGCGGCGTGTTCTGGTCTCTCTCGCGTTCTGTTTTTCGTTGGTGGCAACGCTGCTCATGGTCGACACCTCGAGCAGTCGGGCCGCCGAACGCAGCGAAGTCACTTACAAGTACGGCTCTCACGCCCGCCAACGTCTGGATGCCTACTGGAATGCCTCCAGCTCTCTCCAGCCCGGCATCGTGATCCTGCACGGCGGATACTGGTACGAGGATGCGAGCTGGGCCACCAAGTCCCGAGCCTTCGCCGATGCCGGGTACGCCACCTTCTCCGTCGACTACCGGCTCAATTTCGACGCCCAGTGGCCGGCCCAACGAAGCGACGCACTGGCCGCGCTTTCGTGGGTCAGGGACAACGCCGCCAAGTTCAACCTCGACCCGGACCGTGTCGTTGTCCTCGGCTCCTCGGCCGGCGGCCAGATCGCCACAGCTGTTGCCACGTATGGCTCTGGCGGCAACACGGTGAAGGGAGTCGTCGGCCTCTCCCCCGTCGCTTCCCCCTACCGGGCCTGGAACGACGGGAACCACGAGACCAGCACCTTCCAGGAACGCAAGGTCCGCGACAACGCCACGGTCCTCGCCCGCTGCTACCCCGACCCGGCGGACACCGACACCTCGATGCATGCCAGCTGCTGGGACACCTGGAAGGACATGGTCGTCAAGAACCGTGCCTCCGGCGCGAACGACGCCCCCATGTACCTGATCCACTCGCAGGACGACTTCGTACCGGTCACCCACTCCACAGACCTGGAAAAGGCTGAAGAGGTAGACCAGGGCATGCCGACCAACGGAGTCACCGTCGAAACCGTCCCCGGAGCTGCCCACGGCGGTTCCCTGCTGGACGAACCGGGAATGATGAACAAAGTACTGGCCTGGATCGACGCACGCGTCGACGCTGCCTGATAAGACAGATCAGCGATGACCCGCTAGTGCTGGATTCCTCAAAGGGCAGCAAACGTAGCGGCGGGATGGCCCTGATGGGAGCGGTGTGTCGGCCTGCCTCAGATCCACGGTCTGGGGCAGACTTCGAGCCGGGCAGTTGCCAGTTGAGTGGCTCGGGCCGACCTGGTGATCCGCCGAGGCGCTGCCGACGAGGGGCGGCCCTGCGGAGGATCCGAAACCAGCGTTCCTCGCCAACAGGCGCCGAGAAAGATGAGGACGGCTTCGAAAGTGACCCACCAGTTGGTGTGGGCCGCCTTCTGGCTGTGGGCGGACAGGATCTCCGCGGCCGCCCCGTGTCAGCCTGCGGGCTTAACTCCCCAGCTGCGCAGACTCAGAACCACGGACACCCAAATGCCCAGCCGGTCACAGCCAGCAACACGTCCTCCGGGGGCCCAGCCACCCGCCACCAGCCCGGCATAGAGGCTTGTTCCGGCCAAAGGACGCTGTTGATGCCCCAGCTCCGCCTCGGCGGCGCGTAAAGTACGGACGCTCAGATGCGGCCGGCTACGGATCGCTGCCACCCGGCCCGCCCTTGGCGTCGGCCAATTCGAGAAGTGACCATGGGTAGACCTGACATAACCGTGATCATCGGGGCGTACAACGCCATGCCCTACCTGACAAAGACCCTCACATCTGTCGTCGAGCAGTCGATTGGGCATGACCGCCTCGAGATCATCGCTGTCGACGACGGCTCGACCGACGACACGGGTATCGAGCTGAAGCGGTTCGCTTCTCTTTACCCGCAGCTGCTGACCGTCATCCACCAGGAGAACTCCGGCGGACCTTCCAAGCCCCGGAACGTCGGCCTGGACCACGCCCAGGGGCGCTTCGTGTTCTTCCTGGACGCGGACGACTACCTCGGGCCCGAGGCGCTGGAGCGGATGCTCGCCGCAGCTGAGAAGAACCGTACCGATGTCGTGCTGGGCAAGATGGTCGGCGTCAACGGCAGGTCAGCACCGGCCTCGATGTTCGTCCGCAACCAACCGCGTACCGATGTCTTCTCCTCCCGCGTGTACTGGGCGCTCAACCCGCTCAAACTCATCCGCCGCGAACTGATCAAGCGGCACAGTCTGCGCTTTCCCACCGGCTACCAGGTCTGCGAGGACCAGGAGTTCACGGCCCTGGCCTACCTGCACGCCGACGGCATCTCCGTCGTGGCCGACTACGAGTGCCTATACATCCTGCGCCGTGACGACGGCGGCAACATCACCACCGTCACCCGTGGAGCGGGACAGCGCATCAAGGCGCTGCGCCGGATGGTGGACCTGGTCGAGGAGCACACCGCCCCGGGGCCGGATCGGGATGCTCTGATGCACCGGCACCTCTCCATCGACATGACCAACGCGCTCTACCATCTCCCGCACGAGACGGACCAGGCGCTTGTGCGGGAGCAGTTCGGCGAGCTGCGGGAGCTGGTCGAGCGGGTGTGCACCGACACGCTCGTGCAGCGGCTGGGGGCGGTCAACCGGCTGCGCTGTGAGCTGATCCGCCGTGGTTTGCTGGACGAGCTCATCGAACTGGAACAAGCGGTCGGCGCCGCACAGTCCCGCCCCGACCTCGTCACCGAGGACGGACGTGCCTTCGCCGCGCTGCCGTTCTTCCGCGACGAGGACCGCGGCATACCGGACCACTTCTACGACGTCACCCGGGAACTGCAAACCCGCCACCGGCTCGACGCCGTGCAGTTGGACGGGAACTTGCTCAACCTGTCAGGTCATGCCTACCTGCGCCACCTGACCACCGAGCGCACCAGCGCCACGCTGCTGTTGCGCGAGCGGGACAGCAAGGCGGAACACCGCTTCCCCATGGCCACCGTTGACACCCCCGGGCTCGGAGCCGACGAAGATGACGGGCTTACCTACGACCAAGCGGGCTTCTATGTCTCCGTCGACCTCACCAAAGCGGACGCATGCGACCGGCTGCCGGACGGCCTGTGGGACATCTTCGTCGTCATCGACCACGGCGGTCTGACAAAAGAGATCCGGTTCGGCAACAACCGCCTTCCGGAGATACCCAGTAAACCCAGGACGTACCTGCTGGAAGACACGACAGGCTCTCTCACTCCCGGGACGCTGTACTACACCAACCCGTACGACAACCTCACCCTCGACCTCGGCGAGAACAAGCACCGCTTCGACGGCAAAATACGGGTCGAGCGAATACGTGCCACCTCCGACCCCATGGCCCTGGTCATCCGCGGCGTCCATGCCCTGGCCCAGTCCCCGGCCCAGCACCTCAAGGCCCGCCTCGTCGACGCACACGGCAACAACACCTCGGTCGCTGCGGCCACCTCCCAAAGCAACCGCTTCGAAGCCACCCTCCCGCTCTCCCACCTGGCCGCTGGCACCTACTCCGTGACGCTGCGTCTGGGCGACAACGGCCCCCAAGGCCGGAACATCCCGCTGATGACCCAGCCCCTCGAGAGCGTCCTGCGCTGGACCCGGTTCGGGTTCCCCTGGTACGCCAAGATCAACCAGAACACCGAGGGGCTTCACATACAAGTGGAACGCGTCAGCATCACCAAAGGCCTCACCCGCCGCCTCACAACACGCAACTGACCACCCGCCCCCTTACCTCTTGGTCGGCTCCGCAACGAGGTAGCCGGCGGCGGAGCGACGGGAGAAGTTAGAGACTCCTGGTCATTCTGGCTCGGCGCCGGCCTGCCTGATCCCTCCGGGTCCTTCCGTCCCCTGCGTGTCCCAGGCAGTCCCCCGAGAACCTGCCTGGAGGAGACGCTTGATGATCTCTGCTGGATCTACGCAGGTGGCAGCCGTCTTGCGAGGCTGTTCGCCGTGTCCGGCTCATGGTCTCCTCAACGACCCTCCTACGACGTCAGCCTGTGGGCGGGGGGCACTGTCCGGCGGGCAGCTGCTCGCCGGACCTCCCGACAATGCCGGCCCTGCCGGGCCCGATAACGGGGCGAAGCCCAGCCAGAACCTCACCCTCGTCGACGGCGTCCCGCCCGGCAAGGAAGTCCGGCCTCGTCGACCGGGTGACGACCACCGTCCACGACGTACGCGATCCACTGTCGGCCCGACGGCTCGGGTGGACGCCGTGTTCGCGAGCATGCTGCTGCGCACGGCGCTGTCGACGCAGGAGAGCCAGGCGGCGATGGCCGCGATCGCCCGCGAGCGCCCCAGCGGACTCCTCGTCTACACCGTCCGCCACACGGGCGGCGCACTCCCCCGATTCTCGATTGCGCTCGAACCGGGAGGACCCCCATCAGCGCCGGGATCCCCCACAGCGACAACATCTATGAACACGGCGGCTTCGCCGCGCGCTTCTTCGACGAGGCTCTCCTGAAGAACCTGGCTCAGGGCTCGCGCGTGCATCGAGTGGACGCCTTCGAGGAGGGCGAACGGCTCCGCGCCGACTGTGGCGGATCACCCAGACCAAGCGATAGCCGACGGCGTTGTGCGGCGGCGTGTGCGCCGGCGGCGCCTTCGGTCAGGCCGCCCAGCCTCCGGCGACCCTTCCATTTCCTCGTGTCCCCTGAGCGTCCACTGGATCTTGCTATTCGGCTCCGCTGCGTAACTTCCAGCAGCGAGCTTGTTCTGCATCGCCGCAGGTCAGAGCCCCGGCAGGAGCACCCACGCGCCCGCCGTAACACCTCAAGCGGTACCCGTGAGCAGCGGATTCTCTCCGTTGGACCCGAGTTTGTGACTCGGAGCCACCGAAGAGACGTTTCTGCAGGTCAGGGCATGTTACTGGTGGGGCGGGTGGGACTCGAACCCACGGCCGACGGATTATGAGTCCTTTTCGGATCTTCCGATCGCTCCCCGATCTTGCCTCGATCTTCCCATATTCGCAGGTCAGCGCCCTGTAGTCGTTCTGACTGCGCGCCGGCCTTCCTGATCCTTCCGGGTCCTTCCGTCCCCTGCGTGTCCCCTGGCGGCCCCCCGAGAGCCCTCCCGTGGGAGCAGCTTGGGGACGCCTCACTGCATCAATGCAGGTTGAGCGACGGCCAGTTGAGGTTTCGGACTCTCACGCAGCGGAGTGCCTTACCGATGAAAAGGGCCCCGCCCTCTTCGCCCGAGGGTGGAGCCGCACGACCTCTTCGCAGTCAGCCGTCCGTTCTCAGCGTAGTGCGTCGCCGCTCCTGGCGAGGAGGGTTAGGCACTCACGGAACCTTGTCCAGAGCCGGTTCCCGAACGGGCGCTCGGATTGCGAAGCCGCGTTCGGCGCCACGCCACACGTGGATGGGCCTGTCGTTCACCGGCCAGCTCCACCGCCGTCCCACTCACCACTACGTGGGCCGGTGCGGTAGCCGGATGAGCCCGACTACCTCGCCAGAGAGAGTCGGTGCGATCAGGTCGGCGCTTTCCGTGGTGGTGTACTGCGTGGCCATCATCCCTCGCCCATTACGTCGACAGTTCCGGCGAGGACCAGGAGAATCGGGGGACTCGGCTCCGGCACCGGCGGGCCGCTTGTCACGAGAGGTGGCCCGATGCCAGGAGGAGCAGCAAGAGGTGATCGGTTGGAACTCGCTGCAGAGGAAGGCGATTTCTATCTGACTCACAGTGCCTTCAGTGAACCGGGAGATTTGCATTCGCTCCGCTGGCTGCCCTCCGATCCGAGTGAGCTCGCCGTTGCGGTACGAGGGCTGCTCCTACATCGACGCGAGGGCGACCTGTTCGGCTACCACATGCTGGAGGACAGGCGCAATGAGGCTGAGGCGCGGTACGTCGCGGACATCCTGCGGGTTCTCGATAGCCGTTGCGCCAAGGCGCTCACCGCCCAGCGCAGTCCCTCGGACCGCTTCTTTGGCACCGGCCGAGACTTCGCACTGTTGCTGTGCGCGTTCTTGCGGCATACCGGGACTCCAGCGCGGGTCCGATGCGGCTACGCCTCGTACCTCACACCTGGCTTCCATGAGGACCACTGGATCACCGAGTACTGGGATTCCGACTTCGGGTGGCGGCTGGCCGATGCTCAGCTGGCGTCACCCGAGGCCATGGCGGCGTACAGGATTTCCTTCGACCCGATGCGAGTACCCCGTGACGACTTCCTTGTCGGCGGCGAGGCCTGGCAGGCCTGCCGGCTGGGGTTCAGATGCCCGGAGACATTCGGAGTAAGCGGCTCCGCCGGTTCGACGGGGATGCGGATGATAAGGGCCAGTGTGGTGCGCGACTTGGCTGCACTGAACAAGGTTGAGGCGTTGCCTTGGGACAGCTGGGGCATCGCCCAGACGGCCGAGGAGGATCTTGTCGACGCCGAGCGCGAACTGCTCGACATCATCGCCCGAGTGGAGTCCCGCGGAGGCCCTCATGCAGATCTGCGGTGCCTCTACCTAGAGCATCCAGGGTTGAGAGTACCGACAACGATCCTGTCCGACACAGCCGACGGAGGCGGCCAAAGGGGCAAGCACCCGTCGTGAACGAATGAGCCGCGGGGCTGGGGTTCACTCGCCTGCGATGCCACGTGACGGACGAGTGTCCCCGAGCACGTAGCTCAGGAGAGCTCCCGTGGCCAGTCCTCCGGCAAGGCACGCAGAGACGACTGAATCGCCAGGGTGCAGCAGAATGGCCCATGAGTGAACCTGCGCATTTACGGAATCGCGTCCCACCAGCAGCATGACGACCACGGGTACGAGGACAACAACCCATGCCAGTCGTGCTCCAAGGAGGACAGCCCCCCAAATGGCAAGTCCGGCCAACCCAATCATGTTGCGGACAAGCGGAATCCGCCATGGCGGGTCGACGAGGGGCATCATGAGGATGGCGGCCGACGCTGCAAGGATAAGCACGGTCAGGGCCCAGTCAGCCCGGGCTATCCGCAAGCGGAGCCGTGGTGCCGCTCGCTCCAGAACGGACATCTTGTTGCTGAACGCGAATCCCAGCATGAGTGCCACAAGTGCAGGAGCGAAGGGTGCGAAAGCCTGCGGCTCCAGCCATTGGGAGAACGGCGAGTAGTAGCTGCGGGGTGCGAGTGCCGCAGCCGCTGTGAGCGTCAGTACGCCGACCAGCGACCAAGGGGCGCCCGCCCGGGATCCAGCGAACAGCATCAGCGGCCGGAGTAGAGGGCCGACGCCACGAAGGTGTGCCATCAGTTCCCCGCTGTCGGCGCCACGCCCGCTGGGTAGTGGAAGCCGGATTCTGCGCAGTTCCATGACTTGTTGTATGCCGCGAGGAACCATTTCAGTTGTGCTTGTCGGCTCGTTGCGCGGATGTCGTCGACGAGCTGCGGGGGGTAGCGTCCGGGGTCGTCTTCGCCGAGTTCCTGGAGTGTCCAGCCGTACACAGCCGTACGAAATTCCATGACTGCCATGCCCGTGTCCCTGGACGCCATGCCGCAGCTGAACGGCAACGTTACGGCTCTAATCAACGTTGCTCGGTCGATGGGTGCCGTTCCCCTCAGTCGGTCCAAGGGGATCAGTCCCTCGCCCGCCTGAGGCTTTGTCCCGCCCTCAGTTCCGATAATCCGGTAGCTCTTCGGCGGAACGACCCCGAGAGCGCGGATCTCTGCCAGGACCGGTGCCAGTTGCTCGGCGACAGCTGGGAGCCGCGACGCAATGACTGATGTTCCGCACACGGTGACGCCTGCGATGGGGTTGGCGCAGGTGAGGCCAGCCTCGTCCCGCTCCCAGTGGCTACGCTCAGGAGACATGGCCATCAAGGATGCGGCGAGCGAGCCGGTGACGCCGACTGCGACAAGAGCCCGGCGAAGCACGGTTGATCCAGTCACCGCGAGGATCACGAGCACCAGGCCTGCGAACGCCGCAGCCTGCAAGGCGACGTTTCCCAGGGACATGCGCCAGCCCACCAGGCTGCTCGCTGCCCCGAACCAGAGGACACCGCGCGCATCCAACGCGTCCCCGGCACCGGGTATCCCGACCACTACGAGGTAGAGCAGGGCGACACTCACCGCGGGCGCCGTGGCTGGGGACTTGATGAACCAGCCGAGTATGGCTCCGAGGGCGCAATAGCCGGCAATCGCTACGAACGGTACGGCCGCGCCGACGAGCTCAAGACGTCCTATGGCGCCGGACAACGTCGCAGCGGCGAGATACCCGGCCAGGATGAGCGCATGGAGGGCCAGCCACCAGGTGGCTGTGCCGGTCCATACGGCGATCAACCCCATGGAAGGTTTGCTTTGCCCCGGTGCGAATCCCGCCAGCCGACGGCGAGTAAGCCACGCCTCCCAGGCACTTGTTCCAGCGATCAGGGCCCCACCGAAGATCAGCCACTCTCCGGCGCCCACGCTGGCCCACTGCCATTCGAAGCGGAAGTCCTGGTTCGGCTCGCTGTATCGGATGAAGAAGAGGATGCCGAGTGCGGCCGGGAGGAAATACGGCGCATATGATCTGCGTATCCACGTCGACCACAGCTTCATGCGACCTTCTCCTCGGTGGCCGTGAGGGCCAAGAACGCCTTGTCGAGCGAGCCTGAGCCGTCCTCAGCGTGAGCGGCCATCTCGGTGGCTGATCCGCTGAAGCGGACCGTTCCCTCATGGAGTACCACCACATGGCCGCCGATCGCGGCCACATCCTCCAGCAGGTGGGTACTGACAACCAAGGTCGTCGTGGCTCCAAGCTGGGTCAACAGGCTGCGAAGATCCACTCGCTGCCGAGGATCCAGACCCACGGTCGGTTCATCCAGCAGCACCAGTTGGGGCTGGTGGACCAATGCCTGTGCGATACCTGCCCGCCGAAGCATTCCTCCCGACAGCGCCCCCATTCGCTCCTCCGCTCGCTGAGCGAGGCCGACCAAATTAAGGGCCTCCTGCACGCGGCTGGCCCGCAATTTCCGTGGCACTCCGTGGAGCCACGCGAAGTGGGTGACAAATTCTGCGACGGTGAACCGTGGCGGGTACCCGAAAGCTTGCGGCAGGTATCCCGTGCTGCCGCCCGGGGCGCCGATGGTGCCGCGCCGGGGCCGCAGGTCTCCGAGCATCAGTCGGCACAGGGTGGTCTTGCCAGCCCCGTTAATCCCGGCGATGAAGTTGACCCCAAGACTCAGGTCAATATTTATGCCCTCGAATACGGCTCGCCTGCGGTATCCGAAGTGAAGATCCTTAATCTCTACTATTGTGCCCATGGGCCGCCGTTCCCCATCGTTGAACCGACATGACGCCTTCCGCAGAACTCGCGAGTGGGAGCGGAAAATTCGCTCCCACTCGCGAGAGTCAGTCAGTACGAGCTGCCTCGGAGGATCGGCGCGGTGCATTTGTCGAACTTGTACTTGATGTCGATGCACCCCTTGAAGGCGCCGCGACCACTGACGTAAGTGGGCTGGACCTCATCCCACAGGTACCAGTACTGGTAGGAGCTGGAGTTCTCTCGACCGGTCTCACCGGAGTCCACCCACTTCCAGGCGGTGGAGCAGCTGGCACTGTTGAAGGATGTCGGGTAGCAGTTTTCCTTGCTGGCGTACCAGTCCGCGCGGCCATATACGCCGCGCTCTTGGCTCGGGTCTCCTCCAGGCTCCCGGATCCAGACTTGGGCCTCCTGGCGGGTTCCGCTGCTTCTGTCTTCGACGACTCCTCGGTAGTAGCCGTCGAAGTAAACGGTGGACCCTGCGGCTGACGTGTGCTGCTCCGGCCATGAGCCGCCGGGCAGTGCACTAGTCGAGTACGTCTCCGATCCGGCTGTCGCCGAATCCTTTTCAGTGTTTCCGAAGCCGATGCCCGTTTCGTTGTCCTCGCCGGCCCCAACGTCCAGGATCGACTCGCCGTCTACGGAGACCGTCATTTCTGCACTGTTGGTGTCGGCGTGTTCCACGACGTCCACTTGGCTGCCGGTTTCATCGGAGGTTACCGAGGCATTCGCGTAGAGGTCGTCGGTTATGTCGTCGGCTATGGCCGGGCTCGCCGCCACGAGCGTGAAAACGCCGACCATCATGCCTATGACTGCCGAGGCGTGGCCCACTCTTGAACGAATTATCAAAACGTACTCCCAGTTCGCACTCTGATTTTGCGGACGATGCGTGGGGGGTTGCTGATCTGTTGCTGGCGAGACAGTAATGAATGGGATGATGTCAGGCAAGGGCAACGATCAGATTATCCGTGACGCTATGCCGCGTGTTGGGCCAGAATTACACCAGCAATGCACACTTACATAGCCGACGGCGTTTGCCGGAGTCACCGTAAGCGTTGTCCCTCGTTCGCCGGCGACAAGGCCAGTAGTGGGCCTCCGGCGTGAGCCGATGCGCGGACGCCGCGTCCTGCTCCCGCGACGAGCCGCTGGCTGATACCCCTCTCCGGATTCCGCCGCTGCGTCGCCTGCGACGTAGCCCTGACATCTGCTCTACGGCGGCGAGCGGCTTCTGCGTCGCTCGGATGGCAAAAATTTTTTCGGGGGTCGCAGGTCTCAGTCGTGGAGCATCGGAACATCCGCTGTGGGAACGCTGCCCGGCCTCTCGGCCGGGGCGCCGTCGAGCTCGGTCGGCTCGATGAGGGTGAGTGCGGCATCCGGGGACATGGGCAAGGCCTGCGCGGGCACGTCGGGCAGCGCGAGGGCTGGGGGCGATTCCGGGAGCGACGGGGCGGCCACGTGCCCGGCATCGGGAAGCGGCGGGGCGACCGGGACGGAGGCCTCCGGCTGGTCGGATGGGCCCTGGGAGCCCGGATCCGGGGACGCAGGGTCGGCGCCGGCTGGCTGATGGCCAAGACGCTGCTGTGCTGAGAGGACGAGTGCAGCGCCGGCATCTGCGGCCTTGCGGGGAGCAGTCGGCCCGTGCGGCGTTTCCTGGTTCTTCGGGATGCGATCCGGGGTAATGGTGAGCGGTGCCTGGTATGTCTCGAGTCGCGTAGCTGGTGCCTGCGGTGTTTCGGAGAGTGCCGGCAGGCTCAGCCCCGCGCCTGCCAGCGTTACCGCGGCGGAGACCATGCTGACTGTTTGCGCGCTCCAGGCCGCCCGCGGCCGGCCCCGCCATGACCACACGGTGACAGCAAGCGCCCCTGCCGATATGGCGCGCAGCGTCCTGCGCGCTCGAGCCAGCAGTGATTGGACTGCTCGGTAGCTCAGTCCCATCCGTTGAGCGATCTGCGACAGGTCCAAGTTCTGCGCCTGCAAGTGCAGAGCTTCCGCTTGGCGTGCGGGAAGCTCCTGGCATCGGTCGACGAGCCACTTGGCCTCCGCCTGATCACACATTGCTTCCTCGATGCCTGTCTGGCCGAAGTCAGGGTGCAGGAACGTTTCTGCCTCGCGGTTGAGCTGGCGATACCGATCGACACAGAGCCGCACCGTCACCGTCGTCAGCCACGCGCCTACCCGATCGCCGTCTATGTGGGTGCGCTCCGCGGCGCGCACCATCGCCTCATGTACGGCGTCCTCGGCGTCTTGCACGGACGCCGATCGCCGTCGCGCTACCTTCAGCAGGTCCTCACGATGGCTCCAGACCTGCCGCCACCGCTCAGACGAGAAGCCGTCCAAATCACCAGAATTCCCAAACTCATTCCCTGCACTCACAGACGCCCCTCCCACTGTCCAGGAACCACCGCCTCGGCCCAGCGCGATGTGCGCCGCAATCTAACCGATGGCAGATGGCCCACCAACGGCAGATGGCCAGGTCCGGCACCGCGCAGCAGATCTAGGGGGCGACTACATCGCACGTCGCGCCGACGCGTATGCTGCCTCGCCCACGATTCGGCGACCGGCCGACGAACCCGGAGGACCGTGGGAAGCCGGTCGGGGCCGTGGACGCGCCAACACCCGTCGTGGGGCATCCGCCGGAGCTTCTCAACGTCCACATGGACAAGCTCGTCCGCGATCGTTCGTAGCAGCGGATCACGCGCATGGTGGAGCCATTCATCGAGGCCAGGCTGTGCTCACCGTACCGGCCAGGACTCCGTGCACGTTGGAGGGCGGCAGCCCGACTAGCACGCGATGAGCGACCGCACGAGAGCCGGCACCCTGCCACGACGTGTAGGCGACATCCTCTTGCGGCCGTACCCATCGATACGACAATCTTCCGCTGGCGGTTGCGACGCGCAGCGCCGGTGCGCCCGCATTCGCCCGCGATCTCTTGTTGGGGCCCGGGAGCAGCTCCACTCTCGAGGAGGACCCCCATATGGCAGTGATGCCTGTCAACCGGCGTCGTCTCGCCGCTGCT
This sequence comes from Streptomyces sp. ISL-100, assembly GCF_018614615.1. Taxonomy (GTDB): domain Bacteria; phylum Actinomycetota; class Actinomycetes; order Streptomycetales; family Streptomycetaceae; genus Streptomyces. The sequence continues at coordinate 24,057 of NZ_JAGGOK010000051.1, read as the reverse complement.
GCCATCCTGGTTCTGGCGCTGAACGTGGGCTCGGCGCCACCTGCGACGGCCACCGACTCGCCGGAAGGACTGATCGCGAACGTCGGCGCAGCCAGCGCAATCAAGGACAGATACATCGTCGCGCTCAACGACAACGCTCCCAAAGCCAACTCACGCGAGGGCAAAACTCTGGCTCAGAATTTCGGCGCCAAGATCGCCAGAACCTACGACGCCGCGCTCAATGGCTACGGCCGTCGAGCTGACGGCAAAGCAGGCCAAGCGGTTCGCCACCGACCCTGCCGTGAAGTCGGTAGTCCAAGATCAGGTAGTCCGTATCACCGACGCCCAGACCGACCCACCTTCGTGGGGGCTGGATCGCGTCGACCAGCGAACCTTTCTTCTCGACAAGAGCTACGCCTACCCGAAGTCGGCGGGCAAAGGCGTCACCGCGTACGTAATCGACACCGGCGTACGGATCAGCCACCAAGACTTCGGCGACCGTGCCTCTTACGGCTACGACGCAATAGACGACGACGCCACCGCCGCTGACGGCAACGGCCACGGCACGCATGTCGCCGGTACGCTGGCGGGCGCTTCCTACGGCGTCGCCAAGAAGGCTGAGATCGTCGCCGTGCGCGTGCTCGACAACAACGGCTCCGGCACCGTCTCCAGTGTCATCGCCGGCGTGGACTGGGTGACGAAAAACGCCGTCAAGCCAGCCGTCGCCAACATGAGCCTCGGCGGAGACGGCAACTCCGCGCTGGACGACGCAGTCCGCAACTCCACTGCTTCCGGCATCACCTACGCCGTGGCTGCGGGCAACGACAACGTCAACGCCTCAGACACCTCGCCAGCCCGGGTGGAAGAGGCAATCACCGTTGGCTCCACCACTAGCAGCGACGCGCGGTCCAGCTTCTCCAACTACGGCAGCATCCTGGACATCTTCGCACCCGGCTCATCCATCACCTCGACATGGAATACCGGCGACACCGCCACCAGCACCATCTCCGGCACGTCGATGGCGACTCCGCACGTCGCAGGCGCCGCCGCCCTCCACCTGGCAGACAACCCCACCGCGACGCCGGCGCAGGTCGCCGCGGCGCTGACCTCCACGGCCACCACCGGAGTCGTCATCAAACCCGGCACCGGTTCACCGAACCGGTTACTGTACATCGGGTCGTGCGCCACCCCGCCGCTGCATTCACTAGTGTTTCGCGGGCCCATCTCACCAAGCTGATCGAGGATCTGGCCAATACCGCTCCAGCCTGGTCACTGAGGCTTTTCCAACCTCAGGTTGAAGCGAGTTGAAGGACGAGGACGGCCTTCACGATGTCGGTGATCCGGTTGGTGCTGCAGCGGAGTTTCCGCAGCAGGCGCCAGCCCTTGAGGATGGCCATGGCCTGCTCAACGAGGCAGCGGATCTTGGCGTGGCTGCTGTTGTGGCGTCGCTTCCACCGCTTGAGCCGGCGGCCCCGGAACGGCACGCGGACGTGCCGGCCAGCTCCCTGGTACGCCTTGTCCGCCCAGCATTTCAGCCCCGCGACGGCGAGCGCGTGGATGATCCCGTGGCTTCGGGCCGCAGTGAGATCGTGGGTGGAGCCGTGCAGCGCCGGAGAGGCCCACAGCAGGCGGCCGAACGGATCGGTGAGAACTTGGACGTTCATGCCGTGACGTTTGTGCTTGCCCGAGTAGTACGGGGTGTCGGCAGCGACCCGGTCGATTGGCAGCACGGTGCCGTCCAGCAGCACGAATGCCTTCGTCCGCGCCGACTTCATCGCCTCGGTGAGTGACGGGGCGAGGACGGCCAGGACCTCGACGGCCTCGCGTATGTAGCGGTACGCCGTGGCGACGCCGATGCGGAATCCGGCGGCGAGCTGAGCGTAGGTGTCACCGCACCTCAAGTGGGCCAGGGCGAGCAGGGCCTGACGGCCGACGGGCAGACGCCGCCACCTCGTCCCGATCTGCCGGTGGCGGGCACGAAGTCGTCCGGCCAGATGCTGCAAGGTGCGGCTGGACAGGTCGATGGATGACGGGTAGACAAGCACACGAAGCTCCTGGCGGCACGGGCGATCTTGGTCGAAAACCCGTCTACCAGGAGCTTCGCCATGTTGTACAGCAGCCCAACTCCGCAGTGCCGACCTCAGGTTGGAAAGGGCTCAGTTGCCGAGCCCGACTGGAACGAGACGGTCGACGTTCCGGAGATCACGGGACGAGAGCATCTGCTGATCAAGGCACCGAACTACCGCAAGAAGTGAGGGGGCGCACACGAGCACGCGGAACAGCATTCCGCTGTCTGCGTTCAAGAGGTCTCCGCTGAGGAAGGCATGGCGCACGGTTGAATCACATGACGTCGTCCCTGCGGGGCCACGGTTCACTCGAAGCAGCCGGGCGTCCTCCCGGTGCATGGAAATCAGGTCGGAGCGGCGGCATCAATGACTCCCGGCCCTGACGCAGGCCGACGACGGCATCGCCCACTCGAAGGCGCTCGCTCGTGACTGATCTAAGTCGGTGGTGGCAGGCACACGATGGCCACCGTCCAACGTGGCCAGCGCCTCGCCGCCAACGGGCAGCCTTCGGCTGAGACGCGTCGTGGTCAGGTGCGGATGTCGCGCTGCTGTACTTCCTTGAGGACCGCCGCCACGGTCGCAAAGTCGTTGTCCACGTGGAGCACCGTGTGGCTGTGATGAACCGCCGTCGCGCACACCAGGAGGTCGATGGCTCCCGCAGCCCGGTGCTGACCGCGTTGTGTGAGCTTGTATTGGGCGGTGTCAACCCAGCGCCACGCGTTCTTCGGGACCGCCGAGAGCTGGCACAGAGCATCCAGCTCCCCGGCCAACTCGTCGCGATGAGACGGGCTCGTCGCCGAGTACAGAAACTCGGTGCGCGTGGGCTCGCAGATACGCAACACCCCGGCGGCGATGTGCCCCTCCCAGGGGCGCAGCGCCCCAGGGGTACGGAACAGGTGCCACAACGCAGAGGTGTCAACGAGATACGTGATCACTCAAAGGCCGCCCGCCACGCGCGCTTGGCAGCGTCGTACGCAGCTGCCGCCTCCTCGAACTCGCCGCGCTCGCCTCGCTCGGCCAACTTCTCCGCAGCCTCAAGCCTCCGGATGCGAGCCACATAATCCCGCAGAGCCGCGTTGACGGTCTCCTTCTTCGTCGTCACGCCCATCAGACGCATCGCCTCGGCCAGCGCCTCGTCATCAAGGTCGATCTGGGTAACGGACATGCTCACCACCCCACCCGAGAGTCCACACGATGTACATACCTAAGGTACATCACCAACATTCTCCGCGGGAGCTCGCAAGGCGGAGCGGCACGACAGCCGGATCGACGAGCTCACCCGAGGCTCCAAGCCCCGAATCTCGCCACACGCGACGATAACCACCCTGACCACTTTTTACGGCACATGCGATCTATCGACCATCAGCCACATTTCGGGCGCACCGTGCCCCTGTGTGTCCCCTGGATCTTGGTCTGAACGGATGAACGGGGGCCGCCGCACTGGAGCGGCGGCGCCCGTTCTCACGTTTCCGCAGGTAGAAACGATTCTGCGCGGCCACTGCGTGGTGGGGCGGGTGGGACTCGAACCCACGGCCGACGGATTATGAGTCCGCTGCTCTAACCGGCTGAGCTACCGCCCCTTACGGCGCGTCGCGCACATTTGTGCGCGCCGTCTGCCGCAGCATAGCTGCTCATACGATCTCCTGCCTCGGGTGGGCTGCTACGCATGCCCTTGAGGACTTCGCTGACGCCTGCGCGGTTGCAGGAGATATGAAAAAGGACCCCTGAGGGGCCCTCTTTCTTGCCGCTCCCCCGACTGGACTCGAACCAGTAACCCTCCGGTTAACAGCCGAATGCTCTGCCAATTGAGCTACAGGGGATCGCGCTCCCCCGACTGGACTCGAACCAGTAACCTGCCGGTTAACAGCCGGCTGCTCTGCCAATTGAGCTACAGGGGATTGCTGCGTTGCACCGAACGTACCCACCGGATGGCGTCCCGGGGGGCGTGTGCTCGCTGCGACACATACATTAGCGCAAGCAGGGGGGTGCTCCGCCAATCGGTATCCCCCGGGGTGATCACGGGCGCCCACGGGTAGGCGGCCAGCAGAGCCCCACGGTCCGAAAACTCCCCCGGCACCAGGGGACCACCGACGTAGGAGAAGGGTGACAGCCATGCGCTACAAGCTCACATTCATCGCCGGACTGGCCCTCGGGTACGTGCTCGGGACCCGAGCCGGGCGCGAGCGCTACGAGCAGTTGAAGAAGTCCGCACGCCAGGTCGCCCAGAATCCCGCCGTGCGCAACGCCGCCGAGTCCGCCGCCCACAACGGCCGCGACTTCGCGGGCAAGGCGCTCCATACGGTCAGCGACAAGGTCGGGGACCGGATGCCCGGCTCCGTCACCGAGCGCGTGCGGTCGCTGCGTGAGCGCGGGCAGAGCGGCGAGGACGACTGGGGTACGACCAACACCTGACCCCGTCCTCGGGCGCGGCGCGCCCCTGGCCCCGCATGCGGCAGAATCTTGGGCATGGGGATAGTCGCCGGCTTGGACAGTTCGTCTGGTTCTACGCGCATCGTCGTGTGCGACGCGGATACGGGTGCCGTGCTGCGGCAGGGCTATGCCCCGCACCCCGTGGAGGCGAAATCCACCGAGGCCGATCCACAGGTGTGGCTTCTGTCCCTGGGCGAGGCCGCGGCCGGCGGGCTGCTCGAGGGCGTGCGGGCGATCGGCGTATCGGCGCAGCAGCACGGCATGATCCCGCTCGACGCGCACGGCTCGGTGGTACGCCCGGCGCTGCTCGGCAATGACAAGCGTGCCCAGGTCGCGGCCGCCGATCTGGTGGACGCGCTCGGCGGGCGCCAGGCCTGGGCCGAGGCCGTCGGGTCCGTACCGACGGCTCCGCAGCCGGTCGCGAAGCTGCGCTGGCTGGCGCGCGACGAGCCGGAGTCCGCACAGCGCACCGCCGCCGTGCTGCAGCCGCACGACTGGCTGGTTTGGCAGCTGCTCGGCCGCCCGGCCCGCAGGACCACCGACCGGGGCGCGGCCTCGGGGACCGGTTACTGGTCGGCTGTTACCGGGTCCTACCGGCCGGATCTCGTCGAGCTGGCGCTGGGGCACCAGGCCGCGCTGCCGGAGGTGCTCGGTCCTTCCGACGCCGCCGGGACCACGCCCGAGGGGTTGCTCATATCCGCCGGGACCGGCGAGACGATGGCCGCGGCCTTCGGGCTGGGGGTCGGGGTCGGGGACGCTGTGGTGTCGCTCGGCGCCTCGGGGTCCGTGATGGCCGTCCACCACGAGGGGCTGGCCGATTCGAGCGGGCTCATCACGTCGTTCGCCGACGCGACCGGGATGCACCTGCCGGTCGTGCACACGCTCAATGCCGTACGGGCGCTGCGCGGCACGGCCGATCTGCTGGGGACGGATCTTGAGGGGCTTTCCGACCTGGCGCTGAAGTCGTCGCCCGGGTCGTACGGGCTGGTCATGCTGCCCTACCTGGAGGGTGAGCGTACGCCGCAACTTCCGCACACCGCCGGGACCTTGAGCGGGCTGCGGCGCGAGTCGATGAAGCCCGAGCATCTGGCGCGGGCGGCCTTCGAGGGCATGCTGTGCTCGCTGGCCGATGCCATGGACGTACTGCGGGCCCGGGGCGTGGAGGTGCGGCGCGTGTTCCTCCTGGGGGCCGCCGCCGAGCTGCCGGCCGTGCAGGCGGCGGCGCCCGCGATCTTCGGTACGCAGGTGGTCGTGCCGCAGCCCGCCGAGTACGCGGCGCTGGGCGCGGCCCGGCAGGCCGCGTGGGCGCTCGGCGTCGCGCAGGGCACGCTGGCACCGCACACCCCGCCGGCCTGGCGGGGCGCGGCGGCGCAGGTGCTGGAGCCGGGTGACGAGCTGGCGGTGGGGCAGGCGGTGCGCCAGCAGTACGGCGCCACGCGGGACCAGATCCACCCGGGGGCGTTCGGCGGCGCCTGAGCGGGGGCGGCCGGCTGCCTTCAAGGCTTGACCCGGCTTGACCCCGCGATGGGTTAATTCTTTGGCATTACCGGCGCCCGGTGTCGGAGGATGGGACGAACCCCGATCTTGCCGACACCGAGAGACTCCGCGTGCTCATACGACTCCTACGGGCCCGTCTCGGCCCGTACAAGAAACCCATCGCCCTGCTGGTGCTGCTGCAACTGCTGCAGACCTCCGCCAGCCTCTATCTGCCCACCCTCAACGCGGACATCATTGACAACGGTGTCGTCACCGGGGACACCGGCTACATCCTGGAGTTCGGCGGCATCATGATCGCCGTCAGCGTCGTCCAGGTGGTCTGCAACATCGGCGCCGTCTATTACGGCGCGCGGACCGCCTCGGCGCTGGGGAGGGATGTGCGGGCCGCCGTCTTCGAGCGGGTGCAGAGCTTCTCGGCGCGGGAGGTCGGGCAGTTCGGGGCTCCTTCGCTGATCACGCGTACGACCAATGACGTCCAGCAGGTGCAGATGCTCGTGCTGATGGGGTTCACGCTGATGGTGTCGGCGCCGATCATGTGCGTGGGCGGCATCGTCATGGCGCTCGGGCAGGACGTGCCGCTGTCGGGCGTGCTGCTGGCGGTCGTTCCGGTGCTCGGGATTTCGGTGAGCCTGATCGTGCGGCGGATGCGGCCGCTGTTCCGCACGATGCAGGAGCGGCTCGACACGGTCAATCAGGTACTGCGCGAGCAGATCACCGGCAATCGCGTGATCAGGGCGTTCGTACGGGACGAGTACGAGAAGGGCCGCTTCCGGGAGGCGAACACCGCGCTGACGGATGTGTCGCTGTCGTCGGGGCGGCTGATGGCGCTGATGTTCCCCATCGTCATGACGGTCGTGAACATCTCCAGCGTCGCGGTGGTCTGGTTCGGCGCGCACCGGATCGACAGTGGTGGGATGGAGATCGGTGCGCTGACGGCGTTCCTCGCGTATCTGATGCAGATCGTGATGGCCGTGATGATGGCCACCTTCATGTTCATGATGGTGCCGCGCGCCGAGGTGTGCGCCGAGCGCATCGAGGAAGTGCTGGACACGGCGTCGAGCGTCGTACCGCCGGCCCATCCGGTACGGGAGCTGCCGCGGCACGGGCAACTGGAGTTGCGGGGCGCGGAGTTCCGCTATCCGGGCGCCGAGGAGCCGGTGCTCAGGGATGTCGATCTGGTGGCACGTCCGGGTGAGACTACGGCGATCATCGGGTCGACGGGCAGCGGGAAGTCGACGCTGCTCGGGCTCGTACCGCGGCTGTTCGACGCGACGGGCGGGGAGGTGCTGGTCGACGGGGTCGACGTACGGACGCTCGATCCGGTGCTGATGGCGAAGACCGTCTCGCTGGTGCCGCAGAAGCCGTATCTGTTCTCCGGAACGGTCGCTACGAACCTGCGGTACGGGAAGCCGGACGCGACCGACGAGGAGCTGTGGCACGCGCTGGAGGTCGCGCAGGCGCGGGAGTTCGTGGAGCGGCTGGAGGGCGGGATCGACGCGCCGATCTCGCAGGGCGGTACGAACGTGTCGGGCGGCCAGCGGCAGCGGCTCGCGATCGCGCGGACGCTGGTGCAGCGGCCGGAGATTTATCTCTTTGATGATTCGTTCTCCGCACTGGACTATTCGACCGACGCGGCGCTGCGGGCCGCGCTGGGGCGGGAGACGGCCGAGGCGACGGTGGTGATCGTCGCCCAGCGGGTGTCGACGATCCGCGACGCGGACCGGATCGTGGTCCTGGACGAGGGCCGGGTGGTCGGCACTGGCCGCCATCACGAGCTGATGGAAAGCAATGCGACGTACCGGGAGATCGTGCTCTCCCAGCTGACGGAGGCTGAGGCGGCATGAGCGGGCCCGGTGGACGCATGATGGCCGGCGCGGGCGGGCCGACCGAGCGGTCGATGGACTTCAAGGGCTCGGGGAAGCGGCTGCTGCGGCAGTTCGCTCCGGAGCGGGTCACATTGTGGTGGATGCTCGCGGCGGGTGTGCTGAGCGTCGCTTTCTCGGTGATCGGGCCGAAGATCCTTGGGCGGGCGACCGACCTGGTCTTCGCGGGGGTCGTCGGCCGGCAGATGGAGGACGGCGGGAGCAAGGCGCAGGTCGTCGAGGGGCTGCGGGAGAAGGGTGACGACGGGCTCGCGGACATGCTCTCCGGGGTGGAGTTCACGCCTGGACAGGGCATCGGCTTCGGGGCGGTCGGCGACGTACTGCTGATGGCTCTCGCGGTGTACGTGGGCGCGGGGCTGCTGATGCTGGTGTCGTCGCGGCTGTCGATCCGGGTCATCAACCGGACCGTGTTCCGGATGCGCGAGGACGTACAGGCCAAGCTGTCGCGGCTGCCGCTGAAGTACTTCGACCAGCAGAAGCGCGGCGAGGTGCTGAGCCGGGCGACAAACGACATCGACAACATCGGTCAGACGATGGCGCAGACGATGGGCCAGCTGATCAACTCTCTGCTGACCATCGTGGGTGTGCTGGCGATGATGTTCTGGATGTCGCCGCTGCTCGCGCTGGTGGCGCTCGTGACCGTACCGCTGTCGGTGGTGGTGGCGGCGAAGGTCGGCAAGCGGTCGCAGCCGCAGTTCGTGCAGCAGTGGAAGACCACGGGCAAGTTGAACGCGCACATCGAGGAGATGTACACCGGTCATGCGCTGGTGAAGGTCTTCGGGCGGCAGGAGCAGTCGGCGGAGGCTTTCCGCGAGCAGAACGACGCGCTGTACGAGGCGGGATTCAAGGCGCAGTTCAACAGCGGGATCATGCAGCCGCTGATGTTCTTCATCAGCAATCTGAACTATGTGCTGGTGGCTGTGGTGGGCGGGCTGCGGGTCGCGTCGGGCACGCTGTCGATCGGCGATGTGCAGGCGTTCATCCAGTACTCGCGGCAGTTCTCGATGCCGCTGACGCAGGTGGCGTCGATGGCGAACCTGGTGCAGTCGGGCGTCGCGTCGGCCGAGCGCGTCTTCGAGCTGCTGGACGCGCAGGAGCAGGAGCCGGACGCGGTGGGCGGCGCGGAGCTTTCGCCCTCGGATCCGGAGGGCAGGGTCGCGCTGGACAAGGTGTCTTTCCGGTACGAGCCGGACAAGCCGCTCATCGAGAACCTGTCGGTCGTGGTCGAGCCGGGCCAGACGGTCGCGATCGTCGGGCCGACGGGTGCGGGCAAGACGACGCTGGTGAATCTGCTGATGCGGTTCTACGAGGTGACGGGCGGCCGGATCACTCTGGACGGTGTCGACATCGCGAAGATGAGGCGGGAGGAGCTGCGTTCGGGCATCGGGATGGTCCTTCAGGACGCCTGGCTCTTCGGCGGCACGATCGCCGACAACATCGCGTACGGGGCGTCGGCGACGCGGGACGTCACGCGCGCGGAGATCGAGGAGGCGGCGCGGGCCGCCCACGCGGACCGTTTCGTACGGACGCTGCCGGACGGGTACGACACCGTGATCGACGACGAGGGGGCGGGGGTCAGCGCGGGCGAGAAGCAGCTGATCACGATCGCGCGGGCGTTCCTGTCCGATCCGGTGATCCTGGTCCTCGACGAGGCGACGAGCTCGGTCGACACCCGGACCGAGGTGCTGATCCAGAAGGCGATGGCGCGGCTGGCCCACGGGCGTACGAGCTTCGTGATCGCGCACCGGCTGTCCACGATCCGAGACGCAGACGTGATCTTGGTGATGGAGAATGGGTCCATTGTTGAACAGGGGACGCATGACGAGCTGTTGGCGGCGGAGGGTGCGTACGCGCGTCTTTACGCGGCGCAGTTCGCGCAGGCGGTAGCGGAAGTGGACTGACTGACCATGACGGAGAACACGGCGAACACGACCGGGAACGCGGCGGACATCACCGCGGAGAACACGGCGGAGGACGCGGAGAGCGCCGACTCGGGGACGGAGGCCGCCGGCGGTCCCATATCGGGCATCGCTCTCGGGCTGTCGCTCGGGATGACGTTCGGCGTCGCTTTCGGGATGCTGCTGCTCGACAACCTGGCGACCGGGATCGCCTGCGGCATGTGCGTCGGCGTGGGGATCGGGGCCACGGTCGACGCGCGCAGGAAGGCCAAGGAGAGGGACGGGGCCTGACGGGAGCTCAGTAGTGGCTGTGAACGGCGCCCGGCCTGGTGGCCGGGCGCCGTTTGTCAGTCCAGATAGCCGCGCAGCTGGTCGGCGAAGGCGTGGTCGCGGAGCTTGTTGAGGGTCTTCGACTCGATCTGGCGGATGCGTTCGCGCGTCACGCCGAAGATGCGGCCTATCTCCTCCAGCGTGCGCGGCCTGCCGTCGGCCAGGCCGTACCGGAGCTGGACAACCTTGCGTTCGCGCTCGCCGAGCGTGGAAAGCACGGCCTCCAGGTGCTCGCGCAGGAGGAGGAAAGCGGCCGATTCGACGGGTGACGCGGCGTCGCCGTCCTCGATCAGGTCGCCGAGCGCCACGTCGTCCTCCTCGCCCACGGGCGCGTGCAGCGACACCGGTTCCTGGGCGAGGCGCAGGACTTCGCTGACACGCTCCGGGGTGAGTTCGAGGTGGGTGGCCACCTCTTGGGGGGTCGGTTCGTAACCGCGCTCCTGGAGCATCCTGCGCTGGACACGTACGACGCGGTTGATCAGCTCGACGACGTGGACCGGGACGCGGATGGTGCGGGCCTGGTCGGCCAGCGCGCGGGACATGGCCTGACGGATCCACCAGGTCGCGTACGTCGAGAACTTGTAGCCGCGGGCGTAGTCGAATTTCTCCACGGCGCGGATGAGGCCGAGGTTGCCCTCCTGGACCAGGTCGAGCATGGTCAGGCCGCGGCCGACGTATCGCTTGGCGACGGACACGACGAGGCGCAGATTCGCCTCTATCAGGCGGCGTTTGGCCATTCGGCCCATGACCACGAGCTTGTCGAGGTCGACGGCGAGCTGGGAGTCGAGGTCCGGGTAGCCGCTGAGCCTCTCCTCGGCGAAGAGACCGGCTTCGACTCGGCGGGCCAGGTCCACCTCTTCGGCGGCGGTGAGGAGGGGTATGCGGCCGATTTCTCGGAGGTACTGGCGGAAGAGGTCGGAGGAGGGGCCTCCGGTGTCGGCGCGGAGGTTGCGGCGACGCGTCGCCTCGGCTGATTCGGACGCGTCCGCCGGGTCCTCGACGAGGACTTCGGGCTCGGTTTCGGGCTCGGTTTCGGGGTGGAGTTCGCCCCGGCTCTGCGAAGGAACCGTGGCGATGACGTCGGTCAACGTCTGGGTCTGCGGCTGGGTCTGGGTCTGGGTCTGCACGGGGGCGACCTCCAGGGTGATCGCTGCCGGTTCGGGGGCGTGCGGCAGCGGAACGGGAGCGGCTACCGGGCCGCCGTCCGTCCCGTACACGATGTGTGGATCCGCGGGTGTGTGAGGCCCACTCGGCGTGGGCCGGCCGCGCTCCGAGGACTCAGGCACCGCCACCCAGTGTGGGGTACGACACATCGCTGCCACGAGGGGCGTGCGGTGACTTTTTGAGTCCGGGCCGTTACCGGCGTGGGCCCTGCGGGGCTTTCCCCGGCCCGCCCCTGCCCGCTGTGACACTTTGCGGCTCCGCCGCGTGAGGGGCGCTGCCCCGGACCCCGCTCCTCAAACGCCAGAGGGGCTGGGGGGTTCGGTCAGAGCGCGGCCGCGCCGTGGCTGCGCAGGGACTGGGCGTACTGCTGGAGGACCCACAGCTCGTTCTGTACGGCGGCGAGTTGCTCCGGGTCGGCGTGCGGGCCGCCGAGGCGGGCCAGCGTGCCCTGGACGTCAAGGATCCGGCGGTCGACCGCGCGCAGACGGACCCGGATCAGCTGCTCGCCCGCGTAGATCTCATCGACCGTCTTGCGCATGATCGGCTCGACGGCGAGCTCCGTGACCAGCGCCCGCACCGTGTCGTTGGGAGCAGTCTCCCGGACCTGCGCCAGGTAGTCGGAGGCGTTCTGCGCACCCTGCTCCGCGCCGCCCGCCTCCTCGATGACCTGGCGTACGGCGGCGTACGGCGGGGCGGTGAACTCGTCGGCCCCGTACGCGTCGAACGCCGGAGAGACCAGCTCCGGGCGCTGGAGCGCGAGCTTCAGCAGCTCGCGCTCGGTGCGGTGCGCGGGGCTGCGCAGATTCAGCGCGGGGCCGCTCGGGACGGCCGGTGCCGCGTCGTACGACGGAGTCGCCCGGCGGTCCTGCGGCGCGGCGGGGCCGCGTCCGCCCCGGTCGCGCGCCCAGCGGGCGAGCTGCGCGACGCGCTTGACCACGAACTGCGTGTCGAGGATGCCGAGGATGCCCGCGAGCTGGACCGCGGACTCGTGCTGGATCGCGATGTTCTTGATGTTGGCGACGATCGGCGCGGCCTCGTCGAGCGCGGCGGCCCGCCCCGCCGGGGTTTCGAGGTTGTGCCTCGACACGACATGGCGGATCGCGAACTCGAAGAGCGGCGTGCGCGTCTCGACCAGCGACGCCACCGCCGCGTCGCCCTTGGCGAGCCGCAGGTCGCAGGGGTCCATGCCGCCCGGCGTGATCGCGATCGACGTCTCGGCGGCGAACTTCTGGTCGTCCTCGAACGCACGCAGCGCCGCCTTCTGGCCCGCCGCGTCGCCGTCGAAGGTGAACACGACCTCGGCCGAGGCGTTGTCCATGAGCAGCCGGCGCAGGATCTTGATGTGGTCGCCGCCGAACGACGTGCCGCAGGTGGCGATCGCGGTCGTGACGCCGGCCAGGTGGCAGGCCATGACGTCGGTGTACCCCTCGACGACCACCGCCCTGCTGGTCTTGGCGATCTCCTTCTTGGCCAGGTCGATGCCGTACAGCACCTGGGACTTTTTGTAGATCGCTGTTTCGGGGGTGTTGAGGTACTTCGGGCCGTTGTCGTCGTCGCGCAGCTTGCGCGCGCCGAAGCCGACGACCTCGCCCGTGATGTCGCGGATCGGCCACATCAGGCGACCGCGGAAGCGGTCGATGGGGCCGCGGCGGCCCTCCTGGGAGAGGCCGGAGAGAGTGAGCTCCTTGTCGGAGAAGCCCTTGCCGCGCAGGTAGCGGGTGAGGTGGTCCCAGCCGGCCGGGCTGTAGCCGACGCCGAAGTGCTGCGCGGCGCTCTGCTCGAAGCCGCGCTCGGCCAGGAACTTGCGGCCGATCTCCGCTTCGGCGGAGTCGAGCTGCTCGACGTAGAACTGCGCGGCGGCCTTGTGCGCCTCGACCAGGCGGACGCGCTCACCGCGCTGGTGCGTGGGGTTGTAGCCGCCTTCTTCGTAGCGAAGGGTGATGCCCGCCAGGGCGGCCAGGCGCTCGACCGTCTCCGAGAAGGAGAGATGGTCGATCTTCATCACGAAGGCGATCGTGTCGCCGCCTTCCTGGCAGCCGAAGCAGTGGAAAAGACCCTTGCTCGGGCTGACCTGGAAGGACGGGGACTTCTCGTCGTGGAAGGGGCACAGGCCCTTCAGATTGCCGCCGCCGGCGCTGCGGAGCTGGAGGTACTCGGAAACAACGGCGTCGATCGGGACCGCGTCCCGGACCGCCTTCACGTCGTCATCGTTGATCCTGCCTGCCACGCGTGAAGTGTACGGCGGTGCTCGGACACTCCCTGGCCGAGCCGTCGCCCGAGCGGTCGCCGAGCCGTCAGCCGACCAGGGAGGCCAGGTCCACGGACGGGTCGGAGAGGGCGTCGGTGTCCACCCGGGTCCGGGAGCGGATCAGTGCCTGGATGGGCTCGGTGACATCCCACACATTCACGTTCATGCCGGCGAGCACCCGCTGGTCCTTCATCCAGAAGGCAACGAACTCGCGCTTTCCCGCGACGTCACCGCGGATGACGACCTGGTCGTACGTGCCCGGGGGCGCCCACCCGGAGTACTCCAGTCCGAGGTCGTACTGGTCGGAGAAGAAGTACGGGATGCGGTCGTACGACGCGTCCTGGCCCAGCATCGCCCGGGCGGCGGCCGGGCCGCTGTTCAGCGCGTTGGCCCAGTGCTCGACGCGCAGCCGGGTGCCGAGGAGTGGGTGCTGGGCGGCGGCGACGTCGCCGGCGGCGTAGATGTCCGGGTCGCAGGTGCGCAGCGTGGCATCCACCGCGATGCCGCCGCCGTGCGCGCGGTCGACGATGGCGAGGCCTGCGGCCTCGGCGAGGGCGGTGCGCGGGGCGGCTCCGATCGCCGCGAGGACGTCGTGGGCGAGGTGCTCCACGCCGTCGTCGGTGCGGGCCGCGAGCACCATGCCGTCCTGGCCGGTGATCTCGGTGAGGCGGGCGCCGAAGTGGAAGCGGACGCCGTGCTCGCTGTGGACGTCGGTGAAGAGCTGGCCGAGTTCGGGGCCGATGACCTGGTGGAGGGGGGTCGGCTCGGGTTCGACGACGGTGACCTCGGCGCCATAACCGCGTGCGGCAGCCGCGACTTCCAGGCCGATCCAGCCGGCCCCGGCGATGACGATGTGCCCGTTGTCACGCCCGAGGGAGGCCAGTACGCCGCGTAGCCGCTCGGAGTGGGCGAGGCGGCGCAGGTGGTGGACGCCGGCGAGGCCGGTGCCGGGGATGTCGAGGCGGCGCGGCTCGGCGCCGGTGGCGAGCAGGAGCTTGTCGTAGCGGACGGCGGTGCCGTCGCCGAGCCCTACCGTCCTGGTCTCGCGGTCGAGATACACGACCGCCTGGCCGAGGTGCAGCTCGATGTCGGCCTGGGCGTACCAGCCGGGTTCGTGGACGAAGACGCTGTCGCGTTCCTCCTTGCCGGCCAGGAACCCCTTGGAGAGCGGAGGGCGTTCGTAGGGATGGTCGCGTTCGTCCCCGATGAGGATCACCCGGCCGGTGAACCCCTCGCTGCGGAGAGTTTCGGCGGCCTTCGCCCCCGCCAGTCCCCCACCGACGATGACGAATGTCAGATCTGCGTCGACCACTTGGTGCCTCCTCTGTGCCTGCCCACACGCTACGCCGCCGTATTCGAGCGTCCCGCACAGAGCGTCATGGGGGAAGAGGGATATTCAACGAGTGGCTGCTTTGCCCGCATTACTGCATTCGTGCATGTAGGTGTGTGCGTGGTCTGCTCGGTTGCGGCGACTGGGGCGGTTGGATGTTCGGAGTGGGAACGGGTGACCTTTCCCGGTGTGGTTCGTTGACCAGTCCGACATGAGGGGCTCTGGGCCGTGAGCGGGGGTGGTGGCGGTGCATCGGTCGGTTTCGGGTCTGCGAGTGGCGGCCGCGCCGTTCGTCGTTCCGGGGCCGTCGGGTGTCGCGGTCCGTGACCGGTTGAAGCACCTTGCCGCCGAGGATGCGGAGGTGCTTCGGCTGGTGGGCGCGCACATGGGTGCGCTGGCCTCCGGGGACCTAAAGGTGCGGTGCGCGGACGGTCTCGAGCATTCGGGGGAGTCGTGGGCGAGGCGCAAGCGGGCACTGACGCCGGTGTCGTCGTCGCGGTGGGCGGGTGCGGTGACGAAGGCGTCGCATGATCAGTGGGCGCTGGCCCGGCGCTGCCAGGCCGCTCACATCCGGGGTCTTGAGGCGGGAATCAGGACGCTCCGGCACCGCCTGTCGCTGCCGGTGGGTGCTCGCGGTTCGAAGAAGGCGCCGGGGGGTTACCGGTCGCGGCGGGAGTGGCATGCGAAGTCGCGGCGACTGGCCGCTCTGGAGGCCCGGCACACGGCGGCTGTCGCCGACTGGCGGACGGGCCGCGTGCGGGTGGTGCGGGGCGGCAAGCGTCTGCTGAACACCCGCCACCACCTCGCCGACGCTCAGCTCACCGAGGCGCAGTGGCGGCAGTGCTGGGAGGCGGAGCGGTGGTTCCTGTCGGCTGATGGTGAGTCGGGGAAGCGGTATGGCAACGAGACCATCCGCGTCAGCCCCGGCGGCCAGGTGTCGATCAAGCTTCCGGTGGCGCTGGCCGGGCTGGCGAACGCCCCGCACGGCCGGTACGTCCTCGCCGCACGGGTGCGGTTCGCGCACCGGGGCACCGAGTGGGTCGATCGTGTCGAGGCGAACCGGGCGGTCGCGTACCGCATCCACTTCGACACCCGGCGCGGGCGCTGGTACCTGACCGCCTCCTGGTCTTGGCCGGTCACCCAGAGCGTCCCCATCGAAGCAGCGTTGGCGCATGGTGTGATCGGCGTCGATACGAACGCCGACCACCTCGCCGCCTGGCGCCTCGACACGCACGGCAACCCGCTCGGCACCCCCCGCCGCTTCTTCTTCGACCTGTCCGGCACCGCCGACCACCGTGACGCGCAGGTCCGCCACGCCCTGTCCCGGCTCCTGCACTGGGCGAAATCCTGCCAGGTGGCCGCGATCGCGGTGGAGGACCTGGACTTCCAGGCGGAGAAGACCCGCGAGAAGCACGGACGCAAGCGCCGCTTCCGGCAGCTGATCTCCGGCATGCCCACCGGCAAACTCCGAGCCCGCCTCACCTCCATGGCCGACCAAACGGGCATCGCCATCGTCGCCGTCGACCCCGCCTACACCTCCCGGTGGGGCGCGCAGCACTGGCAGAAGCCCCTCACCAGCACCACCCGCAAGACGACCCGCCACGACGCTGCCGCCGTGGCGATCGGAAGGCGCGCCCAAGGGCACCCGATCCGGCGACGGACGACACCGCCCCCTGCACACCAGAGCGATGTGCAGGGGCATCGGACCGTCCAGGCCCCATCGCAGACCCTTGGGCGTGAGGGAACCCGCCCCCGCATTCCCGGACCACGGACACGATCCGTGCCGCCCGGACGCGGAGTGAACGCGGGGGACCAGAACGCCCAAAACCGTTCGGGGCGTTCGGCCGAGCATGGGGCCTGGCAACAGGACTCACTACCGCTCAGTCTCTAGGAACGGTGTGCTGTGGGCGTGTCGCGGAGGTGGCTCGCACGTGACGGGCGAGGGCGCTGGAAGGCCGGGCGAGAGTACGGGAGAGGCGGGCGGGGGCATGGGAGAGGTGGCCGCGGACGTCTCCCCCGTTGACAGCCCGCAGCCACCACGCGACAAGGGTCACGCCGATATGGACGCCGTGCGGGGCTTTCGTGCACAACGCAAAGGGACCGCACGATTCCGGTGACCCGTGAGTACGCTCGTAGCAAGGCAGTTGGGGGGCGCATGTTACGCATCCACTTCACCACCGAGGATTTGAACCGGCTGCGGGTGGCCGCACAGCCGGACCCTCTGTGGGAGATCGTGAACAGCCTTCACCTGCTGCAGAACCGGCAGGGCGCGCTGGTCTTCGACCCCTGGCGGCGTGAGGTACGGGCGGCGATCGCCCGCGCGGGACTCACCGGGACAGTGGCTTCGCTGCACCGGCTGTGCCCGTGTGCGGCGTACCTCCCCGACTTCCTGACGCCGGGCCGCGGCATCCCGGATCTGGAGACCGGCGTGGACCAGGTGCTGTCCACGCCCGTGGCCAGGATGAGCGCGGAACTCGGGCGGCTCTTCGCGGACGGCCCTGTGCCACCGGTCGCCCGGCGGCTGGCCGAGGGGGACGTGGAGACGCTGGAGCGGCTGGGCGACGCGTTGCGCCGCTACTACGCGGTGGCGGTGGAACCGTACCTGGATGTGATCAGGGCGGCCGTCGACGCCGACCGTCCCGTGCGGGCGGAGGCGGCTCTGTCCCATGGGCCCGAAGGGCTGCTGGGCAGCTACCAGGATTTCGCCTGGCGTGACGACGGGGTGCTGGAGACCGGCTATCCGGTGGACAGCGAACTGAAGCTGGGCGGGCGGTCTTTGACGATGATCCCGTCGTTCTTCTGTATCCGGTATCCCGTCTCACTGGCCGACCAGGAGCTGCCCCCGGTGCTGGTCCATCCGGTGACGCCGGATCCCGGGTGGCTCGCCCTCTCCCGGCCGGACGGGACGGGCGGCCCGGGTACGAGGGGGGCCGGACTGCCGGTGGCGCAGCTCATCGGCCACACCCGGGCGTCCGTCCTGGAGGTGCTGGAGCGGCCGATGACCACGACGCAGCTCGGCGGCGTACTGCGGCTGACGCTGTCGACGGCGAGCCGGCACGCGACGGTGCTGCGGGAGGCGGGGCTGGTCGCCTCGGAGCGGCGCGGCAGCCACGTCGTGCACCGGCGGACGCCTCTCGGCGACGCGATCATGAACGGCGCGGCGTACGGGCCGTGAGCCGGGCGTGCAGGGAGCGGGCGGCGGCGTCCGTGAAGCACGCGATCTGGTCGACGATCACGCGCTTGCGGGCCCTGTCGTCGGGCGCGTCGGCGAAGAGGGCACGGAACTGGGGGTCGAGGCCTTCGGGGGCGCGGGCCGTGAGGGCCTCGGCGAGCTCGGCGATGACGATGCGCTGGTCGGCGCGGAGCCGTTCCTGTTCGTCGCGCTGCATGACGTAACGGTCGGCGACAGCCTTGAGGACGGCGCACTCGTGGCGCACCTCGCGCGGGACAACCAGCTCGGCGGCGTACCTCGTCAGCCTTCCCGTTCCGTACGCCTGGCGGGTCGCGCCCTCGGCGGACAGGCAGAAGCGGCCGATGAGCTGGCTGGTCGCGTCCTTGAGCCGGGCCTGGGCGACGGCCGACCCGTCGTAGCCGTGCGGCCACCACTCCTCGTCGAGGAGGCGGTCGAGGGCGGCCGCCAGCTCCTCGGGACTGGTGGTCTCCGGTACGTATCTGCCGATCGCGACCGCGAAGATCTCCTGGCGCTCGGGCTCGGCGAACAGGAAGTTGGGGTCGAGGTGGCCGGCGTGCAGGCCGTCCTCGAAGTCGTGCACCGAGTACGCCACGTCGTCGGACCAGTCCATGACCTGGGCCTCGAAGCACTGGCGGTGGGCGGGCGCGCCTTGGCGGACCCAGTCGAAGACCGGCAGGTCGTCTTCGTAGACGCCGAACTTCACCGAGCTGGGGTCGGTGGGGTGGGCGCCGCGTGGCCAGGGGTACTTCGTGGCGGCGTCGAGGGCGGCGCGGGTGAGGTTGAGGCCGACGCTGACCATCTCGCCGCTCTCCGGCGAGCGTACGAACCGCTTGGGCTCCAGGCGGGTCAGGAGCCGGAGCGACTGGGCGTTGCCCTCGAAGCCGCCGCAGTCCTTGGCGAAGTCGTTGAGTGCCTGCTCGCCGTTGTGCCCGAAGGGCGGGTGGCCCATGTCGTGGGAGAGGCAGGCGGCCTCGACGAGGTCCGGGTCGCAGCCGAGGGCGGCGCCCAGCTCGCGGCCGACCTGGGCGCATTCGAGGGAGTGCGTGAGGCGGGTACGGGGGCTGGCGTCCCAGACCTGGCTGCTGGAGCCGGGGGTGACGACCTGGGTTTTCCCCGCGAGGCGGCGCAGCGAGGCGGAGTGCAGAACGCGCGCGCGGTCACGCTGGAAGGCGGTCCTGCCGGGCCGTTTGTCAGGCTCGGTGGCCCAGCGCTCGGTGGCGGCGCCGTCGTAGAGGGCGGCGTCGAGCTGGGCGGGGTGGGACTGGGCGTCGTGGAGCTGGGCGTCGTGGGACTGGGCTTCGTGCGCTGTGCCTTCCATGCACCGACAGTAAACGCAGGCAGTGACAGTCGGGGCTCAGGCGGAGGCAAGTTGGCGCCGGGGCGCCGGGGAACGGGTGGCGACAGCCTGGTCGTAACGGAGCAGCAGGAGCCGCGCCAGGGCCGGGTGCGTGCCGAGCGGCGCGGCCGCGATCCAGGGCGCGGCGGCGGCGCTCTGCGCGGCGAAGCGGCCCGGCGCGGTGAAGTACGAGGCGACGGCGGCCCGGTGGCGGCCGCGTGCGGCGAGGGCGCGCAGGGCTTCGGGGACGGTGGGCGAGGCGGCGGACGCGTAGGCGGGGATGACGGGGACTCCGCCGAGGCGTTCGCTGAGCAGGGCGGCGGTGCGGCGGGTGTCGGCGGCGGATTCCGGGTCGCGGGAGCCCGCGGCGGCGAGGACGACGCCGCTTCCCCGGTGCGCGGCGTCGGAGGTCCGCCAGCCGGCTTCGGTGAGGCGGGCGTACAGCGCCTCGACGAGGAGGGGGTGCGGGCCGAGCGAAGCGGCTATTCGGGTGCGCAGGTGGGGGGCGGTGGCGGCGGCCTGCGGCAGGTCGTACTTGACGTGATAACCACGGCCGAGCAGCAGGGGTACGAGCACGGCCTCGCCCGGGTCCAGGTCCGCGAGCGTGCCGGTGAGCAGCGGCTCGTTCAGCTCGATGTGCCCGAGCCGTACGTCGAGCCCCGGGCGCAGCTCACGAACGCGTTCCAGCAGCGCGGTGACCGTGCGCAGGGCGTTGGGGTCGCGGCTGCCGTGGGCGACGGCGACGAGGGCGGGCGGGTTCGGCGGCCGGGGCGGAGGCGTGAGCGGGGTCATCGGACGGCGGGTTCCGTTCAGGGAGACGTGTTTCAGCTGCGTGCCGAGCTGGGTGGTGATGCGGGTGAGCAGTTGCGCCGTGCTGTCGAGAGGAAGTGACTCGCGGTGTGCTGCCGACTCCGTCATGGACTGATACTGCCGGGCGCAGGTTGCCGCCTCGTTGCGCGGGCGTGACGGGTGTTTTCGACGGCCTCACCGGGCGGGCGGGGCCTGTGCGCAGGCGGCAAACAGGAACATGAAATGCCGACGCAAGTGGAATTATTTTTCCATTGACCGGAATTGCACCTTGCCTTCGAGTGGGGCGCGCGGGATACAAGCACCATGACCGAGTCTTCGCAGCCCAGCCGCCGAAACGTCCTTGCCGGTCTGGGGAGCGTCCCGCTGATGCTGGGCGCCCCGCTCTCCGGCCTCGCGGCACAGCCGGCTGAGAGACCGGGGCAGACGCGCACCACCTTGCTCCGCGGAGCGGAACTGGTCCTCACCATGGACCCGGGCGTCGGGAAAGGCACGCTGGGCACGCTCGACCGCGCCGATGTGCTGATGCGGGACGGGAAAATCGCCGCCGTGGGGCGGCGGCTGCCCGAGCCGTCCGGGGCAAGGGTGGTGGACGTGAGCGGCCGGCTGGTGCTGCCGGGGTTCGTGGACATTCACAACCACCTGTGGCAGTCCAGTATCCGAGGCGGATGCGCGAGTCAGGACCTGTACGGCTGGCTCGCCTCCTGTAACAGCACGACCCTCAGCAAGATCGACGCCCAGGACATGTACCGCTTCGTCCGCCTCGCCGCCCTGGACGCGCTCCAGGCGGGCGTCACGACCGTCGTGGACTGGGTG
The DNA here is from genome assembly GCF_018614615.1 of Streptomyces sp. ISL-100. Lineage (GTDB taxonomy): Bacteria > Actinomycetota > Actinomycetes > Streptomycetales > Streptomycetaceae > Streptomyces. Next base: position 3,080 of record NZ_JAGGOK010000051.1, on the reverse strand, counting down.
CACCCCATCCCGTACGAGACCAGCGAGCGCTACATCGGCGCGCTGGACGAATCCGGGCTGCGCTTCGTGTACGCGATGATGCAGAGCACCTCGGACGCGGACGTCGTCGCCCGGGTGAAGAAGGAACTGCTCGACCCGCTCCCGCTGGCATCGGCCCAGGTCTCCGTCCACGCGGGCATGGCAGGCGTGGACGGGCTGCGCCAGTTCAACGCGCTTGCCCGTGACCTCGGGGTGATGCTCAACTCCCATGTCCTGGAGCATCACAGCGACCGCCGGGACGACCCCATCCGCGCGCTCCGGCTGGCGGGTGCCTTCGGGCCGGATCTGCTGATGAACCACGCGATCCATCTCACCGATGACGAGATCACGCTGATCGCGGAGCATGACGTCCGCGTGGCCCACTGCCCGCTGAGCAACATGCGGCTGGCCTCGGGCATCATGCGGCTGCCCGCGCTGCACGCACGCGGCGTGAAGGCGGGGCTGGGCCATGACGGGGGAACCAACGACACGTCCGACATGTTCAGCCTGATGAAGGCTGCCCTGGGACTCCAGCGGGCACTGCACCAGGACCCCGAGGTGCACCCGACGATTCCGGCCGTACTGCGCATGGCGACGCTGGGCGGCGCCGAGTGCGTCGGCATGGCGGACCACATCGGCTCGCTCACGCCGGGCAAGCGCGCGGATGTGGTCGTCCTCGACCCGGGCACACTCAATTTCGCACCACGCTTCGACTGGATCAACCAGATCGTGCTCAACGGACAGCCGCCCAACGTCAGTTACGTCTTCGTGGACGGCCGGATGCGCAAGGCGCACGGCGAGCTGCTGGGCGTCGACACGGACACCGTCATCAGGGAGGCCGAGCTGGCGGCCGCCCATGTCCGTGGTCAGTAGGGCCCCCTCCCGGGACACGGTGGCCCTACACCCCGAAAAGCTCCCGGCACGGTTGGTCCAACCCCGCCACCTCCACCGGCACCGTCCGGTGTGCCGCCCAGTCCTCCCTGGTCAGCCGCAGCCGCAGCACCGTCCTGGCCTCCCCCCGTACCGACTCCACCAGCAGGCCGTCCGGCCGGTAGCCGAGCTTCTCGGACACCCGTAGCGAGCGCGGGTTGTCCGTCATCGCCGCGGACGTGACATGCCGCGCCCCCAGGCCCTCGAAGGCCAGCTGCAGCACGGCCGCCCGCATCTCCGTGCCGATGCCGCGCCCCTGGTGTGCCAGCCCCAGCCAGGAGCCGGTCTCGCCCTCCCTCGTCACCGGGAAGTCCTCCGTCATCAGGTCCTGCCTGCCGACGGTCTTCCCCTCGCACCGTACGGCGAGGCTGAGCGTCCACTTCTCCGGCCGCCACTGCGCGATCGTGCCCAGTACGTGCTGGAACGTCGCCCGCGCCCGGTCCTGCGGCGACCCGTCCGTCCACGGCACCGAGAACGGCATGGACGCCTCGTCGTGTACGCCGTCGGCCGCGACGCCGGCCAGTTCGTCGAGCACCGCGCCCTCCGGCAGCGTCAGCTCAAGGCGCGGAGTCGTGATCCGCAGCCCGTACAGGGGCCAGAATTGTGTCGCCATAGCGAAATGATTCCAGTCGGGGGCGGGCAAGGTCATGCGATTTTCATGGGGCACGGTGCGGGGCACGGTGCGCGGCAAGGCACAGCGTTGGGCAGGCGGACGCCTAAAACGCCCGCGCCTCATACCCCGCACCCGCCGTGCCCAACGGCGTACCGTCCAGGCCCTCATGCTCGCCACCGTCTTCGCGCTGGCCCCCGCGACCTGGCTGCACGCCGTCGCCGACAGCCGGGTCAGGACGACGGCCGACGCCCCGGCCCGCGACGTGGTCGTCGTCTTCGGGGCGGGCCTCTGGCGGGGCGGCCCGTCGCCCTACCTCGCGAACCGCCTCGACACCGCCGCCGAGCTCTACCGGGCGGGCAAGGCGAAGGTCGTGCTCGTGACCGGGGACAACAGCCGGACGGAGTACGACGAACCGGACGCCATGCGCGCCTACTTGGTCGCGCACGGCGTGCCCGACAAGCGCATCGTCAGCGACTTCGCGGGCTTCGACACCTGGGACTCGTGCGTACGCGCCAAAAAGATCTTCGGCGTGGACCGGGCCGTGCTGGTGAGTCAGGGATTCCACATCCGCCGGGCGATCGGGCTGTGCCGGGCCGCCGGCATCGACGCGTACGGAGTCGGCGTCGACGCGCGGCGCGACGCGACCTGGTACTACGGCGGCGTACGGGAGATCCTCGCGGCCGGCAAGGCGGCGCTCGACGCCGCGACCGAACCCGATCCGCGGTTCCTGGGACGACAGGAGCCTGGTGTGGCCGAAGCCCTGGCAGAGGCGTCGGAGCGCTGACAGACTGACGACTCCCGGTATGCCGAATAGGCATACCCCTCCATCATGAAGGGGTTGGTCGTCGTGTCTGCCGCTGTCGTTGATCTGAGCAACAAGGTCGTCGTCATCACCGGCGGGGCCCGCGGCCTCGGCGCCGCCACCGCGCAGGCCGTCGTCGACGGTGGCGGGAAGGCCGTCATCACCGACATGCTGGAGGAGGAAGGGGCCGCGACCGCCGAGAAGCTCGGTGACGCGGCGCGTTTCATACGGCATGACGTGACCAGCGAGGGCGACTGGCAGGCGGCGCTGCACTTCGCGGTCGCCGAGTTCGGGAAGATCGACGGCCTGGTCAACAACGCCGGGATATCCGCCGGACAGTTCCTGGAGCACGAGAGTGTCGAGCACTTCCGCCAGGTCGTCGAGGTCAACCTGGTCGGGGTCTTCATCGGCATGAAGACGGCGATTCCGCTGATGCGGGCGGGCGGTGACGGCGGCGGTGGCGGCGGGTCCATCGTCAACATCTCGTCCGCGGCCGGACTCACCGGCCTCGCGATGACCGCCGGTTACGGCGCTTCCAAGTGGGGCGTGCGTGGCCTGTCGAAGATCGGTGCGGTCGAACTGGCGGAGGCGAAGATCCGGGTCAATTCGGTGCATCCCGGAATGACGTACACCCCGATGACCGCCCCCGTCGGCATCCAGACCGGCGAGGGCAATTACCTCGGCGCCCCCATGGGCCGGGTCGGCGTACCGGAGGAG